>JBOGLC010000151.1:0-4802 GCA_050746005.1 Terriglobales bacterium
CCAGCCCCGCCACGCCCACCAGCATGTAGGCGGCGCGCGTGCCCTTGATGAGCGCAAGCAGTTCGTAAATGATGACGGCGACCAGCAGAATGTCGACGACCGAAATCACCGACAGGCGTGGCCACGGCGCCGCGAAATCCTTCACCAGCATCCCTTTCCAAATATTGACCTGATCTGAGTGGCGACAAAATCAATTGTAATCCAGGGTCACATTATCCCGGCTATCTTTATCGAAGTAAAGGCTTTGTAAAGAACTGTGTCGGTGGGGCGGACACTCCTGTTCTCCCGCCTTTGGATTTGACTCTGACTTCGATTCAGATCTTGGGCTGGGCGGCCACACTGAAGCCAAGCGCGCTCGGAATTGGGTCCTGGTCAAAAGGGGGCGGACAAGAGTATCCGTCCCACAAGGTTCTACTTTTGTGTGCGCTGGCTCACGGTCGCGGTTACCGTACCTTTCGCCAGACGGGCGGAAATCTCCTCGCCGGGCTTCACCCGTGCCGCATCTTTCAACAGCGCCCCTGAGGAATTGAACACCAGGGCATACCCGCGATCGAGAATCGCCAGCGGAGAGAGCGCCTCCAGTTGTCCCACGAGCTGATTCAGTTTGCCGCTCTGCCGCAGCAGCAGGGTGCGCGCTGATGCCGCGAGTGCGGCCACCCGGGAGTCGAGTTCACCGCGAATGGCGCCGAGCATGCGGCGCACGTCGTAGTGTCGCACCGCAGCCGCCGCCAGTTCCAGCCGCCGCCGCTGCTGTTCCAGAATCTGCCGCTCGGCCCGGTCCATACGGTTCTTCAAATCATCGAGCTTCTGCTGACGCCGGTTGATGACCTCCGTCATGCGCGCAAACGCTCCGTGCTGCGCCAGTTCCGTGAGCGCCTGCCGTCCCATCAGCAGCCGGTAGCGCAGGGCGCGAACCAGGCGCTGCCGCAGTCCTTCGGCCTGGTCCTCCACTTCCTGCCGGGAGCGAATCACCAGCTCGGCGGCGGCCGAAGGAGTCGGGGCGCGCAGGTCGGCGACAAAATCAATAATGGTGAAGTCGGTCTCATGGCCCACTGCGGAGATCACGGGAATCTCAGACCCCGCCACCACCCGGGCCAGAGCCTCGTTGTTGAAAGCAGCCAGATCCTCGGCTGAACCTCCACCGCGGGCCACGATGATCACGTCCACGCAGCGCGTCTTATTGAAGTAGCGAACGCCCGCGCTGACTTCGGCGCTGGCCGCATCGCCCTGCACCTGCGCGGGAAATATCAAAACCCCGGCAGTGTGGTGGCGCCGCAGCAGAATGTTGAGAATGTCGCGCAAGGCAGCCGCCTGCGGCGAGGTCACAATCCCGATTCGCCGCGGCAAAGTCGGGATCGTCTTCTTGCGGCCCGCGTCGAACAATCCTTCCGCTTCGAGTTTCGCCTTGAGCTGCTCGAACGCCACTTGCAACGCTCCGGCGCCTTTCGGCTCAAGGTACTCAGCCGAGATCTGCAGTTCGCCGCGATCCTCGTAGATGGTGACTCGCCCGCGGACCACCACCTGCATTCCGTTCTCGGGACGAAAGCGCAGCAGCCGCGCCTGCGACCGGAACATGACCGCTCGAATCTGCGAATCCCGATCTTTCAGGGTGAAATACAAATGCCCCGAGTCATGCGCCCGGAAGTTCGAGATCTCGCCTTCCACCCAGGTGTCGCCATACTCGCGTTCAATGTGTGTGCGCACCGCAGCCACCAGATCGCGCACCGTCCATATGCGGCGATCGGGAGGCTTGAAGCTGAATCCGAGCTGATCTGTCGACGCCATGCTAGTGCCGCATCCTGCCGATCACGTACAACACCACCGAGAGCACCACGCTCACCAGCAGAGAGGTCACCAGTGGAAAATAAAAAGTGGTGTTTTTGCCGCGATAAACGATGTCCCCGGGAAGCCGCCCCAGCGGAATGTTGGCCCGTCCCGCCAGCATGAGTGCCCCGCCCGCGATAATGGCGATAACGCCGGCCAGTACCAATATTCTTCCCAGATCGCTCATGCAGACCCAGTCTAAACCCTGGCCCGATATCAGGGCGCTACGCCATGTCCCCCTGCGTACTTCGTGGTTCAATCGGGATGATCCCGCCATCAGTGCCGGAAAACAAGCCGCCTCAAAATGCTAGAATCGCGCCTCATGCGCAGCCCTCTCGCTCTTTCCGTTGTACTGCTGTTGGCCGTTGTTCTCTCAGCGCAAACTGCTTCTGAAGTCGAGATCACCGCCGAGCCCGGCCACCATCTCGTGCTGCAAAACCAGTACGTGCGCGTGTTCAAGGTGGAAGTCGCACCCCACGCCGCCACCCTGATGCACCATCACCGTCACGACTACATCTTCGTCACCCTGGGTCCGTCGCAGGTAGAAAACGACGTTGCCGGAAAAGCGCCGGCCAAGCTCACCCTGCAGGACGGCGAGACCCGCTTTATCCCCGGCGGCTTCGCCCACATTGCCAGGAATCTCTCCGACCAGCCCTTCCGCAACATCACCATCGAACTCCTGCAGGACAAGAAAGCGCATAAGTCCCCGCTGCCCAAATGGGATGAAGAACGAGGCCTGCACATCCTGAACGGGGGCACCCGCGACATCCTCTTCGTGAAGGACGGCGCGCGCGCCTCCGAGCTTGCGTTACAGCCCGGCGGCGTCTTGCCCAGCCACCATCATGCCGGCCCGTATCTTCTCGTTGCGGTCACCGATCTCGATTTGCGCAGCGATGTTGCAGGCCAGCGCCCATCGCAGATTCAACTTAAAGCTGGAGACGTCACCTGGGTAAAAGGCGGCTTCACCCACGCATTGACGAACGTGGGAAAGCAGAATGCCAGGCTGATCACACTGGAATTTCACTAGCCACCGCGGTCCGTGCAGGGAAAGTCTCCCGACCCGTCCACCCACGCAGGTTACAATTAGCCGCTCGTATGATCAAAGGGGCAACCCGCCCGGTACTCGACCGCGCAGCTCTCCTGCATTCGGCCCGGACCGCCGTCGCGGCGGTCGGATCAATGTTGCTGGCGCGCACCCTAAAGCTTCCGGAATTTTACTGGGCCCCGATTTCAACCATCGTGATCCTGCTTTCGGTGACCGACCCCATGGCGCTCGCCTGGCAGCGCTTCGTTGGGACCGCCCTGGGCGCGATCTTGGGCGCCCTGATCGCCACTTTCTTCCGTGCCAATTGGATGGTGTACGGAGCCGGCATCCTGCTGTGCGGAATCTTCTCCGCGCTTCTGCGCCTGGGCAGTGCCTATCGCTTTGCCGCGATCACGCTGACCATCGTCCTGCTGATTGCGCACGCCAGGCCGCCCTGGGTTGTCGCCTATCATCGCTTTGTGGAAGTGTCGCTTGGAATTGCGGTGGCGCTGGTGGTGACGCTGGTGTGGCGCTTGCCGGCGCCGAAGTAGGTCATCGGCGGACCTGTCATCCCGAGCGCAGTCGAGGGACCTTGTGTTGCGCATGCGTCACCGGAAAGTGTGACATCCATCACAGACCTGCTCTCTCCTTCGAGTGCACAATTCAACGCCGAAACGAAGGTCCCTCGACTTCGCTCGGGATGACAGGGTGTGAGGTGCTCAATGCGGGAACATCACTATTACGTGTACATCATGCAGAGCAGCTCGCGGCGCGCACTCTACATCGGGATGACCAACAACCTTCACCGCCGCGTCTTCCAGCACAAAACGCAGGAAGGCGAGGGGTTCAGCGGCGCCTACGACGCCGTCCGCCTGGTGTACTGGGAGAGCACCGATGAGGTGCACAAAGCCATCGCTCGTGAGAAGCGACTAAAGAACTGGCGGAGAGAGAAAGAACTGTGGCTCATCGCCAGAGTGAACCCCAAGTTCCAGGATCTGGCCGCAGACTGGTACGCCAGCGAAAATCTCAAGGCGCAAGGCGTCTAAAATAAACCTGTCATCCCGAGCGTAGCCGAGGGACCTTGCGTTCAGCGCGACCCGCCAGAAAATGTCGTACCCGTCAAAAGAAGCGCACAATGCAGGGAAAAAACTCAAGGTCCCTCGGCTACGCTCGGGATGACAGGTCGGAGGTGGCGAATGCGCCCGGCACATTGCGAAAACTCAGAGGGCGGAGCCAACTCCGTAAACATCCCCTTGCGCTTTTCGGCATTCATCTGATATAAACAATTCACCGAGAGCAGTGTGTGTGGCTAGCCGGGCGTATTTTGTGAAACTCTCGTCGCTCGTCCGGCATCTAACTGAATACAGGTAATTCCTGCAAATTGGTCCCGGCCACGGGGCTTCATTCGGGGACAAGGTTCCTCGAAGGGTTGAATGCGTTGTTCGCAGAAACCTCCAGGTGATCTTTTATCAAACGAATGGTCTTCCGCCTCGGCTTGTGCCGAAAGGGCATGAGTGCGGGCTGGAAGATGCGTTTTGTCGCGTGCCCGACAGCTCCTCGTAGAACTCGTAGAAGAAGAGTAGAAGAGTTCCGAGCTCCCCGGATGTGGAAAACAGGTGGAAATCCTGTGGTCGCAACGGGTTGACAGTGGCCGCGTCGAACGCGTAGTTTGTACAAGTTTCGAGGACAGGCAGATTTGTGTGATCGCGACTCGCTCGCGTGAGCGCAGATTTGCTCTGAACTGAAAGCGCCCGCTCAGGCGGTAGCGGATCGGTTCTTTGACAACTAGGTTGAACGTGCCAGTCGTGAGAGGAAGGCTCGGGTTCGAATCCGAGCGATCTCACAAGATAGATCCACCATGCCTCTTCGAGGGCGTGGTGGCAGTCTGCCAACTACCCGTCGGCAGACGACAGGTTTCAAATGAGAGTTTGATCCTGGCTCAGAATCAACGCTG
>JBOGLC010000152.1:0-36511 GCA_050746005.1 Terriglobales bacterium
TTAGGCTGCGTATGCCATTTCTTGATTGGCAATTATCATTTTCCACGCGATTACGGGTGTGTGGACCCCGGCATGCCTCTTGGCCGCAAGCATCTCCGTCGAAGCCGTGACGCCCCCACTGGTGGGATTGGCCTGCAAAGAACAAACAACACACAACCGGGCTCGAAGAGCCCTTCTTCCAATCTAGGGGTCAACCCGCTGGAAGTCAAACATAGCATTCGATGTAGCCAAGGTTACAGAAGGTGCTCGACTGGCGTGTGCCGCCCGGGCACGATCGGGGGATGGGAGAGGCGCGGGCCGGGCATCACAATAGACAGGTCAAAACCTAATTTTCGGGAGACATAATGACTATTATTTCGAAGACCTTCCTGGTCGCAATTCTGACGATTGGTGGAGTGTTTTCATGGACATCGGCGATGGCCCAGCCGAAAGACGAAGCTGCCGACCGGCAGCTCTTCCAGGCCATTAACCGAAAGCGTGCGGCCAATGGCCTGCCTTCTTTGAAGTGGGACAATGCGCTGGCCAATGCTGCCCGCCAGCATGCGGAGGCCATGGCGGCGCAGAAGTCGCTTTCCCATGGATTCCCTGGGGAGCCGAGTCTTCCCAGCCGGGCCACGCGAGCCGGCGCCCGCTTCAGCTGGCTGTCGGAGAATGTGGCGGCAGGTCCTAACGCAGAGAATATCAGCGAGCAGTGGATGCACTCTCCCAATCACCGCGCCAATCTCCTCGACGCCGACATGGATACGATTGGAGCCGGAGCCATCGAGCGTAATGGAGTGGTGTTTGCGGTTGCCGATTTCTGCAAAGCCAAGCGCTGAAGCGCGAGCTAGACAATTGATGTTTTGTCCGGCCCTCAGGGACAGGGGGCGCCGGCCGCCTGCCACTGTTTTACCTTGGCCGCGAACTCGTCGTGGGGCATGGGCACCGGAGTTCGTCCTTCACCCGGATTCCACGCCCACATCACCAATTTGTCCTGCGTGAGGTGCTCGACCAACTGTTCCAGATTGCGGTTCCTGTTCTGCTTTGGATCCTTGATTGAGCGGCAAATCTGCCCGTCGGTCAGGCCTTGCCAGATCATGGGCATATCCGCCGGAGGCAAGCCCCAACGAGGCGCGCCGGGAGGCAGATGCGCGCCCGCGAGATTATGGTCCTGATGACAGGTGCTGCATTTTTCAGCCGTTACTCCGTGACCCTCGGGGCCGCGCCGCACATTCATGGCGTGCGGATGACCGTCATCGCCTTGCCGTGGAAAGTCTCCTGTCGAGTGGCAGTTCATGCATCGAGGGTGCCGCAGGACGGGGACAAATGCCGTGAACAGCGACCCATCGTCCCTGGCGGCAGGGGCGGGAGTTGCATTCTTACTCGGCGGCGGTCCGGCCGCCGCAACCGGGTGGGAGAGCCACAACAGGGCGCTAAGGGCCAGAAACATGCCAGGGAAGCGTTTCATACAGCCTCCGTCATGCGGAAGGGCATGCGCCGAAGCCTTTTTCCGGTGACCGCGAACACCGCGTTGGCGATCGCCGGGGCGGCGCAAGGCACCCCCGGTTCTCCGATCCCGCCGGCCTTCTCGTTGTTCTGGACGATGTGAGTTTCGATTTCCGGACACTCATTCATGCGCATCACCGGAAAGGTATTGAAATTGGTTTGCTGCAGCCGACCGTTTTCGAAGGTGAGCTCCTGAAAGAGCGCGGCCGAGGCGCCGAAGATCGCTCCGCCTTCGGTTTGCGCAGCGATGATGCCCGGGTTCACATATTGGCCGCAGTCGATGGCGCACACCATGCGATGCACCTTGATTCTGCCGTCGGTGACGGACACTTCAGCCACGTGAGCGGAGTAACTGCCAAAGGCAAAGTGAACGGCGATGCCGCGGCCTACTCCCGTGGGCAGCGGCTTGCCCCATCCCCCTTTCTGCGCCGCCAGATCCAGAACGGCCAGATACCTGGGTTGCTTCAACAGCAGTTCCCGCCGGAACTGGTAAGGATCCTTTTGCGCAAGGCCGGCAAGTTCGTCCATGAAGCACTCGACGGCAAACGCGGTATGAGAGTGCCCTACGGAACGCAGCCATTGCACCGGTACATTCACATCCACCTGGTGAGACTCGATGGAAAGGTTAGGAATTGCGTAGGGCAGATCGTCAATGCCCTCGACCGATGCTGGGTCATAAGGCTTCCCCTTCATCATGCCTTCGAACGGCGTTCCCGCCATGATCGACTGGCCCACTGAGCGTGACATCCAACTTACGGGGTTGCCGCTGCCATCGATGCCGCTCTGGATGGCATGCAGAAATGCCGGGCGATACCAGCCGCCTTGCATATCGTCCTCGCGGGTCCACACCACTTTCACCTTTGCGGGTGCGCCGATCGCCTTGGCGACCTCGACCGCTTCGACCACAAAGTCCGAGCGCGGGTTGGCGCGCCGGCCAAAGCCTCCACCCAGAAAAGTAGTGTGCAGCTGCACCTTGTTATCCGGCAGCCCGGCAGTCTTGGCGGCGTTATTGCGGTCAACGGTTTGAAACTGCGAGCCCGTCCAGACTTCGCAGGAATCCGGGCGCAGGTCCACCACGCAATTCAGCGGCTCCATCATCATGTGCGAAAGATAGGGAGCCTCATAAACCGCCTCGAGATGTTTGCTGGCACCGGCCAACGCACCGGCTGCGTCGCCTTCCTTTCGTACGCTCACACCGGGCGTCGTTGCCCGCTCGTGAAATTGCTGCATCAGGTCGCGGGTGTTGAAGTTGTGCATGGGCCCGTCGTCCCATTGCACGCCAAGCGCGTCGCGCGCCACCTTGGCCTGCCAGAAAGTGTCGGCCACCACGGCGATTCCTGAAGGGATCTGCGCAATTTTGCGCACCCCCGCCATGGAGCGCGCTTTGGAATCGTCAAAGCTCCGTATCTTCGCGCCAAAAATTGGAGGCCGGGCGACGACGGCAATCAGCATGCCCGGCAGATTTACATCGAGGCCGAAGACCGCCTGGCCATTCAGCTTTACGGGAGTGTCGAGGCGCTTGATGGGCTTGCCGATCAAAGTGAAGTCCTTGGGATCTTTCAGCTGGACATGCTCGGGCGGAGGCAGCTTGGCCGCATCGGCGGCCAGTTGTCCGTAAGTCAATTTTCGCTGCCCAGAGTCGAAGACCGCTCCCGACTGGGTGTGGCATGAGGCGGCGTCTACTTTCCATCGTTGCGCCGCGGCCGCGACCAGCATGGCGCGGGCGGCAGCGCCAGCCTGCCGAAACTGCTGCAGGCCAGACCACACACTGGAGCTTCCGCCGGTCATCTGCATGCCGAAGACCGGGTGATTGTATTTTGGATCGACCGGAGCCGGCTCAAATCCCACCTTCGACCAGTCGGCGTCGAGTTCGTCGGCGAGCAGCGTAGGCAACGATGTATAGACGCCTTGTCCCATCTCGGAGTGGTTCACGATCACGGTGATGCGTTCGTCCGTTCCGATGCGCACAAAGGCGTTGGGCATGAATGCGTTTTCGGACGCTTGCGCCGACGCCTGTGGGCTGATTCCGGGAAGATAGAATCCGATCAGCAAGCCGCCGCTCGCGGCCACGGAAAATTTCAGGAACTCGCGGCGGGGCATGCCCACGTGACCACGCTCTTTCTCGATGGCGCGAGCGCTCATTAAGCACCTCCCTTCGCCGCCAGACCGGCAGCCCGGTGGATGGCTCTTCGAATGCGGGGATAGGTCCCGCAGCGGCAGATATTGCCGCTCATCGCCTCATCGATGTCTTCATCCGTGGGCTGCGGCTTCTCCCGCAGCAGTACCGCGGCGCTCATGAGCTGTCCCGACTGGCAATATCCGCACTGCGGCACATCCTCCTCCAGCCAGGCGCGCTGCAAGGGATGGCTCAGGCCGGAAGAGAGGCCTTCAATTGTGGTGACCGATTTGCCGGCCGCACGCGAGACCGGCGCCACGCACGAGCGCACCGCCTCGCCCTCAATGTGCACCGTGCATGCGCCACACTGCGCCATTCCGCAGCCATACTTTGTGCCGGTAAGCTGCAGGTTGTCGCGGATAACCCATAACAGCGGAGTGGAAGGATCAACGTCCAGGTTGACTTGTTTGCCGTTCACGGAGAAACCAATCATATTGTTCACTCCTTGGATGTCTCCCGTTTGAGTCGAGGGTCTAGGATGCACTCTGTCAGAAACAAGCTGCATTCAAGTTTGATAAGAGACTCTTCGTTTCGGTAGCAGTCTATTAGGACGTAACGGCTGAGGATAGCGCCATTTTGCTTTTCCAGTTCGGCCCCCGACCAGCGGTCCGCGGTGTGCGCCTGACGATAATTCTCTGGCCATCAGGCCACTATTTTGCCGATGCCGGCTATCGATAAAGCTGCGTTGATCTCCCCTAAGTCCATTGTCTTGCGGTTAGTCCCGGCGGCTCGGGCCCGTCGTATGGAAAAAAACGCCGAGCGCGCGCCCCCTACTATTGCCTCCGCGGAAGGCTCACCTTATACTTCGCCATGGGTTTGGCGGAAATCAGCCGCTTCGACCACCCGGTTCTGCAGAATTATCTCGTCGACGATGCCTTTGACGAGACGTTTGAAAGCCCGGGCAAACCTCGCCCCCACTACGCTCCTCTGTTAGAGACATTTTCTTCGCTGCCTGCCGAGGAGATCCGTCGCCGCAAGCACTCCGCGGACCTGGCATTTCTGAATCAGGGAATTACGTTCACCGTCTACGGGCGCGAGGAAGGAACCGAGAAGATCTTTCCTTATGATCTTCTGCCGCGCCTGATTACCAGTGCAGAATGGAGTCTCATCGAACGCGGGCTGACCCAGCGCATCACAGCGCTCAACCTTTTTTTGCGGGATATTTATCATGAAGGCCGCATTCTTTCGGACGGCATCGTGCCCCGCGAAATCGTTTACAGCTGCAGGCATTTCCGGCGGCAGATGCGCGGCCTGCAGGTGCCGCGCAATATTTACGTGGCCGTGGTCGGGTCTGACCTGATCCGGATGCCGGGTGGCGAGTTTGTGGTTCTCGAAGACAATCTGCGCGTGCCCAGCGGCGTCTCCTATATGTTGACCAACCGCCGGGTGATGAAGCGCATTTTTCCCAGCCTGTTTCGCCGCCAGGGCGTCCGCCCCATCGAGCATTACACCCAGGCTCTGTTGAGCACGCTGCGATCGCTTTCGCCGGAAGGACGGCCGGAGCCAACCATCGTGCTGCTCAGCCCGGGCGTGTTCAACTCAGCATACTTCGAACACGCCTATCTGGCCCGGCAGATGGGAATTGAGCTGGTCGAAGGCCGCGATCTTGTTACCCATGACAACGTCGTCTACATGCGGACTACCAGCGGCCTGCGGCGCGTCGATGTGATCTACCGGCGCGTGGATGACGACTTTATCGATCCCCTGGCTTTTCGGTCCGATTCCGTGCTGGGCGTGTCGGGGCTTTTCAATGCGTATCGCGCCGGGAACGTGACTCTGGCCAACGCGTTCGGCACGGGTGTGGCCGATGACAAAGCGCTCTATGCCTACGTGCCCAAGATCATCAAGTACTACCTCGACGAAGATCCGATCCTGAATAACGTTGAGACCTATTTGCTGAACGATCCGGTACAGCGTGACCACGTTCTGGCGAATCTGGACAAGCTGGTGGTCAAGGCGGTGGGAGAATCGGGCGGCTATGGCATGCTGATCGGGCCCCAGAGTACCAACGCCGAGCGTCAGGACTTTCGCGAACGCATCATCGCCGATCCGCGAAATTACATCGCGCAACCTACCATCACCTTTTCCCGGGCGCCGTGTTTTATCGATGACACGCTGCAGCCCCGGCATGTGGACTTGCGTCCCTACGTGCTGTTTGGAGATAAAGTGACGATCGTTCCTGGCGGACTTACGCGGGTTGCCCTGCGCCGGGGATCGCTGGTAGTGAATTCGTCGCAGGGCGGCGGCAGCAAAGACACCTGGGTGTTGAACCAATAAGCCATGCTCTCTCGGGTCGCTGACAATCTTTATTGGATGAGCCGCTATCTGGAGCGGGCGGAACACGCCGCTCGCCTGCTCGACGTCAATCTGAACCTCATGCTGGACGAGTCGCCGGCCAGCGCGGACCGGCGCTGGCGGCGGGTTTTGGCGGCGCTGGGAAGTCCGTCCCGCACCGAGTGGGGTGGCAACGCTTACCAGGTGGCAAGAATCCTCACCTTCGATCTGGGAAACCGTTCTTCGATTACCGCCTGCATGGCGGCGGCCCGCGAAAACGCGCGTCAGGTGCGAGAGGAGATCAGCTCGGACCAGTGGCAGAGGCTCAACCGTCTTTTTCACCAGGTGAACCGGCACAAACAGGAGGCCACCGATGACGTGCTGCCTTCGGAGTTTCTGCTGGCCATGATCGAAGGCGTGCACCTGATCCAGGGCGTGACTGATTCGACCATGAGCCACGGCGAGGGCTGGCACTTTATCCAGGTGGGGCGCTACATGGAGCGCGCCTGCTCCATGGTCACGCTGCTGGGCTTGTATCATCGTGAATTCTGGGGCCATCCCGATCAAACGCCCGAGGCCGCCGAGTACCTGGAATGGATTGGACTGCTGCGGTCGTGCACGGCGTTTGAAGCTTACTGCAAGGTCTACACCGCAGATATCAGTCCGGACCAGATCATCGAATTCCTGTTGTTGAACCCGGAATTCCCGCACTCGGTGCGCTATTCCGTCGATTGTCTGCAAGGCGCGCTGCAAGCCATTCACAGCGAAAGCGGGAAGCGGAGGGGAACCCAGTTGACCCGGCTCGCGGGGCGTTTGCAGGCCTCGCTCGGTTTCAGCCAGATCTCCGAAATCCTCTCCCAGGATGTAGGCGCGTACCTGCAGGATATTCTGCGACAGTGCCGCGACATCCACGAGACCATTTACCAGGTTTACGTGAATTACTCGATCCAGACAGCCCTGGCGGGATAGGCGACCGGAGATTCATGTTCTACTCGATTCAGCATCTGACAAAATTTCATTACTCGTCTCCAGTAAGCGAGAGCGTGTTGGAAGCACGGATGCACCCGCGCAGCGAAGGCAACCAGCGCTGTCTCATGTTTCACCTTGCCGTGAGCCCGCGCTGCCGGGTGTTTACCTACCGCGATCACCTGGGCAACAACATTCATCATTTCGACATTCCGGGGCAGCATTCCTATCTCGTAATCGTGGCCGAGTCGCTGATCGATATGCAGCCGTCGCTGGAGATTCCGGCTTCTTTGCCACCGAACACCTGGGCCGAAGCCGATGCGCAGGTGAAAATGGGGGATTATTGGGAGATGCTGCTTCCCAGTGAGTTCGCCCAGCCCACGCCGGGTTTGCTGGAACTGGCCAGGCAGCTGGAAGTTCGCCGGCGGGGCGATCCCCTGAGTTTGTTGTGCGAGCTGAATCAGAGGCTCTACGACTGGTTCGAATATGTGCCCAGGAGCACGAAAGTAGACTCACCGATTGACCAGGCCATCGCCAGCCGCCAGGGCGTATGCCAGGACTTCGCCCACATCATGATTGCCCTGGTACGGCGACTGAAAATCCCCTGCCGCTACGTCAGTGGGTACCTCTATCGCAGCGCTCATGACCACGATCGCTCGGTGGTGGATGCGACGCACGCCTGGGTCGAAGCCTTTTTGCCGCCCCTGGGCTGGGTCGGGTTTGATCCCACAAATTGTCTGCTGGCGGGCGAACGCCACGTGCGCACCGCAATTGGCCGCGACTATGCCGACGTGCCGCCGACCCGGGGAATTTTCCGTGGACAAACCCCCAGTGAGCTCTCAGTTGCAGTGCGGGTAAAGGCTTCGCTCGAGCAGCCTGAACTCGAGCACGGTCTTCCGGTTCCGGAAGAATGGTCGCTCCTGGTCGAGGCGGCGCAGGAACCTCCACCGGTTCCCTCCAAAAACATGCAGCAGGAGCAACAGCAGCAACAACAGTAGTCCATCCCTGAAAAACCGTGGTCATGACCTCTACGCCAGCGCGCCCGCATTTAAGCTTTTGCATCCTGTCGCGGTTTGTGACATCTCAAGTACGAGCGCGCGATAGAATCGAACCCTGTTGACCAAGCCATGACTCTCTGCGTCCAACCCTGCAAGAGCAAGCGTTGTCAGGAGGGATGCCTGTGAAGGCGCAGTGTCTGCCATTCCGCCAGATACCTCACAGCACGCAGCTTTTCCTTGATTTTCTTTCCTGGTCTCCCGCTCTGCAGCCCTTCTACTCCCGCTCCCCGCATTTCTCTCAATGGTTCAAGGACGAGATCGGCGCAATGCATTATGACGCGACCCGGCGCAGCCGGGTGGCGGACATTCTGGAACGGCAGAACCGGGCCTGGGATGCTTCGCCCAAAACCCTGGAGAATATTGCGCGCTTGCGCGGAGGCGCTTCTGCCCTGGTCACCGGGCAACAGGTAGGGCTGTTCGGCGGTCCACTATTCTCGGTTTTCAAGGCTCTCAGTACCATCAAGTTGGCCGACGAAGCCACGATTGCAGGATCGGACTGTGTTCCCGTTTTCTGGCTGGCCACCTCCGACCACGATCTCGACGAGATCAGTCATATTTCTTTTCTGGGGCCAGATGGTGCACTGCAGAAATTTTCCGCCACAACTCGAGGACTTCCCGACGCTCCGGTGGGAACGGTGACATTCGGCCCCGAGATCGAGCCTGTGGTTGAAGCCGCGGCCGCTTTGCTGGGCGATTCTGAGGCCACGAAATTCCTGCGTGAAGCCTACCGTCCAGGAGAAAACTTCGGCAGCGCCTTCGCGCGCCTGTTTTCACGCCTGTTTGCGGAATGGGGTGTGATTCTGCTCGACGCTTCGGATCCGGAACTCCACCGCATCGCGGCGCCGATTTATGGCGCGGCCATCGAGCGGGCAGCCGAACTCGATGAAGCTCTCCTGGCTCGCGGACGGGAACTGGAAGGCGCCGGATATCATCAGCAGGTCAAGGTGACGCCCTCGTCCACGCTCCTGTTTACGCTGCGTGACGGCGCCCGCGTGCCGGTACACCGCCGCTCAAATGGTGCGGGCACGGACTTTCTGGTGAACGATGAAACCGTTCCGCAGGAGGAGATGCTGCGCCGGATCGCATCCCAACCGGAACAGTTCAGCGCCAACGTTTTGTTGCGGCCAGTGGTGCAAGACTACCTGTTGCCTACCCTGGCCTACGTAGGCGGTGCGGCGGAGATTGCCTACTTCGGCCAGGGGGCGGTGGTTTACAAAGCATTGCTGGGAAGAGCTACTCCCATTCTTCCACGTTTTTCCGCGACTATTGTAGAAACCAAACCTCAAGCATTACTTGAACGTTATCATCTGGTTGTCCCGGACGTTTTCCATGGCGCCGAAGCGCTGCGGGAGAGTCTCGCGAAGCATACTCTGCCGCCCGATTTGCAGGCTGCTTTCGACCATGCAGAGTCGTCGTTGAAGCATTCCCTGGAGGCGATTCAGAAGTCGCTGGAACGACTGGACAAGACTTTGGTGGAGGCGTCCGCCAACGCGGGTTCGAAGATGCAGCACCAGCTCGAACAATTGCGTTCCCGGGCGGCGCGAGCTGAACTGCGGCAAAGCGAGATTTTAGGCCGCCACGCCGAGATCTTGAGCAATACGCTTTATCCCAACAAGGTCTTGCAGGAGCGGGAAATCGGTGGCATTTATTTCGTGGCACGCCACGGAGTTGAACTGTTGCGGAACCTGTTTGACACCCTTCGCACCGATTGTCTGGACCATCAAATCATCTCCCTGTAATCATTGTCATCCTGAGCGCAACCAGATCATTCGCTTTGCGAATGATCTGGTGGAGTCGAAGGACCCCTGCATTGCAGGTGCTGCCGGTGGGTGAGGGGAGCGTGGCGGCGCTTTAACACCCACGATGCACGAAGAGTTTAGCGGGTAGGGGTCCTTCGACTGCGCAGTTGCTTTGCGAAGCGAAGCAGCTGCTCCGCTCAGGATGACAACTTTAAGGGTGCAGCCAGTCGGTCGGCCGCTTTTCTCAATACCGAACCGATTGCATCGACGATCAAATCCTGTAACTCATTCTGTCATCCTGAGCGCAACCAGATCATTCGCTTTGCGAATGATCTGGTGGAGTCGAAGGACCCCTGCATTGCAAGTGCTGCCAGTGGGGGGGACGCGCGGCGGCGCTTTAACACCCACGATGCACGAGGAGTTTAGCGGGTAGGGGTCCTTCGACTGCGCAGCTGCTTCGCGAAGCGAAGCAGCTACTCCGCTCAGGATGACAATTTTAAGGCTCCAGCATCAGCCGGTCGGCCGCATCTTTTTCTACTGCGTCTCGCGAATACAGCAGGGGGAAATACTTTCCTTCACTCCAGAGCGGCAGCAAATCGGAATAGTGAGGACTGCCCGGCTGTCCGCTCTGGCCGGGTACATTTACTGCGACCGAGCCGTCCCAATCGCTGAGGTCGAGGATTTCGCGATAGCTGGCGCCTGAAATCTGGTCGAACGACGAGTCGTCATATCCTGTGGCATTGACCGTGTATTCATCGCCGGGGCGCGGCACTGGAGCTGGATCCGTGAGCAGCGCGGCGCCGGGCATTTGATCCAGAGGATGACGAAAGTGGATGCGGTGAAGCTGTCCCCATGACCACTTCGTTGGATCCGGCCCTTCGAGTTTCTGCATTTCGTTCCAGGCGGCTTCCAGCGTGCTGAGTAACAGACGATTGCGAGTGGCAGCGAAGGCGTGCGCGGATGGATGGCCGCTGCCTGTCAGAAATCCAAGCACCTGGTGCGGAGACCAATCCTCGATCATGGATCTCGCGGCCGCTGGTACCGCCAGATCCATGGTTTCCCGGGTAACGATCTGCATCCACACCTCGTACAACGCTGCGGCCGCCGAATCGCGTTCGACATCGCCATTCCACTGCAGAAGCAGTTGACCGGCGGCGCCGGGATCCCGTGCGGTCGTGGCCGCCCGCAGCAGATCGATCAATTGCAAAGCGGGAAGGGAATGCACGTCGGTCTGCAGCCGCTGCATGTCCGGCATATCCAACTTGCTACCTTTCTGTGCCCGCTGCAGCACCTGGGTGATGCGCTGGAAGCGGTAGGGCGGGGCCCAGGAATATCCCACCTTGTAGGGATATCCGTCCGGGATCATCTTGTGATTCGCAGTGGCGACGAAGCCGCGGGGCGGATTGTACTGGTGCGGCAGTTCTCCGTTGGGCACAAAGCCGGACCACTCATAGCCGCCGCTGCCCAGAACCGGCAGCAGCCCGGTCCAATTCCGGCGCATCGGAGCCAAGCCTGTCGAATGCTCGCCGATGTTCCCGGCACGGTCGGCGTAAACGATGTTTTCAGAAGGCACTTTCCAGCGCGCCATGGCGGCTTCAAATTCCTGCCAGTTCTGCGCCCGGTCCACCGCCAGCGAACCCAGGTAGCCCGCGGTTCCAGGTTCCGCGCCCACCCAGCGCAAGGCCAGAGCCCGCTTGCCGTCTTCCCATAACACGGGGCCGTGGCGGGTGAACTTCAGGTCTACCTGCACGCTGGGGTGGCCGCGGATCACGAAAGTTTCTTTTCGTGTCTCCATGGGCTCCCAGCCCTGGGAGGTCTTGTACTGCGACGGATTGGCGGGATTCAACTCTTCCAGGTACAGGTCCTGTTGATCGAGACCGAAAATGGTGAAGCCCCAGGCGATGTTCTGGTTGTGTCCCAGGGCCACTCCGGGCAGGCCCGGTTCGCCCGCCCCGATCACATCCCATCCTGGTGCCACCAGATGGATCATATAGCGCAGCGAAGGTTCGGCGATGACACGGTGCGGATCATTGGCCAGCAGGGGCTTACCGCTGCGGGTCAGCTTGCCGGAGACCGTCCAGTCATTGCTGCCCTCAGTCGGATGCCTGGGAAACTCGATGCGGGTGTCGCTTCCCACCAGGCCGCGCAACAGGTTACGTGAGAGGCCGGAAAGGTCGATGCCCGGGGCAGGATCCAGTTTGACGGGCGGATCAAAATCGAAAAGCGGCGACGCCGCATCCGGCCCGACTGCGCTTACGGCCTGGGCATGCTCCAGTTCCTCGAATGCATTCCCGGTCATGGAGAAGGCCGCCACGCGGTTCAGGCAATCGGAGGGCTTCCAGGGTTCCGGTTCGAAGCCGGCCAGTTGAAACCCCAGCGGAAGACCCGCGCCTGAAGATGGAGCCATGCGGCTCTCGATGTAGGCATTGATTCCTGCGGTGAAAGCTTCAAGAATCTGCTGGGTATCGGGCGAGTAGCTTGCGTACTCAGCCTTCAGATCGCCGCGATAGCTGAGCAGCCGTGCATTGATATCGCGCGGGAGAGCGGAGGGACCCAGGACCTCGGCCAGCCGGCCCTGGCCCGATCTCTTCCACAATTCCATCTGGAACAACCGGTCCTGCGCGGCCACAAATCCTTGAGCAAAAAAGAGATCATGCTGGTTCTGGGCGTAGATATGAGCGACTCCCCAGCGGTCGCGCAGAACGCTAACCGGTTGCTTCAGGCCGGCAACTTTAAGCGTACCCCGGACCATGGAGACCGCGGCTCGCGCCCGGTCTCGAAGCGTATCCTGCTTTGTACCCTCATGGGCATCGTTCGAACCTTGCGCGCCGGCGGTTAGCGCCGCCGCCAGAATCAACAGGGAGAAACCTCTCATGCGCTTCTTCATATCCGCACTATATTATCCCAGGACGAAACGGGAGCCGCTCATGTCAAAGCCTCGGCTTCTTGCTGGATTTTGCGGAGGCGGCTGACTTCGCGGGCGGAAAGGCGTACTATCTTTCCTTTTGGCGAGCCGTTAGGATTTCGTTTTCTACCGCCCAAACACCGCACCCATGCTCGTGTCCCTGACCTCGCTGCTGGCTGTTCTCTCTACGCCGCTGGAATGGCTGGAATCGACGTTCCGATTCCAGTTCCTGTTACTGGTCGTGTTCGAGGAATTCGGTAAACGGGGCGACATCTATAACATTTTGTGGGCCCTTGTTTTTGGCTTCGCCACGCTCAATATTCTCGGGTTGGTCGCGCGGCGATTTGAGCCCAACCGTAACCGGCTGAATTTCGGCGAAACGATTGCCATCATGGTGGTTATCGTCTCCATTATCCTTCTGGGCTGGGAGATGCTGGGTCTGTTCAAGATCTTCCCCATCAAGCTGCAGCGTCACGACTAGCCGCTTTTGCGGTATGATTCGATCATGCCGCAGAACGTCCCCCCGTTCGAGGTTACCTGCCCGTGCTGCAACGCTGTCCTCAAGGTTGATTCTGAAATCAAGGGAGTTATCGCGCACACTGCGGCGGTCAAGCCCAAGATGTTCGCCGACATCGAAGAGGCTGCCCGGGCCATGAAGGAGCAGGACACCCGCCGCGACTCCATCTTCCGCCAGTCGGTCGAAGCGCAAAAGCACGCTTCCGATCTACTGGAGAAGAAGTTTCAGGAAGCGGTCAAGAAGGCCAAAGAAACTCCTGATACGGGAAGGCCCATCCGGGATTTCGATTTGGATTAATTTTTTCTCCGAATAAATTAAAAGGCAAAAAAGATTCTGGCATACAATGCTGCGGCATGGCCCTTCCCCTCCTGCTTGGTCACCGTGGCGCGCGTGCGTCTACCCGGGTCCCGGAAAATACTTTCGCTTCGTTCGATCTCGCGCTCAAGCATGGCTGCGATGGATTTGAATTTGACGTTCGGCTCACGGCTTGCGGGGCCGCCCTGGTTTGTCACGACTCAAAAATCGATAAAGTCACAGTGGCGCGAGCCCATGTCAATGACCTGCCTCAGCTTCCGCAGCTAAGCGAGGTGATTCAGCGTTATGGCCAGCGTGCGTTTCTCGACATCGAGCTCAAGGTCGAGGACCTTGAATCGAAAGTGTTGGGGGCGTTGAGCCAATATCCGCCGACCCTGGACTTCGTCGTTTCTTCTTTTATTCCCGACGTCGTCATGGATCTGGAGGCGCGTAGTTCCTCTGTCCCCATTGGCATCATCTGCGAGACCCAGGCCCAGCTGGCCCGCTGGCGCGACTTGCCAGTCGACTTCGTGATTCCTCACCAGGCGCTGGTGACCCGGCCACTGGTGAACGAGCTTCAGCGTGCCGGGCTCAAAATCCTGGTGTGGACAGTGAATGAGAAAGAAACCATGCTGAGCCTGGCTGACTGGGGAGTTGACGGCATCATCTCCGATGACACCGAATTGCTGGTCCGTACCTTGAAGCGAAAGTCCGGCTAGTCGGCGGCCGCTTCAACCACCGTATCCGTACGCGAAGGCTTGCGCAGGAATGTGGAGCGTTCGCTTTCGAAGGCTTCCAGATGGGCCCCGCATTGCGCCTCATTCCATCCCATCACAGCGCCGATACGGGAGGCGGCCTCGCGGCCGCAGGCGGCCGACCAGCAGGCGCCTAATGCCACCGGCACCCGTCGCAGCAGCACATCCCCCAGCGTGACCGCTCCCTCTTCTGCCATGGCGTCGACCGCCTCGGCGACGATATGCTCGGTGTGGGAACAAAGCGGCGCCCGCAGTTCCGCGTTGCGCTGTGCCATCCGGGAAATATCCAGAGCGCGCTTGCCATGCCACTCGACAATGCCGCGGGCGGTGTCCTCACTGATTCCGCCGGCGTTGCCGATCTCAATCACCCAGCGATCCAGCAGCAGGCCGGCATTTTCCGCCGAGGCGATGGCGAGCGTCCTTGAATGCTTCCGCGATACGCCGATCCGGGAGGCGCATTGACGGGCTAATTCCGCGGCGGTAGTGAGCTTGCCGCCGATCACAGAAATCATGTGCTCGGCGCCATCCGGAGCGTGATCGTGCAGGTAGTGCTTGCGGCTTACGGCCGATGTCTTTTCCTTGGGCGCGAAGGGCAGTGGCCGGACTCCAGCGAAGCTGTAACGAATATCGGCAGCCGACAGCTTGATCGTGGGAAACAGGCGAAGCAGCGAGCGCACCAGGTAGTCGATCTCCTCGGACGAGGGTTGGACCTTGGCGGGATCTCCCTGGTCGGAAACCTCGGTGGTGCCCACCAGCACCTGCTGGTTCCAGGGGATAACGAAGATCGGGCGTTTGTCCACCGCTTCGGTGTACACGGCCGCGTCGGGAGCCCCTGCAAACCTCGGCACGACAATATGCGATCCCCGGACCCCGCCCACCATGGGCCCTTGCGTTTCAATGCGGGAGCGCTGGCAAATCCGGTCCGCCCAGGGGCCGGTAGCATTGATAATCCAGGCGCCTTCCACCCGCTCTTCCTTTCCGCTGAACTGCTCTCTGAGCAGGACCCCGACCGCTCGTCGATGGCGCACATCCACCGCCAGCACCTGGGTGTGATTGCGCACGACCGCGCCGGCTTCCACGGCTTCCACCAGCCACTCCGCAACCAGGCGCTCGGGGAATTCGCATTGAGCGTCCTCGTAACCGAAAATCGACCAGCGCCGGCCGGAATCGAGCAGGCGCTCCAGCTTGTGCTGGTCCTCGCGGCTCGAACCACCCTGAAGTCTGCCGCCACCCAGATGGCGATACAGCCACAGACCGGTGCGGATGGCGAATGCGCTGCGGCCGCTGTTCTGGTCGAGCGCCAGCAGGAAATGTATGGGATGGACCAGGTGCGGACGCTCCTCGAGCAGGCGCCGGCGTTCGAGCAGAGACTCGCGCACCAATCCCAGTTCGGCATGTTCCAGATAACGCAAGCCGCCGTGAATGATGCGCGTAGCGCGGCTGGTGGTGCCCGCGGCAAAGTCGTGCTGCTCGATCAGCAGAGTACGGCGGCCGGCCCGCGCACATTCCCGGGCGATGGCGACGCCGTTGATCCCGCCGCCGATGACGATCACCTGAAAGCGTTCGCCTTCCAGCGGACGACGGATTGGGAGAGCGTAGCTCATATCCTGTCGGGCGACGGCAAACCGCGGCCAGTCCTAAGAATAACCTGCCTGTGTTTGACGATAAGGGAAAGATAACCTCGGTTAGCGGGGTAACCTTGAGGGGTGCTGGCGGCCGGTGCGCGGCAGGCGACCTGTCTCTAAAGATTAAGTATTAGCTATAACAATATGAACCAAAGATAGTTATATATTGGCTGCGCACGCTGCCTGTTGCCCCGCTTTGCGGCCATCACAACCGCGCTTGAGTCGGCGCCACGTTACCTTTTACCCAAAGCTTATGACGACCTTGGCGCGCGCATGCCCTTCTTCGACATAAGCGATAGCGTCCGCGGTCTCACTCAGTGGGTAGCGCTTGTCGATCGCCGGCATCATTTTTCCGGCTTTCACGAGTTCGCAGAGTACCGTTAAATCGTCTTTGTTCATCTTGGCAATAAAGAATGTGAACTTCTGACCCACGAAGGGTGACCACGCATGCGCTTTGAGCACACGAGCAAGAACGGCGGAGAGTTGCTTGGGCGCTCCCGCCATCACGCATCTGCCACGCGGAGCCAGGACGCGCCTGAAGGCAGACAACGAGCGGTTGCCCACGTTATCGAGGAGCACGTCGTAACGTTGTCCGTCCTGGGTGAAGTCGTCGCGGGTGTAATCAATAACCCGGTCAGCGCCCAGTGACCGAACCATGTTCACATTCTTCGTGCTGCACACGCCAGTTACATTCGCGCCAAATGACTTGGCGATCTGCACTGCGAAGGTGCCGATGCCTCCCGCCGCCCCATTGATCAAGACCTTCTGCCCCGGTTCAAGATGTCCTTGATCTCGAAGCCCCTGTAAAGCAGTGAGCGCGGCAACCGGCACGGAAGCGGCCTGCTCGAAAGTCAGGTTGTCGGGCTTCAGAACCAATGTGGCCTCGGAAGCACATGCATATTCGGCAAATGCTCCTTTGCAGGCGCCGAACACCGCATCGCCCGCTTTGAAGCGAGTTACACCTGTGCCAACCGCTTCGACCTGACCAGCGACATCCACGCCGGGCCGTCGACTTTTCATACGCCAGTCCAGTGGATTTACGGAAGCAGCGTGAACTTTTATGAGGACTTCGTTGTCGCTGGGAGCGGGTTTCTCGAGTTCCCGGATTTCGAGAATTTTTCCGGGCTTTTGCTTTGTATAGACGGCGGCTCTCATGTGGGGCATGGACCCCCGTGGCAGTCAGGGAACTTGGTTCCATGAGCGCACGCTGGGCATTGTAGCAGTCCCTGATTGGCCCCAGGTGGCCCCGCAATGAATTTGCGACAAATTGCGATATCACTCGCAAATCCCATGGGAGGGCACTCGCCAGATTGGCGCTGAGCGAAGTCGAAGGGATTTTGCGTGCAGCTGCGCAATGGCTGAGCCTTCTTCCAATCCGCTCCACGCCAGATGCTTCGCAAGCTCAGCATGACGTCCCTGCTGAATGGCAACGGTTGCAAATTCAGCCACTACCCGGCCGCCTTCATTGCTCACACGCCCGCATGTCGTTTACAGTGTTTGGGCCTCATGCCCACCACCGGAGAACGCTTCGAGCGCGCAGTTTCGATTATGGCCCGGCTGCGGGGACCGGGTGGGTGTCCCTGGGACCGAGAGCAGACTTTCGACTCGATCAAGCCTTACACCCTTGAGGAAACCTACGAAGTCCTCGAAGCCATCGACAATAGAGACTGGGACGAACTGCCGGGTGAACTGGGCGATTTACTCCTCCAGGTTCTGTTCTACGCTCAGATGGCCAGGGACGAAGGCACATTCTCGATCGACGAAGTGTTGGACCGTCTATCGGACAAACTGGTTGACCGGCATCCGCATGTTTTCGGCCACGTGAAGGCTGAAACCTCGTCCGAGGTGCTGCGGAACTGGCAGGCGCTCAAAGCAGAAGAGAAACAGAAGAGAGCGGCGGCGGCGGGCGTCGGCGAGAAGGATTCGGGTGCTTCAGAATCCGTGCTGGCAGGCGTTTCCACGGCGATTCCCGCACTGATGGAAGCTTACAAGCTGAGTTCGCGGGCGGCGCAAGTGGGCTTCGACTGGCCGGACATTGGCGGCTTGTTTGAGAAGCTGCACGAAGAGATGGCAGAGCTGCGCCAGGAGCTAAAGGAATTTCCTGCGCCGGGTCCGCGTCCGCAAGGCCGGGGCATTGCAGGCGCGGCCGGACAGCAGGTCCCCGAAGCTTTACGGCGGAATCTGGAAGAGGAAGTCGGAGACCTCTTCTTTGTGTTGGTGAATATTGCGCGCTATCTTTCGCTCGATCCGGAGTCGGCGCTGAGAAAGACGAACCGGAAATTCAAACGGCGATTTCAGTGGATCGAAAAACAGTTGCGCGCGTCGGGACGCGATCTGCGGCAGGTACCAATGACCGAGCTGGAGTCATTGTGGCAGCAGGCCAAACTCGAGTTGCGCGAAGACAAGCGCGCGCACGAGGCGGGATGATCGAGGGCAAGATAGTGATCCGCAAGTGCCATAACCTGGACGAAATGTCGCTCTGCGTGACCCTGCAAAAGGAAGTGTGGAGTTTTGCCGATGCCGACCTGGTTCCCCTGCGCGTGTTTGTGGTGGCCGAGAAGATCGGCGGGCAGGTGATCGGCGCCTTCGACGACGGGCATATTGTAGCCTTCTCGCTGTCCTTGCCAGGATCGCGAGGCGGGCATTCCTATCTCCATTCGCAGATGCTGGCGGTGCGCAGTGAATACCGCAACGCCGGCCTGGGACGGCAGATAAAACTTTTTCAGCGGGATGACGCTCTCGCCCGCGGCTTCGAATTGATCGAATGGACCTTTGACCCTTTGGAAATCAAGAATGCCTATTTGAACATCGAACGCCTGGGCGCCATCGCCCGCCGCTACCACGTCAACCAGTACGGAATCACCTCGTCGCCCTTGCAGGGCGGCTTGCCTTCCGATCGCCTGGTGGCGGAATGGTGGCTGCAGTCGGCGCGGGTGGAGAATCTATTGCGGGAGGCGCGGACGCCGGGGTTTGAGACGCTGAAGACAATTTCAGTTCCCGCTCAAATCTACGACTGGAAAGCCTCCCTGGCCAGCCGCGAACTCGCCCGGGAAGTGCAGGATTGCAACCGGGGCGATTTCATGCAGGCTTTTTCGGATGGGCTGGCGGTTTTGGGCTACGCACGCGATCCCCAGGGCGCCGGTAAATTCCTGCTGGGACGCTGGGAGGAAAAATGGAACTATCCGGTTGAGTCGCAATGAAGATTGAAACCATTACGCTCCGCGAAATTCAGATGCCGCTGGTCCATTTCTTCGAAACCAGCTTCAGCCGCATCTATAGCCGCCGCATTCTTCTGCTCACGGCACATTGCGAAGGCATCGATGGCTGGGCGGAATGTGTGGCCGGCGAAGATCCCTTTTACAGTTCAGAGTGGATTGAGACCGCATGGTCCACCATCAAAGTCTATTTGGCGCCGGCGGTGTTAGGCCGGTCGCTGACCGCCGCCCACGAAGTTGCCGGGCTGATGGCGAAAGTGCGCGGGCACCGCATGGCGAAAGCTGCGATTGAAAACGCGGCCTGGGATGCCGAAGCCAGGCAGAAACAGCAACCCCTGTGGAAACTGCTGGGAGGCACTTCGCGCGAGATCCAGTGCGGCGTTTCGATTGGAATCCAGAATTCGATCGAGCAATTGCTGGATAAAATCGAGACTGAACTCGCCGCCGGCTACCGCCGCATTAAAGTGAAGGTGAAGCCGGGCTGGGACCTGAATGTGCTGGAGCGGATTCGCGCGCGCTGGCCCGACATTGTCCTGAGCTGCGACGCCAATTCTGCCTATACTCTCGATGAAGTCGAACATCTGCGCAAATTTGATCGCTTCAAACTGTTGATGATCGAACAGCCGCTGTGGAATGACGACATCTACTACCATGCCCGGCTGCAGAATGAGCTGCGCACGGCGATTTGTCTCGACGAGTCCATCCGGCAAGCGCGCGACGCGGCGGCAGCCGTCGAAACCCGGGCCTGCCGCATCGTCAACATAAAAGTCGGGCGGGTGGGCGGCTTCAGCGAGGCCCGCAAAGTGCATGACGTCTGCCAGGCCAACAACGTTCCGGTATGGTGCGGCGGCATGCTGGAATCGGGCGTTGGGCGGGCTCACAACATAGCGCTTTCCACTTTGCCGAATTTCCGTCTGCCGGGAGACGTTTCCGCTTCGAAGCGCTACTGGAAAGAGGACATCATCGAACCCGAGGTTGAGGTCAGCGCCAAGGGGACAATTGCGGTAAGCCATGAACCCGGAACCGGCTACCGCATCCGCGAGGACCTGATTGAACGCCTTGCGGTAAGGAAAGAAACGATTTCGATGAGCTGAATTCTGTGGCGCGGACCCTCCCGCCCGCCGCCGTTGACTTTGATTTTTGCGGTCTGGTCGGACCACTGGCAATGCTGTGGGATCTATTTGCCATCGCCGGGCGATTGATTTTGTGCGATTGCGCTTTGCTGTTTCTTTAACATCTCGACGCCCTGAGCGAAAGTCAGATCATTGGGCACGGGATGGAAATCACTGTAGACTTCGGTGGATTTGATATTGAGGCTTTTGAACAACAGGATCTTCCCGGTAAAGGCCAGGTCCATTCGTGCGATGGCCCAACTGTTGCCGCTGATGTCTGTTTGATCGACCTGAAAATGGCCGCCCCGATCGAGGTGGCCAAGAATTCCCCAACCGAAGCCGACATCCTTGAAAAGCATGCCGTCGATACGGGCAATATGCAATTTTTGCGTATCAATCAGAACAATACCCTGCATGCCCACCAGGACCTGCTCGACATGGGTGGGCGGCTCGTAGCCGGGATCGGGACGGAACTTGAGCCGTATAAGCAGGTCGCCGGGTTTCCCCACACCCGGTCTGCCGATTTCGCTTCCATCGTATTCATATAGAAAAGCGTCGGGCAACGCCTTCAGAATGCGGCTGACCCGTTCGGCATTTTCTTGCTCCTTGACCCGCTTCTTCTCCAGTTCGTCTGGCTGGCTCAGGAAGCGTTCGACGCGGCCATATTCCGCCCGGCGCTGCTCCTGATTCAAGGGCTGGTCGTTGTTAGCCACCACCATGCCTGCCATCGCATCGCGCGTTTCCACCATGAGTTTGGTCTGGGAGCCGGCCGGGGTTTGCTTACGCTGGCGGAACATGTACTTCGCACTCTGGGTGTCGGTCTTCATTTCATTTTCGACCGCACGCCTGACCAGTTCCCTCGGCTGGATCTCAGGAGGCTTCTCCGCTGGGCATACCATTCCGGCCGCCAGCCCAAGCCCGGCCAGTAATATTCGCGTCCATCGCAGAAGCCGGATTGGCAACATAGAGGTAAGAGTACGCCCTTGGCTAGATTAGACGAGAAGCTGGGCCGGAATGTTGTCTGATTGGACTCATGGGCGGCTCGAGCGCCGCGCTGGAACCGCAAAAGGCAACTGGTTTGCGGGCTGGTTCGAATTGTGGCGGGTTGCTCAGGTCATCGTCGTGGGATATAGTTCGATGAAGCGGAATGGCGTTCGCAGAGAGTTACGGGGTTTCCTTCAACTAGCTTTTCTGGCCCTGGCAGTCACAAGTAACTCGGGATTCCCGTGCGCGTCCAGTAAGGTACTGTGCCCCAAGGAGGCCGAAATCATGGAGACGCCTAAGACGGCAGAATTTGCGCATATCGGAAAGTCCGTCGTCATCAAAGGAGAACTCTCGGGCAGCGAGGACCTTTACGTAGATGGCCAGGTCGAGGGCAGCATCGAGCTTTCGGGCAACCGGTTGATCATTGGTCCCCACGGGCAGGTTCGCGCCAATATAACTGCCAAGGGCGTGATCGTGCAGGGCAAGCTGGATGGTAATATCCGCGCTTCCGAACGCGCCGAGTTGTCCAAGTCGGCCATCGCAGTGGGCGATATCATCACCCAGCGGGTGGCGATCGAAGAGGGCGCGTACTTCAAGGGCAAGGTCGATATCCAGAAGGATATGACGAAGACGGATGGGGCCAAGACAGCTGCCGCCAGTGTAAGCGCGGCTGCGGCCGGCGGTTCCTCGGTGGCGGGAAAGGCGAACCCGAGCGAAGGCACGTAATTCCTGCCCCGATTCTGCTCGGCACAACATGCAGTGAGCGGATGAACCAGACGCCCAGCGGCTGCCGACAGCATCGGTTGCACACACAGCTTAATGAAAATTTTTGGTTCTTCCAACAGCACCTCGCAGGATTCGGCGGCGGCCCAGGGACCGAAGCTCACACGCCGCTCCAGTAGTCTCGCCCAGTTGATCAAATCGTTTGATTCGGAGGAAACCCTCTGCATCCTCGATCTGGGATCGACCTCGCCCGCTAATATTCGCTATTGCACTGAGCGCGGGCACAAGATCTACAGCGACGATTTGCTTATTTCCTCTACCGACCCGTCACTCGGCATCAAGGATGAAGCTGGCAAACCGGTACTGGACAGCAAACGCTTCCTCGATGAAAACCTGATCTATTCCGGCGCACAGTTCGATATCGTGTTGTGCTGGAATCTCGCCGATTATCTGGACGAAAGCCTGGTGAAGCCGGTGATCGGGCGGTTGTGGTCGCTGCTCAAGCCGGGAGGCATGCTGCTCGCCTTTTTTCACACCCAGGAAGCGGGCCCGGAGGCGCCATGCTACCGTTATCACATCGTGGGCGGCGACGTCCTGGAGATGCAGCACATCGTTCGCCGCGACGGAAAGAAGGGCAGCCCCGCCGGCAAGTTTCGCCTGCAGCGCGTATTCAACAACCGCAATATCGAAAATCTCTTCCGCGACTTCGCCTCAATCAAATTTTTTCTCGCCCGCGATAACGTTCGCGAAGTGCTGGTAGTACGCTAGCTTCCACATCCCTGTCATCCTGAGCGGATTCAATCGATTCGCGAGAACGAATCGATTGACGGAGTCGAAGGACCCCTATAAGCACATCACCGCCGGAAGGTGTGCAAGGACCACGTGAGGACAAAGCCGCACCCCGCGGCTTCCGTGGTAACGCCGCACGAGCGAGGGCCCTCGCGCCCACATCACCGAGCTGTCATCCTGAGCGGAGTCAATCGATTCGCGAGAGCGAATCGATTGGCGGAGTCGAAGGACCCCTATAAGCACATGACTGCCGGGAAGGGACACCAGCAACGCTTCGCTCTTTTGTGCTTGCCTCTGAGCGGACAAAGCCGCCCGCGGCTTTTGTGACGCCGCACGAGCGAGGGCGCTCGCGCCTACATCGCTCGTGTCTTGCGCACCAGATAATTGGTAATGGCGGGAGTGCTCTCCAGAAGAAACAGAAATGGGCTGCGAATGTAGCGGGGCAGCACAAGCATGCGACGAATCTTCGCCGACGCGCGAAACACCGGCAGCAGTGATTCCCCGTAGGCATGGCGGTAGCGGCGCACGGCATCGGGCAGGGAAGTCTCGCCGGCAAAGAAGGGCTTCAAGCACTGCGCGGACAATGATCCGCTGCGCAGAGCGAGTGAAATTCCGTCGCCTATAAACGGGTCGACAAAACCCGCCGCGTCTCCCGCCATGATCGCGCCGTCCCGCTCGGGTTGCGGATTGCGGAAGGTCAGGGGAAAGGTGCTCACCGGCTCGCTGAGTAAAGTCCAGTTCCGGCTGCGGTCGCGCAAGGCGGGATGCTGCTGAAAGACTTCAGGCAGGGTGCTGGCCACGTCGGCCCGTACCATGGCGGAGGCATTCACCCGTCCCTCGCCTTCGCCGGCGACGGAGACGGGCTGGACGCCGCAATAGCCTCCATCAAAGAAATACAGGTCCACCGACGGATGGGAAAATGGCTCGGCGAAATGAGCCTTGACGCCGAGCCATTTTTCGTCCCGAGTTCCAGTTTTCGCGGGCGCCCGGTTCAGGTTCGACCAGCGTCCGGAAGCGTTCACCAGAGAGCGCGCTTGAAACTCTCCGTCGGGGGTCATGATGCGGAAGGGGCCGGAGCCGGCAACCTTCCGGACCGTGATTTGTTGCCGCGCATCCACGCCGGCGCTCCTGGCGGCATTCCAGAGTGCGGCATCGAGATCGAACCGGGCGATGCTGGCGGCGGGGGGATGGACGGTGGTCTGCAGGGTGCGGCCGTCGAGGAAGAGCCGGGCGCGCGAAATGCGGACGGCGCCCTCGATCACCGCGAAGTGCTGAAGATCGAGGAGGTCTTTCAGCAAGCCGAGCGATTCGGACGACACAAACTCGCCGCAGACTTTGTGCCGCGGAAATCGCCCGCGCTCCAGCAACAGTACGCTGGCACCGTGGCGGGCTGCGGAGATGGCGGCGGAGGTGCCGGCCGGGCCGCCGCCGATGACGGCTAGATCGTAGGGCATCCAGTTGCCAGTTCCCGGTTGTAAGGTCTCAGTACTTCCACGCGATCACTCCCATGCGGAACAGGTAGTGGCGGCGAATCTCGGTACGCGCCGCCTTGGTTCGTGCCAGAAATGTTTGCATCTCTTCCGGCGTATAGGACCGGCGGACTGACGCCAGGGCATCATAACGCGTAATGCGGCTGCGGTAGAGCGGTATTCCGGCGTAAACCAGCAACAGGTGCAGCGGATTCCGGATCAGGTCATTGATCAGCAAGGCGGTCCTGCATACCCGCAGTCCTTCGTCGATGAATTGCACCAGTTCCTCGGGGGAAAGATGATGCGCGAACAGAGTGCAACTCAACAGATCGAAACTTCCGTCGTGAAAGGGAAGCGCGAGAGCATCGCCGACCACTGCCCTTTCCCCGTTGCTCAAGTGGGACGGGACGCGGTCGAGCAAGGTGACTTGCAGACATAACCCGCGACGGCGCAGTCGGTCGCGGACATTCTCCGGAACGTATCCAGTGCCTGCCGCCACCTCCAAAAGCGAAAGGGTCGATGTTTTGCCTTCTCGCGCCACGCGCTCGACCATAGCTTCCGTCGTGGCAACGCCTCCGAACCAGCAATTGATCCGACGCAGGTCCCCCAGCGAGGCTCTCACTTCGGCGGGTGTCCCGCTGTCGGTGTCGAGCAGTTCGGCCCTGACTGTGCGCTTCATAGGGGAGGTCCGGCGTCAGTTTCAGCAGTACATTTGCCCGGCTTGTGCACGACCGATGACCGCTGACCGACGACTGCTGCTAAACTTCGGCCAGTTCCTCTTCCAGCAATTGCTTGTTGTAAAGGTCGCTGTAGTAGCCGTTGCGGGCCAGCAGTTCGTCGTGTGTACCCAGTTCGACGATGCGTCCTGCGTGCAGAACTGCGATTCTGTCGGCATTGCGCACGGTGGAAACGCGATGGGAGATGAAGATCGTAGTACGGTCCTGCATCACTTCGCGGAGGTGGTTGAGGATCTTGTCTTCGGTGTGGGTGTCCACGCTCGAAAGGGCGTCGTCGAGAATCAGGATGCGGGGATTGCGGATGATGGCGCGGGCGATCGCCGTGCGCTGTTTTTGTCCCCCGGAGAGCGTAATCCCGCGTTCGCCGACCATGGTCTGATATTGTTCGGGGAATTCTTCAATGTCGCGGGCAATGTTGGCCGCCTCGGCCGCTGAACTCACCTCCTCGTCGCTGGCGTCGTCTTTGCCGAAAGCGATGTTTTCGCGGACAGTTTCGCTGAACAGAAAAGTTTCCTGGGGCACGAAGCCGATCTGGCGGCGGAGCGACTCCAGGGGAAACTCGCGTACCGGTTTGCCATCGATCAGGACGCTTCCGGGCTCGGTATCGTAAATGCGTGGAATAAGGCTCACCAGCGTGGTCTTGCCTGAACCGGTAGGCCCGACGATGGCCAGACTGCTGCCCTCGGGAATCCGCAGATTGATGTCCTGCAGGACAGGCACGCCGTTATAGGCAAAAGTCAATCCGCGGAGTTCAATCTCGCCCCGAATTTCTGATTGTGCGGAGCGGGTTCCCCCGCCCGCGGCCAATGCTTTTACTGCCGGACAATCCTCGATCTCGGGCCGCTCCATAAGGATTTCGTTGATCCGTCCCATGGACGCGGTTCCACGCTGGAAAATATTGATCACCCATCCCAGCGCGATCACGGGCCAGGTCAGTTGCACCATGTAGGTGTTGAAGGCGACGAAGCCGCCAACCGTCATACGTCCCTGAAGGACCTCTCGCCCGCCCAGCCAGAGCACCAGCACAATGGCGACTCCGAGCATTGTCTCCAGAGTAGGCCAAAGCATTCCCATCAAGCGGACCAGCTTGAGACTACGGTGAATATATTCGCGGTTGGAAGTCTCGAAGGCCGCGATTTCCGGCTCCTCCTGCACGTAGGCGCGAATCACGCGCGCGCCCGAAAAATTCTCTTGCGCCCGAGCCGAGATTTCCGAAAACATGGCCTGGATCTTCTCGAAGCGCTCGTGAATCTGTTTCCCAAAATACTGCACCGTAATGCTCACCAGCGGCAGCGGCAGAAAAGCATACATGGTCAGCCTGGGACTGATCGAAAGCATGAAGGCCAGAGCGCCGGCCGTAAACACGATGGTGTTCGCCGAATACATGATGGCCGGACCCAGAAGCATGCGGACGGCGTTCAGATCGTTGGTGGCCCGGGCCATGATGTCACCCGTGCGGGTGCGCTGGTAGTAGGAGTAAGAAAGACTTTCCAGATGCCGGAACAGATCGTTGCGCAGATCGAATTCGACCTCGCGCGAAATGCCGATCACAATCCAACGCGTAAGAAACTGGAATATACCCTTTATCCCCGCTACGCCCAGCAACTGAAGGGAGTAGATCAGGAGCTTTTCGCGCGTGACTCCGGCCCGCAGACCGTCCACGGCATGACGAAGGACCAGCGGAAACAGGATCCAGACGCCGTTATTGATAAAAACGCAAAGGGTGCCTATAAGGTAGCTGCTGCGGTACTTCTGCAGGTAGGGAAACAGTGGACGCAGGCTCTTGGGCAGCATGTGCTTCTAGTAGATGCAATTCTACCAGCCCAGGCTTCAATGTAGGACGGCCGCTCCGGAGTCGAGCACAACCTTAAAAGCCGCGAGCGAGGACGCCCGCTCCACGCAAGCAAGATGTGCTCCCTACGCCGAATCGCCCTGGAAGGCTAGAGCGTATGCCACCAGGAGTAGAACAATCCAGCCCACGAGGAAGACCCAGCTCGAAGCGATAAGGTAAAGATACGCTGCGTTCATGGCGACCTCTATGAAGACCCGAGCGCCGGCAGCGCCCGGCATGCCAGGTGAACCTGGCCAGTCAGGTGTTTGTAGCTCTCCACAATTTCACGAACGGCATTCAGGCGGCCGAGGGTCGTGAGGTGTGCGTCGGTGAGCGCCAGATCGATCTCGGTCATCCAGCAGTCGACGGCAGTTTGCACGCCGTGGGCCATTTCTTCGGCGATGGCTAGTACCAGGTCATGATTGAGGGCTGTAGTTGCCACGGTTTGATTTCCTTTCCCGAAAGGGTTATCGCCGGTCACCAGAGTTATGATCTGAATTTAAAAATGAATGGCTGGCGGCCGGCGACGGTTTTACTGGCTCGGAGTTGCTGCCGGCGTCGCTCCCTGCATGTGATTCATCAACCGTTGCTCGTGCTGATTGATGAGCGTCGCCAGTTTTGTTTTCTGCTCCGGAGTCAGGATCTGTACCATCTCCGACGCGATCCGGGCGCGTTGCACGGTCAGCTCGGTCATAGCCTGACTCTGCTGCGAGGCCAGGTCGCGAACTTTAGCTTCATCGAAGCTGCCGCTCATTACCAGCTCTGCCAACTGCGCGTGGCCCTGGGCCATCTGCAGCATCAGCGGCTGCATGGCCGGTTTTTCCTTGGCCATGATGTCCTTCACCTGGGCCTGCTGGGCATCGCTCAGATCGAGCTGGTGAACGAAATAACCCAGCATGGGTCCGCCGAACATGCCTGCATGGCGCATGTGGGATCGTTTCACGGTCTGCGATACCGCTACCGCCGCCAGCACCGCCAGAGCCAAAACGACTGCCAGAATCTTGAAATGCCTTGACTTCATTTGATCTCTCCTACCCGGCCCGGCGGCCGCAGCGAGAATGCTTTCGCCACAGCGGCGGGATGCCGTCGCTACAAGTCATTAGAAGCTCTCCCCGCAGCAGCGGCGGTAAAAAGTCGGTCAAGCGAGGTAAAGTTTTGTAAAGCGTAAACGCGGACGGATTGACAATTCTTTACCGCGAGGCCGAAGCCGCTGTTGTAGAAGTACAATAAGCCTGTGGATCGCATACTCGTTATCGATGACGACGTCGAGCTTTGCAGCCTGGTGGGCGAATACCTGGCTCCGGAAGGTTTCCAGGTGGAGTCGGCGGCTGACGGCAATCGTGGGCTGGAGCAGGCGCTCAATGGAGATTTTCTGCTGGTCGTGCTGGACGTGATGCTGCCCGGTCTGAATGGATTCGAGGTGCTGCGGCGGCTGCGCGACAAGTCAAGAATTCCAGTCCTACTGCTCACCGCGCGCGGCGAAGACGTGGACCGCATCGTGGGCCTGGAGATTGGCGCCGACGACTATCTTCCCAAGCCTTTCAATCCGCGCGAACTGGTGGCGCGCATCCGGGCCATTCTGCGGCGCACCCGCAGTTCGGAAAGATCGGGAAGCGGACAGCCCTCGGAAATTTTGCGCGTGGGTGATATCGAACTGGATCCGGCCACGCGCACGGTGTTGCAAAAGGGCAAGCCGGTGGAGTTGACTTCGGTTGAGTTCAATCTGCTGCACGTTCTGCTGCGCGAGGCCGGGCGGGTGGTTCCCCGGGAACGGCTGGTAGACATCGTGCTCAGCCGCAAGTTCTCTCCCTTCGACCGCAGCATTGACATGCACGTCAGCAAGATTCGCAAGAAGCTGGGCGAATCCGATTCCGGAGTGGATCACATCAAGACCGTGCGCGGCGTGGGCTACATTTTTACCCGTCCGCAGGAATCGGTGGCCGACAAGGTCAGGAGCGGCGCGCCATGAGAAGTCTTTTTCTCAAGATTTTTCTTTCCTATTGGGTAGCGCAAGCCCTGTTCGTGGTCCTCGCCATATTGATCACAGTGGCGGTGCGGGAACGCGGAGAGTCGGCGGCCTGGGACGCGCAACAAAGTGCGGTCCTTGCCAAGGCGGTGCAGACTTATGAACAGGGCGGTCCGACGGAGGCGCGACGCTATCTGGAAGAAGTGCGCGACTCCCTGCACACCCGTGCTTATCTACTGAACGACGAAGGCAAGGATGTTTCCGGGCGCGAGCTGCCGCGCTGGGCCGAGTCTCTGGGCAAAGGGATTGAGCCCCCGCGTCGCGACTTTTGGCAACACGTCACTCCCAGTCCATTCCGGCGCCAGGTGCAGGTCGCGGCCAGCGGACACCGCTATACCCTGGTGGCATTTCTGCCGCCGGGCGGCCCCTTCGGGCCGGGCGGCATTCCGGGTCTGAGCATACTCATCGGAATTATTTCGTCGGGCCTGGTGTGTTATTTGCTGGCGCGATATCTGACCGCGCCGGTAGTCCGCCTGCGGGCCGCCACGCAACGTCTGGCGGCTGGCGATCTGAGCGCCAGAGCGGGCGGACTCACTGCCCGGCGCCGGGACGAAATGGCGCAGCTGGTTCGTGATTTTGACACCATGGCGGAGCGCCTGGAAGCGGCGGTGCATGCGCAAGCCCGATTGCTCCACGACATCTCCCACGAGCTCAGGTCTCCGCTGGCCCGGCTGAACGTCGCCTCGGCGCTGGCTCATCAGCGCGCCGGAAGCGAAGCCCACAGTGCGCTGGAACGCATTGACCTCGAAGCCGAGCGCCTCAACGGATTGATCGGCGGCCTGCTCACCATTGCCCGCCTCGACAGTGGTAACGATGCCCGGCAGAAGGCACCCATTCTCCTGGGGGAAATGGTCGAAGCCATCGCCGCTGACGCGAATTTCGAAGCCCAGGGACGCAATTGCGGGGTGGAGAGCGCGATCAAGGAAGACTGCCTGGTCATGGGCGCGCCGATCCTGCTGCACAGCGCGATTGAAAACGTGGTGCGCAATGCCGCGCGCTACACTCGTGAAGGCACCAGCGCACACATCACACTGGAGCGCGGCCAGGGCGACGCCGGAGCAGAGGCAGTCGTCCGTATCGTCGACTCCGGCCCTGGTGTACCTGAGGAGTCGCTGGACAAGCTTTTCCGGCCGTTCTATCGCATTGACGATGCCCGCGGGCGTCAGACTGGCGGAGTCGGGCTCGGCCTCGCGATCACCGAACGCGCGGTTCGCCTTCATGGAGGCACTGTCAAGGCCAGCAATCGGCGCGAGGGCGGCTTGCAGGTCGAGATTCGATTGCCGCTGGCTGCGTCGTCCGCCAGCCCCGATCCGGCCCAGGCGGCTGAAGCGCAGGAGCCAGTCGAAATCAGTTCCAGCAGGTCACATTGACAGCCATCTTGAGAAAAGCAGATGAGAAATTGGCGGGCAACTTTCTTCCCTGATCGAGGTTCCAATCAGCCAGCGCGGTTTGCTCTTCCGAGTCATTCCTGATACATAAATGAGGATACTTCTGGACGTCAATCTACCGGTGCGGTTAATGCGGCGCGCCCCGGAAATGCTTCATAGGACAGGGAGAACGAAAAGAATGGGGACGAGGTTCCGGTTCCTGGCAGGGGTGGTGCTTCCGGCTTTGCTGCTCACTCTGAGCGCCTGCAATACCACCAGTTCATCAACTCCTACGGGCACGGGCGCCCTGTTCGTCGCTACCCTGGGAGACTCGTCCGTCTCCGCTTTCAGTATCGACCTGTCTGCCGGCACGCTGACCGCGAATGGCAGCAGTGTGGCCACTGGCGGCACGCCTGCCGCCATGATCCTGGCTCCCTCCGGCACCGTCTTGTTTATCTTGAACAGCGGGACAAATGATATTTCAGCTTACACCGTGAAGTCGGACGGCACCCTCGCAGCCGCCGGCGGGTCCACCGCCACGGGAGGAATGACGCCGTTGAACATGGCGATGGACTCGGCGGGACATTTCCTGTTTGTGGCCAATCAGGGGCTGCAGACCGACCCGGCTTCCGGCACCGTTTCTGTATTTGCGGTGAAGGACGCGACTTTGACCGCGGTGCCGGGCTCGCCTTTTCAGGTAGCCGCGCCGGCGGCGCCCAGCGGCACCGGTCCGGCCGGCGTCGCCGTCACGCCTGATGGAAAGTTCCTCTACGTCGCCAATCAGTTTGACAGCACGGTGACCAAATTCTCGGTGGATTCCTCCGGCGTGCTGACCCGGGACCCGGCAGTGGTGCTGGTAGGCACGACGCCCTCGACCCTTTCCGTCACTCCGAATGGTGGATTTCTCTACGTTGCCAATGCAAGCACGCTGTCCGGCTTCGCCATCTGCAATCAGGTAGTGACCACCTGCAACGATCCCACCAGCCCGGACGGCACTCTCACGCCCATTGCCGGCTCGCCGTTCTCTGCGGGACTGGCGCCAGTGTCCATTGTCGCGACGCCATCGGGTAAATTTCTTTTCGTTGTCGATCGGATGTCGAACCAGGTTTCGCAATACAAGATCGCCACTGGCACGGGTGTCCTGACCCCAAATACGCAAGCCACGATTGGCACTGGAGCCAATCCTGTATGGGCTGCTGTCCGTCCGGGCGTCACCACCGTGGCCGCAACCGGAGGCATCACGGATTATCTATATGTGGCGAATCTTGGAGGCTCATCGATCTCGGTCTACATGTTCGATTCGACCGTGGGTCTTCTGGGCCTGGTGGGCGCGCCGGTGAGCATCACCGGAGGTCAGCCTTCGGCTGTCGCGGCAGAATAGATTCTGAGTCGAGCGGGGCTGTCATGCTGAGCTTGCGAAGCATCTGGCGTGCAGCGCATATGAAGGCCAGCCCTTCGCAACCTCAGGATGACGCCTCATGTAAAAACTGATGTTGCAAACTGGTTCACGGCGTATTTCACGCTGCAGCTCACGTGGGCACTTTCAGGATCAGGTATCCCCCGGCCAATCCAAACAGCAAATCCGGCGCCCAGGCCGCCAGAAAAGGCGGCAACTGGCTGACATTCCCCATCGACTCCGACAAGCGTGACACCATGATGTACAGCAATCCGATGCCTACCGCGGTTGCGACCCCTGCGATCGCGCCTCGCTTGCCCGCGGCCAGCGCGAAGGGAATGGCGAGCACGGCCATGATCAGTGAATTGAGCGGGAAAGCGAACTTTTCCTGCAGCTGCACCCGCAGCCGCACCACGTCAAAGCCACTTTGTTGCAGGTCGCGAATGTAGCGGCGCAGCTCGTCAGAGTTCATTTCCGACGACTGTCGCACCTCTTTCTTGAAATAGGCCGGAGGCTCGCTGATTGCGGCAAACGTGGCCACGTCGAAGGTGCGGTAGTCGACGATGGCGGATCCGTGGAAGCTGCGCTCCCAGCCCTGGGTACAAACCCATCGGTGCAGGCGTTCTTCCCAGTGCGCCTGGTCGGCGTAAACCCGGTCGGTCAGCTGGAAAGTCGCGGGGTCGAACTGAAACACGGAAAGATTGCCAAACTGGTCGCGATCGGAATCGAAAAACTGGTAATAGTAAATCGTGGAGTGTTGTCCGAAGATCCACTTGCGATCCGGATTCAGATAGGTCTGAGCCGGTTTGCCCTTGATCAGGTTACGCAGCGCGTCCTGTCTCTTGTTGGCGTGGGGAAGATAGAAGCGATCGAAAAAAAACAACCCCGCCGCCAGCACGGTGGACACCACGAGGATGGGCACAATCACGCGGTAGATGCTGATGCCGGTAGCCTTGATGGCGGTAATTTCGTTGGACCGTTGCATCAGGCCCAGCGTGATCAGCACCGCCAGCAGAACGCTCAGGTGGAGGACGTTGTAAAGGAAAAAGGGAGCGACGTTGAGCAGATATTCGCCCACCACCAGCGGCGAAATCCGGTTGCGCAAAATGTCTCCCAGCAACTCAAAAAGAGTGAACACCTGCAACAACATGAGGAACGACGCCAGGATCATGGTCAGATAGACCATAAAATCCCGCAAGACATAGTCGTCCAGAATCATGGGAAAGCTGGCGCTGAACACTCGACGACGATTGACCGCCCGCTGAAAGGCGTCCTCCCGCCGGTTGAAATGCAGCAGGCTTCTGGCTCCCTGGACCAGCCTGGTTTTCAGGGGGTTCCAATGGGCGCGCCAAGCACCGATCTCCAGGGGACGCCGTTCCGCGCGCCACAGCAGAAACGCGCCGCCCAAGAAGAAGACGATATTGGCCAGCCACGCGCCCAGCGCGGGCGGCACCTTGCCCTGGCGCGCCAGTGAGACTCCAATCAGCGTGACTGAGTAATAACCGAACACCAGCAGAATGGTCAGGACGAATCCAGCGGATTTGCCCCCTTTTTTGGACGACAGGCCCAGGGGAATTCCCACCAGCGCCAGCACCAGGCAGGAAGTGGGCAATGCAAATCGGCGATGGAACTCGATGAGATACCAGGGCGCCACATACTTCTTTACTTTTCGGGCTTGAGCTCGCAGGTCCCATGTGGGCATCTGGCCCGCGGGCACTGGCTCCTGATCGCGGTTGTCGGCCTGTGGAACCGGAATCGGTACATCGGTCTGGTCGAAAGTCGAGATCTGGTAATGATCGGGCGAGGCGGGATCGGTTTCATGCGTGGACCCGTTGATCAGGTGAAGGTGCAGCATCTGCGGCCCTTCGCTGACCAGGATGCCTTGCCGCGCCAGAGTAATCCTGGGCGATGCCGGTTTGCTGATGTCGGCGATGAAAACGCCCTTCCAGATAGCGGCGCCTTGCGCGGCCTTTACGTCCTGAACGTAAAGCACGAGTTTGGGGAAGCCCTCATAAAAAACCCGCGGCTGCACTTCGAAGGAAGCCTGGGCGGTCTTGAGCCTGTCTTCGAGCCTGCCCAGGGCTGCCTGCGATGCCGGCGCCAGATAGACGGCGTTGAACATCGCCAGCGCCCAGGCGGTCACGGCAAAAATAGAAATTACCCGCAGGAATGTCCAAACCCCGATACCGCTGGCGCGCATGGCGGTGATTTCACTGTCGGCGGCAAGGCGGCTCAGCCCGATCAGAATTCCCACCAGTACGCCCATGGGAATGGTGTAAGTAAAAGCTACCGGAAGCGTGAAAACGAAGATTTCAATTACGCTGGGCAGGGGCGCGCTGTTGCGCACCACCAGATCGAGAATGTGTCCCAGGTCCCGAGTGAACAGCACGAATGTAAACACCGCAATGCCGATGGCGGCATGTGAGATCACCTCGCTCAGGATGTAGCGGGTCAGAATCCGCATGGGACCAACACAATAGAGGGAGCATAGCACGGCTAAATGTGTGAGGCGCCCGCTCCACACATGTCCGGGGATTTTACTCAGATTTCAGGAAGAGCGCTGACAGCGGCGGCAAGGTCAAGCTCACCGAGAAGGGGCGCCCGTGCGTCGGTTGAGCTTCAGCGTGCACGCCTCCCAGGTTCCCCATGCCACTTCCGCCATATTCCTGGGCGTCGCTGTTCAGAAGCTCGCGCCAGAATCCACCGGAAGGGACGCCTACCCGGTATCCGTAACGCGGGACGGGAGTGAAATTGCAGACGATCACGATTTCGTCGGCCGGCGACCGGCTCTTGCGCAACAGGGAAATGATACTGGCGGCGGTATCGTTGCAATCCACCCATTCGAACCCGGCGGGGTCGGTATCGAGTTGGTGCAGCGCTGGTTGTTCGCCATAAACCCGGTTTAACTGCGCCACCCAGTTCTGCACCCCGCGGTGTACCGGATACTGCACCACGTGCCATTCCAGGCTGGTATCATGCGCCCACTCCCTTACCTGCCCGAATTCGCAACCCATGAACAGCATCTTTTTTCCGGGTTGAGCGTACATGTAACCGAACAGCAGTCGCAGGTTGGCGAACTTCTGCCACTCGTCGCCCGGCATTTTGCCGATCAGCGAGCCTTTGCCGTGCACCACTTCATCGTGCGAAAGCGGCAGCACGAAATTCTCGGTGAAGCCATACAGCATGCGGAAGGTCAGCAGGTTGTGATGGAAGCGGCGGTGGATGGGGTCCTGGGAGAAATAAGACAGCGTGTCGTGCATCCAGCCCATGTCCCACTTCATGCCGAAACCGAGGCCGCCGACGTAGGTGGGCCGCGACACCATCGGCCACGCCGTTGATTCTTCCGCGATGGTCTGAATACCGGGATACTCTTTGTAAGCCTCGGTGTTGAACTGGCGCAGGAAATCGATGGCTTCCAGATTTTCACGGCCGCCAAACTTGTTGGGGATCCACTCGCCCGCCTGTCGCGAATAGTCGAGGTAGAGCATGGACGCCACCGCATCCACGCGCAGGCCGTCGATGTGATATTTGTCCAGCCAGAACATCCCGCTGGCCATCAGGAAACTGCGCACCTCGTTGCGCCCGTAGTTGAAGATGAATGTCTTCCAGTCGGGATGAAAGCCCTTGCGGGTGTCGGCGTGTTCGTAGAGATGCGTGCCGTCGAAATAGGCCAGCCCGTGCGCGTCGGTAGGGAAGTGCGAGGGCACCCAATCCAGGATCACTCCAATGCCGTTCTGGTGCAGATAATCCACCAGATACATGAAATCCTGGGGCGTGCCGTAACGCGAGGTGGGCGCAAAATACCCGGTGGTCTGATAGCCCCATGAACCGTAGAAAGGATGCTCCATGATGGGCATCAATTCCACGTGGGTAAAGTTCATCCGTTTGGCATATTCCGCCAGGCGCGGCGCCGTCTCCCGGTAAGTCAGCGGCCGGTCGCCCTCTTCCGGAACCCGCATCCAGGAACCCAGGTGCACCTCGTAAACCGAAATCGGGGCCTGCAGCGAATCTCGTTTCGTCCGCGTTTCCATCCACTGTTTGTCGGCCCACTGGTATTCCAAATCCCAGACCACCGAGGCGGTGCGCGGCGGTTTCTCATGCAGCATGCCGAAGGGATCGGCTTTCTCGCCGACGTATCCCTGATTGTGGGAAACGATGTGGTACTTGTACAAAGCGCCCTTGCCGACTCCGGGCACGAAGCCTTCCCAGATGCCGGAATTTCCATGGGCCTGAAGGGGATGAGAGTGCGCGTCCCAGCCGTTGAAGTCGCCCACCACTGAAACCAGGCGGGCATTGGGGGCCCAGACTCCAAAGCACGTTCCCCGCTTTCCCCCTTGCAGGGTGATGTGGGCTCCCAGTTGGTTATAAATTCTATAGTTAGTGCCTTCGTTGAAGAGATGGAGGTCCTGCTCGGAAAGCAGGCTCGCCCCAATGCTCGAAGGAGGCGCTAGCGTCGGTGTGGGGCCTTTGCTCATCTCTGAAATATGCTGTCTTTAGTGTACCGGACTTTCGCTGCCACTTTACGACCTTTGCGGCAAAAAACGATTGATTCTCAAGTCCGCAAAAATCGGCAAACATCGCAAATCAGGCGGCGCCGGGGAACTCCGGCGTGCAGCCGTTCAATTCCCAAAACCCAGAGCTGTCATCCTGAGGAAGCGGACCCTTCGCTACGCGAAGGGGCCCGACGAAGGACCTATGCAAGCGATGATAGCGCCCAGATCCCGCCGATCTTGACGGCGGCGATTGTGTTGGCGATGGGAGGCATCAGTGAAGCCTGGCGCGAAATGCAGAGGTCCTTCGCTTGCTTGCGTCCCGCTTCGCGGAACGGAAGACTGCGCTCAGGATGACAGGGGTGCAGAATGGCAGGCTTTCGGTCGTTGCGGGCGCTGAATCGATTCCCTCACCCCCAGAGCTGTCATCCTGAGGAAGCGGCCCCTTCGCTACGCGAAGGGTCCCGACGAAGGACCTATGCAAGCGATGTTAGCGCCCAGATCCCGCCGATCTTGATGGCGGCGGTTGTGTTGGCGATGGGAGGCATCAGTGAAGCCCCATGCGAAATGTAGAGGTC
>JBOGLC010000153.1:0-79200 GCA_050746005.1 Terriglobales bacterium
CAGATAGCCAGAGAGCGATTTGTCCGCTCCCGCGGTTTTCGCCAATGCCTCGGCATTTTTTGGATCGGTGAACAATTTCATGCCGTCGTCTTCAAGGATGGGCTTCTCGGCAGGAAGCGAGCCCGTCTTCTCATACTCGTCGGTCAGGTTCCTGGTAGCGATCTTGCTGGCTTCGACATCGGGCTGGTTGAAGGCGTTAATGCCGATGATCGAACCAGCAACGGCCGTGGCGATTTCCCAGCGGAAGAACTCCTGACCCAAATCATAAATGTCCCTCAGGGGCACGCGGACGACTGGATGTCCGGCCTGTTCCAGGGCGGCGACCTTGGCGTCCTGAGCCTTATCCGGGGCGGATTCCAGACGCACGTAGGCGAACATTCGATCGGTGCCGTAAAGCTCCGGCGGTCCGACGTCTTCGCGGTCCACCGGCACGATACCCTTGCCTTGCTTGCCGGTGGATTCCGCCACCAGCTGCTCGAGCCATGCGCCGAGTGCGGAGACTCCGGGCGAAGCGATGAGGGTGAGCTTGTCGCGCTTGTTTCGCGCCGCCGTGCCCAGGATAATTCCCAACAGAGCGCCCGGGTTCTGGTCAGCCGGAACGCCCGATCCGCAAGCCTCGACCATTTCCTGGGTGCGGCCCAGAAAGCGTTCGATATCCAAACCCATGAGCGCGGCCGGCACGACGCCAAAGTTCGAGAGCGCGGAATAGCGGCCGCCGATACTGGGCAGGCCGGGAAAAATATGCCGGAAGCGATCTGCCTCAGCGACCTGCTGCAATTTCGATCCGGGATCGGTGATCGCGATAAAGCGGCTGCCCGCCTTATCCGCACCGATGGTCTGCTTCACCCGCTCGAAGAAGTATTGCTTGAAAATATTCGGCTCCAGCGTCGTTCCCGATTTGCTGGAAACGATAAACAGAGTCCGGGCCAGATCGACTGTGTTCTCGGCCGCTTTGACCTGGGCCGGATCGGTGGAATCGAGCACGTGCAGTTGAGGGAAGCCGGCAATTTTCCCGAAGGTCAACGCCAGCACGTCGGGGCACAGACTGGAGCCGCCCATGCCCAGCAGCAGGATGTCGGTGAAGTTTTCTTTTTTTACGTCCGCCACGGCCGCGCGCAGCTTGTCGCCGTGAGCGATCTGTTCGGCGGTGATGTCGAGCCAGCCCAGCCAGTTGGCTTCGTCGGCCCCGGTCCAGAGCGAAGCGTCGTGCTGCCACAGACGGCGAACTTTGTCGCCGGAACGCCAGTCTTCAATGTTGGCCTTGACCGATGCCGCCAAAGCTTCGGGCAGTTTGGAGGTCTGCAGACTTACTTTCGCGCTCATTTGGATTTCGAGCTCTTTTCTACCGCCTCCAGAAGTTTGTCGAAAGCCTCGGAGAAGAGGCGGACTCCGTCCTCGGTCAGCTTGTCCGTCACTTCCTTCATCGAGATGCCGAGCTTGGCCGCAGTTTCCATCGTCTTGTGGGCCGAAGCCAGGTCTTCGGTAAGGCTCAGACGTGGCTTTCCGTGATCCCGGAAAGCGTCGAAGGTGGCCGGGGGAATGGTGTCAACCGTGTCGGGGCCGATCAGTTCTTCCACGTACAGCACATCGCGGTAGGCTGGGTTCTTGGTGCTGGTGCTGGCCCAGAGCACGCGCTGGGTCTGCGCTCCCTTGGCGGACAGAGCCTTCCAGCGGCTGGTGCTGAAGATGGCCTGATACTTCTCGTACGTCTGTTTGCCATTCGCAATCGCCACTTTGCCCTGAATGCTCTTCAGTTGCTCCTGCTGGTTGGAATCCTTCGAGGCTTTCAGTTTGGAGTCGATGATGGCATCCACCGCGGAATCGATGCGGCTGATGAAGAAGCTGGCCACGCTGGCCATCCGGCTGACGTCGCCGCCGCCCGCGGCGAATTTTTCCAGGCCGGCGATGTAGGCCTCCGCGACCTTAACGTAAACCTCCTGCGCAAAGAGCAAGGTCACGTTGACGTTGATGCCTTCGCTGATCGCCTGCTGGAAGGCCGGGATACCTTCGACCGTACCGGGAATCTTGATCATCAGATTCTCGCGCCCCACCGCCTTCCAAAGCTTCCGGGCCTCGTCGAGCGTCCGCTGGGTCTCGTGGGCGAGATGGGGCGAGACTTCGAGGCTGACGTAGCCGTCGCGACGCTTCGAGCTTTCGTATACCGGGCGCAGAATGTTGGCGGCATCCTGGATGTCGCGGATAGCGAGAATCTCGAAGCGCCCTTTGGCATCGAGGTCGGTGCGGGAACGCAACGAATTCAACAAGTCGTCGTACAGCTTGCCGCCGGTAATCGCCTTTTCGAAGATGGTCGGGTTGGAGGTCACGCCCCGCAACCCATCTTCTTCAATCAGGCGTTTCAATTCGCCACTGGTGAGCAGGTCGCGGCGAATGTAATCCAGCCAAACGGATTGACCGAATTTCAGAAGTTCCTTGAGGGGGTTGGTGGCTTTGGCGGTATCGACTACTCCTACTGGCTGCATAAAGACCTCTCCCTTGCCAGTCGTCCGTCTTCAGTCTTCAGCAGATTGGGCTGCATTTCTGAGGACCGGCATCCGGCGACTGACGATTGCTATTTTCCCATTGCTTTTCGGGCTGCCGCGACCACGTTCTCCACGGTGAACCCGAACTTCTTCTGCAAGTCCTTGATCGGTGCCGAGGCTCCGAACCGGTGCATTCCGATTACGATTCCGGTTGGGCCGACATATTGCGACCAGCCAAATGTGGCCGCCTGTTCCACCGCGACCCGCGCTTTTACGTCGGGCGGCAGCACTTTGGCCTTGTATTCATCGCTTTGATGGTCGAAAAGATTCCACGAAGGCACGCTGACTACCCGGGCCTTGACGCCCTCGGCCTTTAGTTGTTCGAAGGCGTTTATGCACAGCGAAACTTCACTGCCGCTGCCCATCAGGATGACTTCGGGCTTGCCATCAGGTGCATCGGCCAGGATATATGCTCCTTTGGAGACCCCTGATGCAGCGCCGTACTTCGAGCGGTCGAAGGTGGGCACGGCCTGCCGGCTTAGCACCAGGGCTGCAGGCTCATGCTGCAACGGCATGATGACCTTCCAGGCCTCAACAACTTCATTGGCGTCAGCCGGCCTTATCAGCATCAATCCGGGCATAGCGCGCAATGACGCCAATTGTTCGATCGGTTGGTGCGTGGGACCGTCTTCTCCCAGGCCAATAGAGTCGTGGGTAAAAACATAGATGGTCGGGATTTCCATTAAAGCGGCCAGCCGGATGGACGGCCGCATGTAATCGCTGAAATTGAAGAAGGTGCCGCCGAAAGGACGGATCTTCGAGACCGCCATGCCATTCAGGGCCGCCGCCATGCCGTGTTCCCGCACGCCAAAATGCAAGTTGCGCCCGCCATAGCTGCCCGCCTGGAAATCTCCGGCGCCATCAAACTTCAGCCGCGTCCGGTCGGACCCCGCCAGATCTGCCGATCCGCCCACCAGCCAGGGCACGTTCTCGGCCACCGCGTTCAACACCTTTCCCGAACTTTCGCGAGTTGCGATCCCTTTTGCGTCTGCTGGAAATGTTGGCAGGGTCTTGTCCCATCCGTCGGGCAACTCGCGATGCTGCATGCGCTTGATCTGTCCGGCAAGGTCGGGATATTTTTTTTCGTAATCCGCGAATAAGGATTTCCACTTCTTGCGCAGCTCGCCGCCGCGCTTGCCAATGCCATTTTTAAAGTTATCGAGTACGCCATCGGGGACCAGAAATTTGGCATCCTCGGGCCAGCCGTAAAATTTCTTCACCAGCCGGACTTCTTCCTCTCCCAGAGGCTCGCCGTGAGCGGCGCTGGTGTCCTGCTTGTGCGGCGATCCGTAGCCGATGTGGCTGTTTACCCGGATCAGAGTCGGGCGATCGTTGCTCTTGAGGAATCCGTTGTAAGCATCGGTCAGAGCCTGGAGATTGTTGGCGTCGGGGACCTGTTCGACGTTCCAGCCATAGGCTTCAAACCGCTCGCCAACGTCCTCGGTGAACGATACATTGGCCAGGCCGTCCAGGGTGACGTGGTTCTCGTCATAGATCCAGCAAAGGTTGGAAAGCTTCAGATGTCCGGCCAGAGACGCCGCCTCGCTGGCGACCCCTTCCATCATGTCGCCATCGCCGCATACGGCATACACGTTGTAATCAAAAATCTCAAAGCCGACCTGGTTGAAATGCGCTGCCAGCCACTTGCCGGCGATTGCCATGCCGACACTGTTGCCCACGCCCTGACCGAGAGGGCCGGTGGTGGTTTCGACGCCTGCCGTCAAGCGGTATTCCGGATGTCCGGGGGTCCTGCTGTCGAGCTGGCGAAACTTCTTGATATCGTCCAGCGTGACTGCGAATTCACCGAGGCGCTCGCCTTCGGGATTTACGCCGCGCACCTGCGACAGGTAAAGCATGGCGTACAGCAGCATGGACGCATGGCCGTTCGACAGAACGAAGCGGTCGCGATTAGGCCAGATCGGATCTTCGGGATCGTACCGCAGGAACTGCTGCCACAGGCTATAGGTGACAGGGGCCAATGCCATGGGCGCGCCTGGATGTCCGGAGTTTGCTTGCTGCACTCCATCCATCGCCAGGGTGCGGATGGTATTGATGCACAGCATTTCCAGTTGCTTGCCGGTGGCCAGGGTTTGTTCGGTTGTTGCCATGAAAGACTCTCCCTTTGGAGGGTACGTCATAGATCGACGTGCGGCAGGAAGTCCCCGGTTCCTTTGCATCCCATACCAAGGGATAGGAGTTCCTGAATTCCACCTCTTGTCAGTCTATCAATTTCCTGGGAGCCTTGCTGTTGGGATTGTCCAATTTTGTCCGAACCCAATGGGAAAAAGATTTTGCCGGAAACGGTTTGCTGAAAGCCGTCGGCTCTGTCGCGAAGGCCTGCTGGATGTCCAGTGATTACAGATAGGTAGATAGTATGAGCTAATCTAACGCTTCATCTGGGCCAGATATCCGTGCTCGGTGTTGTAACCCTTGGTGGTGCTTTCGACAAACTTGAGGAAATGTCTGAGGTTTTCGCGCTCCGCCGGCTCGAGTTCGGAAAATTTGATGCGCACGCCGAAGGATGGACTGCTTTTGGTGACGATTCCGGTGAGGATCATGCCTTTGATCCAGATCTTTCCGTTGGCCAGCCACAGGCCGATTCCCACAGTCACTCCGGAAGGAACGGGAGTGGCGGTCTCGACGAAGCATCCGCCCAGACCGGTGTTGGACAGATTTCCCCACACCGGGACCTCCGAGTTACCCAGGCGCAACTCGACAGCGACAAAGCACCTCATGCGAGCATGGCGGCGACGGTCTTCGCCCCAGGTTGGGGTAAATATGTCCGGTTCGAACGGTGGGCTTGCAGCCGGGCTGGTCGCAACCGGCGACGGAGGCGCTGCTGGCGCGGCCACGGCAGGTGTTGCCGCAGACGCCTGTGCGGCCGCCGCTGATTTTTCGGTGCCGCCCTTAATCTTGCGCATTGCCTCGAGAAGGGCCTGATCACGCTTCTCGGGAGGAGCCTCGCGATAAATCTGCAAGAGCTCTCCCAGATGGCTCACCAGGGCCGGATCGGTAAGGAGCTCAGTCCAATCCGCACCTGTGCCGGAATACTTGGGATCAGCCATAAGATAGAACTATTCCGAGGAAAACTTGGTTACGCCTCCACCAGATTGAAGCAGGTTGTCGCCCGGAACAAGATGACTATAGTCACCAGCTTTGGTAATCACCGATGAAGGTTTAATGCTGGAGCCAACGGAAAACGGGTCTGGCAGGAGGATCTGAGCGAGTTTTAAAACGGAGTGGAGACACTGGATGCTGGCCCCGACAAGGGTTTCGTCGATATTTCCATTTTCGAACGGTTGGCAACCTGGGCTGGAAGGTGTCGCATCTCACATTAAAGCCACAAAACAAACCGGCGCGCCCTTCATGGATGTTTCTGATGCCCTGCAGAATTCCGGCCGGTAATTCCGTCTGACTCTCTCGTTTCGACATGCCAACCTCCGAGCGCCTCGCAACAGATGCTTACGCCGATCACGTAAATCCTCACTGGGTCAAGCTGCTCAGCCTGCTTGAAATGAACGTTTGCTACGAGCGCTGTGTGGGAACGGAATTATTCACCGCGAATGGCCTCCGGATCCTCGATTTCCTTTCCGGTTATTGTGTTCACAACACAGGTCACAACCACCCGGCGATTGTGTCTGCGCTCAAGCACGAGTTAGACAAATCGGGGCCGGTGATGCTGCAAAGTAACGTCCCCGAACTGGCGGGCGAATTGGCGGAGCGCCTGTGCGAATTGGCGGGTGGCGGGCTTTCCAAAGTGTCTTTTGCGAGCTCGGGAAGCGAAGGTATCGAGACTGCGATCAAGTTTGCCCGGGCGTACACAGGACGCGCCGGATTGCTCTCGTGCGATCGCGCTTTCCATGGGCTGACCTGTGGCGCTCTGTCGCTGATGAACAGTGAGTATTGGCGTAAGGGCTTCGGGCCGCTTCTTCCTCAAACCGTGACCGTGCCATTTGGCGATATTGCGATTCTCGAAAAAGAACTGGCGACCAGGCGCTACGCAGCATTCTTTGTCGAACCCATCCAGGGGGAAGGCGGCATTAAGGTGCCGGACCCAGACTACCTTCGAGATGCACAGGAGTTGTGCCGGCGATACGGCTCCTTGCTGGTCGCGGACGAAGTGCAAACCGGAATGTTCCGGACCGGCAGGTTTCTGGCATCGCATCATTTTGGCATCGCGCCCGACATGGTTGTCCTTGCCAAAGCCCTGAGCGGCGGCCTGGTCCCGGTGAGCGCCGTGCTCATGTCAGACGCCCTCCATCGCTCAGTCATTAGTTCCTTCAAGCGCTCCCTGGTCCACACTTCTACCTTCAGCGAAAATAGCCTGTCCATGCGGGCCGGCCTGGCGACGCTGAATGTACTGGAGAGCGAGGCGCTGGGCAATCGCGCCATGCAGCAGGGCATGGAGCTGCAGCTCGCATTGAACGACGCACTCTCCGGCTACGAGATGGTAAAGGAAGTGCGAGGTAAGGGCCTGTTCATGGGCATTGAATTCACCGCTCCCCGACGCCTGGCGTTGCGGGTACCATTCGAGGCGTTTGCCAAGGTTCATCCCGCAATGTTCGGACAGATTTTAGTCATGCACCTGTTCCGCGAGGGCGGGATCCTCACACAGATTTGCGGGAACGACTTCATGGTCCTGAAGGTCGCTCCTCCCCTGGTGGTCACTTCCTCTCAGATCTCCGAGTTCGTCGCCGCGGTCCGGGGAACGGTTGACCTTGCCCACACCTCCCCTGCGTTCTGGTCTGAAGCTCTGGGGCTGGCGCGGCGGGCAATCAGCGCATGAACTCTGGCAGGCCAGGTCGACCCGGCAAGAGGACTGAAGTTCTGCGCTCGGCGCTCTGGTGTGACGTCCTGAAGACGGTTCAGAAATACTATGGCCAGAAAGTCGATTCTTTTTTCACGTGATGACTTCGACTGATGTTTTCGTAATCGGCGGCGGCCCCGCCGGATTGGCCACGGCCATCGCGGCGCGTCAGCGCGGTTTTGAGGTCATGGTGGCGGACGGCACTCAACCGCCCATCGACAAACCGTGCGGCGAAGGCCTGATGCCCGACGGCCGTGCCGCACTGGAAAAGCTGGGGATCCATATTCCAGCAGAGGTTGCGCATCCTTTCCGCGGGATTCGCTTTGTCAGCGGCGACCTGAGAGTGGATGCGAGCTTTCCAAGGGGCAGCGGCATCGGCGTGCGCCGGACCGTACTGCACGGCATTATGGTCGCAAGAGCGCAGGCCGCAGGAGTTCGCCTGCTGTGGCAAACCCCGGTCACTGGTTTGCACCCGGAAGGTGTACGGCTCGGCAACCTGCAGGTGCGCGCTCGCTGGGTCGTGGGTTCGGATGGAGGACACTCCCTGGTCCGACAATGGGCCGGTCTCGATTCCTTCCGCTATGATCGGACACGCTTTTCGTTCCGTCGGCATTACCGAGTTTCCCCATGGAGTGATTGCATGGAACTGCACTGGGGGCCGAGGTGCCAGATCTATGTGACTCCGGTTGCCGCGGATGAAATCTGCGTAGCATTGATCTCGCGCGACCCGCATCTTCGGCTGGAGGGCGCGTTGACGGCATTTCCGGAACTGGTCTCGCGATTGCGGGGTGCTGAGCCATCATCCGCGGAGCGGGGGGCGATTTCCGCAACTCGTAAGCTGCGCCGGGTGTATCACGGGAACGTCGCGTTGGTCGGTGATGCCTCCGGCGCCGTCGATGCCATTACAGGCGAAGGTCTGTGTCTTTCGTTTCGCCAGGCGGAGGTCCTCGCCGAAGGCTTTGCCGCTGGCAATCTGCAACGTTATCAGCAATTGCACGGAGAGTTGGCAAGGCGTCCCGCACTGATGGCGCGCCTCATGCTTATGCTCGATGGAAAAGCCTCCTTTCGGCAGCGCGTGATGCGCGCTTTCGGATGCGATCCGCGGTTGTTTGGCGGCATGCTGGCGATGCACGTCGGGGAGTTGTCCCCGGTCGGCTTTGCGGCCAATGGGCTGTCCCTGGGATGGCGCGTGTTGTTCGCGTAAGAACATTCAATCCATGAAAATCAGCGCCAAACTGGTGGTCTCTGTTCTCGTTCTCCTGACTGCCGCTCTCGCATGGGGAGAGGCGCAAGAGGCCACATTGATCTTCATGCCTGCGCAGACCACGGTGACTTTCACTCTCGGCGATGTGCTGCACACTGTGCACGGGAGCTTCAATCTGAAAGCCGGCCAGGTCCACTTCTCTCCCGCCACCAACGCCGTCAGCGGGGAGATCGTGGTAGCTGCAGCCAGTGGAAATAGTGGCAGCACCGGTCGCGATCGCAGGATGCACAAGGAAATTCTGGAGAGCGCCCGCTATTCCGATCTAACTTTTCGGCCCGACCGGGTGGAGGGAAAGGTTCTGGAGCTCGGGACATCACGGGTCCAGGTCCACGGCATGTTCGGAATCCACGGGGCTGAACATGAGATCACGGTCCCCGCCCAGGTCGAACTTGCGCCGGACCATTGGAGTTTGAGCGTCCACTTCGCGGTGCCCTACGTAAAGTGGGGAATGAAGGACCCCAGCACCTTTATTCTACGAGTAGAGAAGACAGTCGATATTGATCTGCACGCGGTGGGTCCGAGTCCGTGGGCGGCGCAACCCTGAGTTGTTCCGCGACCGCGATCGTCATTCAATAAAGCCTGGCGCTGGCTCCTATCGGCTTCGGTCCAAAAAGCAAAATACTCCCACCAATTTGCGAGGTTTGGAGTGCGGCCCAAGAAGGGCAGCCATTGTCGGTCTTTCGGCGGAAGCATTATTCCCCGGAAAGCTTCCCGCTGAAAACGGGCGCCTGAAAAAGATCAGGCTCATGAGGCAACCCAGGTAAATCCGGCACTGCTCTAAGAACCGGCATAAAGGGACTGAATATGTTCGGCCGCGTTCTCGTTTTCTGCTTCGTCACCGTGGCCACCTCAACTTTCGCACAAAACCTCAACTTTACGCAGGGCCGCTATCCCAGCCAGGGCGTGATGGCCGCGCAAGCTGACCTAAACGGCGACGGCATATTGGACATTGTCAGTCTTGGACTCAATGCCGCGGGAAAGACGGGTTTCTATGTAACGCTGTCCAACCCTGACGGCAGCTATAATTCCCCGGTTTTTTATACATCCCCGTATCACGGCGGAACCGTTTCCATCGCGCTGGGCGATTTCAACCGCGACGGCAAGGTCGATGTGGCGGAAGTGGAAGGCACTGCCGGCTATTACATCTTTTTGAACAAGGGAAATGGTCAGTTGCTGCCCTCCTGGAATTTTGCCCTGCCGTCGAACGCCGGCATTCCGGCCGCTAACTTCGCCATTGCTACCGCGGACTTCAACGATGACGGCAAGCTGGACCTGATTATTTTCAATAATGGTGAACTCGAGCTTTTGTACGGAAGCGGTTACGGGACATTCTCCAGGCCATACCCGTTTGCCAGCAACCCATATGTCGACCAGATTTTCATCGGCGACTTTGACAGCGACGGCAAACCGGATGTCGCGACGGCCTGGGCGGATTGCGGCGGTGGAAATACCGGTTGTGCCACCCACTTGCGCGTTTACTACGGCGATGGAAGGGGCGATTTCTCGAGGCCGTCCAGCGTCGATTACGCCAATACCTACACGTTCACTTCGGACGACGTAAATTCAGACACTTTTTCGGACCTGATCGGAGTGTCGGGTAACTCTGTGATCATCCTGCACGGCGATGGCGACCGGGCATTCGAAGAGGAAGATATTACGCTTAAGAACGATGCCGGCAGCCTTCCGGTGGCCGCTGACCTGAACGGCGACGGAATCAAGGATTTGGCCTTGATTGAAGGTTCGGACGTAGTAGTGCTCCTCGGCAACCCTGATGGAAGCTATCAAGCGGAGCAGACCGTCTACTCATCGGCGGGTCTGCAGTCGCTCTTGGCGGGTCGCTATAACCATGACACCAAGCCGGATCTGGTGACATCAAACATGGCGAACCCGAGCGGCGGCGGATTTTTCGAGTTCCTTCGCAACACCACGACCGGAAATTTTCCCTCCTGCGATCCGCCCGTCGCGAGTGCCGGCATCGCCATCTGCGCCCCGATCGACGGGAGCAGTGTGGTGTCGCCGGTCAAGGTTGCGGTGGGAGCGGCCTTCACTTCTCCTCTGAGGAAGACCGAAGTGTGGATTGACGGCGTAAAGGTAAAGGAATCGTTCAACTCCTATGCCACCTATTCATTCCTGGACGGCGCCTTTACTCTCGCTCCCGGCAATCACCGGGCGGATGTATTCTCGGCGGGCTACGACAATCGGCTGCAGCTCAAGACGGTTTACTTCAGCGTGGGAAGCACGGCGTCCTTGCAATACGACGTGTCGCTTTTTCCCTGGTCGGCCTATAGCGCTACTCCCAAGGGCCAGGTCACGGTGGATTCGGCCGGAGTCACCACGGTTCAACTGAATCAGGCGACCGCCGACACCACCTACACCGTGCAGTTCTGTGCCGCGGATCAGCTTTATAACGGTTGTCCGACGGTTGGTTCAGTGACCACGAATGCAAGCGGGGCGGCGACCAGCAAACTATCGTTTCCGTCGGGCAGCTGGGCGGGAGACTTCGAACTGGTTGTGAACGGTACGATTGAGTACGCCACCGACCTGGTGGAGGGTCTTCCGTCTACATACTATGCAACCCTCCAGCCCGAGACCACTGTCAATGGGACGGGCACCGGGATTGTCGGTGGAAACCCGTCCCCTCAGGACCCCCTTCAAACTGGTTCCGTAAGCCTGACTTCGAGTGGACAGATGCACATAAGCTTGACCGGAGCGAGGCCGAATACAGCGTACACGGGGGTCCAATGCCCGCTTTCTCCGGGATCAGACTGCTACGCCGTCCAGACCGATGGCCAAAGTCCGATGTTTACAACCGACAGCCACGGGAATGGCGCATTTACGGCCGGCCTGATAAGCGGCATACCTGAAGATATTTTCTACGTCGATGAGAATTTCGGCGCGGGGTTTATAGCGGGGTTCAGAATCCCGTAGACCGTCCTGGCAAATCCTGTTCCAGCCTGCACCGCCAACGATGCAAAGCCTGGACGGCTCGAAGGGCGAGTGCAATTCGCGGAAATCTGGTGCGCCCGGAGAGATTCGAACTCCCGACCTATTGCTCCGGAGGCAATCCAAATCCCCACGTTCATCGTGGAATCAAGCAACTACAGCCGCTCCAGTGCGGCGCTGAGCGGCACTATCGCGGTCAACTGAACACATTCTGCACACGATCAACGACTCGCCGCCTTCGGTCTAATTCCCCTGCGGAAGATGCATGTTCTGGAATCAGAACACGCTGTTCGGATTTCGGAAAACAGGAAAAAAGCAGGTAGGAATAAGTACCGCTCGCGGGAGAGCCGCGCCGGGGCTGCTGATCGAAGGCAACCCCCGCGCTTAATCGGCGGATTGCAGGATCCGTTCGCCGAAGACGGACCAGGATTCCTCGAGCGGCTTGGAAAAATAAAAAATGGCCCCCGCCGCTCTCGCCGTCCCGGGTCGGGTTGAAAACGCCGGGGCCAAGGATGAAATCTTCTCATGGTTCTGTTGGCGGGACGAGCGGCGTTTCCACGACCGCATCCAAACCGCATTTCTCCAGCAGCTTTTGTTTGGCGCTCTTCACGAAGTGGACGTGCAACTCGAGATTCGACGGCGTTTCTTCCGGTCCGCTGAGCTCCACCTTTTCCGTCAGGTAGCCCAGCAGCTTCGCTATGAGCTCCACGTAGCGCCGGCGCTCGCGAAAGGAGACCAGGTGTCGATAGTCGCTGATCTTGCCTTCGAACTGGACTAACTTGGTCTCTTTGGCGTCCAGGCCTTGGACCAGGCGCCGGATCAGCTTGGCGTGCGGAATCTTGCGGAGGATCTCTTGCTTGAACTCCTTCCGCGCGCCCGGCATGATCTCGCGGCCGGCATTGTTGGCCATCGATTGCGTGTAGCCGGCGTCGAGCGCCGAGCGGCGCATCGATTTGCCCGCAATCAATCCGGCCACGAACCGGCGGCGCTTCGGGGCTTTGACGTCCGGCTTTTTCGTCGCGCGAGCTTTCGCTGCCCTCTTGCCGGCACGTTTCTTCTTCACGAGCTAATAACTCCAGCGCACCTTCGAAGCGATATCCGCTTCGGCTTCGGTCATGCCCTGGCGCATGTGCATTTCTTTCCTTTTTCGCGTGCGCTCGATTTCCTGGGGCGAGTCAGGCCGCATGCTTCGCCGCGACTCGTTGAGCTCCACCACCGAGACGTCTTTTTTGGCGCGCCTTTCGGCTTCTTCCTGGCTCACGCCGTTGGCCTTGTATCGCCGGACGCGGTCCGCCTCGAGCACTTTCCGATCTGCTTCTGACATTTTCTTCATGGTCGTATTCCTCTCTTTCGCAGGCGGCGCTCGTCCCGTTCACGCTCGATGCGCTCCTGCTGCATTCGTTTCTGGTGCTCATAGAACGTTTCGGTCCCAGCCAGGTTGGTCAGGGCCGTGGCTTCTTCGACCTCGGCGCCCTTCTCATCCACGAAGAACGGCGTGCCCATGCCGGATGAGCCCATGCCGCTGTCGCCGCGAAAATGTTTGTAGAACTTCACCTCGCCGCCGTTCCACTCAATCGACGATCGCGCTCCGCGCGCACGCTGCGAATCATCAGACAGGTGAGGCCGGCTGCAAGCCGGAATCTCACGATCTCATCGTCTGCGTCGGGGTACTCTTCGAACCAGTCCAGCGTTTGCGCCAACCCCTGATCTGAAAGAGCGCGGAGTATGTTCTCCAAATTGCTCTGGAACAGCACAGTGCTTGCGTCCAGGTCAAGGGCCAGCCCTTCTGGGCTGCAGCCGACAAGATCGATGTCGACGCTCAGCATGATGCGCTGGAAGCTCTCTCGAATCATTCAACCCCGCTTGGTGACTCGCGCCGAATTGCTAGAATCCAGACGCACCCTGCCTTTTTTTACGTGCTGCGAAATCGTTCTCACCACTTTGTTCATGTTCATGCCGGGCTCAATGGTGATGTGAATGTCCCCGCGTTGCCGAAGGAGGTTTTCGATGGCCTGGTCGACAGCATCAAATCTCTGCTCATGGGCGGCGGAAATGGCCGGTTCCTGCTGGCTCGTAGTGCCGCCGATTACCATAGGACCGATTGCTGAGACAGTCCCCCGCGAAAGCAGTCCGCCCTGGTACTGCAAAGGTTTCGCGATCGCGGCCGCGATTCTCGTGGTCGCGCGATCGTCGTCCAGGGGGATGATGGCTTCCGTCGCATCTCCGCCGCTCTCTGAATCACCCACCCATGCTGGCATGGCCTTGTTGATTAAGGCTCCTTTGGCGAAGCGCTGGGCGTTGACCACCTGAACTGGTTGTGGAGCAGTCTGCGTGGGGCTTTGCTGGCCCGGACCGGCTGCACCTGAAGCCGATGAACCGGACGATGATCCCGAGGCAGAGGCTTGTGCTTTGCTGTCAATATTGCTTGCCAAGCCGCTGGTGACGCCAGCGACAACTTCTAGCGCCAAACCTCCAGCAAGTTCAGCAGCTCCCAGCGGCGGATCGAAGAACAGGTCCGGAATCGCCTTGGCCAGAAAGTAGTCGGCCCAGTGCTGGGCCATCTGGGAGATAACTCGTAGCGTGCCCGCCTCCATCGCTGCTCCGAAACTTTCCTGATTGGAGATGGCGGCCGCAAAGGAAGATTCAATCGCCGAGCCCAAACCCTGTAGAGCTTCGCTGCCGAGCTTCTGCATCAAGACCAAAGCCCTGCTGGTGTCGCCCACGCTTCGGGTTTCCTGAACTAATTCTTTTACCTGCTGCTCAATTTCCTTGCGCTCGCGCTGTAGTGCCGCAGTATTCAGATCATGGGCTTTGGCCAGCCGGATCTCATTGTTGATTTCGTCCAGCTGGGCCTGTTTGAACAAAAGCTCCGCGGCCAGTTTCTGGCGGCCTTCGGACTGCGCCAGGGCGATTGCCTGCGCCACAGCCCCGCGCTCGACGGAAATACGCTTGGCCTCGTAGGAAGCAGTTGTGTTGAGGATCTCCCCCTGGGTCTGCGCGTACAGGCGCTGCACTTCGTCCAGATATTTCTGGGCTTGATCGATGTCGGCCTGGCTGGCGAACGGACTCGCCTTCTTCTCTTCCAGTTTGGCCTGGGCGGCCTGGATGGCATTTTGTTCGGCGACCTGAAGCTTCCTCAGAGCGGCCAGCGCATCTCGTTCTTCCTGTTCGTACAACACCCTCAGCCGTTGGGCCTTCTGCTGCTCGGTAATGATTCCGAAGTTGGCCAGGTTCTGGATGGCAGTTTCCTGCGGGCCGAAGTCCTGCGAGATCTTGGCCAGGGCGAGCTTCTCTTGCGCGTCGGCCAGTCGCAGCTCCGTGCGGGTCAGATTCTCTGCCGCCTGTTGCGCCGCCTCAAAGTTCTTGGCCACGGCCTGGTTCTGGAGATCGCTCCAGTCCTTCACAATCTTGAGCGTGGCTTGGTGGTATTTCTCGGTGGCGGCAGCCAGGGCTTCCGTCTTTTGCGCTCCGTCCAGTACCTGGGCAGTGGCCAGGTCCTGGGCGGCGGATTGCGATTTGACCGCATCCCCGGATTGTTTGTAGATATCGACCAGGCGGGCCAGATAACGCTCGTGGACGGCAGTGGCGGCGTCTACCGCATTCTTCTGGGCGACAGCCCAGCTCGCGGCGTCGATTTCCCCTGAGACGAAGGCAATATGCTCGGCCGCCTGTCGGGCCTGGATGTTGGCGATATCTGCGTCGAGATCGCGCTTGGCTTCTTCCGCCAACTGCTGGGCCTGGGCGCTGATCTCCTGCTGCGCCTTGGCTTTCTTCGCCTGCTCGTCGAGTCGGATGCCATCGAGAATGGTTTTCTGGTATTTCTCGAGTCCCTCCGTGAGAAGGCCGAGCGAAAGCAGGCGCTGCCTGTCCACTTCTGCTGCATCTCGGCTCCCGTGATCGATGTCATCTAACGCGCCCCCAATTTTTCCCGCATCAGCATTGAATCTGTCGGCTGTGGTTTTCATCTCTGCGCCGACATTTTGTAATTCTTGCTCTAGAAGCTTGAGCCCAGCCTGGTTCCCCAACTCGAGAAGCGTCGATTGCAGTTGGCTGACAAAGATCTGCGCTTCCTTGGTGACGTCGCGCGAATTGGGGAGGAAGAAAGAGAGCAGGTCAAGCTTCGAGGTCTGCTGCAGTTCGAGTGATTTCTGCAGGGTTGCACCGATCCCTGCGATTTTTCCGGCCACGATCTCCGCACTGCTGGCCATGTGCTGCAACTCGAAGTCCAGTTTGGCGACTGCGCCCTGGGTGGCTCCGATCTGTTCCGCCTTGCTGGCGTTGAAGGCCTGGGTCAGGCTGCGGTCGGCCAGGATGGCGGCATCGTCAAGGTCGCGAAGCGATTCGGCAACCTTGCGCGGCTTCTCTCTGAACTCTTCGATCTTCTCCCCGGCTTTGATGATGGCGTCGATGATGAACAGCACGGCGGTGGCGGCGAAGGCAGCATTCAGTGCAGCCCCTACGCCGGGCAGTTCAGCCAGGAAGGCGCGAACGTGGCGCGGCAGAACCACTCCCGTAGCTTCGCCCAGCAGGCCAACCTCACCCTTGGCCTTGGCCATCGAGAACTCGGCTTTTTCGCCTGCTTTTTTGAACTCGTCGCCTACTGGAGCCGCAGACTTAGCAGCTTTGTCCGCGGATGCGCCGACATCGGTAAAGCCCTTGCCTAACGCCTGGACAGCATCCCCAGAGGGCTTCAGCTTTGCTGGAACTTCGGTTCCGAGGCGAGCCAGGGCCTGGTCGACGTCGGTGGTATTGGCTAAAAAAGTCAGGACGGCATCGCCCACGCTAATCCCGGCTGCACTAGTCGCCATTTGTTTTTAAAGTCCTCCCGTCATTTCAAAATTCCCTCCGCCGGCGGATCCCCATTCCCACGCTCACTCGGTAAGCGCACCCGGAGAAGTCGTCCGGGTAAGGGGACTGCCAGCGGAAGTGCGATTGCCGCGGCCGGCCGGCTAAGGAGAATCTAGGCGCCCGCGACAAACCCTTTTACCCCTCGGGAAACTCGCCCACGCCCCGGCGGGGCAGCACGATTTCTTTTAGCTTTTTAACCAGGGCGTGGACCCTCTCGAGGTCGGCGCTTTTCTTCGGCGGATCGAGCGCAGCAACGACTGCCTCTTGGGTCTTGACCGAACCCTGCCAATTCGCAAGCCGTTCCTTCGCCGCCGCCATGTGCTTGGTGCATTCCGCGATCACACGCTCGGCGAGTTCGCGTTGTTCCCGCAAGCCAGGCGTGTCCTTGCTGAGCGCGAGTAACTGCTCAGCGGTGCCCGAACGATCGTGGATGCGCTGAATGTTGCCCTGGCAATGCTGGACACTTTCTTTGAGATCCGTGAGTTTCTGAACGGCCTCGCGGTAGGTCTGTTCTCGTGCGCGGATCTCGTAGGCACTCAGCGGAGCTTGTTCGGTTTCCATGACTTGCGTCCTCCTAACACTTTCAGCATGGGTAGTTGCGTCCCAAAACCAACACCGCCGCCTGAACGGGCGAGTATCCCCTGGATTCGCACAAGTTGTCGAAGAGCTTCTTCTTCGACGGATTGCCTTCGATCTCTCTCAGGGCAACAGCGAATCGGGGATCCGCAGCCAGCAACACGGCCGCGGCTTTTTCGTTCGTGGCCTCGAGGATTGCCTTGCGAACCGATTCCTCTTCGGCGCGAGACAAGGAGCTCAGACCGTTTTCCGAGAGACTAATTTTGTTGGTGCTTAAACCGGTGCGCCGCGCGATATCAGCTTGGGACAGCCCAGACTTTTCGCGCAGCTGTTTCAGTGGTTCGAACATTCCTACCTCCAGCGGTAGAAAACTTTCTTCGACTTCCAGCATAGACCCATCGCAGCCGCCTGCAGCCGCCAAACGAGGTACACCAAAGTACACGTACCCCTGGCCGCTCTTTTGAATGGACGGTCTTTGTTGCGACAGCGCAGAATAGGGCGCAATGACCACTACCGCCAGCCTTCCGCCGCAACCAGCACTCGCCGACGTCATCCCTGGGCTTTCCCAGGTCCCAGGTGCGACGGGCTTCAGATCGGTTGTCATCCGCATCCGCACTGACTACACGCCGCGCGAAGCCGAAATTGTGAATTTAATCGTGAGCGGCTGCAGCAATAAGGACATCGCGGCCCAGCTCAAGATCAATGTATGCACTGTGAAACATCACCTTCGAACCATCTTCCTGCGGGCCGGCATCTGCGGCCAGTGCAAACGGATCAAGCTGGCCACCGCACTGCTGGCGAAATGAATGGAGCCGCCCGCGCTACTCACTCGCCGTGAACGGCAGGTAGCAGGCCTGGTCTGGCAAGGCCTCACCAACCGGGAGATCGCGCTCGCCATCGGCACCACGGAGCAGGTCATCAAGAACTACCTGTTCAGCGCGTACGACAAGCTGGGCGTATGGACCAAGCTCGAGCTCGCGATCTACGTCGCCGGCCACGGCGGAGCAGACTGGTGCAATGCGCCAGCCGCGGCGGCGGGGGATTAATGGCGAACGGGAAATTCAACGGCCGACGGCAACTCTTCGTGAAGCATTACCGGCTGACGCGCAACGCGCGCACGGCTGCGATCGCGGCCGGCTACAGCAAAAAGACCGCTCAGGCTGCAGGCTCGCGATTGCTGCGCGACAGCGCGGTGCGCACCGCGATCACGTCGCAGGACCGTGCGCTGCACAAAAAGCTCGATCTCACGGCGGAGCGAGTACTCGAGGAGATTGCCCGCATCGCCTTTGCCGACATCCGGAGGATCTTCAATCGGGACGGAACCGCCCGGTCGATCACCGAGCTCGATCCCGATACGGCCGCGGCGCTCGCCGGCGTCGAGATCGAGGAGCTGTTTGCAGTCCAGGACAGCAAGCGGAAAAAGATCGGCTACACCAAAAAATTCAAGCTGGCCAACAAGGTCGATGCCCTCGCCCTGGCCGGCCGCTACTTCAGGCTCTTCACGGACAAAGTTCTGCACGTGAACGTGAACCCCGACATCAAGCACGTGTCGGATGCGGCCCTCGAAAAGATTCTCGAAAACCTTAACAAATCGTAACAGCGCGTCCGAGCCGGTTTTCGTGGTGCAACCGCTTCTGCTTGCTGGCCTTAACCGGCTCTGGGATCATTTCCGGCGGTGTAAGCCGAAGGGAACAAATCGGCGAGCGGCCGATCGGCGTCTGGGTGCATTCCTGGAAGCGCGGCGGGCGCCACAGAGGCGAAGAGCTCGAGCTGAAGGCCTGGGACCCCTCCCCGGGATTTTTGGGCTGCATAGCCCGGTACCGCCCGCCGTCGGGGACGGTAGAAGCGCAGATCCGCGTCCGCCCGGCGGACCAGTTCCTCCAGAATCTGCCCTGCACTTTGAAGATCGCCGCGGCGGCTGGCCCGCGTTTGATAGGACTTGTTGAAGACCACGCTGCACCAACCATGATGCAATGGCTGCTTCCACTTTTTAACCAGGTCGCGACCTGTCGTACCCGTTGCCCCGAGTATAACCTTATATTTACGGACATCGATGTATGATGAGGCCGCATGGCAACCGCTCCCACACCGGTCAGCGTCGACGAGCTGGCTGGCCAATACCTCCAGCTGAAGAAAACCGCGGATGATCTCGCGCAGGCCGCGGCCGAGGCGCAGAAGCCTCTTCAGGAAAAAGCGCAGGAGCTGCGCGATCTGGTGCGCGAGTGCGGATCCGCTCACGCCGAGAAGGCGAAATTGCTGCACGGAATTTCTTACGAGATCATGTGCAGCTTCGGGCAGTCGGTCACGGTCGACGGCACCGCAGTCGAGAATTTCCGCCTTGCCCTGGTCCAGGCCAAGCAGGCGCGCGTGCTGCGGAAAGTTTTCGAGAAGACGATCCGCTGGACGCTGGCGCCGCAGGCCTCCGCCATCATCCGCGGAATGGAATTGCCGAAGAAGTTGTCGGCGCTCTATGCCGCCTGCAGCGTGGTGAGGGACCAGACGCCCCGGCTCACGGTTCGGCCGAAGAACGCCTGATTTGGTACTTTCCCAGGCCTCAAAATTCAGAGTTTTTCAGTGCTCTTCCAAGGGTTTCCTGAACCTGGCTTTCGCGCTGTTTCTCGCGCTGTTCTCAGCGTGGGCGACGATACGGTTCTGAGGCATTTTTCGGAACTTTCTGACAGCCTGTTAACCGCCTGTTCTGAGGCGGTCGCGATTCCGCGTTTGAGGCGTGAAATTCCGACTTTTTCCTACCCTTTTTCGCGAGCATGTCGAAAACCGGTTTCACGCCATTTCCACGCCTTTTCGATGGCGTGGAGGCTGCCCCGAAAGTTCCGACTTTTTGCATTACATCGAAAAGCGGATTCCCACTGTTATTCCCACTGTTCTGAGTGGAGAGCTTCTTCTTCTTTAACGCCTGAGCCACGAGGCGTGGAATGTCTAGCAAACAGGTTGGGATTCCCGCGCAGCCGCCAAAGCGAAAGGGCTGCCATTTCGGCAGCCCCCCGCAGCTCTCGATTCTCTTCCTTCCTTTTTCCTCGGTACACCCCCTTTCCCGTCACCCAACAGCCCGTAGAACTGACGATTAAGAATCGGCGGTGCAAGCGAAAAACCCGCCAAATTCGCATGTTTTCCAGTCCGCTGTGGCGGTTCTTTAGGCGGTTTTTCGCGTCCCCAGCTTCGCGTTTCGCTGAGCCGCGGCCTCCTCCAATTTCTCCGTGGCAGAACACAAATCTTTTTCGTCCACGATTTGATAGCGGGAGAACATGCTCGGCGTGCGGTGTCCGGTCATCATCATGGCGGTCTTTTGGTCGATCCCGGAACGGATCATGCGACGGGCAGCGGTGCGGCGCAAATCATGAAACAGCAAGTCCGGCACGCCTGCGGCAGTGCAGGCGCGTTTCCAGTCATCCCTGAAATCTGTGATGGGGCGCGGCCGGCCGCTCGGGCCCAAGATCTCGCATAGCTTCTCCTCGGCGAGTGCCCGGTCCTCGGTGCGCGAGCTGCGGCGTAATTGCTTGCTGCCATCCCACCATAGAAGCCACCAGAAACGTGAACCGTGAGTTCTGTACAATCCGCCCACTCGACCCGCGCGTGTGAATACAAATTCGTCCGGGTCCTTGCCGGCTACGCACTTTTCCAGCAGCTCGGAAACTTTCGATGTCATCCGAACTGTGCGCCCATCACCATTTTTTGTCGATCCAGAATCGAGAGTGATCGTGCCTTCGGCGAGATCCACCTGGCGACAGCGCAAGTTCAAAAGCTCGCCCTTGCGCCAGCCAAACGTGTAGGCGACCTCCACCATGCCCCTAAGCCACGGGCCGACTCGTTCTGACTCGCGGGCCAGGGCCTCGTATTGTGTCTCTCGCAGAAATCCTCGTCTCACGTTGCGCTCCCTCAATTTCGGAAAATGCGGGCACTCGCGAACCTTGCCGGCGATCTTCGCCAGCTTGAATATGCGCTGCAGGTAGGCCAGGTGCCGGTTGATGTATGCGGGGCTCAAGCCGGCGGCCTGCCGCGATGCAATGTAGTTGTTGATGTGATCGAAGGACACACTGACGGCCGGCAATGCGCCGAAAGCAGGTTCAATATGCCGCTTCCAGGCATAGCGGACCTGCGTCAGGCTGCTGCGGCCGTTGGCCGTGTAATCGAACTCCAGCAATCCGAAGAGGTCGCCCACAGTGAGCTGCCGGATGGGAATTGTCAGCTCACCCGGTGGCGTGCCCGGCCCCTGCTCCTTCACCTGGTTCAGGAGAATGACCAGGTCCTGATCAAACCGATTCTTGAGTTCCTCCATTCGCTCGAGCAGGAGGGAAGCATCGATCAGGACCGGTTGGCGTGCCGGAGTCTCAGGTCCTGGCTGCGCCAGGACCTGGTCCGGGTGTGGTGTGGTTCGGTCAGGCATCAGAGCGTTTCTTTCGCCTGGTTCCTGTCCCTCGCCTTCGAGAGAGAATTGCTCGAAGAACCGGGACGGAATGCCTGGCAGTTGCAGATGGATCCGCGGCCGTTGATCCAGCGGTTTCCGTCGCAGGCGCAGCGGTGCGGGTAAGCAGCTCCGTGTTGGCCGCTGATATGCCCGCACTCGCACCACACCTGAAACGGGAGAGTTGCGCAAGCCATGACGCCCTCCTAGAACGGCTGGGCCTGGGCGGCCTCCGCCTTGCCATTCGGTTTGACCAAAGCCAGGCTCTCCTTCAGCCTGGCTTCGAGCAGGGTGCGATGCTGCCCGCCGGCGCCGCGGAAGTCTTCCTTCGCCAGCTCCAGCATGCGCAGCAGATCGCTTTCTGTGGCCACCGGTTCGGCCTTCAACCGGTGCTCGAGCGCCATCAGGATCCCGATGCACTGCTGCAGCTGGTTGACGTCGTACTGCTCCAGCCTGGTCCTGGACCGGACTCCGGTGATGGCCTCGCCTACTACGGCGCGGTTGCGTTTCATGGCCGCTGTAGAGCCGGGGAACATCAGCTCCATGGTTGCGTCCCAATCTTCGAGACACATCTGGCGCATGCGCTGTTTGTGGTAGTAGTCGCCGCGGCCGTCATCGGCAATTGCAGTTTCGCTTGTGCCCTCCTCGAGCTGCGAATGCTCACCGGTTTGCTGAACGGCTTCGTAGTAGGGCAGCAAATCCTGCCAGACCGCGCGGTAGCCGCCGGGCTTGTAGGAAGGCTTGTCGCCCCACCGGAAGACTCGGCCGTTAGTCGACCAGGTCCTGTCCTTCAGCACGTCCGCGCGGTGGATCATGCGGCCTTCGCCCTCGACTGGCAAGGGACCCTTGCCACGCAGGACTTTTGGTTTGCGCTCGAGGCTCAGCTCGCAGAGCCAGTCAGGCTCATAGCCGAAAGATTCGGATCCGCCGGCTTTGAATGTCGTACCGGTTTTAACCAGCCGGAGCTCGCCCTCCTTGTCGCCCTGCATCTCTTCCATGACGTTGCCTAGCCGTCCGATCGCGATGCAGTGCATCCCGGAGTTGCGGAAAGCGCTGATGTATTCATTCCACATTTGCCGGATGTCGCCCCAGACGTTGATCGGGATGAAGCCCCCGTTCTTCGCCTTGAACGACTGCATCAGCTCCGCCCAGATGACGGTCAGCTGATCGGCGGCCCAGACGCAGGCGCCGGCCTTCTGGGCCTCGTAGATATCGGAGAGCATGGCTTTGAAGGTGGGGACCTTGCGGGTTACCAGTTCGATCTTCTCCGGAGTGAAAATGCGCGGCCTTACGAACTGCCAGCCCGGCTCCGTATCCGTCACCCACACCGGAGCGCCGCCGTGCAACTCCTTCGACAACGCAGCTGCGATCAGAGCAGCGGTTGTGGTTTTGCCTGAACCTTGGCCACCGAACAGGCCAATTTTGAGAGGAATGATTTTGGGGTTAGCCACGGCGGCCCTCCAGACTGCGGAGGATTCGCTCCGTGAGCGTCGGGTGATTGAACAGAAGGCCGAGTTCTTCGATGGCTCGGCAGATTGTGCAGTCGGAACCATAGCCGTGCGGGCAATCGTTGGAATCGGTGTGGGTGGGTTGAGCGAAGGGGATTGGTAGAATCTTTGCAGCCATGTTTGCCTCCTCGTGTGGCGAACTGGTTAGCCTCGCTCGAACGCTTCCGGCATTCGGGCGGGGCGCTTGTTTGTACGGTGGAATTATCCAACGAAGCCGCTTCGTTGTCAACAAGAATAAGTACGGTTTTGGGGAGCTTTACAACGAAGCCGTTGCGTTGTTAGTATCCGCCCATCATGGGTGATTCAATTCTCTCGAAGCATCTTGCCAAGCTGGGCAGGAAGGGCGGCAAGGCCCGGTTAACGACTATGACCGACGAAGAACGGAAAGCCAGCGCGAGGAAGGCAGGCAAGGCCTCAGCTGAGGCCAGGAAACGCAAGGCCAGGGCTAAGAAGAGGTCCGCGAACCAGGCTGGCCACGCTGGTTAGCACATTGGACTATTAATCCAATGTGCTGAGGACCGGTGTCTAAGGCCTGCCGCTGCAGCGTTTGGAAGGCAAAGGCCCACGGAAGAAGAAATCCGAGGAGGAAAGGGGCCATTCATGGAGCGAAGCCTGGCCATGGAGGCGGGGCTGGGCTCGGATGAGGAAGGCAAGAGGAAGGCAAGAGGAAGGCAAAAGGAGGAGCCGAAAGATCTTAGAAAAAGAAAAGCCCGATTCGTAGTCGGGCCACGGCGGGTCGCCGCTTCTTGACAAAGAGAGTATGGCAGCGCCTCGCAGGAGAAGTCAACGCTCTAATCGCATGCAGAGGTGTGAGCCATGGACTACTGGTACGCAATTATTGGCGGCGTGTTAATCGTTCTTCCGTCTTTAGTGGATGAAGACATGAAATCGAAGTGGAAAATAGTGCTGGTCGTGGCCGCCATCACATATACGGGAGTAGGAATGTATCTGACTCACCGAGCCAAAACAATGGAAGCCGCGGATCGGCGAGAGCACACAGAAGAAATTAAGGCATTGAGGGGAGACATGACCAAGATGATCACGTTGTCCAGCGGGACCCTGCCGCTAATGGAATCGCTTAATTCGGAAGTAGCGATTCTTCAGCGAGAGGCAGAAGCCGCGAAGGAAACGCACGATCCTCGTGCTCTTGCCGATCTTCAAGCCAGAGCAAACACGGCTCAGCAAGTATCCAAGGGTGTTTCCAATCGACTTCTAGTTGCAATGGTTCCGAACGCGGCTGAACAACTTAGGGTACGAAATGGCAGCGACTGGAACAGTGCGGAAGGCAAGGAAATCATTGCCAACGCTGACTACCTGCGCCAAGTCATGATTCGCTTTGTATCGCAGCCAACTAGTGAAGATCGCGAGATGACCCAAGTTTTTCAGAGGGCTGTTGCGGGGAATTTTAGAAACTGGAATCCACTTGCAGGAGCGAACTATTTAGAAGCACTGAGAAAACGGCTTATTCCCGGACCGCCTACCGGCGTGACGGTGACGGTAGTGCCGTGAATTATTTTTTTGGGGGCCCTCGTCACAGGGCCGCTATGAGGACCCGAACTCCAATGGCAACCGCAGACTTGCCCTAACCGCACTTGCCGGGAGCCGCAATGCACGACGGTGGTTACAGCCCAGAGCAGGAAGCCGCAGTCCGAAGCAAAAAGCTAAACCCCTCCGCCGGAGAGAGCTGAAGTGGTTCAGGGACCGAAAGGAGTCCGATGATGCCAGATCATCCTAACACTGCCGAGCTCGAGCCTGCGACGAAGATCCTCAGCCTATCACCGGACCGGTCTCTTCAGCTCGATCGTCGGATTAGAAAGCTATGCGACCAGCACACGCCGAGCAATGATCTCACGGAGATCGTCAATCGAGAGTTGGGATTCAATTTGACGATCCAGCAGTGCTGGCACCGTGCCCGCAAGCTGGGGCTCCATTGGACGGCAGCCAAGCGTCGTCCACCTACGATTCCAGAGGCGGACCTACCTGCTTGTAGCTATTGCGGCAAGATCCGCATGCCTGTGCTGTACAGCCTCAGCAACAAAGGTGGGCGGCTGTTCCTGTGCGAGAACCGATGCTGCCCCACCTGCGGGGGGAAACTCGAAGTGCACACAGTTCTGGACAAGGCCACCAACAAACCAGCGACCAGCTACTGGGCCCACGCGCTGCCTTTGCACCCTAGGAGCTGTGCTAATGCAAAATGCGGCAGAGAATTTACGCCCTCGGATGCCAAGCAAGCTCACAAGGAGACTTGCAGCCGCGCCTGCATGCAGAACTTTGCTGCTAGGAACTGGGAGAAGAAGCATCCAGAGGAAGCCAGGCGATTGCAAAAGAACTCTGCAAAGCGGAGGCGAGAGAGGACGTTACCATCGGATCTTGACTCGCAACCTAGCAGCTATCAGAAGATTGTTCCGGTTCTTGTCACCGGTCGTGTTCTCGGCAAGGTGCTTCTAAATGCTGACGTTTTTAAGATCGCTGGCATTCGAGTCAGCCCGAAAACGATGAGCCGGATCCGCGGCTATTGCGATTGCCTAGGTCCCAAAGGCCGACCCGGCAGAAAGCTGTAAAGAGTCATCTTCGTCTTTCCCACATTTTCTTACTAAACAATAAACTGGTCACCCACCTGGTCAGAACCCGCCGCTGGCGCGGACTACGGCATTGAAAACTGGTCATTTCTCTGATTGCTGCGGGAGATTTCCAAGGGAGAAAACCCGTCATTTGAGCTGCTAGTGGAACATGGCATCGGATACTGCCCAACGCGGGTAGCTTTGCATGCGGCCCAAAAGGTCGCGGCCCGATGCCGGGCGTCCACCGGCATCGGGTTCCTATTGGCCCAGGCTGAGCTGCCCCGCCTATCTCTGGAAAGTGAGGGGACTGTACTTGGCCAGCATAGCACCGGACTCCCGCAACACGCAGCGCAGCCGCATCCTCGGGCTTCTGATCGATGCGCGCGGCGCCTGGGTCCCACTGCCGCGCGTGCTCGAGCTCGGCGCTGCGCAGTACGGCGCCAGGATCCTCGAACTCCGCCGGCTGGGATTCAACATTGAAAACCGGCGCGACGGTGAGCACAGTGCATTCCGGTTGTTGCCCGGGCCCAGCTTGCCGGCGCCGGCGGCGGAATGCGATCGACTCTTTCCCGACGATGCGACGCCTCGTCATCTGGATCTCGGATGAGCTGGGAGGCAACTGCATACGTCAAGGAATTGGTGGCCTGCCCTGATGGGGCTCGCCTGAGCCGCGGCCAGAAACTCCTGCTCTTCGTCCTTGCCGACTACCACAACACGAAATATCGAGCTGCATGGCCTTCAGAGCCACTACTCGCCCGCGAGGCTCTCGCGTCCCTCTCCCAAGCGAAACGTGATCTCACTTACCTGGAACAGCACTTGGTCGTACGGAAACTCCGGCCGCAGCGGATCGGGCGCGGCATCGTATGCGCTTACGAATTTCGCGCTTTGGATGCGAAGGATCAACTCAGCCTGGATCTTTCGCGAGAGAAAAAAAGGGTTCAAGATGAACCCCTTTTTTCCCTGCAAAAAAACAGTCCGGAAGGGGTTCATCCGCAACAAGAAAGCAGTCCAGAAGGGGTTCAAAAGGGGTCCACTGAGAGCATCGCAATAAGGAAGAACGAGGAACCTGAACCTAAACCTAACCAGGAACATCACGCCTTCGGCGCGCTGAGAATCTGGCTCGATACCAAAGCCCGACTCCAGAAGATGTTGCCTGCCGACGAATACAAACTGTGGGTTGAGCCAGCCATGTTGACTTGTGTGATGAGTGATTCGCAACTCCTCGTTGCACTACCGCCGAACGGTCGGATAGTCGAAGCCGCGCGTGCTCGCGAAGGAATGTTGCGACGGATTCTGCATGATGGTTTGGGTTTTGGGGTTAGCTTCACTTCCTATCCTGACGCCTACCAGATGGAACGGTTACGCAAGGAGCACCCCGATTTCTATGCACAATTCTCGCCAGCGATGCGGCGAACCCACGAAGACAAATACCTGGAGGCCTCCGCATAAGCCATGGCCTCGTCCCTGCACAGTTCTGAGATTTTCTCCCCGGGCCGCCAACACCGTACCGCCCTGGAAATGACACGACTGCTCTCGCTGGAAGACGTCGCGGAGATGCTTGGTGTGTCGAGAGCATGGGTCCGTGATCACGCAACTCGAAGGCAGCCCCGGATTCCCGTCGTGCGCCTCGGTGGAAAACGAGCGCTCTTGCGCTTTAGAGCTCAAGACATCGAGAACTTTATAGATGCCCACTTAGTGGGGCAGAAGGGAAGTGTATAGTGCCAGCGCATCTTCAATTCTTGAGGTTGAAAGCGATGCGCGCCCGAAATCAGGCCGGGTGGGTCGAGGAGACGAAAGCCCGCACCTGGAAGGCCCACTGGTACGAATACGTCAAAGATTCCCATGCCGGGATGGAGCGCCGCCGGCATCACAGCCGAGTCCTGGGTGACGCGAGAAAGATGCGGAAGTTTGAAGCCAAGGAAGCGCTCAGTAAAATTGTCGGTCGGCTGAACGCGATCCAATCTTCACACCGTGATGATCGCGTTCCGTTCAGTTGGTTTGTCGAGCATCGCTGGCTTCCGAATGCAGAAGCGACTTGGGGCGAGATCACCCGAAAGAGCAACGCGTGCTTCGTCCGTGTGATCGTCGCCGCTTTCGGCGAGAAGCGACTCTGCGATCTGGACGGTGTCGAGCTGCAGAAGTGGCTGAACGAGTTGGCCCGCAAATTTTCCCGATCGATGGTCTTCCACTGCCATACCTGCCTCAAGTCCATTTGTTCCGCGATGGTGGACCAGGACTATCTCGCGAAAGACCCGGCGCGCAAATTAAAACGCCCGAAGACGCGCAAGCCCGACGAAACAATTCTCGAGTGGAGCGAATATCAGGCTGTGATCGAAGCGGCGAAAACGCAGCGTGATCGACTCGCTATCAAGGTGGGATCGGGTACCGCGGTGCGGCCAGGTGAACTGTTCGCCTTCCGCTGGCGCAGCCTCGAGCAACTACCCAGCGGCCGGCACGCCCTGAAAGTGACAGAGACTGTCTACAAGTGCAAGCTTCGCCAGTGGGCGAAAACCGAGGGCAGCGAAGATTATGTTCCGTTGCCGAAACGGCTGGCCGCTGAACTGCTGGAGTACCGCGGTACAGTGAAACGCGCGTCGACTGATGACTTTATCTTTCCCAACCGCCTGGGCGGATTCATGGATTACGAAAACTTCGAGGCGCGCGTCCTGGCGCCGATCCGGAGCGAGCTGAAACTGTCGAAGCTCAATTTCCAGATCCTGCGCCGGACCTACGCCAGTCGAGCGGTGGGCGAGCGCATTGGAACGCTGAAGGACGTGCAGAAGCAACTGCGGCATGCGCAGCCGGATATCACTTTAAACAATTACGTGAAAGAAATCCCAGAGTCGGTCTACGCCATGACCGACAGCATGTATGAACAGATGCTCGGAGCAGATCCGGCGCCTGGCCTGGCACAGATGCCGGCAAAGGGCGGTACCCAATGAGGACCTTTCAGGGCTTCGAAAAGTCGCGCAATTGCACACATACTGAACACGCCGCCAAAGGAGCGGTGCCGCAAGCTGTTGAAATCTGGTGCGCCCGGAGAGATTCGAACTCCCGACCTATTGCTCCGGAGGCAATCGCTCTATCCATCTGAGCTACGGGCGCATGCAGGCTAATTATACATATCTCCAAGACTCAGCTTTTCAGGGCCACTGCCTCCTGCAGTCACTCCGAGGTAGTGGGTCAGTTTGAAACGGCCCATTGCACGGCGTCATCATAAGGGACTTCAGTCCGAAGGACCTGGCGCGCACCTTGCCAATTGCTGATGCGCGGCATATCCGCTTCATGCCGGATGCTTCGCAAGCTCAGCATGACGCCTCGTGAGCGGGAGACAGTTCGAACCTGGCCCACTACGCACTCCCGTCAGGACTTGTACAGCTCAGTCCATACCTGCATCGACGTCGCCGCCCGGTTGGCCCAGGCATAATAGGGAATGAAGGTGAGAGGCACTTCACGGGTTTTTTTCTGTTTTCCACTGTAGTCCGAGTAAAGAGCGTCCCCCGTGTTATCTGCTTCATAAGCTCTGGCACTATGGCGGAGCACGACAATGCCGCCCAGCAGGTGGGGCTGGAGCTGGCTTTCGAATTTCTCCGACGGTGAATTGCCAAGGTCCAACGCGATGTTGGTGAGCGTGACGCCCTGCGGTTGGTCCAGTTCCTCAAGACAATAAACCAGGGGCCCGCGCTGCACGGCCACTCGCCCCACATCGTCGGTCACCCGAGGGTTAGCCTGGATCACTCGCGGCGGCATTTCCATCAGCAGATGAATGACGTCGCCGGCCGCCCACTTACGCTGAAGGGGAAGATACTGGCCGGGCTTAACTCCGGAAACGGCCTGGTTATTCACCGAAACCTGGGCGCCGTCGGCCCAGCCGGGAATGCGCAGATAAAAGGTGAAATCCGAGGGCCGTGCGGGTGAGACGGTAATCTCGACCCGTCCGTCCCAGGGATAGTTCGTCTTCTGCGTGACTTTCAGGCCGGTGCCGTTTTCCAGATGCCAATCCAGTTCGGAATCGTTGTAGAGATGCGCGTAGAGCCCGTCGCTGCTGGTGCTGTAGAAATATCCCGGAAGAGATGCGAAAGTGCGTTCGAGATTCGGAGGGCAACAAGTGGTGTCGTACCATTCGTTGCGAATCTTGTCGCCTCCGGAGGGGTCGAAGGCCAGGGGATTGCGATAACAATAGAGAGTGCCGTCGAGCGACATGCCGGAATTGATTCCGTTGTACAGGGCGCGCTCGATGATGTCAGCGTGTTTGGCTTCACCGCTGGCGGCGAGCATGCGCCAGTTCCACATCATGTTGCCGATGGCGGCGCAGCTTTCGCCGTAGGCACGCGCGTTGGGCAGTTCGTAGTCCTCTCCAAACGCTTCGCCTTCGGCGCGGGCCCCGACTCCGCCGGAAATGTACATCTGGCGTTGCGACAGGTCTTCCCACAAAGTCGTCAGCGTTTTCCAGTAGGCGGGGTCGCCGGTTTCGAGGTAATAGTCGGTCGCGCCGCAACAGGCATACATGGCGCGTACCGCATGGCCTTCGAGTCTGGTGCGGGCGACAAAGGGAGTGCCGCTGAACATATGGATGGTACGGTGCTCGGGGAATTTCGCGCGCTCGTCTCCCTGCAGAATGTAGCCGGCAAGATCGAGCTGCCGCTGGTCGCCGGTGATGCGGTAAAGCTCGATCAGAGCGAGTTCGATTTCCGGATGGCCGGACACAATCGGCTGCTTCGGCGCGGGACCGTAGTTGGGCATCAGGAAGTTGTCGACGAAGCGGATACCCGCATCCAGAAGCTTGCGATCTCCGGTGACGCGATAGTAGGCGATCGCGCCCTGCAGCATGTGGCCGATACAGTACAGCTCATGTCCGGTGGACTGGGTCTGCGGAGTCATGCGCTCAGAAGCGCGATCTCCAACATAGTAGGTATTAAGGTAGCCGCTGGGCTCCTGCACGGCGACGACCTCGTCAATCATCTTTTCGGTCATCGCCCGAAGCTCAGGCCGGTCGCCGGATTGAAGCACGAAGCCGACCGCCTCCGTCCACTTATAAATGTCGGAGTCGGAGTATACGGGGCCGATCTGGGCCGCATTGCTCTTGCCCGCCAGGCGGCGAAAGTTGTTCATGCGTCCATTGGCTTCGAGCAGATCATGCATTGTGGGTATACTTTTTGTGACATTGATCTCACGACGGCCGGCCCAGAATCCTCCGGGTATGGTCACGGCGCGCACCGGAATGTCCCGCAGTTTGGCGTGGGGGGACTTTGCGAGATTCTCTACTCCCTGGTCTCTCCACGACGGACTGTGGGTGAGAGCGACTGCGGTTTGGGGCATGGCCTCGGCGGGTGCGGATGCTTGACTGGAGCCGGCAAAAACAGGCTGGGTCGGGAGGGATGAAATCGCGGCCACTGACAGGGCAGAAGTCACGAAGTCCCTGCGCGAGACCTTCTTGAGATCAACCATGAGTTCCTCCTTAGGTATGTTCACATGGTGCGAGGATCAGCGGGCAGAGTGTCACGCGTGACGAATTCCGCTTTTGGATCACAATGGTCGAGCGTGGCTTCTGGGGCGAGAAGCCTCCGAGTCCTTCTGGCGAATGCGCAGCCGGACATGGCTCGTCGTCGATCGGAAGTCAGGTGCCTGCAGTCGGTGGGATTGTCTAGTAACGATTTCGGCCGCCGCCGCCACCGCCCCGACCTCCCCGGTCCCTGCCGCCGCCACCGCCCCCGCTGCCGCCGCCGCGCTCCACCTTGGGGCGGGCCTCGTTGACGTTCAGAGTGCGCCCGCCCACCTGGGTTCCGTTCAGGGCGGCGATCGCCTTGTCTCCTTCTTCCGCGTTGGTCATCTCCACGAAACCGAACCCGCGTGAACGGCCAGTGTCCCGATCGGTCATGATGCTGACCCGGTCTACCTGTCCGTGCGCCTCGAACATCTGCCGCAGCTCTTCCTCGGAAGTATTGAAGTCGAGGTTTCCAACGAAAATATTCTTCAAGCGAATGCCTCTAGTTGAGCTATCTGAGTGTGACTGACTTCGGCGGAAAAAGCAGGGGCTGGTTGGCCGTCTTACAGCCGGAGCAGATGAACAGTCAAATGCGTGGGGAAGTATAGCAGGTCTTTTGGGGATGGGAAGTGCTTCCCCAGGCAGGCGCAGTGGCTGCCTTTTCTGTACCTGGCGTCATGCTGAGCTTGCGAAGCATCTGGCGCGAAGCGGATATGCCGCCGCGTCAGCAATTGGCAGGGCGCGCCATCCCTTCGACCTCACTCTGGGCAGGCTCTTCGGGGCCGAAGTCGCTCAGGATGACGCCAGGGGATGGGATTTTCAAACGGATACACGACCCAGGGACGCGCAGGAACAGCACTGTCATCCTGAGCGGAGTCTTTCCGTTCGCTTGCGAACGGAAAGAGGGAGTCGAAGGACCCCTACGATCTGCACACGACCGTACGGCGTTGAGTCATCAATCGCGAGTGTGAAAATGCCGCAAACGCGGACCTCAGTGACGGAGCTAGGGGTCCTTCGACTTCGCGGCTGCTTCGCATAGCGAAGCATCCGCTTCGCTCCGGGGACGCGCAGGAACAGCACTGTCATCCTGAGCGGAGTGTTTCCGTTCGCTTGCGAACGGAAAGAGGGAGTCGAAGGCCCCCTACGATCTGCACACAGCCGGACGGCGTTGGGTCATCAATCGCGTGAAAATGCCGCAAACGCGGACCTCAGTTACGGAGCTAGGGGTCCTTCGACTTCGCGGCTGCTTCGCATAGCGAAGCAGCCACTCCGCTCAGGATGACACGGGACTACTCTTCTTCTACGGCCACCATCGCACTTCTCTTTCGCTTATTGAACTGCAGGACTTTCTTGCGCAGGCGCAGCGATTTGGGGGTGACTTCGACGTATTCATCGTCGGTGATGAATTCGATGGCCTGCTCCAGATTCAAATTGCGGAAAGGCACCAGCCGGATCGCCATGTCGGAAGTGGAAGACCGCATGTTGGTCAGCTTCTTTTCGCGCACGACATTTACGTCGAGGTCGTTGTCTTTAGCGTTTTCACCCACGATCATGCCTTCGTACACATCGATGGTGGGGCCCACAAAGAGCTCGCCGCGCTCCTGCAAGTTGTAAAGCGCGTACGGAGTGGTCACGCCGGCTCGGTCGGACACCAGTGCGCCGGTCAGCCGGTGAGGAATTTCCCCCTGCCACTCGATGTAGCCATCGAATAGGGAGTTCATTACGATGGTGCCGCGGGTGTCGGTGAGCAACTGGCTGCGCAGGCCAATTAATCCACGGCTGGGCACGCGGAACTCGATGCGCACCCGCCCGTACCCATGATTGTGCATATTGAGGACTTCGCTCTTGCGCGCGCCCAGCTGTTCCATCACCACGCCGACGAACTCCTCCGGAACGTCCACCGTGAGCTTCTCGATGGGCTCCATCAGCTTGCCATTGACTCGCTTGGTGACGATTTCGGGCTTGCCCACCATGAGTTCGAAGCCTTCGCGGCGCATCATTTCGATCAGGATGGAAAGCTGCAACTCGCCCCGACCCATGACGACGAAGGAATCGGTGCTGTCGGTGTCTTCCACCCGCAGGGAAACATTGGTGAGCAGTTCCTTCTGCAAGCGTTCGCGGAGATTTCTGGAGGTAACGTATGTACCCTCGCGGCCGGCGAAAGGCGAAGTGTTTACCGTGAACAGCATGGCGATGGTGGGTTCGTCGATCGCGATATGGGGAAGGGGAGAAGGATTCTCGGCGTCGGTAATGGTTTCGCCAATCGTGATGCCCTCGACGCCGGCAACCGCGATGATGTCGCCCAGTGTGGTCTCGGTGATGTCGACGCGCTTCAGGCCGGAGAATGAGAACAGCTTTGTAATTTTCGTTTTGTGCAGCGTGCCATCCAGCCTGGCGATACCCACGTCTTCCCCGGTGTGCATGGTGCCGTTGAACACACGTGCAATGGCAAGGCGGCCGAGGTAGTCGCTGTAATCGAGATTGGCCACCAGAATCTGCAGCGGCCCGGCGGGATCGCCCTTGGGTTCCGGGATGGTCCTGACGATGGCTTCGAACAAGGGCTGCAAATTCTCGCCGCCCTTGATGTCCGTTGAAGCCGTGCCGGTCTTGGCGTTGGTATACAAGACGGGAAAGTCGATCTGCTCTTCCTTGGCGTCGAGGTCGATGAACAGATCGTAGACTTCGTTCAATACTTCCTGCGGACGCGCATCGGAGCGGTCAATCTTGTTGATCACCAGAATCGGCGGGAGATGGGCTTCGAGAGCTTTGCTCAGAACGTATCGGGTCTGGGGCAGGGGGCCTTCACTGGCGTCCACCAGCAGCATAACCCCGTCCACCATCTTGAGAGCTCGTTCTACTTCGCCCCCGAAGTCGCTGTGACCGGGCGTGTCCACGATGTTGATCTTCACGTCGTGATAGAAGATGGCGGTGTTTTTGGCCAGAATGGTGATGCCGCGCTCACGCTCCAGGTCGTTCGAATCCATGACCCGCTCGATCAAATGCTCATTGGCGCGAAAGGTGCCGCTCTGCCGCAGCATGGCGTCAACCAGCGTCGTCTTGCCATGGTCGACGTGGGCGATGATGGCGATGTTGCGGATGTTTGAAGTCAAAGTCAGTTGCCTTCCTGGAGCTCGCAAATGCAGGGTTCTGCTACCACTTTACTATGTATGGCGGTTTTGTAGTGCGGGTTTCCTCTAGCGCGCGCTTCCATCGGGATGTCTATGTTTTCGGACTCCACGCCGTTGCCGCTGCAGGCCAGGCAAAGGAGTACGTGAGGGAAAGGGGGCCTTCGACTACGCGGCTGCTTCGCGGAGCGAAGCAGTCGCTTCGCTCAGGATGATTCGACAGAGGGCGCTACAACAACAAATCCGGTTCGGCCTTTGTCCGCAATCGGTACCAGGTCACAATCGCAAGCAGGGAAAAAACAAAAATGATGGTGGAAATAGCGTTGATCTCCGGGGTGATTCCGCGCCGTAAGCGTCCCCAGATTTCGAGCGGCAGGGTATTGTCGCGGCCGATCAGGAAAAAGCTGACCGCGATTTCGTCCATGGAAAGGGTAAAGATCAGCAACGCGGCTCCGATGATCGACAGGCGCAGGTTGGGAAGGGTCACGCGCCAAAAGGTCTGGCGGTAGTTTGCACCCAGATCGAGCGAGGCTTCTTCCTGGGCGCGATCGAGCTTTTGCAGGCCCGCGAAGACCTCGGTGGTTGCAACCGAAATCAGGGCCGTGCCGTGGCCCAGAATAATGGTCAACAGGCTGAGCTTCATATCGGCTGCGCGAAACAGCATCAGCAGAGAAAGCCCAGTAATGATCCCGGGCAGGATCAGCGGCAGCAGCACCAGCCGGCGAAAGAGCGCCTTGCCGGGAAAGTTGGCGCGATCGAGCGCCAGGGCAGCCGGGATGCCGAAGGTCAGCGCAATCGCCATGGCCGCACCAGCCACCAGCAGGCTGTTCAGCACCGATGCCCAGATGGCGTCGTCGGCGAACAGGATGCGATACCAGTTCAGGGTCAGGTCGCGCGGAGGAAATCCACCTACGCCGGAACCGTTGAAGGAATAAACGATCAGCGTAACGATCGGCAGATAGAGGAAGGCGAAGACGAGGACGGCATGCCATGGCAGCCAGCGCGATGTCGGCACCGTGGATGCGCGTCCACTCATCGGAAGCTCCATTTCTTTTCCAGGCTCTCAGAGAGGAAGAGCAGAGCGAGCACCAGCGTCAGCATGCAAAACGAAATGGCCGCGCCCAGCGGCCAGTTGTACGCCGCTCCAAACAAACTGACGACGATATTTGAAATCATGATGCCGGTGGGGCCGCCCAGCAAGAGAGGCGCAAGAAAATCGCCCAGGCTCAGCACGAATGCGAACGTCGCTCCCGCCAGGACTCCGGGAATAGAGAGCGGGAAGATCACCCGCCAGAAGGTCTGCCAGGGGGAAGCGCCCAGGTCGTGCGAAGCCTCGACCAGGTTACGCGGAATGTGTTCGAGCGCCGCATAAATCGGCAGGAACGCGAATGGCGTGTAGATATGGGTGAGGGTCAGCACCACGGCAAACGGGCTGTACAAAAGGAAATCGAGGGGATGGCTGGTCAGGTGCACATATTGCAACAGCGTGTTCAGGACTCCATCGCTGCCCAATATGGTCTTCCAGGCATAGGCGCGAACCAGGTAGCTGACCCACAACGGAATAATCACCAGCTGATAAAAAAGCTCCTTCTTTCTGCCCGCATGAAACGAGAGATAGTAGCCCAGGGGATAGCCGAGAAGCAGAGAGAAGATCGTCACCCGGGCCGCGATCCACATTGAACGAAAAAGGGTCTGCCAGTAGACATTCACCTGAACCAGTTGGCGGTAGTTGTCCAGTGTCCATGCGTGGACAATTTCCTGGGACGATGAGACCGACCAGAAGCTGTAACAAAAGAGAAGCCCGTAGGGAAGCAGCAGAAACACCGCCACCCACAACAGCGGCGGCAAGGTGATCGCGGCACGATAGGCGCGGGAAAACATCAGGTTCTTTCTGTTTCTGCTAAATCTGGTGCTGCTAAATCTGGTGCTGCTAAATCTGTTGCTGCTGCATCTCGTCCGGCTGCACTTCGGATGCGCGGACCGGCACTGCGTCTGACGGCGAAAACTCGAGGTCTACATCGCCGTCCCGATTCTCCTGGCTCGACGTGCGCATGGAAAGCAACAGTCCATCCGCGCACTCGACCTGTAGCAGTTCCGTAGCTCCATGAAAAGCCTGTCGCAGAATCTTGCCACGAAAGCGCACGGTCGCGCCCGGGTTGGCGCCTGTCGCAGGCCGAATTGTTTCAGGACGCAGGGAGAAGAGCCCGGGGCCGTCGCGCAATCCGGTGCGCCAGGAGAGCGAGTGGCAACGGGCCACTCCATCCTTTATCTCCGCGCTGAGCAGGTTCGTCCGGCCGATGAACTGGGCGGCATAAGCGGTTGCCGGCCGGTTGTAAATTTCTCGGGGAGAAGCGACCTGTTCCAGTTCTCCCATGCGCAACAGCGCGATGCGATCGGACAGGACCATGGCTTCTTCCTGGTCATGAGTCACGAAGACGAAGGAAATTCCAACTTCACGCTGCAGTGACTTCAGTTCCACCTGCATCTGGCGGCGGAGATTAGCGTCGAGCGCAGAGAGCGGTTCGTCCAGCAGCAAGAGGCGGGGACGGTTCACCAGGGCGCGAGCCAGGGCGATTCTCTGCTGCTGTCCGCCGCTGATCTTTGACGGCTTCGACGCAGCGTAGGCAGCCATCTTGACCATATCCAGCGCTTGTTCCACCCGGGTTGCGATTTCACGCCCGGGCAGCCCGGCGACGCTTAGTCCGTAGCCCACGTTTCCCGCGACCGTCAGATGAGGAAACAAAGCGTAGTGCTGGAACACGGTATTGACCCGGCGGCGGTATGGCGGCAGGTCGTCGAGGCGCTTGCCCTCCATCAGGATTTCGCCGGAAGTGGCGGCCTCGAAGCCCGCGATGATTCTTAGCAGTGTGGTCTTGCCGGAACCGCTCTCGCCCAGGATAGTGAGAAATTCCCGCTCCGCAACTTGCAGCGAGATGTCCCGCAGCACCGTGTTCGTGCCGAAAGACTTTGCCAGATTGCGAACGTCGAGCAAGGGCGGTGCCGAAAATGGCGTGTCGGTGGTTGCGGGTTCGCTGAGCGCGGCCAAGTTTTCCTTGGAACGTCGGTATTTTTGTAGCGCGGGCGTCCCGCCGCCCGTCGACGACGTCGCGGGCGACTACACGCACACTACACTACTGTGCCGCTTTTATTTCGTTCCAGACCTCGTTGTACCGGGCGCGGCGGGGAACGTTCTGCCAGAAGTAAAGACGCTTTTGGTAATTGTCCACATCATCGAGGTGCAGGCCCTTGATTTCTTCCGGCGTCATGTACTGGGCCGCCTGCGGGTTTGCCGGCGTGTACCCGGTGACATCGCTGACCTTCTTCTGGGTTTGCGCCTCGACCATGTACTCCAAAAACTTGTGCGCCAGTTCCTTGTTCTCGCTGCCTGCGGTGATCATCAGATGATCGATCCAGCCCGTGGTGTTTTCTTTGGGGATGGTCTCACCCACGGGGAAATTAATCTTGCGGAGCTGATTGGTCATCAGCGGCCAGCCCATTGCGGCCACTACCTCGTGATTCTGAAAGAGGTTGGTGAGTTCGCCTCCGGTTGACCACATTTTACGGATGTTGGGCTTCAGCTCCAGCAGCTTCTTCTTCACCGCGTCCAGCTGTTCGTCGGTCAGATTGTAGAGCCGGGATGGATCGGGTTGGTCGTATCCCAGAATTTGCGCTGCCATGTAGATGGTCGATAGATCGTCCCACACGGAAATTTTTCCCCGATACTTCGGGTTCCACAACACGGTCCAGCTTTCCGGAGGTTTCGGGAAAACTGTGGTGTCGTAGAGCAGCGGATCTGGTCCCCACATAAAGGGCACGCCATACACCTGCCCCTTGAGACGGACCAGGGGCAGGGAAGTGAGTTGCGGCGAGAGCTGGTTGTAGCTGGGAATCTGCGAGAGATCGAGCGGCAGAGCGAGGCCTGCCTCCGCGATTGATGTTGCGACATCGCTCGAAGGCGAGATCACATCGTAATTTCCCGCGCTGCCGCCTCGCAGCTTGGCGACCAGTTCATCGCTCGATCCCATGTAAGAAGCGGAAATCCTGCAATGGTACTTTTCTTCAAAGGCGTGCACGAAAGATGGATCGGCATAGCCTTCCCACACCAGCAGATTCAGGGTAGGAGCTTTCTTGCCACACGAACCGAGCAGAACGACTGCGGCAAACAGGGAACACGAAAGCGCCAGACGCCCGATCATCACTTCATCTCCGCTGTAACCGGCGACGCAGGCGTCTGATAAACAACCCTCCCGCCCACCATGGTCAACAATATTTCCATGCTGGAGATCTGGCTGGGCTCAATTTTAAAAAGGTCACGCGAAAGCACGATCAGATCGGCCAGTTTGCCCGGTTCAATTGAGCCTTCAGTCTTTTCGCGGTGCCCGGCAAAAGCGGCGCCCAGAGTATAGGCCTTGATGGTGTCTTCGAGGCTGATGCGCTCCTGCGGCACAAAGCCGCCGGGAGGATCGCCTTCCGTGGTCTTCCGGGTCAACGCATTCTGCACTCCCGGCCAGGGATTCAGGGTCACCACCGGCCAGTCGCTGCCAAACGCCAGCACCCCGCCCGTGCTCTCGATGCTGTGCCACACCCAGGCCCGTTGGGCGCGTTCCTTGCCCACGTTGCGCGCCCAGATGCCCAACGTGTCTTCATCGGGGTAGGCGTGAAGAGGCTGAAAGCTGGCAATAACTCCAAGCTTGCCGAAGCGCGGAATGTCCTGTGCGCTGATGGTCTCAATGTGCTCGATCCGCGGGCGCATGTCGTGCGTGTGATTGGCTTCCGCCGCTCCCTGGTAGGCATCGAGCGCCAGCCGCACTGCCTGGTCACCGATGGCATGGGTAAATATCTGCAGCCCGCGGCGGTCGAGTTCGGTCACGGCCTGTTTGTATTTCTCGGGGTCCCAGAACAGTTTGCCGATCTTGGTGGGATCGTCGCTGTAAGGCTCAAGCATGGCCGCGGTGTGGGCTTCGATGACCCCGTCGAGCATGGTTTTCACCACGCCGCCCGAAATCCAGTCGTCGTGATAAGTGCGCCGCGCCTGCTCGATTTTATCTATCTCATCGGGTTTCAGTTCGGGAGGATCGAGAAAATAAGCGACGTAAAACCGCAGCGAGAGTTCCTGTTTCTGCCGTAGTTCGTTGTACAGGTCGAGCCATTCGAAGTCGCCGCCTGCGCTGTGCACTCGCGCCAGGCCAAACTTGTTGGCCTCGTGCATGCCCAGGCGCAGCGCCTCTAGGCGTTCTTCGCGGGTGGGCTCGGGAGCGAATCTGGCCACCAGGTGGCCGGCTGATTCCTGCAGGGCGCCGGTGGCTTCGCCTTTATCGTCGCGAACAATTTTGCCGTTGGGAGGATCCGGCGTTTCCCTTGTTATGCCTGCCAAGGCCAGCGCTTTACTATTGGCCCAGGAACTGTGCCCGTCGAAGGCTTGCAGGAACACCGGGCGGTCGGGGACAACTTCGTCCAGGAACTTTTTGTCCGGGAGGGCGGAAGGGCCGAAGGTCGGATAGGTCCAGCCCATACCCTGGATCCATGCTTCCTGAGGATGGGCGGCGGCGTATGTTTTCACCCGCTGTTGAATTTCAGCCACCGACTTGGTTCCCTCGAGCTCGACCCGGGTGAGACCGAGCGACCCTTCCATGAAGTGGATATGGCAGTCCGTGAAGCCCGGCAGAACCAGCTTTCCCTTCGCGTCAATGATTTTGGTGGAAGGTCCGCGATAGGCGGCAATCTCTTTCGCGTTGCCCACGGCGATGATCTTGTCGCCGTGGATGGCGAGCGCTTCCGCCCAGGGCTGCCGCGGGTTGACGGTGTAGATCCGGGCATTCACGATCACTGTGTCTGCAACGGGCGACAGCTGAGCCCAGGCGCTGGATAACAGAGCAATGACCGCGAGAAAGATCGGAATACGAAGCTTCGGAGTATGAAGCTGAAGATGACGCCGCTGAGACGGTTCGCAGTCGATCAAGACTTTTTCTCCCTTGTTCACCTTCCGCTTGCAGTTAAAAGGTCGGTGGCGTGTTGACCCATAGCACGCAGGTTTCGCTGCGGCCCGGATTCTTCCAGCTGTGCGGCGTGGCGCTTTCGAAATAAAAACTGTCGCCCGGGTGGAGATGGTACTCCTCTCCCTCGAGCGAAATATGCAATTCGCCTTGAAGGATGTACAAAAACTCCTCGCCTTCGTGATGGTAGGATTCGCCGCTGCCGGAATGGGGCGCGATGCGGAACAGGTGCGGCTCCATGACGGTGTTCCCCCAGGCCAGCAATTCCATGCGCACGCCCGGACCTGCTTCCAGCACTTTGCGCTTGTCCGGGGACACCAGGCGGATATTCGATTCCGCCGGATCGAAGAAATCAAGGATATTGGTCTTATAGAAGCGCGCCAGCTTGCGCAGGGTCGAAACCGAGGCGCTCATGTGCGAGCGTTCGAGGGCGCTTAGAAATCCCAGCGAAATACCCACCGCCCTGGCCACTTGCGCGAGAGAAAGCCCGCGCCGGTTACGCAGCTGGCGCAGGCGCGCGCCGATGGCGCTGGCGGCGCCATTGGAAGAGGAGCGCAGCAGCCCGTCGCGCTTCAGCAGCTGGACGATGGCGGGAGCGTTCAGGCCTCGCACTTTGCGCAGGAAGCGCGCCCGCTTGAGCAGCTTCACGTCTTCCGGCGAGTACAGGCGGTACTTGCTGGCGGTGCGCTGCGGACGGGTAAGGCCAAGGCTTTCCCAGGAACGAATGACCGAAGAGGAAACGCCCACCAGGCGCGCTACATCACCGATTTTCAAGTAGGGTTTCTGCGCTGCCGGCTTCATTCCCAAGCTTTCATCCCAAAGGCGATCCCATGTATTTTGCGATCAGTTGTAACGCTATTTTTTGCTTGACAGTTTGCCGAGATTGCCTCTAACCTTGCGCGATTATAGCAAGGTTTGATGTGCACGCAAGCTTTGCCTTTCCAAATTGAAACTTCCACCCGCAGCCCGGAGATTCCCCATGACTTCATCGACAGCGCGCTGGACAGCCGGTTGGCTGGTCCTCTTGTTTTGTCTGGTGTCCTCCACCTTCCTTCCCGCCCAAAGCACGGGAGGCAGAATCCTGGGCCGGGTCGCGGACTCGAGCGGCGCGGTGCTGGCCAACGTAAAAGTGATGCTGGTGAATGAGGCCACAGGCGCTGCTCGCGAAGCGGTGACCAGCGATAGCGGCGACTATGTGCTGGTCGAAGTGCAGCCCGGGAACTACCGGGTGGAGTTCGAAGGCGCCGGCTTCAAGAAAAGCGTTCACAAGAACGTGATCGTCGAAGTGAACCAGGTGGTCACGCTGAATGCCACTTTGCAGGTCGGTGGTGCTCAGGAAGTCGTCGTAGTGACCGCCGAGGCGCCGCTGATCGAGACCACCAGCACGCAGATGGGAGCGGTGGTCAACCAGCGAGCGGTCTCCCAGTTACCGCTCAATGCCCGCGACACCTACCAGTTGCTGCAGTTGCAGCCCGGAGTGCAATCGCAGACGGGCTCCGACCTGTTCTATGGCAGCGATAATGCCGGCGTGGTTTCGGTGAACGGGGGCCGAGGCCGCTCTAACAACTTCAGCGTCAACGGCGGTGACGCTAACGATCAGTTCGCCAATCTGCCGGCGGTGCAACCGACCCCGGATTCCATCGAAGAATTCCGGGTCTTGACGAATACGTTCGATGCGGAATACGGGCGCAATTCCGGTGCTGTGGTGAACGTTGTAACCAAGTCCGGGACTAACAACTTTCACGGCAACGTATACGAGTTTTTTCGTAATAAGGTGCTGAACGCGACGGGTCCCCTGGACATCGAAAAGCCGGATTTCAAACAGAACCAGTTCGGTGGCACCTTCGGGGGCCCGATTAAGAAGGACAGGACTTTCTTCTTTGCCTCGTACGAGGGCCGACGGATCCGCCAGGGAAAATCTTCGGATTCAATTCTGGTGCCCACCCCCGAGGAACGGGCGGGAGACTTCTCCGGCCAGAGCGGATTTACCGGTACGTTGACCGACCAGACGGTTGCCGACACCTTGAACGCCCGCACCGGATGCTCCAATGCTGTGGCTGCAGCCGGGGGCGCCCCCATTGCCCCGGGAACAGACTTCGCTGACATTTTCACGGGCAACGTGATTCCTGCGGAGTGTATGGATCCGACCGCAGTGGACCTGATGAATCAGTTCGTGCCCCTCTCCAACCGGCCGGATGGGACCTTTCAAACAGTCGCCGGCATTCATCAGGATCGCACCGACCAGTTCACTCTAAAGTTCGACCATCGCATCAACGACAAGCAGAATTTCTCTGCTTACTACTATTTCAACGACAGCACCCTGTTCGATCCCTACTCGCGTTTTCAGGCCGGCGGAGCTTCCGTCCTGGGCTTTGGAGCGAATACGCGGGAGCGCTACCAGCAATGGAATCTGACTCACAACTGGACGCTCAGCAACAATCTGGTAAACGAGGCCCATTTCACTTACTTCCGGGAGGCCCAAAGAAACTTCCTCCACCCGGCGCGTACCAACCTGGTGCAGGATTCCTGCGCGACCGTGCCCGCGGATGCGTGCTTCAGCGACGGTACAGCAGACAACGCAACCGGCATTCATCCTCGCCTGGGCGCCAGCCGAGAAGGGGTGCCCTTCGTGGATGTTTCCGGATCCTTCTCCTACGGCAACAACTTCGAAGGCGAACTTCCACAGGTGGGCAACAGCTTCCAGTGGTCCGATAGTCTGAGTTGGGTAAAGGGAAGTCACACCTTCAAGTTCGGTGGTGATATTCGCCGCCAGCGCTTCGACCAAACCCTGTACTACAACATCAACGGCCTCTACAGTTATTACGGGGGCAGTGCAAATGACGTGGGCAGCGACGATCTCATACCCAATTACCTGCTGGGACTGCCGGACAGTTTCAGCCAAGGCTCCGCCCAGGTGGAAAATGTTCGCAGTTCAATCTTCGCGGTGTTCGCCCAGGACAGCTGGAAAATCAAGAAGAACATTACGTTAAATTACGGCTTGCGCTGGGAATTGTTCACTCCCCTTACCGATATCAGCCAGCACGTGCAGAGCTTCCGGCCGGGACAAGTCAGCACGATTTATCCCTGCCAGTTCACCGATCCGGTAATGATCTCGATTTTCCAGAACGCCGGTGTCGCTAATCCGGATTGCAACAATACTGGAGTTATTCCTACGGGCCTGGTCGTGCCCGGCGACAAGGGCGTGCCCGCCGGTCTGACCAGCACGTACTACAAGACTTTCGCTCCGCGGCTGGGAATTGCGTGGAGCCCGGGAGACTCGGGCAAGACCAGCATCCGAGCCGGCTGGGGTCTGTTCTACAATCCCATGGAGCAGTTGGTGCTGGAGCAGTTCAGCGCCGAGCCTCCCTTTGGCGGCAGCAACATCATCAACGCCCCGCTGTTCAACACGCCGTACATACAACAGGACGGCACGCAAAAGCCCAATCCATTTAACGGGATTCTTAATCCTCCGCGGGGGCAGCCGGTGGACTGGGCGCTCTACCGTCCTCTGTTGCTGTACGGTCAATTTCAGCCGCACCTGCGGACCCAGTATTCGACCCAGTACAACCTGAATATCCAGCGGGAACTGACCAAAGACCTGGTTCTCCAGGTGGGTTATGTGGGATCGCAAGGTCACCGCTTGCTGGCCAGTCACGACGTTAACTATGGCAACGCACAGACCTGTATCGATCTGAACTCGGTGCTTGGAGACGGCAGTTGCGGCCAGTTTTACGCGGATAGTGCTTTCACAATTCCCGCTGGGACGACTTTGCCGGTCCCCTTCCACCTCCCGTATTCAGCCAATGGTGGTGGCCCCACGGTCATACCTCAGGGCACCACGCTGGCTAACGATCTCCAACTCGTAGGCTTGCGGCGATACTCGTCTCCCAATTGCGATCCTCTGACCGGGACCGGTTGCCCGCAGGATGGCACTCCTGTCTTCTCCAGCATCTTCGCCGAAGACACCATTGCCAATTCCAACTACAACTCGCTGCAGGTCTCGCTGGAGAAAAGATTCTCCCATGGACTGCAGGCCCAGGTGGCGTATACGTTCAGCAAGTCGTTTGACCAGGCTTCCAGCTTCGAAGGCGAACTGAATCCCCTCGATCCGCACGGCACCTATTCGCTTTCCCAGTTCGATGCCCGCCATCGCCTGGTGCTCAGCTACGTGTGGCAACTGCCGATTCCCAAGTATTCAGGCTTGGCCGGCAAGGTGCTGAGCGGTTGGGATGTTTCCGGTATCTACACTTATCAGACCGGATTCCCGATTCGTATCACTTCTTCAGCCGACAACGAGCTGATGTACAGCGCGTTCTTCGAATATCCGGGAGAACCCGACCAGCTGGCGCCATTTCACAAGACCAATCCGAAAAGCAACGGGGGCTACTGGTTTGACCCCAACAGCTTTACCGAGAACGCTTCGGATGACTCCGAACCTCCGTGTTCCGCGGGGGCCGCGTTTAATTGCTTCGATCCCAGCCTGTTTGGCCGGATCGGAAACGCCAAGCGTACTATCTGCTGCGGCCCGCCGATCGACAACGTCGACTTCGCGCTGCACAAAGTACTGCCCGTGGGAGAGAGCAAGCGGTTTGAATTCCGCGCCGAGTTTTTCAACCTCTTCAACCATGCGCAATTCAACAATCCGGACGGAAACACGACCGACGGTTCGGATTTCGGCCGCATATTGAGGGCCAAGGACCCGCGCCAGATTCAGATGGCCCTGAAGTTCTACTTCTAGGAAGAAAGCAGTAAAGTAGAAGCAGCTTTTAACCCGGGCAGCCTCGGTTGCCCGGGATTCTAATGGCCGCGATCAAAGCGGCCTGAGCCATTCCTGGAGACCCGATGTATCCCGCACTGCAGCAAGAGCTTGAAACTTTCGAACGCCGCACCCCGAAGTCCGCCGCTGCTCACAAGAAAAACCTGAAACGTATTCCTTTGGGCGTGGCCAGCAATTATCGGGCTTACGATCCCTATCCAATCTTTGTGAAAGAAGGGCAGGGCAGCAAGTTCCGCGACCTCGATGGCAACGAATACATTGACCACAACCTTTGTTTCGGCGCTCTGATGGCCGGACATTGCCATCCCGCGGTAATGAAGGCCGTGGAAAAGCGTCTGAGCGCCGGCACCATGTTCGGTATGCCCCACGACATGGAGTGGGAGCTGGCGGAGGAAATCTGTGAGCGCTTTCCGGTGGAGATGGTGCGTTTCGGCAACAGCGGCACCGAAGCCACCATGCACGCCGTCCGCCTGGCTCGCGCCGCCACCGGTCGCGACAAGATCGTAAAGTTCGAAGGCGCTTATCACGGCTTGCACGATTCCGCCCTGGTCAGCGTGAAGCCGCACGCGCCTGACTACGGCGATGTAAACGCCCCCACTTCGGTTCCTGGCGGCCTGGGTGTGCCGAAGTCTGCCCTGGCCAACGTGCTGGTCGCGACCTTCAACGATCTGGCCAGCGTCGAATTGCGCTTCAAGCAAAATCCCGGCGAGATCGCGGCTGTCATTCTCGAGCCGATTCTGATGAATGTTGGCCTGTGCATCCCACAGTCGGGTTTTCTCGAGGGATTGCGCGAGATCTGCACCCGGAATGGCGCGTTACTGATCTTCGACGAAGTGAAGACGGGCGCGAAGCTGGGTTGGGGTGGGGCCTCCGAATATTTTGGCGTGAAACCGGACCTGATCTGCCTGGCGAAGTCGATCGGCGGCGGTTTACCGCTGGCCGCCTTCCTGGCGCACAAGTCGGTCATGGATCTGATCTCGCAGCATAAGGTCTTTCACGGCGGCACCTACAACACCAATCCGGTTTCGATGGCTGCGGGTTTGGCTACGTTCCGCGAAGTGCTCACCCGCGAGAACTATGCTCACGTGGACAATCTCAGCCAGAAACTATCCGAGGGCTACAAGAAGATTGTTTCCAGGTCGGGATTGCAGGCCTACATCGCCAGCGCCGGGGCCAACGGGGCGTTGATGCTCTATCCCAAAGAGATTCGCAACTACCGTGACTGGGAAGCCATCGACGTCGACCTGTGGCGTCACTACTGGTTCGGCATGGTCAACCGCGGGGTCATGGCGCAACCTTACTGGTGGGACGAGCAGTGGACCATTTCTGTCCAACACACCGAGGCCGACATAGCCAGGCACCTGGCTGCATTTGAGGATGTGGCTCCGGCGTTAGCCAAGGCCCAGCAGGAGCGTGTGGGAGAAGTAGTAGCGGTGGCGCACTAGTCGTGATCGAAAGCGGGCGCTCTCGCCCGTCCTCCATATCCATATCGAGATCGAGGAGCCAGATTGTCCGCGAACGATCCTGAGCAGCCGCACCTCAAACGCGTCCTGGGCCGCGTGGACCTCGTTCTGCTGTTCGTGGTGGCAATTTTCAACCTGAATGTGGTGCCGTCGATCGCGGCCAATGGTGGAGTCACGGTCTGGCTGTGGATCGTATCGCTGGCGTTGTTCTTCTGGCCGCAAGGCATCGCCGTGATCGAACTGGCCCACCGCTATCCCGGAGAAGGTGGCGTGTACCTGTGGGCCAAGGAAGTGTTTGGCGACTTCCACGGATTTCTGTCCGGCTGGTGCTACTGGACGAACAACATGCTGTACGTCCCGACCGTGATGCTGTACTTCGTCGGCGTATCCGTGTTTGTGCTCGGTCCAAACCATCAGGCGCTGGCGGACAACAAGATGTTTGCCCTGTTGGCGTCTCTTGCGCTTTTGATTGTTCTGGTTGTGCTGAACATTGTGGGCCTCGGCGTGGGCAAGTGGGTCAACAATCTGGGCGGGATTGGAACGGGCGTCGCCGCAGCCACGTTGATTGGTCTGGGACTGGTGATCTGGATGAAGTTTGGCACGACCGTAAGCGCAGCCGACTTCCGGATTCCGGCGAATCCGCGCTTCGTGCTGAATTCTTTCGGCGTAATTTGTTTTGGGCTGGTGGGGCTGGAACTGGCCTCGGTGATGGGCGACGAGATCCAGGATCCGCGTAGAACCTTACCCGGCGCAGTGGCCTGGGGCGGAGTGCTTTCCGGTCTACTCTATATCGGAGCCACACTCACCCTGTTGATCGCGGTAAGCAAAGATCAGATCAGTGTGCTGCAGGGGATCGTGCAGGCCGTGGGCAACATGGCGGAGCGTGTGGGCGCGGCGTGGATCATTGCGCCGTTTGCTCTTCTGTTAAGTTTCTCCATCGCCGGAATTGGCTCCGCATGGCTGGGCGGCTCCGCCCGCATTCCCTTCGTCGCCGGACTCGATTCGTACATGCCGGCGTGGATGGCGAAGGTGCATCCCCGTTATGCGACTCCTTATGCCGCGCTCATTGTTCATGCTGTGGTCTCGATGGTCCTGATCGTGATGAACTTCGTTGGCGCAGGTGTGCAGGAAACGTTTCAAAAGATGCTGTCGTTAGCCGTGGTCCTGCAATTAATACCGTTTCTGTACATGTTCGGAGCCCTGATCAAGCTCGCGATGAACTCTACTGCCGGGGAGGGTCACTATAGCAAGACGACGCTGGTTCTTGCCGGGATCAGCGGCCTGGTTACCACGACCCTGGGAATTGTATTGGTATTTTTCCCCGCCCAGCAGATCAGTTCGCTATGGTCGTATGAGATATGGATGTTCGGAGGCACGCTGTTCTTTATTGGCTTGGCCGCGTTTTTCTTCTACGTGTACGGCGGCCGAAAGGCAAAAAAGTTGGGCGCGGGCGCCTCGCCCGTGCAGCCGAGCGCAGCTCGGCAGTAATCCCGATCCAGCAGGAGGCCTCATGCCCGGCGGAGTGAAAACCGAAGTACGCACCTACCAGCTCTACATCAATGGCGAGTGGATCGACAGCAAATCAAACAAGACGTTTCCGGTCTACGACCCCGCCAGCGAAGAAGTGATCGCGCAGGCTCCGGACGCGAACGCCGACGACGTGAACCGCGCCGTCGCCGCTGCCAAAGCCGCCTTTGAAGACGGTCCCTGGGCGACCACGACTGCCCAGGAGCGCGGCCGCGTGCTTTTCCGCCTTGCCGAAAAAATTCGCCAGAACGCCGCGATGCTAGCGGAACTGGAATCCCGCAACACCGGCAAGCCAATCGTTGAAGCGGAATATGACATTACCGACGTGGCCACCTGCTTTGAATACTACGGGGGTCTGGCCACAAAAATTCTCGGATATGTAAACCCGGTCCCGGACAATGCTGTGAGCCTCACGCTCAAGGAACCGATCGGAGTGGCGGGCCAGATCATCCCCTGGAATTATCCGCTATTGATGGCGGCCTGGAAGCTGGCGCCGGCGCTGGCCGCGGGTTGTACCTGCGTGCTGAAGCCGGCGGAGCAGACCCCGATCACCGCGCTGGAAATGGCGAACTGGCTGGGCGATGTCGGCCTCCCGCCAGGGGTGGTCAACATCATCACCGGCTTTGGGGAGAGCTGCGGCGCTCCGCTGGTGCAGCATCCCGACGTCAACAAGATCGCTTTCACGGGCAGTGCGGCGGTGGGAAAAATCATCGTCAAACAAGCCGCCGACACCGTGAAGCGCGTGACTCTCGAGCTCGGCGGGAAGTCGCCGAATATTTTCTTTGCGGATGCGGATTTCGAAGCTGCCATCGACGGCGCTCTGTTCGGCGTTTTCATCAACCAGGGCGAAGTATGTTCCGCCGGAAGCCGTATCCTGGTGCAGAAGCCGATCTATAAGAAATTTGTCGATGCCATGGCCGCAAAGGCCAAGACCATCAAGCTGGGCGCTCCTCTCGATCGGGACACGAAAATGGGACCGCTGGTGAGCAAAGAGCAGTATGACCGGGTGCGCTCTTATCAGGAAATCGGGAAGAAAGAAGGCAAGCTGGCAGCCGGCGGCGGGCGCGCCGAGAAGTTCGGCAAGGGCTATTACGTTGAGCCGACGATTTTCTACGATCTCGACAACAGCGCCCGCATCGCTCGCGAAGAGATTTTTGGGCCGGTGGCCGCGGTAATCCCGTTTGACGACGAGAAAGATGCGGTCAAAACCGCCAATGATTCTCCCTACGGACTCGCGGCAGCAGTCTGGACCCGCGATATCTTCAAAGCCTTCCGCACCGTGAAATCTCTGCGCGCCGGAATCGTGTGGGTCAACCACATGCAGCCCACGTACGTTGAAGCCCCTTGGGGCGGATACAAGCAATCCGGCTTCGGACGCGAACTCGGTCCCTGGGGAATCGAAGAATATCTGGAAACCAAACAAGTTCACATCAACCTCAACGAGGCCCCGATCGGCTGGTACTGAGGACCGACAACTGAAGGCTGAAATCTGGTCTTTGAAGTGTTCTAACGGTTAACGGAACGGCCAACGACTGAAGCAGGAAACCAAAATGCCGACGATTCAACTGCGAACAGCGATCCCCGGGCCCAAGTCGAAAGCGCTGGCTGAGCGCCGCGCCGCGGCCATTCCGCGCGGCCTCTCGATTGGCACGCCAGTCTACGTAGCGAGGGCGGAGGATGCCTGGCTCGAAGACGTTGATGGTAACCGCTACCTGGATTTTGCCGGCGGCATCGGCTGCCTCAACGTGGGGCATCGCCGCGAGCCGGTGGTCGCTGCCGTGAAAGATCAGCTTGAACGTTTTCTGCATACCTGTGTGCAGGTCACTCCCTACGAGAGCTACGTACGGTTGGCTGAGCGGATGAACCAGGTTACACCGGGCAAATTTCCGAAGAGGACGTTTTTTGTGAACAGTGGCGCCGAAGCCGTGGAGAACGCGGTGAAGATTGCGCGAGCGCACACCGGACGATCCGGCATCATCGCCTTCGAGGACGCCTTCCACGGGCGCACCATGATGACGCTGGCCCTGACCAGCAAGACTCATCCCTACAAGGCCGGGTTTGCTCCCTTTCCGGGCGATGTTTATCGCATTCCCTACGCCTACTGCTATCGCTGCTCGTATTCGCTGAAGTATCCCTCCTGCGATCTGTTCTGTGCCCGTCATTTGGAAGACACATTCAAGCGGGTGGTAGCGTCGGAGGATGTTGCTGCCGTGATTGCCGAGCCGGTACTGGGCGAAGGTGGGTTCGTTGTTCCTCCCAAGGATTTCTTTCGCGTTTTGATGGAAATTTGTCACAAGCACGGCGTCCTGTTTATTGCCGATGAAGTGCAAAGCGGATTTGGCCGCACCGGCAGACTTTTTGCCAGCGAATATTACGGCGTCGAGCCGGACATTATCGTGACCGCGAAGTCCCTCGGCGGAGGACTTCCCCTCGCAGCGGTCACAGGCCGTGCCGAAATTATGGACGCGCCCGGCCCGGGAGGATTGGGCGGCACATTCGCCGGCAATCCACTTTCTTGCGCGGCGGCGCTCGCAGTCCTCGACATCTTTGAAAGGGAGAATCTGCTGGTACGCGCCAATCAACTGGGAGACCGGTTCCAGATGCGGGCGCGACAGTGGCAAAAGCGCTGGCCGATGGTGGGTGATGTCCGCGGCCTGGGCGGAATGCAGGCCATCGAACTGGTACGGTCGGCGGATAAACGCGAACCCGCGGCCGAGGAAACCAAGGAAATCACCCGATACTGCTACGAGCACGGCCTGATCACGATCACGGCCGGCTCATATTCCAACGTGGTGCGTGTACTGGTGCCACTGATAGTGACCGATGCGCAGATGGACGAAGGTTTGGACGTGCTGGAATCCGCCCTTCAGATGGTGTATGAAGGATCGAAGAAGGGCGCCATCGCCCAGCCGGTCTAGTTTTGTGTTGCTGGTGTGAGCCTATAAAAATCAAGTGAGTTAATTTTATGACTGTTGCTACCGCTACGCTGACCAAAGTTCCCAACTACGTTAACGGGCAGTGGGTTGATTCCAGGGCCACGGAATGGCTTGATGTCACCAATCCAGCCACTGGCGAGGTCATCGCCCAGACTCCGCTTTCCGATTCCGCTGAAGTCGCGGCCGCGATTGAAGCCGCTGCGTCCGCTTTTCCGGAATGGCGGCGCACCCCGGCGGAAGACCGCATTCAACCGCTGTTCAAGCTGAAACATATCCTCGAAGATCAGGTCGAGGACCTGGCCCGCATTCTCACCACGGAGAATGGCAAGACTTTTACCGAGGCCAAAGCGGAGTTGCGCCGGGCCATCGAAAATGTGGAAGTCGCATGCGGGATTCCAACGATGATGCAGGGCTACAACCTTGAAGACGTGGCCCGCGGCATCGACGAGATGATGATCCGGCAGCCGCTGGGCGTCGTCGCCGCCATCGTTCCGTTTAATTTTCCGGGGATGATTCCGTTCTGGTTCCTACCCTATGCGATCGCGACGGGAAATACTTTTGTCCTGAAACCGTCGGAGCGGGTGCCGCTCACCATGAAGCGGACTTTCGAATTGATGGAGAATATTGGACTGCCCAAGGGCGTGGTGAACCTGGTGAATGGCGGAAAGAATGCCGTCAACGCGCTGCTCGATCATCCCAAGGTGCGGGCGATCAGTTTTGTCGGTTCCACGCCGGTGGCTCGCTATGTGTATGCGCGTGCCGGCGAGAACGGGAAACGGGCCCAGTGCCAGGGCGGAGCCAAGAATCACGTCATCGTTTTGCCCGACGCCGACATGAAAATGACCACGCAGATCATCGGCGACAGCGCATTTGGCTGTGCCGGACAGCGTTGCCTGGCGGTTTCGGTGGCGGTAACTGTAGGCGAAGCGCAAAAAACGTTTCGCGATTCGATTACCGACGCCGCTGCATCGTTGCGAGTCGGCAATGGTCTCGATGACGGCGTCCAGATGGGCCCCGTGATCACGCCCCAGAGCAAAGCCCGGGTGGAGACGCTGATCGCGACCGGCGCGAAGCAGGGGGCAAAAATTCTGCTCGACGGGCGCAATTCACGTATCCCGAAGGGCGAGACGGGGAATTTCGTGAAGCCGACCGTTCTCGACGCGGTTCCCGCCACCAGCGAGCTGACCGAAACCGAAATCTTCGGCCCCGTGCTGAGCCTGGTCCACGCTAACGATATGGATGAGGCGATGGCCTTTCTGGAGCGCAGCCCGTATGGCAATCAGGCGTCGCTCTTCACTTCGAGTGGGGCCGCCGCGCGGCGTTTCCGCTACGAAGCGCCCGCCGGCAACATCGGCATCAATATCGGCGTAGCTGCGCCTATGGCGTACTTTCCCTTCAGCGGCTGGAAGGGCAGCTTCTTTGGCATCATGCACGCCCAGGGACGTGACGCCATCGAGTTCTATACCGAAAAGAAAATCGTAGTCGAACGCTGGGCGAAGGATCACTCGCGAAAATTCTAGTATTCGGCAGGGCCCACGTAGGAGCAGGTGGGTGTCCCCTCTGCCCGGCCGAGCAAAGCTCGGCTTGAACATTGACCTGGGGAAATGCCGATAGGGCAAACTTTGGCGACCCTGGCTCGCTCGCCCAGACGAGGACATCTGGGCCTACGTGATTTGCAAAGACTGAGGAAATCATGGCAGACACAATCCAGAAATACAAAGACTATGTGATGACTGGTTTCATGAAGTCGGTTGTGCCTATTGTGATCGACAAGGCTTCCGGCGTGACCGTCACCGACATCAATGGCCGCGAATATCTCGACTGCTTTGCGGGCATTTCCGTGGTCAATGCAGGCCATTGCAATCCCAGCGTGATCGCTGCAGCCAAGGCGCAAATGGACAAGCTGGTCCACTGCTCTTCTTACATTTATCACGTGCAGCCGGTGGCCGACCTCGCGGAAAAGCTGGCCCACATCATGCCCCGTGGTTTGACCAAAACATTCTTCGGCAACGGTGGCGCTGAGGCCATAGAAGGCGCCATGAAGCTGGCTCGGCTTTTTACGGGCAGGCACGAATTCATTGCGCTCCACGGCAGTTTTCACGGGCGCAGTTGGGGCGCGCTCAGCGTTACCGGCAATATGGGACGCAAAAAACGCGGCGGCCCTTATGCGGCGGGCGTTTCCTTCGCTCCCGCTCCATATGCTTATCGCTCGCAATGGCAAAACGATCCTGAAGAATGCGGACGGCAGTGCGCCCGGGCCATTGAAGATGTCATCCGGTTTACCACTGCCGACGATGTGGCGGCATTTATCGCCGAACCCGTCATGGGCGAGGGCGGAATTATCGTCCCCCCAGCCAATTACTTTAAGGAAGTGAAGAAGGTCCTCGATCGGCACGGCATCCTCTTTATTGCCGACGAAGTGCAGTCGGGATTCGCCCGCACCGGCAAGATGTTTGCCATCGAACATTACGGTGTCGAACCCGACATTCTGGTGACGGCGAAGGGCATTGCTGATGGCTTCCCGCTGAGCGCGTTTACCGCGCGCCCTGAAATTGCCGCTGCCTACAAGCCCGGCGATCATCTTTCCACCTTTGGCGGTAATCCGGTTTCTTGCGCCGCCGCGCTCGCCAACATCGAGTTCATCGAAAAAGAGCGTCTTCCGGCTCGTGCCACCGAGACCGGCGCTTACGCCATAACGAAACTGCGTGACTTGCAAAAGCAGCATTCACTCATGGGCGAGGTTCGTGGCTTGGGACTGATGATCGGCGTTGAGCTGGTCAAAGACGATAAACTCACACCGGCTGCTTCCGAAGCGGAAGCCATTCGCGATGCCTTGCTGCGTCAGGGCGTGCTGGTAGGGGTGGGAGGCGTCTACGGCAATGTTATCCGCTTCCAGCCTCCGCTGATTATTACCCGGCCACAGATTGATCGGGCAATCGATGCTTTTGCGGCGGCGTTACAGGAATTCTCGCAGCCGGTGCAGGTATAATTCCGGCGGCCAACTGTCCATCATCCGTTGGTGGTTGATTCTTGCTTTGGTCGGCTGTCCTTTTTCTGAGCTTCAGAGACTACATACACCATCAGAATTCCCAGCTCCGGCTCGATGGGATGACGATAGCGGGGATGAGGAAAAACGGCGTAGTACACCGCCGGATAGGACAGAATCAGCCAGAAGAACAGCCAGGCTCCGGTCTTCCGCTTGCGCAAGGCGCGCCCCAACCCCCAGAAAGCCAGGACCGACGAAGCCAGGAAAACGGAATTCTTTACGGGAGCCAATGCCGGGATCTCCGACAAGCGAGGAACACCGCCCCAGTAATAGATGAAGCGCTTCAGGCAGAGGAGCAGGAAGCGAGGGTAATCCTCGCGGATGAAAGCGACCGCTTCGCGCTTTCGCTCGGCCACGTAGGCGACCTCGCCCATCTCGCGGTAGAGGCGCATCTGGTACACGTTCTGGGTGGGGTGCAGATATTCTCTCCAGGTGCCATCTGCCCCGGGGCCGTTTCCGATGCGTAATTCGGCGCCAAAGTTCGAGCGCAGGGAAAGCACTCCCAACGTCCGGTAATTTCGTCCCAGCCAGGGTGCGATGCAACCGGCAAAGACCAGCGCTGACACGGCAACTCCGGCCAGGGAAGATTTGCCAGCCTTCGAGCGCCGGTACCACGCCCACAATCCGGAAGAAGGCAAAAAAGCGAGCAGGGAAGTGTTGGTCAGCGCCGCGATCCCCCAGAGTAGACCGAACTGAATCCAAGGCACCAGTCCATCTCTTTCCTCCAGGTCAAGTGTCAGCCAGAAAATCAGGGCGAGCAGCAATGCCGCCAGACTTGTTTCCCACACCCAGCGCGTGCACCAGTACATCACAGGCGGCATGACGGCCCACAGCCATGCGCTCCAGACGGCAAGCTTTTCGCCGATACATTTTTTGGCGATCAGAAAGATCGGAATGCAGGTCAGGGCGGAAAACAGGCTGTTGATGCCCAGCAATGCCACTGCGGAGCCGTGGGTGTAAATCCCGAACAACTTGAAAATTCCGGCAATAAGAAATGGATAGAGGGGCGGCTCCCAGGCGGTGGGCCCGGTGCCTTCAAGAAACGGATTGCTGAAACCGTGACCCTGCGCCAGGGAGCGGCCGATGCGGCCCATTTCCCAGCCAAAGCTGAAGTTGTCATCAAATGTTTTGAACTTGTAAGTGTGGGCGAGAAGAATCCAGCCAAAGCGCAAAGCGAAGGCGATGAGCACTATCCAGAAGAAAGATGTGCGTGCTTTGTTCCACCAACGAGTGAGGGGACCTGGGGTGGTGGTTGCCCGGGGGCCGTTTGTGACCGCATCAGTCATGGTTTGGAAGCGCAACGGCACCGGGCAGGTTCATTTGTAGATGATACGGCTTCGACCAGCAACCGTGTTATCGCCGCCGCACGAGCGAGGGCGCTCGCGCCTACATGTTCAGATTGAAGTACGAGCCGCGGTCGCATATATTGTATCGGAGCGCCTGCGCGATATTTGCCGCTTCGCACCGGGCTCGGGGACACTCCATGGGTTGGCTGCAGAATAAATTCGAAAAGAATTTCATGATTACCACCGTGGACTACGTGTTCAACTGGGCACGTAAGTCGGCGGTGTGGCCCATGACCTTTGGGCTGGCCTGCTGCGCCATCGAGATGATCGCGTCGTCGACGGCGCGCTTCGACATTGCCCGCTTCGGATCGGAAGTTTTCCGTCCCAGCCCGCGGCAGAGCGACCTCATGATCGTAGCCGGAACGGTCACGCTGAAGATGGCCCCGGTGGTGAAGCGAATCTACGACCAGATGCCCGATCCCAAGTGGGTAATCTCCATGGGCGCATGCTCTTCGGTGGGCGGTCCGTTCAATACCTATGCGGTGCTCCAGGGTGTGGACAAAATTGTTCCCACGGATGTATATGTGATCGGCTGCCCGCCCCGTCCGGAGAATCTCTTCTATGCACTGCTGAAGCTGCAGGACAAGATCGATCAGATGTCTCTGGCAAAACGCCCCACGGAAGTCCGACTCGATCCGAACATGGTGGAGAACTTCAAACGCCAGGTGATGATCGCACAGACGCTGCAGCCGAAATAGCTGTCAGCTCTCAACCTTCAGCTGTCAGCAAAATTCCACCGTCCGCGTGAGGGAGCCGCTACCGGCTGTCCTGGCGGAGCAAGGCTCGGCAACCGGTTTCATCACTCTGAAGTCTGAAAGGCATCATGTCCAGCTTTGTAAGACTTGCCGCTCAATCCGAACTCCCTCCCGAGGGCGAAGCCAAAGAATTTACTCTGGGTGACAAAGTAATTTGCATTGCCAACGTAAACGGGACCATCTCTGCCATGGATAACGTCTGCCTGCACCAGGGCGGCCCTCTGGGGGAGGGTGTGGTCGAGGGCGGCAAAGTGGTCTGCCCCTGGCACGGCTGGCGGTGGGATCCCAGAACCGGACAGACGGGGCAGAATCCCGAGGCCAGGGTAGCGGTCTATCCGATAAAAATGGAAGGTGGAGATGTGATGATCGAAGTCTGAAGGTACACAGGCACAGACTGCACTTTGCCGCCGTCGCGGCTCTACGCACCAGATTCTCTGGGAATGAAATCTCTCAAGATGCCTCTCTATCCAGAGATCCTTCAAACTATCCCAAATATTTGAGGAACTTTCCTCTCTGATTGTCGAAGCCGGGGAACACCTGATTCAGAGCCTGGTTCCCGAGATGCCGATCAACTGCCTCGCCGAGCACTCTGCGGAAATCCGTGGTCATAGCCAGATCGCGTCCTTCGTAGAGTTGTGACTGATCGAGGCCGGGCCAGCGTCCGTACACCTTGCCGCCTTTTACCGGGCCTCCCATCACGAACATTACGTTGGCATGGCCGTGATCGGTGCCGCGGTTGCCATTCTCGCGGGCGGTGCGGCCGAATTCAGACATGGTGACCACGACCGTGTCTTCGGCCAGATCTCCGAGGTCGGTCCAGAAAGCGCCGAGGGATTGCGAGAACTCGCGAAGCACATTTGCGATCTGGCCCTGAGTGCTGCCTTCGTTCACGTGATGGTCCCAGCCGCCGATGTCGGCAAACGCCACTTGCACACCCAGGTTCGCTTTGATGAGCTGGCAGAGTTGCTTGAGGCTCTCGCCGAAGCGTCCCCTGGGATACTCTGCCCCAGGCGCTGGCTTGTACTTTCCCGGATCGGCGGCCTTCAACATTTTTACCGCCTCGAACGTTTCCTGACCGCTGCCATGCAAGACGGAATCAATCGAGTTTGCATACATGGCTTCGAATGTATTGGAGACGGGCGTCGCGTTCGGATTACGGCCGCCCACGCCAAACTCATTGATGTTGTTCACGGCCACGGCGGGCTCTGGACCGGAAAGAATTCGCGGCAGGGACGGCCCCAGCCCAATCGCGCGGAAAGCCGATTTGTCGGCGGGAGCGGGCAGAGCGTGCAAAGCGCGATTCAACCAGCCGTCCTCGGTTGCTTTGATTCCGGGCGTGCCTGACTCCATGAAGTCCTGGGCATCGAAGTGCGAACGGCTGGGGTCAGGCGAGCCGGCCGCATGCACGATTGCCAGATGCCGCTGGCTCCACAGCGGCTGGAAAGCTGACATCGCGGGATGAAGACCAAAAAAGCCGTCGAGATCAATCACCGCGCCGCGCGGTATGTTAATGGACGGCCGCATGGCGTAGTAGGCCGGCTCGCCGTGCGGCACCACGATATTCAGGCCGTCGGCCGCGCCCCGCTGGAAGATGACCACCAGCCGCTTGTTTCCGGCTCCAGCATCAACCGCCGAGTAAGCCGCACGCGTGAGGAAACTTGGAATCGCGGCCGTACCCACAACCGCCAATGTGCCATTGCGAAGAAATACTCTGCGAGTGATGGGCATAGAACCTCGGCTTTCAGAACCTCAGCTTTCAGCTGTCACCTCTCAGCCATCGGCAGAGTCAAAAACTGATAGCTGACAGCTGACAGCTGAAAGCTATCTTCTCTGAAACTCCGGCGATCCCAGTAGCAGGCCTGCGATTGCGCTTATGTTCGCTGGTCGGGTTGGGTCGTCTAGCTGGCGCTGGCTTATTTTCGGATCGTTCAGCTGCGCGGCAATTGTGTCGTGTGTTTGCCGGGACACATCTCCGGCCAGCAGCGTGTTCTCCAGCGCAATCAACGTGGTTTGGGAATCGGAGGGTACAGCGCCGATGCCGGGCATCTGGCCGGGATCGAGCTGAACGCCTTTAAGTTTTCCCGCCGTCAGGGCCAGTGCGAAATTCATCCGTCCCAGCAGCGCGGAGGAATTTACCCAGGCATCGGCCTTCATGGAATAGCCCGTCGGCGGCTGCATTCCGTACAGTGGCATGCCCAAGGTTTGCAGCTGGCGGGCCAGGGGCAACGGGTCGCTGACTTCCGCTCCGCTGGTCCGCACCGCGGACACCACAAACTCCAGGGGCGTTTTCACCTTGGCGCGGTACGACTCGGGCGCCCAGAATTCCGGCGAATGAAACATGGTCTTCAACACTTCGCGAATGTCGCCGTCTTTTTTCAGGAAGGTCTGAGTCATACGATCAATCAAGGCCGGAGGCGGATCATCCGAGACGAAGCGCATTGCCAGCTTGGTGCAGATGAACTTCGCCGTGGAAGGGTGATGGGCCAGAATGTGCAATACCTCGCGTCCCTCTTTCTCGCCGCCCGATTTGATGCGATGTCCGAGCACGCGCTTGTCGCCGGGCTCGTGCATCCTTTCCTCGAAGATGAAGCCGCCGCCCTGCCGGGGTTGCTTCAGCGTCCAGCCGGTCAGGACGCGAGCGACCTCGGTGACATCTTTCTGAGTGTAGCCGCCGTTCACGCCGAGCGTGTGCAGTTCCATCAACTCGCGGCCATAGTTCTCATTCAGACCGCTGCGCTTGTTCTTTGCCTGTTTGACCGCAGGAGGCCGGCGTGGTCGAGGAGGCCGGCGCCAGTTGTAATTGTTATTGCGCCTGCTAATGCCGTTGGCGAAATCCGAGTCAGGGCCCACGCTTAACCAGTTATCGAGGTAGAACAGCATGGCCGGACTTTGCGCGGTGGCCACCAGCAGGTCTTCGAACTTACCCAGGGCGTGGGGACGGATGACGTCGCGCTCATAGCTGGTCAGCAGGTAGCGGTCCGCTCCCTTTCCAATGAACACATTGAAGTGGTTGAACCAGAAGTCCGTCATTACTTCGTCGAGCTGGCGTTCGCTATAGATTGCGCGCAACAGCTTGCCCTGAACCAGTTCGCTGGTCACGACCTGCTGAGGGTTGTTCAGCGCCATGAGAGTTTCGCGCTGCTGCGGTTTCATCCCCTCCATGAACTCGTCGCGCTTGTCGCCCTTGAGCGAGGTTCCGACGGCACTCTGGTCTTCGGGAGACATTTTGAGAATCGCCCTCATACGCTGATCGGGCGGCAAGTCCAGCAGGTCCTCGGTTTTGAGGTCAGCATAGAGACGGTTCTCCCGGCGGCGGGCCTGTTCTTCGTCACTCATCCGTACGGACTTCCCGGATGCCGTAGCGGCCGAGGGATCGGTGTTTGCGGTCTGCTGCTGGAGCTCTTTTTTCTCCTGGTAGCGCTCCAGTTGCGCCTGGTACACGGCGCGCCTGGCTGAATCGGAGGGCATCGACTGCTTGCCTTCCGCGATCGCCTTGATGACTTGCGGTGGAGGAAAATTCTCGACCATCTCGCGCGTATCCATGCGAAGGGTGCGAAAAGGTGCCAGGCGGGCCTCGAGAGCGTGATCGTCAATCTTCTCGGGATGTAACTGCTGATCGATCCATTTGTCGACGCCCATCGCGGCTACTCGCTCGACGTCGCCGGGGCGCGGCCCAAAAGCGACGCGGTTAAGCGCGTGCAGCGCACGCTTCTGCTCACTGACCTGGGGGACGGCGGCCCGCTTGTCTTTTTTGGCGATGGCGAATGGGACAGAGACGGCGACGCCCAGCGTTGTGACCCCAACCAGCAGTGCGATTTGTCGTCGCAAAAGATGCATGCGGACTCGGCTTTTCAAACCAGAGACTGCCCGGCTACTGTTAACCCGAGCCAACGGAAAATGTTGCGACGGAGGGATCTCCGCACAAGGATGGCAGTGCTATAAAGCCATATTAATCAATCACTTACAGCTGGATGAAAATGCGCGCGAGATTTCAGCGCGGCTAGGTCAGGTACAGGCGGCCATGAGTAACTTTGTGTTGCAGGGTGGCGGCGAGTTGATCGATATCCGCGGCGGCGATGTTCACCGCCAGACGATCCTGGAGAAAGGGCGCACGATTGCTGCCCACGGAGTCTCGCCGGATTTGCAACAGTAATCCGTGGACGGCATTGGGATCGAATTTCAGCGGCGAGAGCCGCACGATTTCACTCAGGGTGTTGCCGACGGATAGGGGTTCGCGATAGGGCCTCTCGCTGATCATGGCGTCAAAAGTGTCGGCCAGTCCGATGATGCGGACCGGCATGGCGACGTCCTCCATCATCAGCCCGTCGGGATATCCCGAGCCGTCGCCACGCTCGTGGTGGGAACGCACGATTTCAGGAATACGCGGCCAGGGGAACTGCACGCCGCTGACAATCTGATGTCCCACGATGGTGTGGTCAGCCATTTCGCGAAATTCTTCGGCGTCGAGAGAACTTGGCTTCCCGAACAGACGCTTGTCCACCGCGACCTTACCGATATCATGCAGGTAGCCGGCGGAACGCAGAGCCGCGACGTCGTTAGGGTCCATGCCCATGGCCTCTCCAATGCCGGAGGCGTAACGGCCGACCCGCAACGAGTGGCCGTGAATGTTTACGTGTTTGACGTCGATCGCGGTAGCGAAGGCTTCGAGCGCCGTGTCATAAAAACCATGGAGAGAGGCCAGCAGGCGCAGGTTCTCGGAAACACGTTGCGCCAACGTCTGCGAGAGCATGTGATTCTGTACGGCAATCGCCACATAATTGCACAGCAGATCGAGAGCGCCCAATTCTTCGTCGTCAAACAGGGCATCGCCATCGCGGCGCCCCAGCGCGACCAGACCGACAAGTTTGCCGCCGACCTTCAGGGGGGCGACGCACTTGAACAGTTCGGGGGCAACATTTCCGTTCGAACTCAGAAGAGTTTCATAGGAGCCAGGATTCAGGACAACCGGTCCGCGTGCTGAGGTGAGGGCATGAACGTGCTTCGGCAACAAGGGTATGATGGCGGGCTCAGGCATCAGGGCGAAGCCTTCGGAGGCCACGGACGAGAGCATGGAAGGCTTGTCGCTGAAGGTGAAGAGCACGGCTTCGCGAGCGCCGCCGGCCTGCAGCAACGCCGAGACCATGGCCCGCGCGGTCTGCGGAAACTCGCGTTCCGCCGTCATCTCAGGGCCGAGATCGGACAGAGCTTCCACAGTTCGCAGCAGCCGCCGCAAATTGTTTTTCTGCACAGCCACGCACGGATGCGGGCAAAAGACCAGAGCAGAAAAAGATTAACATGCGGCGAAACAGCGGGATACGGAGGTTGTTGGTTAGTTTGGTGCTAGACAGCCGTCAGCTTTCAGCCGTCATCTCTCAGCGCTCAGCAACATCTGTCATCCCGACCGGAGCGAGCGAAGCGAGCGAAGTGGAGGGACCTTGTGTTCCTGGCAGATTGAAGGTCCCCATTCCCCGGTCTAGAAGTGCGTCTGCAACTCGGCGAACTTCTCCACCAGCAGCAAACGTCGCGGCGGTTCCACCGAGGCTACTTCCTCATGCTCCAGCACCCAGGTCGCGCCATGAGGGATGAATACGGCGTTCAGCCCAGCGGCCAGCGCAGGATTGATATCGGATTTAGGGCTATTGCCCACCATCCACGTAGCCTCGGGCTCCAAACCGTATTTTGAAATGACCGAGACGTAGATCGAGACATTCTTTTCGGACACAATCTCTATCGCGCCGAAATATCTTTCAAGACCGGAGCGTTTAACTTTGCCGGTTTGCTCGGGCACGGCGCCCTTGGTCATCAGGATCAGCTGATGGCGCTCAGACAAATATTGCAGCGTCTCAGCCACTCCAGGCAGTAATTCAACCGGATGGCCCGCGATGGTATGGGCGAATCCGTTGATAGTCTCGTGGAGGGCGGGGGTCAGAGGTTCGACCGCCAAGCGCTCGAAGGTCTGGAGCAAAGAATGCGCGAAACTATGCAGGCCGTAGCCGTGGCTGATAATGGACTCGCGCTCGACCCCATTCAGCACCTCACGCACCTGCTCGGGCGCGTACTCGTGGTGATTCAGAAACGAGATAAAGTTCGCGATCGCGCGCTCAAAGTAAATGTTATTTTCCCAAAGCGTATCGTCGGCATCGACCAGCAGGGTCTGGGCGCCATTTGAATTTGCATCCGCAGGCATTACAAACATGATAACGGGGAAGACGAAGCTTGGCGACACGGGATTGCCCAACCACCCTCGTGGAAAAAATAAACGCAGAGTTTCGCAAAGGTGGCAAAGCAAGGCTCCGGCTCAGGTTTGCGCCAAAGCTCTGCTAAAATCAGAGTGATGATCAAACAGGGTTGTCTTCTTCTCTCCCTGCTATTTATTGTTCTCATGGTTTCTCCAACTTCAGCTCAAAAAAGGAAGCCGAAGACCATGACGGGTTCGGCAGCCCGAGGCTCAGTTTCAAGCGGCATGCATGTGGTGCCGGATCTGGCACAGCGGCTGGCAAAGTTCCGCCGCATCGACATGCCCTTTCACTCCGCCGGAATGAGCCCGCGCGAAAAGCAACTCGTAGGAAAACTGGTGGATGCTTCCCGCTACCTGGAAGATATTTACTGGCGGCAGAGCGACCCTGAAGGGCTGGCTCTCTACCAGTCTCTGGCCGGCAGCAAGAGTCCGAAAGATCGCGAGCTGCGACACTATTTATGGATCAACGGCTCGCGCTTCGACCTGATCGAACAGAACCAGCCTTTTGTCGGCACCACACCGATGCCACCGGGCCGCGGCTTTTATCCTGAAGGCCTGACCCGGAAGCAGATCGAAGAGTATGTGCAGGAGCATCCTGACAAGAAAGATGAAATTTATAGTTCCACCACGATCGTGCGCTGGCATAAAGGTCAGCTGGAAGCAGTGCCATATCACATTGCCTACCGCTCATTCCTGGAACCGGCTGCCCGGGATTTACGTGAAGCAGCCGGCCTGAGTGACGATCCCGGCTTCGCGAATTTCCTGCGTCTGCGGGCCGCCGCGTTGCTCACCGATGACTACTTTAAAAGCGACCTGGCCTGGCTTGATCTGAAAGATCCGAAGTTCGATATCATTTTTGCTCCTTACGAGACCTACACCGATGGTCTCCTTGGCGTAAAAGGCTCCTACGGGGCCGCGGTGCTGGTGCGCAACGAAGCCGAAAGCCGCAAGCTGGCAATATTTCAGAAGTATGTTGCCGACATTCAGGACGCGCTGCCCCTGGCCCCCGAAGACCGGCCTTCGAAACACGGGCTTGAAACGCCGATGGAAGTCATGGACGCTCCTTACCGCGCCGGTGATCTGCGTCACGGCTACCAGGCGGTGGCCGACAATCTGCCCAATGATCCCCGCGTCCATGAGCAGAAAGGAAGCAAAAAAATCTTTTTCAAGAATTTCATGGACGCGCGCGTCAACTACATCATTCTTCCTCTGGCGCAGTTCATGATGCCTCCGGAACAGGCCGCCAAGGCCTCAGCCGAAGGATATTTACTGGGTACGATCATGCACGAGATGGCGCACGGACTGGGCCCAGCCTACTCGCGCGAGGCCACCGGCAGGGTGTCGGTGCGTGAAGCCATTGGTCCCGTATACAGCGGCCTGGAGGAAGCGAAGGCCGATGTCGTCGGTATGTTCGGCTTGAAGTGGCTGGTCGACCACGAGGTTTTGCCCAAGGAAAAACTGGAAGAATATTACGCTTCCTACCTTGCCGGAATTTTCCGCACCATACGCTTCGGCACCGGCGAAGCCCACGGCCAGGCCGAGATGATGGAGTTCAACTATCTTTTAGAGCGCGGCGCCGTCAAGCGGCAAACGTCGGGAACGTACGCGATCGACTACGCCGCCATGCCCGGTGCGTTGGCTGATTTGGCTAAGGAACTCCTGGACATTGAAGCGACGGGAAACCGCGAGCGGGCGGAGAACTGGTTCAAGAAATACGATGTGATGCCGGCAGAATTGCAAGTGTCGTTAAAGGCGGCTTCGAAGGTGCCGGTGGATCTGGATCCAGTATTTTCGTTCCCGGAGAAAATCAGGTAAGGCGCTACTAGCTCCTGGCTTCTGGCTCCTAGCTTCGAGCCAAGGCCAATGGGATCCAAAGTTTTAGCTAGAAGCTAGAAGCCAGAAGCTGCTCTAGACGAAATCTACTCTTGCCTCTCGCGGAATGATTCCTGCCTTGTGGCCCATATCCAGCAGGCGGCGTACTGCTTCGCGTCCATCCGGTCCGTAGTCCAGGGTGCGCTCGTTGACGTACATGCCCACAAACTTATCGGCCAGCTGGGGATCGACATCGCGTGCGAATTGCATGGCGTAGGACAGGGCCTCGTCGCGATGATCGAGCGCGTACTGAATGCTGTCTCGCAGAGCGCCTGATACTTTTGCGGTCAGCTCTGGTCCGAGACTGCGCCTGATCGCATTCCCCCCCAGCGGCAGGGGCAACCCAGTGATCTTCAGCCACCACTTCCCCAGGTCGACAATGCGTTGCAGGCCGGCTTTGGCGTAGGTCAACTGGCCTTCGTGGATGATAAGACCTGCTTCGTACTTGCCCTCCACCACCTGTGGGATGATCTGGTCGAAGGGCACGACTTCGGTCTCGACCCCGGGCGCGAACAGGCGCAGCGCAAGATAAGCGGTGGTGAGGGTCCCGGGGATAGCGATCTTCTTGCGTTTGACTTCGCTCGGGGAAAATCCCTGGGTGGCCACAATCATGGGCCCGTAACCGTCGCCGACGCTGCCTCCGCTGGGCAGCAAAGCATAGTTGTCCTGAATGTAGGGATAGGCGTGAAACGAGATTGCAGTCACGTCGTACACGCCGTCGCCTTCCCGTGCCTTCTGATTCAAGGTCTCAATGTCGCAGAGGGTGTGCGTGAAGCGCAGCCCGGGGACCCGCACCTTGTTGGTGGCCAGGGCGTAGAACATGAATGCGTCATCGGAGTCGGGGCTGTGCGCGATGCTGATTTCGCGCGTGGATGCACTGCCCCGCGACGAATCTTTGGTTTCGGGCACGAGAGCTGCAGTTGCTCCCGAAGGGGTTTCGACGGAACTCATGCCTGCTCCTTGCGGACACGCTGCCACCCGGTCGAAACTCCTGCGGCCAGCATGACCTTGATCACTTCCGCGAACACAAACCAGTAAAGCCCGAAGCGCGCGGCCTGGGCGAATGAGTGAGTCAGCACCGCCAGCCAGCAAAGGCCGCCGGCGAACAATACCACTTCAGCCAGTGCGCCTGCTGCTGCAGCCCGGGTGAAGCTGGCCTTGCCCCGCTCCATGATCCAGCCCGCCAGCCCGGCGACGAAGGGATAAGCCAGCAAAAAGCCGCCCGTCACACCCAGCATCTGGGCGACGCCACCCACTCCAGCAGGATTAAACACCGGCATGCCTGAGGCTCCCTCGACTAGGTAAAGCGCCAGTGCGGCAAAGCCGCGACGGCTTCCCAGAGTAAGACCAACCAGCAAGACGCCAAAATTCTGCAGGGTCAGAGGCACCGGAGTGAAGGGTAGCGGCACGGTTACCCGGGCGCACAGGGCGACAAACAGGCTGGCGCTCACCACGATCGCCACCTGTTCCGCCCAGTAAAGTGCGCGGCTGCTTCGCTCGAGAACAAGACTAACGGGCTTTACCATGTTCGAGGTTCTCCGTGTCAGGATCTGAAATGCCTGCGACTGGCGCAACGCAAAAGCTCGGGCTCAATCCTTGCCGTGGTTTTCTCTGGAAGACGATTCTTTCATATGGCTGCGCACTCGAAGGTAGGCCGCCAATCCGACCAGAGACACGGCAACGGTGCTCAGAGCCAGGATGAGGAACAACCAGATCATCCGCACGATGCCCTAGGATATCAAAAGGAAGTGGAACGTGCGCCGGAAGTGGCCGGGTATAGCGATTCATGCAGCGTCCTACAACAGCTGCCGGATTGCGGCGCTCCGTCGCTCGCAGTCCCCCTACCTGCTCGCCATGGCGCGCTCAACATCCTCTGCAGTGTGGGGCAGATTGGCGGTCAAATTGACCAGCTTGCCGTCCTGGTCCACGTAAAGAATGTCCTCGATCCGTACGCCCAGCTTTTCCTCCGGAATGTAGATTCCCGGTTCCAGGGTAAACACCGCTCCCGGGCCCAGCGGAACATCGTAGTCCCCGGCATCGTGGACATTCAATCCGACATAGTGGCCGAGTCCGTGAATGAAATATTTCCCCAACGGCTCGCCGTGCAAATCTTTGCCGTGAGTGTTGATGTAGTTGTACGCCACATCGTGGAGAGAGTCCGGACGGTCGCGCCGCAGGGTGGACTTGCCCGAACGGAATGCGGCAGCAGCCGCCTGTTGCGCGCCCAGCACGATGTCGTAAATCTCCCGCTGGCGGGCGGTGAACTTCCCTGACACCGGCAAGGTGCGGGTAATGTCCGAGGCATACATGGAATATTCCCCGGCAGCATCGATGACCACGACATCGCCGGACTGCATGGTGCCGGAGTCGTCGGAATAGTGCAGCACAGTGGAATTGAAACCCGAGCCCACAATGGGAGCATAGGCCGGACGTTCACAGCCGCGCTTTCCCCACTCATATTGCATAAGGGCGGAAATCTCGCGCTCGGTGATGCCGGGTCTCACGGTGTGCATGGCGGCAAAGTGGGCCGCGATCGAAGCGTCGGTGGCGTGGCGGATGCGCTCGATTTCTCCCGAATCTTTATGAGTTCGCAACGAAGCCAGCATCGGCCGCACATCCTGGAAAGACACGCCTACGGGAAATGCGTTAGCGCGTTTCAGCCAATCCAGCGGAGCAGCTGAATTCGAAATCTCGTCATCGACGACCACATCCGTATAGACGATCGCTTTCTTTGCAGGGAGCAGGCGAACCAGTTCCGCGCGCAGATTGTCGAGGACCTCGACGTGGTCGAACCCTGTAATTTTGCCGGCCTCCGGGCTGTCCGCGCCGAGTTTTGGCCCGGTCCACTTTTCCTGGGAAGGGTTGTGATTGGGAAGAAAAAGGATCTCTGTATAGGAGTGATCTTCTGAGCTGGTCCCACCCACGATCAGCAGCGCCGCTCCCGGTTGGCTCCAGCCGGAAAGGTAAAAGAAATTGTCATCGGGCCTGTAGCCGTAAAGATCGTTCGGACCCTCGGCTTCGTTGGCCGCGAACAGGAGTACGGCGCCGCCATTGGCCTTGCTGGCCAGAGCCTGCCGGCGAACCCGGTAATCGGAGTTAGGTTGACGGTCCAGCGCCCACGTGAGCTGGGAAAGAAGAAAGCAAACCAGCAACACCTTTCGCATTCGAGGTCCTTTTTTCATGCATGCCACTACTTGTTGTTGCTGGTTGCGGATTTGCTGGCCGCAATTAATGCGTCCACATTGGTCTTATCCACCAGCGCCGATCCCGTGTCCACAAACGCCGGAATCGGGGCAAAGCTGTCCCGGGCCCAATCTTTGCTCAGCGAGGACAATTTGTGATGATAGAGATCATCCAGCATTTTCAATCCCACAAAACTCATGGTGTAAGGCTTCTGCGAGATGGTGGCTGCAATCACTCCCTTCTGGATCCACTCCAGGGTCTTGTCATCTGTGTCCATCGCGATAATCACTTTGTCCTTGACTCCGTTGTTACTGAGGACCGTGGCGACCTCTTTGCCCGCGAGCGCTTCCAGGCATACAAAGGCGTCGGTATGCTCTTTCTTGTCGTTGCCCAGGACCTCGGTGGCAGTATCGAACGCCACGCGGGAATCACCCTTCATATCGACGACGCGAGTGATCTTGATTTGAGGAGAGCCCTCGAGCGCGTCGCGGTAACCGCGCAGACGCTCCTTGAGGTTGGCCTGCTCAGGAATGGTAAAAACCACCACATTGCCTTTGCCGTTCAGTTCCTTGGCCAGCCTCTGGCCGCCAATCTGGCCGGCATGATAGTTGTCGGTTCCAATAAAGAAAAGCCGCTTGCTGGCAGGCGCGTCGGAATCAACCGTGATCACAGGAATGCCGGCGGCGATGGCGCGATCGATGTCATCCTTCAAAAGGGCAGGATCAGCGACCGATATCAGAATTCCGGTTGCTTTGCTCTGTACCGCCTGCTGCAAAGCCTGCTGTTCCCCCTTGGGGTCATACGTATCGGGTCCCGCGAATTCGGAGCGCACCTTGAGCTGGTTGGCAGCCTGAAACAGTCCGGCGCTGCCGGCTTGCCAGTAGGGAATTTTGACATTGGCGGAAATCAGGTAGTACTTCTCGTCGGCATCATGACCGGTTCCACAGCTGACCAGGAAAAGCAGCAGAATGCCCAGAACGATTCTGGCCGTTAGGGTGAGGTGGCGCATCGCATCCTCCTTACGAACCGACGTGAACGCCCAAGCGGGCGCGAAACGGTACGAATTCTAAACCCACATGCACGGAAAAGAAAGGAATTGAAGAATGGGGCGGTGGCTCAGTTTGAAATGCGCATCCCCGTGGCGTCATCCTCAGGGACCTGGGTCCCGGAGAGCCTGTCCCTGAGCGCACGCCTTGCCAATGGCTGGCGCGGCTTTATATCCGCTCCACGCCAGATGCTTCGCAAGCTCAGCATGACGCCTCGATGCGGAGGAGACAGTTCAAACTGAGCCACTACCATGGGGAGGTGGCTCAGTTTGAAATGCAACTTTTAAAGGGTGTCATCCTGAGCTTGCGTGCCAGAAAGGCGGAGACGCTTCGTGCTCCATCCGGGGCTACACGCCGACCGGAAATGGCTTGGTATGGCTCTCCGCGCTCAGGGCCAAACCCGAAAAGCGCCCTTGCAACAAAGACATCAACCCGGTGTACCAGTAGCCGACTACAAATAAGACCAGAAAGGGCACGGTAATGTAATTCTCGTTGGCGATGGCGTAGTAAACCGTAAGCGCGAAATAGCTGCCAATCAGAAGCTCGGCCCAGGGGACCCAGCCCAGGCGGCGCCGGTATTTGGCGGCGTTGATCCGGTCCTTTTTCGATTCCACGTGATATTTGGGAGTGCGCGCGAAGGCCGATTTCTTTCCAATCAGCGCCTCCAGCACGGCCCGCGTATTGGTGATGGTGAGTCCAATGCCCAGAGCCATCAGGAAAGGAAGATAAAGCAGGGCCCGCGGCCAGGACTTGGGGAACAGCTCACGCTGCGAGACCAGGTAGAAGCTGGAAATCGAAAACGTGGACGCCAGGAACAGCGGCAAATCGATGTACAGCATCTGAAACCATCCCTGATAAAAACGGATGATCATGGCCGGCAGCAACAGCACGGAGAGCACGACCATCAAGGGATAGCTGAGATTCGCGGTCAGGTGGTACCAGGCTTCCAGCTTTATCCGAAAGGGCTGGTCGCTGCGCATTACGCTGGGCAGAACCTTCTTCGCGGTCTGGATCAGGCCCTTGGCCCACCGGGCTTGCTGGGTCTTGAAAGCGGTCATTTCTACCGGCAGCTCGGCCGGGCATTCCACATCCTGCAGATAAATGAATTTCCATCCCTTGAGCTGCGCCCGATAAGAGAGATCGGTGTCTTCGGTAAGCGTATCGTGCTGCCAGCCGCCGGCCTCCTCAATCGCGCTGCGCCGCCAGATTCCCGCGGTCCCGTTGAAGTTGAAAAAGGCGTTGCTGCGGGCGCGTCCCGAATGCTCCAGCACGAAATGCCCGTCGAGCAGAATGGCCTCTACCTCGGTAAGAAACGAGTAGTGGCGGTTGATGTGGGTCCAGCGGGTTTGTACCATGCCGATTCCGGGATCGGTCAAATGGTGAATGGTACGCATCAAAAAGTCTTCGGGCGGAACAAAATCGGCGTCAAAAATGGCAACGAACTCGCCCCTGGCCGTTTTTAATCCTTCCGCCAGCGCACCTGCCTTGAAGCCTTCACGATTGCTGCGATGATGATAGGTGATGGGGAAGCCGCGCGCGGCGTGCTGCTCGACAAAGTCGATCGCGACCGCCTGGGTCTCGTCGGTCGAATCGTCCAGAACCTGGACCTCCAGCTTCTCCAACGGATATTGGAGGCGGCAAACCGCGTCCAGTAGGCGCTCAATCACGAACTGCTCATTGAAAATTGGAAGTTGCACCGTCACCCGGGGCAACTCCGAAAAATGGCTCGCCGGTTCCACGGTCCGCTTGTCTCTGTGCTTGTAGTAGAGGTAGACGAGGACGTAGCGGTGCAGACCGTACGAGGCCAGGAGAATGAGAACCACGAAGTAGGGGACCAGCAACGCCATGTCAAAAGCGTTGGCGTGATAAAGCCCCTTGAAAGTGGTGTCGAGAAAGTGCTGGCGAATGTACTGGCCGATGCCCCGCGAGGCCACGAAAGCAGCCAAAAAAGCAGGGGAAATGGAGGCAACGCCCAGGGGAAAAGTCCTTATCCGATCATTATTTACGTTTCTGACCGGAGACTCGCCATTGTACCCGAAGGTCTGGTGGATCAAAACTTCAGGGTGTAAAGAACCGCCATCAAATCCATTGGCCAATGGGCCAAAACCAGCGGCGGGAGGCGCCGAATGCCCAAATAAATCAGAGTCATCAGGATTACACCGGGCAGGAAGAACAAGAACCGCCACACCACATACTTCCAGTCAAGAATGAAAGGGAAAAAGCTGTGCTGGAGTGCCCACCAGAATCCCACGGTCAGCACGGCGATCCACTTGTGTCCGGACAGAGCCTGAATCCGCGGCAAGGCATATCCGTTATAAGTCATCTCCTCAGTCAGCGACCAGATCGGCCACCATGCGCCCAGGCTATAGATCACGGCCCACGCAGGCAAGGTTCGCTTCGCTAACAATCCTGGATACATGGGAGGATGCGTCGTTCCAAACAAGAACTTGCTCGCCACCAGGCCGGGAACCGAGAAAAATAGTGCAAAGGCTAGGAAGCATCCGATCCCCAGAACAATGTCTCCTCCCAAGCGCAGCCGGATGACCCCAACCAGGTCGCGCAGAGCGATGCCTTCTCTTCGGGTGAACTTCATCAATAGCGCGAGACATCCCGCGTCTGCCAGTGTTCCATACACGGTCCACCAGGGCGCGGCTGCGTCCCATGCCGACGGGTGTCCTCGCACAATGTAAACCAGCGCCACCAGCGCTTGAGCGACGATCATAAAGAAACTGCGAGCTACCACGACGATCGCCGGCCTGCTCCACGTGACTTGGCCCAGCGCAACCCTACGCCTGAGCTCCGAATGCGAGTTAGCGACGGCAGGCTCTGGCGCTAACTGCGCACTCGTACAGTTTGTCATGAGCAGACTTTTAGTCTTGGCCAGGAAGTTGGGATCAAAAAGCTAATTCAGGAAGTACGTCCGGTACAAAGTATCGCGCTGGGCGGGCTTGAACCCGGCGTCCCGGATGATGCGGCGCAGCTCTTCTTCCGTGGTGCAATTGGTCACGCCGGCGGCGCGCACGACATTCTCTTCGAGCATGACCGAACCTACATCGTTGCCACCGAAGCGCAGGCCCATCTGGCAGACTTTCAGTCCCTGGGTCACCCAGCTGGATTGAACGTTAAGAAAGTTCGAAAGGTATAATCGCGAGATGGCCAGCACCTTCAGGTATTCAACCGCGGTGGCCTCGTCCCAGTGCCGGCCACCGAGGGCCGTGTTATGGGGTTGGAAGCTCCAGGGGATGAATGCCGTGAACCCGCCGGTTTCTTCCTGCAACTCATACAGCCGCTGGAAGTGATTAACGCGGTTCTCGATGTTCTCGCCCACCCCGAACATCATGGTTGCCGTGGTGCGCATACCTAACTGGTGCGCGGTGCGATGCACATTGATCCAGTCCTCGGTCAGGCATTTGAGCCGGGCAATCTTGTAGCGGACTTCATCGTCGAGAATTTCGGCCCCGCCGCCGGGGATGGAATCCAGGCCCGCATCGCGCAGACGAATAATGGTGTCGCGAATGCTTAACCCGCTGTATTCGGCGATGGCGATGATTTCCGACGCGGAGTAGCAATGAAGGTGAACTTTCGGAAAACGTTGCTTGATACCGTTCAGCATCTTCTCGTGCCAGTCGATCTTCAAATCCGGATGCAGGCCGCCCTGCATCAGCACGCCCGTGCCGCCGAGTTCGACGGTTTCCCGAATCTTGTCGTAAATGGTTTCGAACTCGAGGATGTAGCCCTCTTTGGCTGCGGGTCCCTTCAGCGGCCGGTAGAAGGCGCAGAAGGTGCAATATTCGGTGCAGAAATTGGTGTAATTGATGTTGCGGTCAATGACATAGGTGGCAACGCCTTCGGGATGGAGGCGGCGGCGCACCGCATCAGCTTCCATGCCGATGCCTATGAGGTCATCGGAGCGGAATAGGTCAAGGGCCTGCTGTTTCGTCAGGGACATGGGTTACGGACCGCTTTAGAGATTCTAACGGACTCGGGGGCTACCTCCAAACCTCCGGTGCCCGCAAGCACCACGAACACCTGTCATCCCGACCGGAGCGGAGCGAAGCGAGCAAAGTGGAGGGACCTGCTTTTGCCGTCGTCTACTACAAATCCTCCGCCACAAATGGTGCAGCAGTTAAAACGGCAGATGCCCGTCAGGCCGCGGCTGTTCTATTTTTATAGCGATAGTACTGGATGAGAGACAGGATCCCGGCGATCACGGCCAAGCCGATCAGGATGATCAGAGCCGGCTTGTAATATCGCGAGAAGAATCTGACGATATGGCGGCCATACACCGCACCCAGCCCAGCCACTATGGTGAAGCGTACTCCCCGGCCAAGCGTAAGGGCTCCGACGAATTTCTTGCGGGAGTACTGCATTGCCCCCGCTGCCAGCAGAAAAGGCACAATCGGGAAAGGCGGCGGCAGCAGCGCCGGGACGGCGACAGCAAAAAATCCCCAGCGTTCAAATCGTTTGAAAATCTTGGCGGCTTTGCTTTTCGAGAGCTTTCGCTCAAAAGCCTCTTTCCCGCCTTTTTGGGCCAAACCGTAAGTGATGTACCCGCCGATCACTGCGCCCACGGTGGCCATGAGCGCGTAATACCACCACAAATCGCGGTGCCGGGCGGCGAGATAAATCGTCAGAACATCCATGCTGCCCGGCAGCGGGACGATCGAATTGTCGGCCAGTCCCAACAGAACCAGGCCCACGCCTCCCCGATGGCGAAGCCAGCTCCAGAGCGAAACCGAGACCAACAGGTGAACCTGGTTTGACATTTAGGCCTTTAGACGCAATTTCCCAGACAAAGGTGGAGCGCATTGGCGGCTAAGTGGCGGCTATTTTGGCCACGTCGAGAAAACGCAACGACGGCGCCTCCGGCAATGCACCGCATTCGCCGGCGTAGCGGTAGAAAAGTTGCAAACCTTCCAGGCATGGGGGATCGAGCTCGTAGTAGATATTTTCAGTCAGGTAGGATCGTACTTCGTTCGCGCTCATCCCCAGGCGTGGAGCCCATTCTTCGGCAATCCGGCCAAGATTCGCCGGCTGCAGGCCATGATCGCGCGACTCTTGAAACAGGGTGGAAAGATCGAGCGTCGCCGGGGCGTTTGTCAAAGCCGATTCCCGCACTGCCCAAAACGCGAAGACAAAAGGCTTGCCGGTAAGCCGAATCCATTCTTCGGCCAGGTCGTAAGTTAAATAGCGAGAGCGATCTACCTTCAGCGCAGGATCGCCAATCAACAACCCCGCGTCGTGCTCCGCCAGCATGGTTTCCAGGTCTGGGGCCATGGGCTCGAAACTTCTGCCCTGCCCCCACCATTTTGAGAACAGCACTCTGGTCAGTGCTACCGAGGTGAGGGAAGAAGTATCCAGGGCGACCGAGCGGACCTGGTCGAGCGGAACCTTGCTGACCAGAAGAATAGAGCGCACCGGACGACGCGATGCGATCGCAATGCCGGGCAGGATGGCAAGCCCCGGAATGCTCGCGTAAGCCGCAGCCGGGATGATGCCGATATCCGCCGAACCCTCAGCCAGATCGGCCGCGCATTGCGCAGGGACAGTGTAGGAAATATCGAAGGCGGCCCCTGCATTTCCGTGCTCAAAATCCCACATCAGCGGGGCAGTGTTGAGGTAGGAAATGGCGGAAATACGAAGGCGTTTCATGCGGCCAATGGTCGATGGCAATGTTCGATTTTAACAGAGGAGTGTGTCGCGTAACCTTGACAGAGCTTTTTGCCGGTGTAAGAGTCCGCGAGTCAGACGAAGTGGAGGTGGTGAAGTGCCTGACGCTCTGGCTCTTGGTCCCAGATCCAGCGAAAGCCTTGCCTTGCACTGGCTGGCTCTTGCCCTGACCCCGCGATTGGGTCCCACCCGGGCCCGGCGCCTGGTCGAGCATTTTGGCGGTGCGCAGAATGTCTTCAAGGCATCGCTGACCGAACTCGAAGCTACCGGCATTCAAACCGTCTCGGCGCAATCGCTCGGGACTGGACAGTCCATGGAGTTAGCTCATGACGAACTGGGCCGCGTGGCGGCGGCCGGAGTTTCCGTTGTTTGTCTCGACGACTCCTGCTATCCCGCGCCGCTGAAACAAATCTACGATCCGCCCTTGATTCTTTACGTACGCGGCAAAGTCGCGGCGATCACCCAGCCCGGGATTGCGGTGGTAGGAACGCGCCATCCAACCCCCTACGGACTCGGCATGGCGGAGCGTTTAGCCAGCGATCTCGCAGCCCGGGGGCTGGTAATTTTCAGCGGCCTGGCTCGGGGCGTGGACGCGGCTGCACATCGCGGCGCAATCAATGCCAAGGGGAAAACGGTCGCCGTCTTCGGCACTGGAGTGGACGTTATTTATCCCAAGGAAAACACCCGACTCACCGAGCAGATGCTCGACCTGGGAGGCGCCCTGATCTCCGAATTTCCCATGAACACCTTCGCCGCGCCGCAGAATTTTCCCATTCGCAATCGCATTATCAGCGGCATTTCGATCGGCGTGCTGGTGGTGGAAGCCGCGGAATACAGCGGCACCAGAATCACCTCCCGCTGCGCCCTGGAGCAGAATCGCGAAGTGTTCGCCGTCCCCGGCAATGTGACCAACAAGAATTCCTGGGGACCCAACACACTGATTAAACAAGGCGCCAAGCTCACCGCCACCTGGGAGGACGTTTGGGAAGAACTCCCTGCGCCAGTACGACTTGCGTTAACTCCCGCCAGCGGTGATGAATCGCAAGCCAGCCCGACTGCATCTCTATTCGGGGAAAGCGAGCTGCCTCCGCATGAGCGAAAGATCTTGAGACTTCTAAAAGCCGACGAGGCCACCCATATCGACGAGATCGTAGAGTTACTGGAGCTGGACCTGTCGTCGTCCGAAATCTTCGCCGCATTGTTCGAGCTTGAACTGGCAGGCAAGGTGAAGCAGATGCCGGGGAAGAATTTTGTAAAGAGCTTCTAGCGCAGCTATCAGCTATCAGCTTTCGGCTCTTAGCTAAGACCTGATTACGAGGCGAATATGCAGAGTTTTAAGAACTTGAAGGTCTGGGAGAAGGCGCATGGGCTCACTCTCGACGTGTACAGGTCGAGCAAAGGATTTCCTAAAGAAGAACTTTATGGGTTGACTACTCAGATGCGTAGGTCCTCCAGCGTCAATTGGGGCGAATATCGCCGAGGGCTGTTGCCGGAAGGGTGACTGTGAATTGGGAAGGTTCTTGCAGATTGCTATGGGTTCAGCCAGCGAGCTCGAATATCACCTGCTACTGGCACACGACCTGGAAGTCATGAAGTCTCTGGACTATCATCGGCTTTCGAGCGAGGTGGTCGAAGTAAAGAGGATGCTGGCGTCTCTGATTCACAAAATGAGATCTGATTAGCTGATAGCTGATAGCTGAGAGCTGATAGCTGATAGCTTTTTTCACCGCATTCATGCTAGCTTCAAAACCAGTGACCACCATCAGAGGACACATTGTCTAAAGGTTTAGTCATTATCGAATCGCCGGGCAAGGCGAAAGCCATTCAGAAGTATCTTGGTAAAGGTTTCGTCGTCGAAGCATCGTTTGGCCACGTCAAAGACCTGCCCAAGAGCACGCTGGGCGTCGATATCGATAAAAATTTCGAGACAGAATATGTCGTCATTCCGGGCAAGGAGAAAGTTCTCGCCAAGCTGAAAAAGCTGGCCTTATCCGCTGACAGCATCTACATTGCACCCGACCCGGACCGCGAAGGCGAAGCGATCGCCTGGCATCTGGCCGAGGAACTGGGCGACGGGAAGACCAAAAAGAAAAAGAAGAAAAAGGATAACGACGAGCCCGACCGCATTCGCCGCGTGACCTTCAACGAAATTACCAAGCGCGCCGTGCAGGAAGCTTTCGAGCATCCCCACGACATCGATCAGAACCTGGTGGATGCGCAGCAGGCGCGGCGTGTGCTCGACCGCCTAGTCGGGTACCAGGTTTCCCCGCTGCTCTGGGACAAAGTGCGGCGCGGCTTGTCCGCTGGGCGCGTCCAGACTGTTGCTCTGCGGCTGATTGTCGAACGCGAGCGGGAAATCAAGGCTTTCCAGAAGGTTGAATACTGGACCATCGACGCTCATCTCGCCGGGCCGAAGCCCCCGGCATTCGATGCCCGTTTCATTGGCAAAGGTGAAGAGAAGGTCGAAGTAAACAACGGCGAGGACGCGGAGAAAATTCGCGCCGCCCTGGAAAAGGCCGATTGGCTGGTTCGCACCGTCGATCGCAAAGAGCGGCGGCGCAATGCCACTCCGCCCTTTACCACCAGCAAGCTGCAGCAGGACTCCTCGCGCAAGCTCCGCTTCAGTGTGAAGCGCACCATGATGATCGCGCAGCGCCTCTACGAAGGTGTGGAACTGGGTGAGGAAGGCTCGGTCGGTCTCATTACTTATATGCGTACCGATTCCACCCGCGTTTCTAACGAAGCCCTGGGCGAGGTGCGCGAATACATCACGGCGCAATACGGCAAGGAGTACCTGCCGGAGTCGGCGAACGTATATAAAGAGAAGAAGGCGGCGCAGGCGGCGCACGAAGCCATCCGTCCCACTTCGGCGATGCGCCATCCCGACCAGATCAAACAATATCTGAAAGAAGATGAGTTCAAGGTTTACAAATTGATCTGGCAGCGTTTCGTGGCCTCGCAGATCACCCCTGCGGTCTTCGACCAGACCACGGTGGATATCGATGCCAAATCCGGCGCCGAGACTTTCTGGTTCCGCGTGACCGGCTCGGTGCTCAAGTTCGACGGCTTCCTGAAAGTTTATGAAGAAGCCAAGGACGTCAAAGACGAGGAAGAAGAAGAACTCAAGCACAAGCTGCCGCCGCTCGAACCCGGGCAGAAGCTCACTCTGCGGGAACTGAAGCCGGAGCAGCACTTCACCGAGCCTCCGCCGCGCTACAACGAAGCCTCGTTGGTGAAGGAACTCGAAGAACGCGGCATTGGCCGGCCTTCCACCTACTCCGCGATTCTCAGCACCATTCAGGAGCGGCAGTATGTGCAGAAGGTGGGTGGCAAGTTTTCGCCCACCGAGATCGGATTGGTGGTCACCGATCTGCTGGTGGAAAACTTCCGTGACATTTTCGACGTTGAATACACCGCGCGCCTCGAGGAAGAGCTGGACGAGATCGAAGAAGGAAAGGAAACCTGGACCGACGCGCTGGGAGGCTTCTACAAACGATTCGCCAAAGATCTCAAATATGCGGAAAAGCATATGGAGAACATCAAGCGGATGGAGAAGCCGACCGACGAAAAGTGCGAGCGCTGCGGCTCTCCGCTGGTCATCAAGTGGGGCAAGCACGGATCGTTCTACGCCTGCAGTTCCTACGACAAGGAGAATCCGGAGAGCTGCACCTTTACCAAGGAAAATCCCATCAACCTGCCGGACCTGGATTCGGCGGACATCCAGGAAACCACGCAGGAGGAGTATTGCGAAAACTGCGGACGGGTCATGGTGCTGAAGCGGGGCCGCTTCGGCCAGTTCATGGCGTGCACCGGCTATCCCGATTGCAAGACCACTCGCCGCCTCGACCAGGGCAAGAAAGTTCCCGATATTCCGATCGATGAACTCTGCCCCAAATGCGGACGCAACATGATGATCCGCCACGGCCGCTTCGGAGAATTTACCGCCTGCAGCGGCTATCCGGAATGCAAGTATGTGAAGCAGAATTTCATCGGAGTGAAGTGTCCGCTTTGCAAAGACGGCGAAATTGTGGAAAAGAAGGCCCGCAAAGGGAACACATTCTACGGCTGCGGAAATTATCCCAAGTGTAAATTCACTTCCGCGGGGAAACCGTTGGCGGAAAAGTGCCCAAGTTGCGGCAGCGAATATCTGGTGGAGAAAATGCTGAAGGCGGGTCCGGTGATCGCGTGTCCGAATAAGGAATGCGACTACGAGCGCGAAATACCGGTAGAAGTGGCTTCAGGCGCATCATCCACGACGTAAACACATTTACATCCAGCCGGGCTATGCACGGCGAACCACGGAGGTTGGAATGGCAAAATCGACTGCTGCCGATGCACATCTGATTCTTAAACTCTACGATCTCCGCCGCGAAGCCGAGCTGCGCAAAGCCCGCCACTGGTGGGTGGTGACGTTCTCGCCCCAATCGGCGGACGACTTCATGAAGGTGTCAGGCGCGTTTGGGACGCCAGAAAACAACTGGCTGCGCCAGGTGCTGGGGTACTGGGGCATCGCCTCATCGCTGGTGCACAATGGCGCCCTGAGCCGCGAGCTCTTCCTCGAGCCCAGTTTTTGCGGAGAGATGGTCCTCATCTACGTCAAGGTAAAGCCATTTCTGAAAGAGCTGCGGGAGAAGATGAAAAGTCCCGAGTTTCTCGGCGGCATCGAATCCCTGGTGTTGAGTTCGAAGAAAAGCCGCGAGTTCGTGAAGCGCATGGAAACCAATCTGGGCGCGCGGCGTAAGGCTACAGTGGAAGCAGCCAAGGCCAACTAGCCTGCTTCATCTAATTCTCCATCGTCTGTCATCCTGAGCGAGTCCGCCTCTTCGCTGCGCGAAGAGGCGGAGGAGTCGAAGGACCCCTAGCGTGCCACTGCCGCCGAAAGTTTTAGGGGTTATCCGTTGGTCTGCCGCAAGCTGACGCAGGAACCAAATCAATCAATATTCCGCTGCGTTTAAGAGGGTAGGGGTCCTTCGACTGCGCGGCTGCTTCGCGAAGCGAAGCAGCCACTCCGCTCAGGATGACAGTGAAACCGGAAACTGTTCCTTCGCGATGTGCTCGTCCCGGCTGCTGCCAGTTCGTCCAGATCACTATCAAAGATAACTTTGCAGTCCCACACAGCGTAAGGCCATGGCGGAAGCGGCCAAAGCCAACTAGCTGTCATCAACATTCTGCCCTCACCATTCTAGCTGTCATCCTGAGCGAGTCCGCCTCTTCGCTGCGCGAAGAGGCGGAGGAGTCGAAGGACCCCTAGCGTGCCACTGCCGCCGAAAG
>JBOGLC010000154.1:0-19639 GCA_050746005.1 Terriglobales bacterium
ATCCGGACGTGGTGCGCCTGGCGTCTTATCCGATCGAAGAAGTCCGCAACACCGACGCCTGGGTCATGGGCCAGGACGTCGGCAGCAAAGACGCAGCCAGCGCCGGGTTTCATCAGGCGCTCCTGAAAATGCTGAATGATTCTTCGCTGATGGTGCGCGGCAATGCGGCGCTGTCGCTGGTCCGCTTCGGCGACGCCAGCGGGAGACCGGATATTATCGCGCTGCTGCAGCCGGCGATCGTCACCGCTCCCGAAGCAGGTAAGATCACGGATTTCAGCGCGCCGGGAACGCCAATTCATCAGGGCGGCATCGTCGCCAAGCTCGAATCCGGAGACCAGACCGTGGAAGTGCGATCTCCGATAAGCGGCCGGCTCCGCGACCTGTCAGTGCATACCGGACAAAATGTCGCTGCCGGAGACAAAATAGCCGCACTCGATCCGGGCACAGATCAGGTGTGGGAAGCTTTGCGCGCGCTATATCTGGTGGGCCGGCCCGAAGACATTCCCGCGATCCAACCTTACGAGCGGGAGTTGCCGGAAGTCCCCGATCATGTCCGCCAACAGGCTCTGGCCACGGAGCAGGCGATACGGCAACGGGCGAAGTAGGCGGCGGTGGTCGTTTGCCTACGATAGACTCAGAAAACTCCCGGGAGTCTGGCGGATTTCTGGTTTGCGGCAGGTGTTTTAGAAAACCAGTTCTCAGTTATGAGTTCCTGGTTCCCAGTGCCGCTTAGAACGGCATAACCCCGACTTCTTTTTCGATCTCGGCTGTCTCGACCATGACAATTGCGTCCCAGGGACAGCCATCGAGGAAGGAACCGTCCGGGCCTTTGCTGGTGCATTTGTTACAGCCGATGCAGAGAATAGGATCGACCTGGATGCGGCCGAAGGGAGAATTGTCCTCGTCCGGGACCCAGAACATGCAGTCTTCCACCGGACAATATTCCACGCACGCGGGCGAGCCGGCGCAGCCAGTGCAGCATTCAGTGATTACCGCCAGCTCTTTGGGCTTCTTCTTGCGCGCGGTAAGCAGACCCTTCGACCTGGGTTCGTGCTTGAATTCGTCGGGCACCATCCCGACGATTCCCCTGAGTGGCTCTTCCGGCATCGATAACATTATAGCAAAGGCGGCCTCAGACCTCGGATGGCGGCTCAAGCTATATGGAGGCGGGAACGGCCCCCGCCTTGTTCATCCATCACATCGCTTTGCCGGGATTCTGATATAGTGACCTTCCAGCCCCTCGAATTCCGTTTCAATTTCCCGGCTCCCTGGTTTAATACCCAAACGAAAAGGGGCGGAAGGAGCAGCACTTATGGCAGGCAAAAGTCTTAACCGCGTCACTCTCATCGGCAATCTGGGTAAGGATCCCGAGGTAAAGTTCACTCCCAGCGGCACCCCGGTGGCCAAGATCACGCTGGCTACGAACGAGCGCTTCAAAGACAAGAACGGCGAATGGCAGGACCGCACCGAGTGGCACAACGTCGTACTCTGGCAGCGCCTGGCTGAGATTGCCGGGGAATACTTGAAAAAGGGCGGCAAGGTGTACATCGAAGGCCGCCTGCAGACGCACTCCTGGGATGACAAGCAAACCAATCAGAAGAAATACATGACCGAAGTCGTGGCCAGCGATCTGATTCTGCTGGGCGGACGCGGCGAAGGCGGCGGCAGCGGAGATTTCGCGGGCGGCGCGCGCGCCGCGGCAGGCGGCGGAAACAACTTCGACCAGCGGGTGCCGGAAGCGGAACCGGCAGCGGCCTCGTCGCCCATCAGCGATGAAGATATTCCGTTCTAGCGGGCCGGCATCACCGCGCAATGAGTGCGCCATCTTTGCGCGTCTTTTGCGCAAAGGTGGGGGCCTCGACCGCCGATACTGAGATGCATTCCTCTCCTCAACCCAGGTGCATGAAAGTGCTGATCGCGTCGGCGCTGCTTTGCGCGTTCATCTGCCTCGCTCCATTCGCCTTCGCCAAGCATCATCGTCATCGCCATGACGATGATGCTCCGGCAAGCGGAAATTTCGACTACTACCTGCTCGCGCTTTCCTGGGCTCCCAATTACTGCGCGGGTCATCCCAGCGACCATTCCAGCGAGTGCCAACCCGGCAGACGTACGGCATTCGTACTGCATGGACTGTGGCCGCAAGCCAGCAGTGGTGCGCCTCCCATGTCGTGTTCGAATGCCAGTCCGGTGGCAGGCGCCACCGTCGATCACATGCTCAACTTCATGCCCAGCCGCGGGCTGATCCAGCATGAATGGCAGACCCACGGCACTTGCAGCGGCCTCCCGGCGCAGGACTACTTCGCCAGGGTCGAGCAGGCGTTCAAGAGTGTGCATGTGCCGGAGCAATATCCGCAACTGGAACATGAGCGGCAGGTCAGCCGGGAGCAGTTAGAGCAAAGTTTTGCCGATGCCAACCATGCTCCGCCGCAGGCCTTCCGCATTTCCTGTCATGCCGGTGCGCTGGTGAGTCTCGAAGTCTGCATGGACAAGGACCTCCACTACCAGAACTGCACTCAGAGCGTGCGGGAATGCCCGGTAAATCAGGTGGACATGCGGCCGCCGCAATAGAAAGGAAACACCATGCCCGAAACAGAAGACCTTGCCAGCCAGACCTGCGTTCCCTGCCGCGGAGGCGTGCCTCCGATCAAGGGAGAGGAACTGGCGCGCATCAAGAAACTCGTTCCGCACTGGAATGTGGTCAATGAACATCACATTACGCGGACATTCACCTTCCCCGATTTCAAGCAGGCGCTGGATTTTGTAAACCGGGTGGGAGAGGTGGCGGAAAATCAGGGGCATCATCCCGACATCCTCCTGGCCTGGGGCAAAGCGGAAATCACGCTGTGGACGCACAAGATTGATGGCCTGACTCACAGCGACTTCATCATGGCCGCAAAGATCGATCAGTTGTACCCGGCCTAGCGAACGCCGCCTGCGCCGATATCAACCAAGATCGGCGACGACTGCAGCGGTCTTTCCGCCCCTGGTGAACCAGGCCCACAGCAGCGCGGGAAAGATCATGATGAGTCCGGTTACGGACGCCACCATCCGCGCCGACACTCCCCGGTCGAGAAAGATTCCGCAAACATAGGCCCCCACGGCAATGGTCAGCATCGAGAAGCCCAGGTCGGCGGAGAAAACTCGTCCGCGAAATCGGTCTTCGGTGTTGAAGTGCAGTATCGTGGTGGAAAATACCCAGACCGTTGAGCCTCCGCAATGCGCCAGGACAATGAAGAGGCACGCCACCCATATGTTCGGCGACTGACCCAGGCCGAGGTAGCCCACGCCAATCGTCAGATAGCCGAGCAGGATGCCGAGTTGCAGACGGCGCTCTGAGTGCCCGGCCCAGCGGGCGGAGAAGAGCGGGCCCATGACTGCGCCGATCCCGCGCGCTCCCAGCAGCAGGCTCATCCCGAGCATCGCGGTGCGCTGGGGGTCAATGCCGCGCAGATGAACGTGGAAATAGCCGTTGCCCATGACCGTGAAGAGCACCCAGCTGGGGCCGATCATCAGTTCGCCGGCTTTGGCAAATACCGCGGCCAATAATCGGCGGTCTTTGCGAACATAACGCATGCCCTCGAGTATGGGCGAAAGATCGACCGCATCCTGGATGCGCAAGGGAGAAGCCGCCTGGGCATGGGGCTCCGCAAAACTCATACCCCGAATGAGGATTGCCGACAGCAGAAACGACAATGCGTTCAGCACGAACACGGTATCGCGTCCGAACAGGGCGGCGACGACCCCGCCGATCGATGCACCCACCAGCAGATTCACCGACCAGGTCGCCGAGGAAAGCGTGTTGGCCACCAGCACGTCTTCCCGAGGGGTGATATTCGGAATGACCGAGGTGCGGGCGGGCTCGAAGAACGCTGCCATCAGCGTCTCAAGCAACAGCAGGGGATAGACCAGCCACACGGTGGAGCGGGAGCGCACCATCAGCATCGCGAAAACGATGACCATGCGCGCCAGATCCACCGTAATCATTACTCGCTTGCGGCTCACACGATCGTTAATAACGCCGGCAGCGGGGCCAATGAAGGTCTGGGGCAGAACCTGCAACACCAGGGCCAGCGCCACTGAACTCGCCCGTCCGGTCAGTTGCAGCAGCAGACTGTAAATCGCCAGAGTGTAAAACCAGTCGCCGATCTCGCTTACGATCTGCGCCAGCCAGAGCCGGCGGAAGTTGCGATTGTGGCTCACCAGCCGCCAATAGGCGGATAGAGAGATCGACGAGGAGGCGCGTTCGGGTTGCAGGTCCATGCTGGGTCGTTGGTCGTTGGTTCTTGGTCCTTGGGTGATGGCCGCGCTGCGGCTATTCATCCGCAGCCAGGGAGTCTTGGCCGACGACCAAGGCCAACGACCAACGACTATAATCTACGCATGCTTGATGAAAACGATTTTCGCAAGCGGGCGGATGGCGCGCTCGAGTCATTGAAGAAAGCGCTGATGCAGGCCGAGGAGTCGTCCGAGATCGAGGTGGAAGACCAGTCCGGCGCGCTGCATATTTCATTCGACGATCGCAGCAAGTTCGTCATTTCTCCCAATGCGCCGGTGCGACAGATCTGGATTTCAGCGCTGGCCACCAGTTTCAAACTGGACTGGTCGGATACGGAGCAGGATTTTGTGCTGTCCAAGACTGGAGAACGGCTCAAAGCCTTGGTGTCCCGATTGATCAATCAGCAGTTGGGAGAAGATGTGGTCACGCTGGCCTAGGCCCGGCGCTGGTTTCCGGACAGCTTCTGTTTCAAATGGTCGGCGATCTGCCGGCCGTGGAATCTTCCGTTTTCGATGAAGATCTCGTTGGTTCTTGACCCGGCCACGATCACGCCGGCCACGTAGATGCCGGGCACATTGCTCTCCAGGGTCAGAGGATCGCACACCGGACGGCACTGCTCTGTGGAGAGTTCTATGCCCATGGAGCGCAGAAAATCGTAATCGGGATGGTAGCCTGTCATGGCAAAGACAAAATCGTTCTTCAGGCTGATCAGGCCCCGGGGCGTGTCGACGCTGACGTAGTCAGCGCCAATTTCCACCACCATGCTCCCGAAGTAAGCCTCGATTTCGCCATTCTTGATGCGGTTCTCGATATCCGGCAGGATCCAGTATTTGACGTGGTTATGCAGCTTGGGCCCGCGATGGATCATTGTCACACGGGCGCCATGACGCCAGAGATCGAGCGCGGAGATGGCCGCGGAATTCTTGCCGCCGATGACCACTACATCCATGTCAAAAAACGGATGCGGCTCGCGATAGTAATGAAAAACCTTGGAGAGATCCTCTCCGGGAATATTCATCAGGTTCGAAAGATCATAGTAGCCGGTCGAGACAATCAGCTTGCGGGTGCGATAGTCGTAGACGCGGCCCAGGCTGTCGGTGGCGGTAATCTGGAAATCACCGTCACTGCCGGTGACCGTCTTCACCCACTGGTACTGGCGAACATCGAGATCATAGTGCTCGGTCACCTTGCGATAGTATTCGAGGGCCTCTTCCCGGGTAGGTTTCTGGCGGGCGCTGCTGAACGGGATGTCGCCGATCTCAAGCAGCTCCGGCGTGGTGAAAAACGACATATTCGCAGGATAGTTGTAGATGGAATTGACCACGCAGCCCTTGTCGATCGCTATGGTCTTGAAACCAGCGCGCTGGGCCTCGATGGCGCAGGCGAGTCCGGTAGGGCCGGCGCCGATCACGATGACGTCGGCGCTGGTCTCGGGTTCACCTTTCATTTGCGGACGAGGAAGGGTGTCGGGAATCTGCTGGGGCGCGCCGGTAATCTGTCTGGTCACCAAATCGGTATCTCTGCCGGGAATACTGCGCCGTTTCGCGAACGGCCGGCGCAGGCATAGGCCTGTCGAAGTTAAGGATTCTAGCACGCGGGCGGAGACGGAGTCTGGCCCCGCTCCGGTTCCCGCTGGGCTTTTCGCTGTAAAATATTCAAAATCCCGATCACACCATACCCGGAGGTCATGAGATGTCTGGAGCACAAGTTGGGCCGCCACCCTCGCCACAATTGTTTTTCGAGACGGCGAACGCTTTTCAGAAGACCGAGGCCCTGCGGGCCGCTATCGAGCTTGATCTGTTCACGGCCATCGGGGAGGGCAAACAGACGGCTGAAGATCTTGCAACTCGGTGCAAAGCGTCTGTACGCGGCATTCGCATCCTCTGCGACTTTCTCGTGATCAATGGATTTCTGTCCAAGGAAGCGAAGCGTTATAGCCTGACCCGCGATTCCGCGGTGTTTCTGGATCGGCGTTCCCCGGCATACCTCGGCGGCGCGCTGCGATTTCTCAATTTGCCCAAGACCATGGAGTCATACAAACATCTCACCGAGATCGTGCGCAAGGGCGGTACCGTGAGCGAGCAGCATAGCCTCACTCCTGAGCACCCGATGTGGGTTGAGTTTGCGCGCGGCATGGCGCCCATGATGACCATGCCGGCAGAGTTGCTGGCCAAAATGCTCAAAGCCGAAGAAGGCCATAAGTGGAAGGTGTTGAGCCTGGCGGTAGGGCATGGGATCTACGACATCACCGTGGCGCGTCAAAATCCGAATGCTCAAATCTGGGCCGTGGACTGGGCCAATGTACTGGAGGTAGCCAAGGAGAACGCCGCCAAGGCCGGCGTGTCGGACCGTTATCACACCATTCCAGGCAGCGCCTTCGACGTGGAGTACGGTCAGGATTATGACCTGGTCCTGGTGGTCAACTTTCTGCATCATTTTGATGCCACGGCTTGCGAAAAACTGCTGAGCAAAGTTCAAAAAGCTCTGAAGCCAGGGGGGCGCGTGGTGCTTCTGGAGTTCGTGCCCAACGAGGATCGCGTTTCACCGCCGCTACCCGCCGCTTTCAGCATGATCATGCTGGCGGGAACGCCCGGCGGGGACGCGTACACCTTCAAGGAATTTCAAGAGATGCTGCGAAACTCAGGATATCGCAGCACCGAGTTGCATCCGCTGCCGCCGACATTCTTCAGCGTGGTGATCGGGACCAAGTAGATCTGGGGATCGAGTCCTTTGCGGTCTTTGCGGTGGAAGATCTTGACCGCAAAGGTCGCAAAGCGCGCCGCAAAGTGCGCAAAGAAACAGCCGCAACTCCATTTGGCTTGGCTCTTCTCCGAGCTATAATCACCGGTTGCTCTCATCTTCACGGATTCATCTGGGACACGCCATGGCATCGTCCGCGAAACCGAAGACTCGAACTGAATCCGACAGCATGGGGCAGGTTGAGGTCCCGGCCCATGTTTACTGGGGCGCCCAGACCCAACGCTCGCTTCTTCACTTCAACATTGGCCGTGACACCATCCCGCCGGAGCTGATCCGCGCTTTCGGCACGCTCAAGAAGGCGTGCGCGCTGGTGAATCAGGATCTGGGCAAACTCTCCGCCGAAAAAGCCCGGCTGATTGTGCAGGCGGCCGATGAAGTTATCTCCGGCAAGCTCAACGACCAGTTTCCCTTGCGCATCTGGCAGACCGGCAGCGGCACCCAGACCAACATGAACGTCAACGAGGTCATCGCCAACCGCGCGATTGAACTGGCCGGCGGCGAGTTGGGATCGAAAAAACCGATTCATCCCAATGACGACGTCAACATGTCGCAGTCGTCGAATGACACTTTCCCGACGGCCATGCACATTGCGGCCGCGGAGAGGGTCAAAGAAGCATTGATTCCCGCCATCGAAACCGTGCGCGATGCGATTGCGGCCAAGGCCAGGGAGTTCGACGACATTGTTAAGATCGGGCGCACCCACTTGCAGGATGCCGTTCCCCTCACCTTTGGACAGGAATTTGGCGGCTGGGCCAGCCTGCTGGAGCGCGACATCAAACGCCTGGAGCAGGCGCTCGATGGGCTTTACGACCTCGCCATCGGCGGAACCGCGGTGGGCACGGGATTGAACGCGCATCCGGAATTCGCGGAGCGTGCAGCGAAGAAAATCGCTGAACTTGCCGGACTTCCCTTCCGCTCCCATCCCAACAAGTTCGCCGCGCTTTCGGCGCACGATGAAATCGTCTTTGCCCAAGGCGCGCTGGAAACACTGGCGGCTTCGCTGATGAAGATTTCGAACGACATCCGCTGGCTGGCTTCCGGCCCGCGCTGTGGGCTGGGGGAGCTCTCGATTCCGGAGAACGAGCCGGGTTCTTCCATCATGCCCGGCAAAGTGAATCCGACGCAGTGCGAGGCCATGACCATGGTCTGCGTACAAGTCCACGGCGCCACCGCTGCCGTTGGCTTCGCCGGCTCACAAGGCAACTTCGAGCTCAACGTTTTCAAGCCGGTGATCATCTACAATTTCCTGCATTCGGTGACGCTGATCTCCGACGCCTGCCATGGCTTCGTCGAGTACATGATCAAAGGCATTGAAGTCGATCGCGCCAAGGTTGACTGGTATGTGAATAATTCCTTGATGCTGGTGACAGCGCTAGCCCCAAAAATTGGATACGACAAAGCCGCCAAGATCGCGCACACCTCCCACGTCGAGCGCTGCAGCCTGCTCGAGGCGGCGCTGAAGCTGGGCTATCTTACCCGCGAAGAATTCAATGACTTGATGAAGCCGGAGAGGATGACGCGGCCGTAATTTCAGACTTTTAGTCTCTGGCCAAGCCCAGCAGCGCCGCCAACCGCTCCTGCACCGCCTTTATAACCTCTATCGGCGCAGTGTCGGCGTATTTACAGCGGCGAGCCCGCCAGTCAACGTTCTTAACGGCGTCGGCGAGAACGACCCCCGTGGTTTTGATCTGAGCAGGAAGTGGAACTTCGAAAGTGTAGCCCTTCGCGTGATTGGTTATGGGAACAACGACCGCGAGTCCGGTTTTTGCATTGTAGATTTTTGGAGACAGAACCAGTGCGGGACGCCAACCGCCTTGCTCGTGGCCGGTTCGCGGGTCCAAATCTAACTTGATGATGTCTCCTGCATCGGGAACGTAGGCGGCTACCATACCTCTTTGCCGACCGCCTTGCCCCAGTCAGTTTCCTTGTAGCGGTTTTCCGGAGTAATGCCTGCGACGAGGGACTCCAAGGTCAGCCTTCGGTTTAGCGGCTCAATGGTAATGCGGCCTTCCTGCACATGGATTTCGAGTTCTTCGCCCTCTTGCAGTCGCGCTTGCTCAACTACGGTCTTTGGAATGCGGACGGCTTGACTGTTACCCCACTTCACGAGTTGTGCTCGAATGGCTGGCATTTAGAAACAGTCTCCTAGCTCTAAGTATATACCTGCGTATACACATGTCAAATAGCTTGTTCACCTGCGCTTCCAATTAAAGAGCTGCCGGCCGAGCCTCCTGCCGGCTCTCCACTTCTCTTTGGCGTGGTCGTAATCGTGATGACGCTCACCAGCACCAGCAGCGTCCCCAAGATCGTACGCGGGCCGATTGTTTCCCCGCCGACTAAATATCCCAGCGCCACCGCTACCACTGGATTCACATACGCGTAGGTTCCCACTTTTGTCGGCGATTCATAATGCAACAGCCAGACGTACGCGGTGAATCCCACAATCGACCCCGCGATAATGAGATAGACCAGCGCAAACCACGCGCGTGAGGGAACCGTCTGCGGATGAAATCCGGCAAACTCGCCGCTCACGCCCGCCAGTATGAAGAGCTGCATACCCCCCGTCAGCATCTGGGCCGCGGCGCTCATGGGCTTCGAGGCCGGGAGCGGAAGCCGGCCCGTGATAATGGTGGCCACCGACCAGGTGATCGCGCCGATCAACAGGGCAACGGCGCCGGCGCGATTGACGGGAACCTCGCCCAGCGAAAACGAGTGATTCATCAGCACAGCCACGCCGCACAAACCAACAATGAGAGCCAGGCTGAGACGGATCGTCAACCTCTGGGTCCGAAGGAAGATGATTTCCATCAGCGTAATGAATACAGGAATCGTCGCCAGCACCACCGCCGCAATTCCTGAAGGAACACGTTGCTCAGCCCAAAACAGACAGCCGTAATCAAGAACGAATATGACTGTCCCCAGCAGCGAAGCCGCCACCCACTCGCTTCTGGTCGGATTCGGAGTGCCTCTGATCCGCAGCCAGGCATACATGACCAGGCCGGCGATCGAGAAACGCATGGCCGCCAGCAGGAAGGGAGGAACCTCGTGCACGCCCACGCGGATGGCTAGAAATGTCGATCCCCACACGAAGTAAATCATGGAGAATGCAAGCAGTATCTTCCAGGATGGTGGTCGGACTTCAGTTTTCATCCGCATCTCCTCCAATCCCGCCACGATTCAGCCCCATGGTTCCTTCATAGATGTCCGGTCCTGATTCCTGGAACCATACGTGTCGTATGAAACATTCTTATTCGAGGGAAAATTGCGCTCATGCATTTCTTGCGGCCGGCTCCTGGCAAAAGAGAGCCCTCTTAGGTCCGCCAATCGCTCAGGAGCGACATTTTTGGCCGCGACCAGGACGTGAAAGCTTTCGCCCATGCCGGCGGGAGTTACCAGATGCTTGAGTTGCAAGGCCACCTTGGCGCGCTCCTGGGGCAGATGACATTCTTCGAAGGCATCTGCAAATTGATTGGTCTCTCCAATCCCCATCAGAAATTGTGATTGGGTAAGAAGCGGTTGCGCGCGCATGCCGTTTTCTTCCGCTGCCGCGGAAAGGGAGGTAAAGTTCACGTGCGCCGTAATGTCCTGCTCGCCCGGGGCCTGATAGGGATCCGGGATGGTGGAGTGCTGCCGATATGCCATGAGCGTTCCGCGATGGCGGCCGGCCAGCTGCTCCGGGCGAGTGTAGCCATAATCGATTGCGATAATAAGGCCGGTCCGCATGGATGCGGCCAGACGCGCCATGTAACGATGCGCGAGCAGCGGGACTTCGATCCGTTCCCCCGGCTCGGGATGCACTCCATAGCGGTCGAGAAACTCCAGTTCCTGGGTGGAAGGCGGAACCCAGGTTTCGAGGAAGCGTCCGCCTTGCGTGGAGATACGCAGCGCTCCCTGCGCGCTCAGTATCTCCACCGGAAGAGCATCGAAAAATTCATTAGCGAAAACGATGACAGGAACGTCGGGGGCCAACGCCCGATCGTCCATGGCGTTGTTCGGAATGATTGAAGGTTTGCCATCCTGAATTTTGTCGCCGGTGACGTAGAAACTCTCCTCGGCATCGTCGGCGGGCGTGTCTATGGAAGCGGCGCCTGACGAATCGGAGAACCAGGGCCTGAGCCTCTGATGGGCATGTCTCTCGGCTGCGTTTTCCGAAACCAGAGAGGCCACGCCAGTTTCAAGAAACCTGGCGAGCCCATCCCTGAGTCGGGCCCGCAGTTTAGGCGAGGATTCCGCCAGCGAGTAATGCAGTGCGCGAAAAAATTGAGGAAATTTCTTTCCCGACCAATCCAGGACATCCTGCGCGAACAGCCCACGGCCGGGACCGAGCTCCAGGATCTCAATTTCCGCCGGTGAGCCGAGCACCCGCCAGATTTCTTCGAATTGCCGGGCCAGCAGTCGCCCGAAGACGGCGTTGAGATCGCTCGAGGTATAAAAGTCTCCAGCCTTGCCGAACTGCTCGGCGTTACGCGAGTAGTAACCCAGTTCGGAATGGTAGAGGCACAGATCCATGTAGCGCGAGAACGGCATCGGCCCGCGCTCATGGATTTCCTGTTCGATGATCTGGCGCAGGCTCACAGGCCCTTCCGCTGGCGGTCCGCCCGATCCTGAGGGGTGCGGATGAACATCTCCACCATGTAGTCGTGCAGGCAGTCGTAGAGTTGCCGCTGGAAGCCCCACTCGAACTGAGCATGATCGAGGTCCCGGGGATGAAGTTCAAAGTAGTAGGTGTGCACCGGTACCGGCGGGTCCTTGAATTCGATGACGACTTCAACCTTCTCGCCCCTGGCCCGGGCGGAAAAATTCAGCAGCGGGTGCTCGTAAAGCCGCAGTTGCGCCAGAACGCGTTCAAGCCGCTGGTTTTGGTCATCGCTCACAAAAACAATTCTACGGGAGTTGGCGCCTGGTGTGGGGAGGCCGCACCCCACCGCTGCTCGATCGGATAGCTTCCCGCGTTTCTGGTTCAATTCCCAGATCTCAGTTTTTAGATCTCAGTTCTAAGCTATTCGTATCGCAGGGCTTCGATGGGGTCGAGTTTGGCTGCTTTGATGGCAGGGAGCATGCCGCTGACGATTCCCACGAAGCTGAGGATGCCGGTGGACCAGATGAGGGTGGCGGCGTCGATGGTCAGATGAATGTCGCCTTCATCGGCGCCTTCCTGAAACGCGCTCCACAAGGTCAGGGAAGGGACCGACCAGGAGACCAGATAGGCAAAGGCCACCCCCAGCAATCCTCCCAGCGCGGTGATGACCATGGCTTCTGCCAGGAACTGGAACATGATGTGCCAGCGATGCGCGCCCAGGGCCTTTTCGACGCCGATCTCGCGGGTACGCTGGGCTACGGAAACCAGCATGATGTTCATCAGCCCCACGCCACCGATGCCGAGCGTCAGCAGCCCGATGAAACCGAGGAGAATCTTGATTCCGGTCGTGATCACCCGCAGGTCGAGCAGGTCGGAAAACACGTCAAACACAAAGACGGCGCGCTGGTCCTTCGGGTCGAAGCCGTGATGGAAAGCCATCGAGTTTCGCAGCGCTTTCACTACCTTGGTGTTCTCGCCCTCGTACTCCATGACAATCGAGGTCAGGTAGTAGGTGTCTTTCAGATCGCTCATGGCGCTGAAGGGAACGTAGATGTGCTCATTCAGGTTGTCGTCGCCATTGTTGATGACTTGTTTCAGAATGCCCACGATCTGGTACGAGATGCCGTCGATGCGAATACTCTCGCCGATCGCATTCTGGCCGGAAAACAACTTTTTCTTGGCGTCGGCACCGATAAAAGCGACCCGGGCATGGGTAAAGTCCTCGGCCTCGCTGAAAGGCGCTCCTTCCGCGAATTCCATGCGGCGCATGCGGGGATAGTTTGCATACACTCCGCTGACCCCGTAACTCGCGCTGCGCGTTCCCCAGGCCACCGAGCTTTGCTTGAAGACTTCGGGTGAGATCCGCTTGAGCAAAGGCACTTCGTCGCGGATGTAATCCAGATCCTTCACTGTGAGACGGACCTGGCTGCCCGCCTTGGTGCCTCCCGCCTGCTGCGAGGTGCGCCCCGGAAACACAAAGACCAGGTTGGTCCCGAAGGAGCGGAAGGCCGCCCACAAACCGCGTTCGAAGCCCGCGCCGTAAGCCAGGAGCAGCACCACGGTCGCGATGCCCCAGGCCATGCCCAGCATGGTGAGGATGCTGCGCCGCCGGTTATGGCGCAGGGCGCTATAGGCTTGCGATCCCAGCTCGTGGATCACGGCTATTCCTGCCTCATGGCTTCAACCGGAGCCAGCAGCGCGGCCTTCCGCGCGGGATAAATTCCGGCCACGATGCCGGCAATCGCCAGGGACAAGATCGCCGCCACGGCAGACATGGGCACGATTCGCGGGGTGTCGAATCCCTGCGGCGCGGGCAGCTGCGCCAGCGCGGTCACGAACGCGGTCGCAATGAGGAGCCCAATGCCTCCGCTGAAGATGGTGAGAAATGCGCCCTCGATGAAGAACTGGGTCAGAATATTCTGATAGGTGGCGCCTAAAGCCTTGCGCAGACCAATCTCCCGGGTGCGCTCGGCGACTGAAACCAGCATGATATTGACGATGCCAATCGCGCCCAGCGCCAGGGTTACAAATCCCACCACTCCGAGGAAATAATCCATGGCGTCGAAAATCTTGTCTACCCGCTGCGAGTTTTCAATGGTGTCCCAGTCCTCGAAAGCGTCTTCCAGCTTGGGATCGAAACCGTGGCGGCGGGCGATGATCTGGTGGATTTCTTCCTTGGAACGCAGGTGCTCGGCTTTATTCAGGGGGCGATAGTTGATAAAGGAGAGCGCGCCTTCCGAGTTTTCCAGTTTCAGAGGAAACAGATTCCGCATGGTTTCAACCGGAACGAAGATGCGGGCATTGGTGCCGTTGTTGCCGTCTTTCCCCACCTTGGCCAGCACGCCGATCACGTCAAACCGAATGCCGTTCAGCAGCATGGTTGCGCCCACGGCTGGGCGTCCGGGGAAAACGTTCTTCAGCAGTTCCCAACCGACAACCGCCACCCGGCGGTGTTCCGTATCGTCCTGGTCATTCAACCAGCGGCCGGTTCCGACCGGCACGGTGCGAATCTGGTTATATTCCGGACTCACCCCGAATACCTGGCCATTGGTGGAACCGTAGTCGCTGACGGCGCGGATGTCCTCGCGGTTCACGACCGGCGACAATGCCCGCAGAGTACGGGCCTCAGTGCGGATGGCAATGTAATCTTCATAGGTAAAGTGATAAGTCTGGCCGGATTGCAAACTACCCGCCACCGCTGGAATTCGTCCCGGAAAAGTAAACATGATGTCCTGGCCGAGGGTCGCGAGGCTCCGGACCTGGCCGCTACGGAAGCCTTCGCCCAAGCCCACCAGCAGGAGCAACGAACCTACCCCCCAAGCGATGCCGAACATGGTCAGGAAAGAACGCAGCTTGTGCGCCCACAACGTGGCCAGAGACTGGCGAACAATCTCGAACAGTACGTTCATACATTTATCGCCGTGCTGACTCCCGGCAGAGTTTGTCGATGTTAAGGCAGGGCTCGGACCCGCCACAGCCACCGTTTACTACGCTGCGGGCGGGCAGGAGGTTCCGTCAATCTTGCCCTCTTCAAGTCCTTAGACCCGGTTGCAGGCCAAAGGATAGCCCGTTTTCGGGCGTGCTCCGCCGGAGGCATAGTGCTAACCAGCCCGGGGGCGAGGCGTCTAAACGACCGTTTCTGAGAGGTCCGGGTCCGTTCGGTTTTCCAAGAAACACAATTCAGATTGGGAGGCTGGTACCGTGGTCAAACTGCTTGTGCGCGCTCTGTTCGTGGTCGAAGCATTCCTGATGCTGGGGTCCGTTGGTCAGGCGCAGTCTTTCGTTATGGATCTGCCGCGGCCAAGCCAGCATGGCGTCATAACCCAACGCATTGGAATCTCCGATGTCACTATTAACTATCACCGCCCCATGGTGAACAAGCGGAAAATATGGGGTGGCCTGGTGCCCTACGGTCAGGTCTGGCGCGCCGGAGCCAACGAAAATACGACAATCAGGTTCACTGACCCAGTGACCATCGAGGGCAAACCTCTGCCTGCGGGAACTTATGGTCTGCACATGATTCCCGGAGAGAACGAGTGGATTGTTATTTTCTCCAAAAACTCGACCTCCTGGGGCAGCTTCACCTACGACCGGTCCGAGGATGCGCTCAGGGTCACCGTAAAGCCCCAAACAGCGGACTTTCACGAGGCACTCACCTACGACTTCGATGATGTGAACCCGGATTCTTCCGTGGTCATGCTGCGCTGGGAAAAGCTTGCGGTTCCTTTCAAGGTCGGCGTTGACACCCACGAGATCGTGGCTCAGAACCTGCACAATCAGCTTCGCGGGCTGGCCCAGTACTCCTGGAACGGCTGGGACGATGCGGCCAATTACCTGCTTCAGGAGAAGATCGATCTGGAAGATGCGTTGAAGTATTGTGACCGATCGATTCAGAACGAAGCCCGCTACGACAACTTCATCACCAGGTCTCGGGTCCTGGACGCTCTGGGGCGGAAGGAGGAAGCCACGGCGGCGAAAAACAAGGCCCTCACCATGGCCAATGCGATCCAGATGCATGGTTACGCCCGCCAGCTTCAAAGCGAGGGCAAGCAGACCGAGGCATTTGCCATCTTCCGCGACAACGCCAAGAAAAATCCCGACTCATGGGTGGTGCACGTGGGCATGTCGCGCATGTATTCCGCGCAGGGCGATTTCGCGGACGCATCCAAGGAGATGGCAGTAGCGGTAGCTGGCGCACCTGAGGGGCAAAAACAGCCGCTGCAGGCTTTCGCCAAGCGGTTGGATGCCAAGGAAGATATCAACAAGTAACGGTCTGGTAGCGCCGGCGTCCGGGCGGCTGTCGCGGAAGCGTCCAGCCCGCGCCAGCGAGGGCAAGGCATTCGAGAAAGCCCTGCGAGACGCCGGCGCTACTTTGATTCTGTTATCACCATGACTCCTTTGCCCAGGCGCTTCCCCACTTCCACGGCGGCGGCGACGGTATCGTCATCCGTCTCTGGACTACGGATAAGTTCCAGCCTCTTCCTGGTATCGACCGGTTCCTCGAAACGCATGCCCAGACAATTCCCGGCGCGGTAGGTGACGCGGGAAATCTCCGTGATGCTGAGCGAGGAAAGCTGGGAAGCCAGGATGGTCCCCGGACGGCAGATCTTGTCCAGCAGGGTGAAAATCTCGATCTTCGATTCTAATTCTTCCGGAACCAGTTCGATCACCAGATCGGCTTGGCGGGCTGCCTCTTCAACCGTGCCCGCGAATTCCAGCCGGGAGATTGCAGCCTGGGCGGCGTCCGCCGAAACGTTACCCGACTCTACTGCCCGGTCAAGCTGGGCGTGAATTTCTGTCTCCGCGCGGCGCAGGGCGTTGGGCAACAGATCTTCCAGAATCGTGCGGTAGCCGCCCTGGGCCGCCAGTTGCGCGATGGCTCGGCCGGTTCGGCCAGCGCTAATGACGGCGATGGTCCGAACCTCGGGCGCCGCCCCAGCCACTACTGTCCCTTTTCCAGTTGTCCCAGGACGGAATTGAGGTTTGTGCTGGCACCGCGAATATTTTCGGCGAGACGCTTACGTTCATCCACGTCCATCAGTGGGATGGCGGCGCTGATGCGTCGAAGCGTGGTGTTGATGTCATCTACGTAGTTGATGAGACGGATGAGTTCTCCGGTAGCTGCCATAGTTAAACCTGCTCCTGTTGCCCGTAGTCCAGCCAGGGTTGGCGTGAGCGTCCTGGTTCGTGCCGGGCTACTGCCGCACGAGCGCGGGCGCTCGCGCCTACATTGCTGCGGGCGATTTATCCATTCTCAATGCTTGAAAGAGAATAGTAAAGGCACCCCTGGCACCGGTGCGCTTCTTCAGACAACACCTAACCGTCCTGATATCACTACCACTACCCATCCCGTCATCACTTTGGTAATGCACCCTATCGATGTTATTTATGGACCATCCCGGGTCTCGGTCGAATCTAATTCCCCTATGAGCGAGAAACCTTTAAAGCGTTACCTTTTCGCCAGCGACTTTGATCAGACCCTGACATTCGACGACTCCGGGTATGTGTTGAGTGAGTTGGTGGGCATTCCGACTGCGGAATTTGAACGTAAGGCTCAAGGCATGGCCAAACTGAACCTGGTGCAGCAGGGAGCGGAGTTGTCCTACTTGTTGCTGCATGATCCGGAGTTCCGCAAGAAAGTGCGCAAACAACATTTGTACCAGGTTGGCAAGAACATCCGCCTAAAAGAGAATATCGAACTGCTCTATCAGGTTCTCAAGAACGGAGTCGACGGCTATCACTTCGACTTCTATGTGATTTCCGCATCCCCGGTGGAAGTAATTCAGTCGGCGCTGGAAGGCATTGTTCCGCAAGGCCACATTTACGGAACCGAATTTATCTACAACCACGCGGGCGAGATTGAAAGCCTGGTTCGGGCCACGGCCGGCTACGGCAAGGTGGCGGCCCTCGACAAGTTGCAGGCTGAGTTGCAGATCGGACCCGACCACATTATCTACACCGGCGACGGCAGCTCCGATATCAATGTGATGCTGCACGTGAAAATGCGCGACGGATTTACCATCGCGGTCTCCGAAGCCAAACACATTTCTCAGGTCGCGCGAAGAACCGTCCTCAGCACCAACGCTCTCGCCGTACTCGGGCCCATCCTGGAGGAAACCGTGGGCTGGGAACGTGCGCAGATTCGTCAATTCTTCGAGTCCTACGGGATCTTGATCCAGGAGTGGGACAGTGTGCGAACCGACTGGCTGACCCTGCGGCCAGCGGTAAAGGAAGCATCCCAGACCATAACCGCCGGCGCCTGAATCCGCTGTCCTTCCGCTCTCATCAAAGTTACGGGCGTCATCAGACGCGACAATACTTAAGTTGCGCTATGACGGAACTGCGCAGAAAATAGGTGGCCATGCTTCGCGACAAGAACCTGATTCCTCTATCCCACCAGCACCAGCACTGTCTGGCGCTGTGTGTGCGCCTGGATCGGGCGATTCAGGCGGGAGGAGTCGATCTGGAAGCCTGGCAGCAGGAAATTCAGCAGATCTTCGAACAGGAGATCGGGTTTCACTTCGACGCCGAAGAAAAAGAATTGTTCCCCGTGGCTGCACGTTTTCCCGAACTGCAACCTCTGGTACAGGAACTCGTCACCGGTCACATTTTGCTGCGCGATTTCTTTGCCCGCGCGGCCGCTCGCAAATTGCATACGGCCGGATTACAGGCGCTGGTGGAGAAACTGGCCTCCCACATCCGGAAGGAAGAGCGCGAACTGTTTGAAGGCATGCAGCGCCTGATGAAGCCGGAGGAGCTTTCCGCGGTGGGCTCGGCGCTGCAACAATCGCTGGCGGATGCCTCCCATGCCTGCGTCATGCCGAATGCGGCCACCCGCTTGCGCTCCAAGCGGTAGGTGCCGTCCTGAATGAAGGATCTCTACCTTTCCACAAGCACGTCGATTTCACATCGTCGCCGAACTAAGAATGCGCGCGGCGGGTCCGCGGGTAGGAGTCCTTCGACTTCGGCTTTGCTTTCGTGGAACGAAAGCAAAGCCTGCGCTCAGGATGACAGGAAAGCGGGGCGGGTGAATCCACAGCGCCGTTTTCTTCATCTAGCTGACATGGATCAGGAGACACTTTCCCATTCTGTGGCAAATTATTCCGAGCCTTTCGTGCAGCAGTCTTCCAGCGGCAGCCCATTGAGTGACTCTGCTCTGCTTGATGCCTACTCCCAGGCGGTGGTGGGCGCGGCAGAGAAACTCAGCCCCTCGGTGGTCAAGATTGACGTGGCCCAGGCAGCGAAGAGTCGCTCCGGCGAACCCCGCGAGCGGCAAGGCGGCGGCTCCGGTTTTGTATTTACTCCCGATGGACTGATTCTCACCAACAGCCATGTGGTGCACGAGGCAACACGTATTCAGGTCTCGTTCGCCGATGGACGGCGCTTCCCGGCGCAGACGATCGGCGACGATCCCGCGACGGACCTCGCGGTGGTGCGCGTGGACATGCCCGATAACGACGCTCCACATCTGGTGGCAGCGCCGTTAGGAGATTCCCGGAAGCTGCGCGTAGGTCAGCTCGCCATTGCCATTGGAAACCCTTATGGCTTCCAGTACACGGTAACGGCCGGAGTGGTGAGCGCCCTGGGACGTTCGCTGCGCTCCTACTCCGGGAGAATGATCGATGATGTGATCCAGACCGACGCTTCGCTCAACCCGGGCAATTCCGGAGGTCCGCTGGTGACCTCCGACGGCCAGGTCATCGGAGTAAACACCGCGACCATCATGGGAGCGCAAGGGCTATGCTTCGCCATCGGGATCAACACCGCGAAGTTTGTGGCTGGACGTCTGCTGCAGGCGGGCAGAATCCGGCGCAGCTACATTGGAGTCGAAGCCCAGACCACGCCCTTGCATCGGACGTAATGACAGAACGCTCGCGTGGTGGCTCAATTTGAACCGGCCCTTACCCCAGCGGCTGAGACGCTGCACGCCAGATGCTTCGCAAGCTCAGCATGACGCCGGGTATGGAAGGGAAGAGGTCAGAACATCTTAGCGCTCTAGGTTACAGCCGATGCGATCCTGGCGT
>JBOGLC010000155.1:0-10573 GCA_050746005.1 Terriglobales bacterium
CCCCATGTTCACGGCTCTAAATGCGAAGTTGAACCAGACTTGGCTCCCGCATGTCGGTCTTGGCGTTTGTGATAGGTCAGATAATGCGGGCGGAGGGAGTGGAACCCACTCAGCCTTGCGGCCAGAGGATATTCTTACTTCCACGGCTTTCGCCCCTCAGCTGGAACGGGAAACCTCCAGGTCCGCAGACTGGCTCCAAGCGGGCATCGAGAGACGGCTCCTGGAGTCAGCACGTCCAAGTCACTCGGACGGCGGTCCGATCGAGCATTTCTCCAGAGTTCACACACCCGGAATACAAATTTCGAGTTGCAGCCATCCTAGAGGAGCGATGAAAGTATTTTGCGTGGCGCTGAATTTAGAGCTTTGGTGCCGGAGAAAGGAGTCGAACCTTCACGGGCTTGCGCCCAGCGGATTTTGAGTCCTTCATGCGCATCAGTAAGCTATTGCAAATAAGCAACTTGCAAATCTCATCCGTGAAAGTGTGCAAGAGACTGCGTAAGTTAGCTCTCCGATGTCTCCAGCCATGACCATGTTTGCAGGGCTCCTCACGGAAACGGCCCAAACTGCGATAAAGGCGGCGAGGATGCGCTGCGCCGACCGATAACACGATTCCGGTGGCGCTTGGGTTCCCGTTCGCTGTCCCGACCAGTCGCGTCGATGCCTGTCGCTAGCCATTGCGTCTTCCCTCGACTTGTTCACGGGTGAGCCATCCGTGGCCGTTGAACATTAAGACCAAGCGGAATTTGAAAGCAAGAAGCGGAGTGTCAGCAGATGGAATCGCTGTTAGATTCGTGCTTGTAAGGATGATTCAACAGGAGCGCTCATGAGTACCTCCACGAGAAATGCACATCTGGCGACAGCCACGGAAAGCGATCCCCGTTGGGCTGCGATAGTCGCCCGCGATCCCCGGGCGACTTTCTTTTATTCTGTCAAGACAACGGGCGTGTACTGTCGCCCCTCTTGCGCCGCCCGTCTCGCCCGACCTAAGAACGTACAGTTTCACCGGACTTACAAGGATGCAGAAAAAGCCGGGTTCCGTCCCTGCAAACGCTGCAAGCCAGATCAAGCTTCACGGGTTGAGCATTCGGAGAAGATTGCTTCCGCCTGTCGCCTGATCGAAAACTCTGAAACGCCGCCCTCCCTCAAATTGCTGGCACAGCACGTCGGCTTAAGCACCTATCATTTTCACCGTGTCTTCAAGGCGGCAACGGGCCTCACTCCCAAAGGGTATGCGGCAGCGCATCGCGCCAGTCTGGTGCGAAAGTCGCTCAACAAGAGCGACACGGTGACGGATGCAATTTACGACGCGGGCTACAACTCGAACAGCCGTTTTTACGAAACATCGAATCAGGTATTGGGCATGACACCGTCAAACTATCGCGCCGGAGGAGCACAGACGGACATCCGCTTCGCCGTAGGTGAATGCTCTCTGGGGTCGATCCTCGTCGCTCAAAGCGAGCGTGGTATCTGCGCCATATTCCTTGGGGGCGACCCGGACGCGCTTGTGCGCGAATTACAGGACCAGTTTCCGAAAGCCAATCTGATCGGAGGTGACGCCGGCTTTGAACAGCTTGTAGCGAAAGTGGTCGGGTTTGTCGAAGCGCCGGAACGCGGCCTCGATCTTCCTCTTGATGTCCGAGGAACCGCCTTCCAGCAACGCGTCTGGCAATTGTTGCGGAAAATTCCCGCTGGCTCGACCGCAACCTATACAGACGTTGCAAAGCTCGTGGGCTCTCCCCGTTCGGTACGTGCGGTGGCCCAAGCCTGTGGCGCCAACAAGCTGGCGGTGGTAATCCCCTGTCATCGCGTGATCCGCAACGACGGCGCATTGTCGGGTTACCGCTGGGGTGTAGAACTGAAGCGCGCGCTTCTCGAGAAAGAGGCGAACGCATGATTCGGATCGAGGGAATCGAAGAGTTGAGGCGCCGCCTGAAACCCGCAGCTGAGCGGGTTGACGGGTTCGATTGGCAGAGGATCGCAAGAGATCTGGACCAACAAGGCAACGCGATGATGGAACAGCTTCTTTCGCCGGAGGAGTGCCGGACTATCGCCGGCCTTTACCCGAATGATGACACCTTTCGTAGTCGCGTCGTCATGGGGCGGCATGGTTTCGGGCGCGGCGAGTACAAATATTTCAGCTATCCCCTCCCGGGTCTTCTATGCGAACTCCGCACAACAGTCTATCCGCATTTGGTCCCGGTCGCCAATCGCTGGAATGAAGCGATGGGAATGGATGTCCGTTATCCCGAGAAGCATGCCGACTTCGTCGAGCGCTGCCACAACGCGGGTCAGACACGGCCGACGCCGCTTCTCCTTCAATATGGAGTCGGCGGCTACAACTGCCTGCATCAGGACGTCTACGGGGAGCATGTCTTCCCGCTCCAGTTGGCTATCCTACTGTCCGACGCCGGCGCGGACTTCACCGGCGGCGAGTTCGTCATGACGGAGCAACGCCCGCGCATGCAGAGCCGGCCAATGGTAATGCCGCTCCGTCAGGGGGATGGTATTGTTTTCGCGGTTCACAACCGGCCTGTGCGTGGCACGCGCAGCACGTATCGCGTAACCCTGCGCCACGGCGTCAGCCGCATCCGGTCCGGGCATCGTTATACGGTCGGCATCATTTTTCACGACGCGACATAAGAGCATATTGCAAAGCAAGAAACGGAGGGTTTCGAGCGACTCATAAAGGTAAATTTGCTGAGCAACTACAGCAAGAGAACGGTCGGCTGAAACGGTTGGTGGCGGAACTGACGCTGGACAAGGTGATGTTGCAGGACGTGCTGGCAAAAAAACTTTGACGCCCTCGCGGCGCCGCCCGGTGGTTCGCTATTGGCACGAAACCTATCGGGTGAGCGAGAGGCGTGCCTGTCGTGTGGCGCGGGTTGCGGTTTAGACCTACCACTACCAGAGCGTGCGGGAGCCGAGAACCCGCAGGTGAGGTTCTGAGGCAGATATATTGCGCGCGCCCGATCATTGTTAGACTACGACCCGGCTTTCTGTCCATAGCCGAGGTATAGGAGCGTGCGGGATGAAGCCCAAGTTCCCCCTACTGGCGGAGTTGACTGCCGAGTTTCTCGGAACCTTTGTGCTGATCATGTTCGGAACGGGCGTAGTGGCGATGGTTGTGCTGTTTCCTTCCCAGGTGCCGGGCCAATTAATCCATGGCGGATATACCAACATCACCCTGGGATGGGGACTGGGCGTGACCATGGGAATTTATGTTGCCGGTAATATCTCAGGAGCACACCTGAATCCCGCGGTGACCCTGGCATTGGCGGTTTTCAGAGGGTTTCCCTGGCGAAAAGTTTTGCCTTACTCGATGGCGCAAATTGCCGGGGCCTTCGTCGCTGCCGCTTTGGTGTACCGAAACTATCTGCCCGCCTTCCACGAGGTGGATCCGCATCTGGAGAAGACGGCGGGCGTGTTCACTACCTTCCCGGCCTTTCCCAACCTGCCGCAAGCCGGCTTCCTGGATCAGTTGATCGGCACCGCTTTGCTGCTGCTGCTCATTTTCGCCATCATCGATGAATTCAACATGCCGCCGGGCGCCAACATGGTCCCGCTGATGATTGGGCTGGTCGTGGTGGCCATCGGCATGAGCTTCGGGGCGATGCATGGATATGCCATCAATCCAGCACGCGATTTCGGGCCGCGGATGTTTACCGTGCTGGCAGGCTTTCGCAACAACGGGATCACGGACGGAAGCCGGGTGTGGTGGGTGCCGGTAGTCGCGCCACTGGTGGGCGGGGTACTTGGAGCTGGCGTCTACGACTTCGGGATTCGCCGCTTCCTGCGGCGCGCTTCGTAAAGGCGCTTACGCCTCGGTCTCGCGCGGCGGCGCGAGAATTCATCCCAGCCGCTGCAAGGGCAAGTTTAAAGCGTCTAGAATCCAGGTGCGAACGTATATCCCAGAGAAACCCCGAATCGCGCCGCGCGAGGCGAGCTGAACTCATCATTATTCCGGATCAGGTACAGATGAGCTTCCGGGCGCACGAAAAAATGGCCGTGGAAGTAGTAGCGGAGGCCACCGCCGACGTGGCCCATAAAGTGGTTGCTGCTGACAAAATCGGTGCAGGTGAGCGCCCCACACGAGATAAATGGCTGGTAGAAGCGCAGGCTTTCCCATCCGATCCCGGCCATCAGTTCGGCAGTTGCGTGGCTGCCCAGCTTGGGGGCGTAAATTCCATTAAAGTCGTAGAAAAGTGGGCGGTAGGGCTGGAACCCGGCGTAAAGATTTCGGCTGGCCCTCCAGGCCAGCTCGCCACTCACTCCGAATTGCTTCTTCAGAAGCAGGTCCGCGCTGAAGACCGGGTACGCCCCGCCAGTCAGCGATACCGGGGCATGATTGCCCGAGGCGCTCGACGCCGAGGGCGCGGTGAGCGTGCCTACACCAAATGCGGCATCAAACTGTTGCGCATGAACTGTGCCGGTGATAAGGAAAGGAAGACAGAGGACTGCGACTAGGCTCAGCTTTCTCACGTAACCCTCCGGGACCATATTCGGTTTAGATGCAATGCCAATCCTGGGGGAAAACGAAAATTTTGTCACCACGAACCCGGCCTGGAGGTTCGAAAAAGGGGAAAAAGGGTTCCAAAAGGGGGAACGGTCATGCGGCCATCGACTCAGCCACCTGTCGGCAATGGTTTGCATCTATAATGCGGCACCGGGAATCAAGATAACCTGTTGCATTGGTTATGTTCAGCATCCCCCTTCGATATGGAAGAACGGAACCCTGGAAGACCGCATCCGTCAAGACCGTACCTGTCAAAGAGGATTATCGCTTCGACCGCCGCCATTGTCTGTCTGTTCGCGCTCTTGCCGGGAAGAGTTCGGGCGCAAGGCGCTAGCGGATACCCGAAGACGGATGCAGATTCCAACTCCTCATCCGGCCTGAACATCTCTTCCCCATCGAATCAGAGTCCGTTCAGCGGCAGCGTCCCTCAGGGGACCGTCAAGCCGGAAGCGGTACCCCTGTCATTTCAGGACGCGATTGACCTGGGCCTGAAGAACAACCTTGGAGTGCTGCTGCAGAGCTATAACACCATCGCGGCCCGGGGGCAGAAATGGACAGAACTGAGCAAGCTTCTCCCCAACGTGAGTGGCAGCGTAAGCGTGAACGTGGTGCAGGACAACCTGGCAGCCCGCGGACTGCGGTTCCCGGGATTTCCGACCATCGTGGGGCCTTACGGCTTTACCGATGCCCGCGTCTACCTTAGCCAGTCGGTGCTGGACCTCAAAGCGCTGAACCGGGAGCGGGGCGCGACCGAGGCCGAGCGGGCAGCGCAGTTCAGCTATAAAGACGCCCGCGAACTAGTGGTATTGGCGACCGGCAATGCCTATCTCCAGGCGCTCTCGGGCGCCGCACGGGTTGAAACTGCCGAAGCCCAGCTGGAAAATGCGCAAGCGTTATACGGCAAAGCCACTGACCAGCAAAACGCCGGCCTCAGCCCGGCCATTGATACGCTGCGCTCCCGGGTAGAATTCCAGAACCGGCAGCAACAGCTGATCGTTGCGCGCAATGAGTATGCCAAGCAGAAGCTGGCCCTGGTTCGTGCTATTGGCTTGCCCGTCGGCCAGGAAATCGCCCTGGTTTCGAAAGAGCCGTACGATGCGTTCGCCGCGCTCGGAATTGAGGAAAGCGTGCAGCGCGCGTATGCTTCCCGCTCAGACTATCTGGCGGCCGTGCAGCAGGTCCGGGCAGCCGAGCATTATCGCAAGGGGGCTTTCGCGGAGCACTATCCCACCATCGACTTGACTGCCGACTATGGCGATCTCGGCGTCAATTTCGGGAATTCGCATGGCACGTTCAGCGTCGGCGGCCGGCTGAACATTCCCATCTTCCAGGGAGGGAAAGCCCACGCCGACGTGCTGGAGGCCGACGCCACACTGCGTCAGGCCCGCGCCCAGTTGGACAATTTGCGCGGCCAAATCGAATATGAGGTTCGCACTGCGCTGCTCGACATAACGGCTGCCGAGCAACAGGTGGAAGTCGCCCGCACTTCGGTTGATCTGGCGGAGCAGACCTTGATCCAGGCGCGCGACCGATTTTCCGCCGGGGTTACGGACAACCTGGAAGTGGTCCAGGCGCAAGAGACCGTCGCGGCAGCTCATGAAAGTTACATTTCCAGTTTGTACGCCCATAACCTGGCCAAGATCGAACTGGTTCGCGCCATGGGATTCGCGGAACAGGGCGTGAGGCAATATCTGAAGGGCAAGTAATATGGAACAAACTACCGAGACGACGGCGCACGAAACGCCCAGAGCTGAAACCCGGGAGCATCCTCCGCTGCCGGCTTCGGAAAGGGACCTGCGGTGGAAGCAGGCCTCGCGCAACCCCCGTTTTCGCCTGGCCCTCATCGTAGGCGGAATTGTGTTGCTGGTGGCCGGATTCTTCCTCTGGCGCTACCTGGGCAGCTACGAGTCCACCGACGACGCCCAGATCGATGGCCACCTGAATGCGATCAGCACCCGAGTGTCCGGACATGTGATCAAACTGCTGGTCAACGACAATCAATATGTGGAGGCAGGCACGCCCCTGATCGAGATCGATCCCAAGGATTATCAGGTGGCGGTGGCAAAGGCCACGGCTGCCTATCACGACGCTCTGGCCACGGCGGAATCTTTGCAGGTCAACGTTCCGATCACCTCCGTCAATACGGGCAGCCAGTTGTCATCCTCGCAGGCGGAAGTAGAGAGCGGGCGGGCAGGAGTCTCGGTCGCGCGGCAGCAACTTGAAGCCGCCCGGGCCCAGCTGGAGCAAGCCATCGCCAACGACATCAAAGCGCAGAACGATGTGGGGAGATATAAACAGCTGGTTGACAAGCAGGAAATTTCGCACCAGCAGTATGACCAGGCAGTGGCTGCGGCCCGGTCGAGCGCCGCAGGGGTTGCCGCCGCGCGGGCTTCCGCCGCTGCCGCCGAGCAGATGGTCTCGCAGGCCGAAGCCAAGCGCCAGCAGGCGGAAGCGAACTTGCGTTCAGCCGAGACTGCGCCGCAACAGATCTCGGCGATCCGCGCCCGTGCCCAGGCTGCGGAAGCTCAGGCCCAGCAAAGGAAAGCCGAACTGGAGCAGGCCACGCTGAATGTTCAGTACACGCGCCTGGTGGCTCCGGTCAGCGGAATTGTGAGCGACCGGTCGGTTGAAGTCGGGCAGAATGTTTCCATCGGCCAGGAACTGATGAAAATCATCAATCTGGACGACATCTGGGTAGTCGCCAATTTCAAGGAGAGTCAACTCCGTTACATGAGGCCGGGCCAGCGGGCCACCATCTCGGTGGACGCCTACGGCAAGAAATATAACGGACATGTGCAGAGCATCGCCGGAGCCAGCGGCGCGCTGTTCAGCCTGCTTCCGCCCGAGAACGCCACTGGCAACTATGTAAAAGTGGTGCAGCGCATTCCGGTGAAAATCACCTTCGATCCGGGAGAAACCAAAGAACATATTCTGCGACCCGGCATGTCGGTCGAGCCCAAGGTCTGGATCAGATGAGTAGGACCAGATGAGTTCGGCTGCTCTGACCGCGGAGGGCGCGGCCTTCCCGCGTCCGGCGGTGAATCCCTGGGTCATCGCGCTGGCGGTTACGCTGGCCACGTTTATGGAGGTGCTGGACACCAGCATCGCCAACGTCGCCCTGCCCCACATCGCCGGCAGCCTGTCCGCCGGGACCGACGAAAGCACCTGGGTGCTGACTTCCTACCTGGTCTCAAATGCCATCGTGCTGCCGCTCAGCGGCTGGATCTCGTCCATCATCGGACGCAAACGTTTTTACATGAGCTGCGTCGCCATCTTCACCATCAGTTCTTTTTTGTGCGGGCTGGCGCCGAACCTGGGCATGCTGATTTTCTTTCGCGTGCTGCAGGGCGCCGGAGGCGGGGGCTTGCAGCCCAGTGAACAGGCGATTCTAGCGGACACGTTTACTCCAGCCAAGCGCGGCATGGCGTTCGCGGTCTACGGCCTGGCGGTCGTGTTGGCCCCCGCCATTGGTCCCACACTGGGCGGTTGGATCACGGACAACTTTACCTGGCGCTGGATTTTTTTCCTGAATATTCCCATCGGCATTCTTTCTCTGGTGTTGACCTCGCGCCTTATCCAGGATCCGCCCTTCATGCAGCGCAAGAAGCTTTCAGAAACCAAGGTTGATTACATCGGCCTGGGCCTGGTGGCCCTGGGACTTGGCACTCTGCAGGTTGTCCTGGATAAGGGGCAGCGCGACGACTGGTTCGGGTCGCACTTTATCCTTGCGCTCTCCGTCATCGCGGCCTGCTCGTTGTTGTTTTTGATCTACTGGGAATGGACGCGCCCAGACCCGGTCATTGACCTGCACCTGTTCACCAATCGCACCTTCTCAGCCTCCTTTATGCTGATGTTCATGCTGGGGTTCGCCCTCCTCGGCAGTACGGTGCTGCTGCCCCTGTTCACCCAGACCCTGCTGGGCTATACCGCCGAAAACGCCGGGCTGGCCCTGTTGCCGGGCGGCTTCAGCCTTATGCTGCTGATGCCTTTGGTGGGTTTTCTGCTGTCCCGGTTCGATGCCCGCAAGCTGATGATGGGCGGGCTCATTGTGTTGTCTTTTTCTCTGTTTCACATGACCCGCTTCGATCTGGGAATTGATTTCCGGACGGTGGTGTTCGCCCGCATGATCCAGACCGCAGGCCTGGCATTTCTCTTCGTTCCCATCAATACCGCGGCTTACGCATTCCTGCCCAAAGAAAAAAACAACGCCGCCTCCGGCCTGATGAACCTGGCCCGCAACATCGGCGGAAGCGTGGGTATCTCAATCGTGACCACCATGCTGGAACGGAGACAGCAATTCCACCTGAACCGTATGGCGAGTCATACTTCGGCCGGGAATCCTCAGCTCCAATCCATGCTTCAAGGCACGGCGCGCGCGCTCGAGTCCAGGGGATTTTCTGCGGTAGACGCCATGCACCGGGCCTACGCCCTGTTGCAGGGCAGTATGTTCCGCCAGGCCAGCATGCTTGCCTATATTGACAACTTCTGGCTGTTGGGAGTAGCTATTCTAGTGATGGTACCGCTGGTCTTTCTGATGAAGCGGCCGCCCACAGGCGGTGAGATCGCGGTTCACTAGTTGGTCGCGGCGATTTAAGAGATTCGGGAAGGGCACGCCTTCCGCCGTGCCAGGAGAGTGGAAGTCGAGCGGCTGCAGCCGCGCGGGTCTGGTAGCTGGGAAGTATTTTTGGAGAGGGCACTTTGTTTCGAGTGATTACAGTAGAACGCGAATTTGGCAGCGGAGCCGCCGAGATCGCCCGGGAGATTGCCCACCGGTTGGGCTGGAAGCTGTGGGATCAGGCCCTGACCGAAGAGATCGCGCGGGAAGCCCACGTGGACCCTTCGACCGTGATGTACTGCGATGAGCGGCTGGATAGCACATTCCACCGGCTGGCGAAGACGTTCTGGCGCGGCAGCTATGAACGCAGCATGCCGATGAAGGGCGCGGAACCGTTCGATGCGGACCGTTTTGTTTCGATCGGACAAGTAGTGATGACCCGGGCGGCCGCGGCCGGAAATTGCGTGATCGTCGGCCGGGGCGCTCCCTACTTCCTGCGCGAACTTCCGGATGCCTTCCACGTTTTCCTCTACGCTCCCCGATCGGAGAAAATCCGGCGTCTGCGGGCCCTTGGACACAAAGAAAGAGAAGCCGAAGAACTGGTCGATACCGTGGACCGCGACCGCATCGAATTCGTGAAGCATTATTTCGGCGCGGACTGGCCCACTCGTTGTCTGTACCACATGATGATCAACACCACGGTCGGAGATGAGAGCGTTATTTCAATCATCCTCGACAGCATGCGGACATTAGAAACGAAGCCAGTGCAGCAACCCGAGTCTTGCCTCCCCACCACAACCCGCCCGTAATTCCTTTGGTAACACAGTACTGCACCTTTTTCGTTGCACTTTAACACGGCTGAAATATTGTCGGATTAGCATAAACGTGGGGAATGAACTGCTGAGGCTGCGCAAAATGGGAGCTGCCCGGATTCCACAAAACGCTCTTCCGCTGCAGGTAGCGGCGGTCTGCTACCGTCGGCGCGGCGCGGCAGTCGAGTTTCTGCTGGTCAACACCAACGGGGGCGGCAAGTGGACTTTTCCCAAGGGAGATCCGGAATCAACTCTCTCTCACGGCCAGGCGGCGGAACGAGAAGCCTGGGAAGAAGCTGGAGTCCGCGGCCACATTGAGCCGCGCCATTTCTGTCTTTACATCCATTCCAAAGGTGTTTTCTGGAAGCCTCCGGGAGTGCGGGAGTACGTGATCAAGGCTTTTCTGCTGGAGGTCGAAAGCGTCGGAGAGGCGCAGGAGACGAGCCGAAATCCCACCTGGTTCAGCCCCGAGGAAGCCAGGAAGATTCTAGCCAAAGGCCGCGAAGTGAAATACGCGCGCGAGCTGCAGGCGGTGGTCGACCGCGCGACGGAGAAGATTGCAGCGACGCAACCCGCCGCCCCGCAACAGATGTAGCGCCGGCTTCCCGCCCACATAATACCCCCTGCCATGCTGAGCGGAGTCTGTGCGGTCGCTCGCGTCCCCCTGTCATGCTGAGCGGAGGTCTGCGCGGT
>JBOGLC010000156.1:0-3540 GCA_050746005.1 Terriglobales bacterium
GGCCAGGCCGGCGCGTTTGCCGTTTCGGGTTTGCAACATGTAGAGCTTACGGTCCTGGATGGTGAACTCGAAGTCCTGCATGTCCTTGTAGTGATTCTCCAGCCTGGTCGTAATTTCGCGGAGCTGCTTGAAGACATCGGGCATGATCCGCTCAAGCTCAAGGATCGGAACCGGAGTGCGCACGCCGGAAACCACATCTTCGCCTTGTGCGTTCAGCAGGAATTCTCCATAGAACTCTTTGGCGCCGGTTGAGGGGTTACGAGTGAAACCGACGCCCGTGCCGCTGGTCTCGCCGAGATTGCCGAACACCATGGCCTGTACGTTGACGGCGGTGCCCAGCATGTCGTCGATGTTGTTGAGGCGGCGATAAGTCTTAGCGCGATCATTTTGCCAGGAGCGGAAGACGGCGTCTCGCGCCATCACCAGTTGTTCGTGCGCATCCTGCGGAAACTCGCGCCTGGCATGTTTTTTGACGGCTTTCTTGTATTCCGCAGTGACTTCTTGCAGGGCTTTCGCGTCCAGGCCAGTATCGAACTTGGTTTTCTTCTGTTCTTTTTTGGCGTCGAAGATCTCATCAAACACCGGTTTCTCTACGTCGAGCACCACATTGCCAAACATCTGAATCAGGCGACGATAGGAGTCGTAGGCAAACCGCGGGTTGTTGGTGCGGCGGGCCAGAGCCTCCACGCTCTGATCGTTGAGGCCCAGGTTGAGGATGGTATCCATCATGCCGGGCATGGAAAATTTAGCGCCCGAGCGCACGCTCACCAGCAGGGGATTCTCGCCCTTGCCCAGTTTCTGGCCCTGCAGTTCCTCTAACTTCTTGAGCGCCGCATCCATCTGGCGCTCGACTTCCGCGGACACGCTATTGCTGCGCATGTATTCCCGGCAAGCTTCCGTCTGGATGGTGAAGCCTGGGGGCACGGGCAGCCCGGCATTGGTCATCTCGGCAAGGCCGGCGCCTTTGCCGCCCAGGTCGTCTTTCATTTTGCCGTTGCCATCGGCTTTGCCGCCGCCGAAGGAGAATACGTACTTGGTGGCGGAGTTCTTTTCCGCGGTTCCAAAGCTGGTTTCGGGGAGAGTTTGGGTCGCCATAATAAGTGTTCGTCCTTTATTGTTTCGAAGATTCGTTGGATTCCTTGCCTTCGGTCACGATCTCGGAAAAGTCGGCAATGGTGGAAAATTCTTTTAATAACGTTTGCAGAAGCGCCAGGCGGTTTGCGCGGATCCTCTTGTCTTCGACCATCACCATGACTTTGTCGAAGAACGCATTTACCGGTTCTCGCGCCGTCGACAGCAAGAACAGGGCATCCTGATATTCCCTCTTTTGCCGGTGCGCTTCAACTCTGGGAGCGTAAGTCTCGACGTAGGCGGCAAGACTCTTCTCTTCATCGGCAGAATCGGGCAAATAATCGAACTTTGCAGCAGGTTCGATGCCCGCTTCCCTCCCCTGCTTCAGGATATTGCGGATGCGCTTGCAGGCCGCCGCAATGGCCAGAAATTCGGGCAGGTGCAGAACGCCCTTCAGCGCCTGCGCCCGTGCCACCGCATCTACCACGTCATCGGAATCGGCCGCCAGCACCGCATTTACGACGTCGTAGCTGAAACCGAGGGCATCGCGCAGGTAAAATTCCAGACGTTCACGCAGGAATCCTTGCACCGCGGAGCTATAGTCAACACCAGCCGCAAACCTGGCTTCCGCGGCTGACCCACGGTAGGCTTCGCGCGCATCTCGGAATAATTGGCCCAGACCGACGGGCAGCTTGTGCTCTGCAATCGTCCGGACGATTCCGTTGGCCTGGCGGCGCAGGGCAAAGGGATCTTTCGATCCCGTGGGCTGAAGTCCAAGCGCGAACATGCCGGCGATGCTGTCGGCCTTGTCGGCGATCGAAAGCACGGCCCCTTCAACGGTTCGCGGAACCCGATCTTCCATGGACTCGGGCTTGTAGTGATCGTAAATCGCGATGGCTACGGCTTCGCGGGCTTCGGCTTTCATGTCGGGATCGTGTTCCTGAACTCTGGCGTACAAGCCGCCCACGATGCCCTGCAGTTCGGTGAACTCCTTGACCAGTTCGGTGGTCAGATCGGTCTTGGCCAGCAGGGCGGCTTTGTGGACCACGCCCGGACGAACCTGGATCTTGTTCTCGCGAGTCCGTTCGCACAACCAACTACACACGCGCTGTATGCGCTGCACCTTCGCGTAGTAGGTGCCCAGATCTTTCTGAAAGGTAACGTTGCGGAGCCAGGCTGTGCGCTCGCGCAGTGGATGTTTCTGATCAGTTTGCCAGAAGAAGCGGGCGTCGTTGAAGCGCGCGCGCAGAACGCGCTCATGGCCATGCCGGATTGTGCCACTGGGGTCGCCGTCGGTGTTAAGCACCGCCAGAAAGTGGGGAGAGAGCTTGCCCTGGGAGTCCTCGACGGCAAAATATTTTTGATGGTCGCGCATCACTGTGACCAGAACTTCTTCAGGCAGTTCGAGAAATTCCGGGTCAAAAGCGCCCAGAATCGCCGCCGGCCATTCGGTCAGGTTGACCACGGTGTCGAGCAGCGGTTTGTCTTCACGCCAGCGAGCGCCGGGAATGCCGCGCGTCGCGGCGTCGAGAGATTTGCGAATCTGCTTTTCCCTTAGCTCGCGCCCAAGTACCTTCGCATCTTCCAGAGATTCGACGTAAGCAGCTCCGGCGCGGGGGATCGAAATCGATCCGTCGGCCAGAATTCGATGTCCACGCGACTGGTTTCCAGCGCGCACGCCATCAAACTCCAACGGGATCACGGCCGCATCGAGCATGGCCACTAGCCAGCGCACCGGACGAACGAAACGTTCGCTGGGCCTGCGCCAGTACATGTTTTTGGGCCAGTAGATGGAAGCGATCTCTTTGGGCAAGGCCTGGGAGAGAATCTCCGCGGCTGAACGGCCATTCTTCGTGACCGTCGCCGTCAGGTACTCACCCTTCGGAGTCGCCGTGCGCTGCAACTGGGAAACATCCACGCCAGACTTTTTTGCGAAAGCGTGGGCCGCGGGAGTGGGTTGCCCGTCTTTGAACGCAATGCTGACCGATGGGCCGGTGACCTGCTCGACCACGTCGGGCTGTCCCGCCGGAATATTGGCCGCCAGGACTGCCAGCCGGCGCGGCGTGTCGAGAGAGGCCAGGGCGCCTGGCGGGAGCAGCCGTTCGCGATCAAGCAGCTTATGCACGCGCTCGCGAAGTTCCAGCGACGCCGCATCAATCATCCGCGCCGGAATCTCTTCGCAACCGATCTCCAGTAGAAAATCTGGCATGAACCTTAATCCTGTCATCCTGAGCGGAGCAGGTGCGCTCGCTGGCGAGCGCACTTGCGGAGTCGAAGGACCCCTATCACTCTGCACTGTGCCGGCAAAGGGCGCTTGCCGGCACCAGCCGTTCGCGATCGAGCAGCTTATGCACGCGCTCGCGCAGCTCGAGAGAGGCCGCGTCAATCATCCGCGCCGGAATCTCTTCGCAACCGATCTCCAGTAGAAAATCTGGCATGAACCTTAATCCTGTCATCCTGAGCGGAGCA
>JBOGLC010000157.1:0-33356 GCA_050746005.1 Terriglobales bacterium
AAAGGCCGAGTCATACGGAATATTCAGAAATACCGATTCCGTATTACCGGTGCGCTTTGCTGGCGCGTGCGTGGGATTTCTTCTTCGCTGCCTCGGCATGTCTTCCGCTGTTCTTTTTCATTCTGACTGCGGTGGCCGGGGAACCCGACTTCGTCTTCTTGCGTGCAGCAAAACTGCCGTTTGTATAATCACGATAGGCGATGCCTTCCGTAAACTCTTTTACTGTCCTGATCAAGGCCCGCGTTCGCGACTGGGAGACACCAAGCGTTTCAGCGGTGTCATGCACCGTGGCAAACCGTCCGCGAACTTTGATGGGCTGCTGCATTGTTTTTATTATAGCTCGGGGTAAATCTCAAAACCCCCAAGGTCCACCATAGCCCGTGTAGGGACGGGTCCCTGACCCGTCCAGGCCGAGCGAAACTCGGCTAGCTTTTGCGTGTCCCTGGCAGCGCCGCGGACAATGGACGCCGCGCTATTCTGTGCCGACGAACGCACCCACCCTTTCGCACAGAACGCGAAAGGGTAGGGCACCCTCTGAGTGGTGTAGGCGAGAGAAAGGCTGGGCCACCCGCCCCAAGCAGAAAGGGGGGCGGCCCACCCACCCAAGACGGTTTCACTCCTTCTCTTCTACCGCTTGCGGTGAGCCAGAGTCGCCCCTTAACGCAGACCAGTTTTTGAACAGGCGCAGTACCTGAGTCGCAATGACGCCCACTTCAGGCGAGTCCGATTTCAATGCTTTCTGGAGCGCACGTGTCGCCGTCGGCTCGGCGAGCGCAGTGTTTGCGACCAACTCTTCGCGAGCGAGGTATAGTTCAGCCATGACTCGATAGTTCTGTGCCGACAACCCCGTTGCCTTTTCGATCGCAATTTGGTAAAGAACTCTTCCTTGGTCAGGAAAACCCGTTCGAAACAGCACAAGTCCGTGCGTGGCTGCAAGAGTGACAGCAGACAATCCTGTCGCACTTGTGTGATCGGTGCTGCGTAACGTCTCGACAGCTTGCGCAACCTGATTGTCGCTGGCAAGAGCGAAAGCAAGATTGTTAATCAGCATCGGGTCATGTGCATTGACCTTGAGACTTGCGCGAATAATCTGAATCGACCTAGCGTAGTCTTCTACCAGCGAGGTGATGTAAGAGGTGAAGATAGCCGGACGCTTCGAAAACGGTTGATCCCCAAGCCAATTAAGACCGTGTCTGATCGCGTCTTCCCACTGGCCGGTGGCGAGCGCGACGTGGGCTGGTGCTTCATACGAACGAGGCACGTGCGGAAGGTTCTCCTCGATTTCTAGACTGCCAATCTGTCTATTAGCCCATTCCACTTGAGCAATGCTATTTTCGTTCGGTGATATCAGTGCACTACGAAAGAGTTGACGTGCTCGCCGACTACTGCCGCTCTCAAGCTCCAAGGTCGCCAGCGCACTCGATAACTCAGTTCGATCAAAGAGTGATAGAGACGAGTCTTGATTCCGTCGGCTTCCTATTTTTGCGAAAAGGGATGGCGAATTCGAAGCGGACGCAACAGCAATCTCAGCGGCCAGCAACCATGGGTCGCTTCTACCTCCGGAGGCGTTTCGTATTATTCGCAAAGATCTTGCCGCATCATGCTCATGCAAAAATAGACGCGCAGCAGAGCGAACCACAAAGCGATTGTCGGGTCCAAGAGCTGTAGCAATCATCATGGTCCGAAGTGAGCGATCACTTTCTCCCAAAAGTGTATATAGTCTCGATAATTCAACCCACTGGATCGCATTCCGCGGCTCATCTCGCAACCTGTTTCTCAGTGCATGGATCGATTGGTGGATCCTATCCTCGTCCGCCAATCCGTTAACTTCAATTGAACTTGGCTGCGCATTCTTCGGCATCACAATGCACTCGGCCAATTTGACTAACGCGGGGGGCGCCGCCGAACGATTTGTCAGAACGAATTGAGCGGCTTCTCTAGAGTCATCAGGAATGCCGACCACAAAGGCAGAGCTGAGTAGGTCTGCAGCGTGCCAGATCGTCCGACTAGCGAGCCACTCGGACGTTCGCCGGGCCACCGCGTCGCCATCCTGCTTGGATATTGGCGGAAGGGATCTCTTGCTTGAAAGTTCGCCCAACGCGAGCGTCGTTTGGTGATCGCGCCAGCGTGGTAGTACGCGCCTGTTTCGTTGCTCCAGAAACAATTCAAGCCTGCTCTAAGATTCCGATTTCTGCTTTTTGTGCCAACAGGTTGAAGAGTGAAACGTACCGTTCCAAGGAATACTGATTCAATGTTCCAACACGGTTCAATGGGTGACCACGCAGAAGGGGATCGGGGTCGCAGAGCTGACTAACTGCGTGCCGTAGAGTCCCTGCCAGTTGCGTTCCAGGTACGTGGGTTTCGAGCTCCCGCAAAGCTAGGCCAAATGCATTGCGCACCTCGGGGAGTACTTGGCTATAGGTGCCGCCCCAGACGCGAGGGCGATGTTCCTCCGCCGTATGATTCAGAATCATTGCGGTCATTCCGACCCCACAAAAGAAGAAGACAGCCATGCTCCCGAGGTGATAGACATCGCAAGCTTGGCGCCGCCGACTCCATTCAGCGTCATGATAGCCGTAAAGCAACTCAGGCGGGGCATAAGTGCTGTCTCCAGCAAATTCAAAACTGTCTCGTGGACAGGCTTCCCCTTTAACTGAAGCACTTCCCAGATCGGCCACCTTCGAGATACTACCCTCAAAAACCAAGACATTCGAGGGCTTGAGATCTTGATGTGCGACGGTCGCTGAGTGTAACTGATAAAGGCCTGTTGCGACATGGTGCAAACAACGAAGTATCCATGCCAATTCTACCTTTCCAGCAATTGCAAGATGCCTGCGAACGTCGCCATCTGCGGGTTCAAAGATGAGGTAGTTCACCGTACCAAAAACTCCGCTGTCTACCGCGACGCTACCATCCTCGAGCGCGACGACGACTCGGTCCATCTTCTTCTGGAAACATTGGCGAAGCAGATTTCGTTCAAAGTTGTATGCCTGAATTAGAAATTGGAGCGCTGTCGGGATGTCAACGCTGGACTGTAGGGAAATCTCTTCGGCTTGGGAGTAGTCCAATGCCTTTAAAAACGCCTGCTTACCGTCTTTTTCCACGAGATACGAACATGAAAAGCACCCACCGGTTTTTTCCGGTCGGTCTTCTATTTGCTGAACAACCCGCCAACCTGATTCGAGAATCAGCCCCTCGAGTCTAGCCGCAGGAGGTTTTGAAGTAGCCATAGTGAACAGCCCAGCTCTCGGTCTTACTGATGAGGGTGCGTCTGCTGCTTCATAGCCCGGACGACTTCATAAAAAAAGGGGTCACGGCTCACGCCGTGACCCCCCTCAAGGTCGATATCTTTTTACTCTTACATCCGAAGTAGCGATAGCCACTTTCGTGCCAGCAATCCCCCACGAACGGGCCTGTCAGCTACAGCCGCTCGTACTCCCGCACCGGTAGCAGCTTCCGTTGCGGGTCATGATGGATCCGCAGTAGCTGCAAGTGTGGCGCGGGCGCCCTCGCCCGCGTGACGGAAGCGCCTATCACCCTCCACGCAGCACTGCTCGTTCCGCCGCCTGCGGCAGCTTTATGGGAACAAAATACTCTTCCGGATACAGATAGTCTTCCCCTGACTCGTCGATCACCCGAACCTGGTGGCTCCTAGAAGCTTGTTCGTCAGCGAGAGCATGATAAACCTTCCGTAACTCCGGGGACGCCGGGTAGTCCTTGTTCAACACGCAAAGGACAAACCGAGCTTCTGCTCTTCTTCGGCCACAATTCGGGTTACTCGATAATCCTCTTGATGAACTTAGCATCCCCGATCTTGCCGACAATCTTGAAATGCATCAGCCCGCACCGCTACTCCTGCGGAGCTTCGCTCCGCCCGGGCGGGCGAGGGCGCCCGTCCCCACATGGTCTGTGCTAGCTACAACCGCTCGTACTCCCGCAACTTCCGCACCGGTAGCAGCTTCCATTGCGGGTCATGATGGATCCGCAGAAGCTGCAGGTGGGGGCATCGCCCAGGTCGATGAGTCCGGCGAGAGCGTCGGCGGCGTGAACTGAACCTGGCGTCGGACCTCGGCCCTCGGACCTCTGGTCAGAAGCAGCCGAGCCGGTCGCATCGTCTGCGCCTGACGTCTGAGGTCCGGCGCCGGGCGTCCGCAGTCTGAGGTTTTCGAACAGCATGCCCTGCTGGCCGGTGAGGAAGCGCAACTGCAGCCAGCGGAAGATGTAGTCCATGATCGACTTGGCGAAGCCGATGTCGGGATTGTTGGTCCAGCCGCTCGGTTCGAAGCGGGTATGGGCAAACTTTTCGCAGAACAGTTTCAGCGGCACGCCGTGTTGCAGCGCGATGGAGACGGCCAGAGCAAAGCTGTCCATCAGGCCGCTGACCGTGGAGCCTTCCTTGGCCATGGTGATAAAGAGCTCGCCCGGTTCACCGTCAGGATAAAGCCCGACGGTGATGTAGCCCTCGTGTCCGCCGATGCTGAACTTGTGAGTGATGGAAGCGCGCTCTTCCTGCAACTTGTTGCGATGGGCGCGCGGCGGAGCGTTGAGATTGTCTTCTTCAACGTGCTGGGCGGCGGCTGCGGCGGCTGCATCGCCCTTCTTGCTCAGCGCCGTCGTGGTTCCCGACGCGCTCAGCGGTTGCGACTTTTTGCATCCATCCCGGTAAACGGCCACAGCCTTCAACCCCAGTTTCCATGCCTGGAGATAGCACTCCATGATGTCTTCGACAGAAGCATTCTCCGGCAGGTTCACGGTCTTAGAGATGGCGCCAGAGATGAAAGGTTGCGCCGCCGCCATCATTTTCAGATGCCCCATGTAATGGATGGACCGCGTCCCCTTCGCCGGCTTGAACGAGCAGTCGAACACCGCCAGATGCTCATCCTTAATATCGGGCGCCCCTTCAATGGTCCCGGTAGCGTCAATGTAGGAAACAATCTTGTCAGTTTCGTCGTGATCGTACCCCAACTTGAACAGCGCAGTAGGCACCGTATTATTCACAATCTTAATCATCCCCCCGCCCACCAGCTTCTTGTACTTAACCAGCGCCAGATCCGGCTCGACCCCGGTAGTATCGCAATCCATCATGAACCCAATTGTTCCGGTTGGGGCGAGGACTGTGACTTGGGAGTTGCGGTAGCCGTGTTTTTCGCCGTGGGCGAGGGCTTCGTCCCAGCAGTCTTTGCTGGATTCATGGAGGGCGGTTGGGATATTCGTCTTGTTGATGTTGTTGACGCTGGCGCGGTGCATGCGGATTACGTCGAGGAAGGGCTCGCGGTTGATGTACCAGCCGGGGCAGGCGCCGCCGGGCATGGTTTTAAAACCTGCCGAGCTTTGCGCGGCCTGCGCGGGCGAGTCGCCCGCGACCACACGTGAACCTAGATTGGTTTCGGCTAAGCCTCTTTGTGTCGGCTCGGTGGCTGGAGCCAACGGCGGGCAGGATTCGGCGATGCGCGAGGATTGCAGATAGGCTTCGCCGCACATGATGGCGGTGACGCAGGCGGCGTAGTCGCGTCCGGCGTCGGAGTCGTAGGGGAGGCCGGCGGCCATCAGTAACGCGCCCAGATTCGCGTAGCCCAGGCCCAGCGGACGGTAGTCGTGGGAATTCTTGGCGATCATCTCCGTGGGGTAGCCGGCGTTGTCGACCAGGATTTCCTGGGCGGTGATCAGGACATCGACGGAGTGGCGATAGGCTTCCACGTCGAAGGTGCCGTTGGGCGCGAACTTCAGCAGGTTCAGGCTGGCCAGGTTGCAGGCGGAATCGTCGAGGAACATGTATTCCGAGCAGGGATTGCTGGCGTTGATGCGGGCCGTGTTTTTCGAAGTGTGCCAGCGGTTGACCGTGGTGTCGTACTGCATGCCGGGATCGCCGCAGCGCCAGGTGGCGTCCGAGATCCGATAGAGCAGGTCTTTGGCTTTGAAGTTCTGCATGGGGCGTCCGTCGCGGACGGCGCGGGTGGTGAAGCCGTTGTCACGGAGGACCGAGTACATGAAGTCATCGGTGACGCGAACGGAGTTGTTGGCATTCTGGAAGAAGATGGACGAATAGGCATCGGAGTCGGGAGACGACCCGTCGTATCCGGAAGCGATCAAAGCGTGCGCCTTGGCTTCTTCTTTCGACTTGCACTCGATGAAGTCGACGATATCGGGATGGTCGATATTGAGGATGACCATCTTGGCGGCGCGGCGAGTCTTGCCGCCCGACTTGATGACGCCGGCGAAGGCGTCAAAGCCTTTCATGAAGCTGAGCGGGCCGCTGGCGGTGCCGCCGCCGCTCAGGCCTTCCGTGGAAGAACGCAGCGAAGAGAGATTGGTGCCGGTGCCCGATCCCCACTTGAAGAGCATGCCTTCGGTCTTGGCCAGAGTGAGGATGGAGTCGAGCGAGTCCTTCACCGAGTTGATGAAGCAGGCCGAGCATTGCGGCGTGCTGTAGCCCGTGACACCGAATTCGACGCGGGCGCCGGCCGGGTTCCAGTGCCAGTTCTGGGCATCGGAATTGGGCTCGATGCGATCACAACCTACGTTGAACCACACCGGCGAGTTGAAAGCGGCGTACTGGCGCAGCAGGATATGCGACAGTTCGTCGTGGAAAGTGGCGCCATCTTCCGGCGTCTTGAAATAGCCCTGCGCCAGACCCCAGTTGCGGATCGTCTCGGCCACCCTGGTCACCAGGGCGCGCACTCCGCTTTCGCGCTCGGGCGTGCCCAGCGTGCCATGCAGATATTTGCTGGCCACGATGTTGGTGGCGGTCACCGACCAGTCCTTGGGGACTTCGACATCTTTCTGTTCAAAGATGGCGTTGCCCTTGGCGTCGGTGATCAGAGCGGTGCGCTTCTCCCATTCGATTTCGTCGTAGGGCGAGACGCCAAGCTTGGTAAAGAAGCGGCGGAAGGTCAGGCCCGGGGCTTTCTTGCTGGGGGTGGCGATGTTGACCGGGGCTGCGGTGGTCTCGGTGGTGGGGGCTCCTGCTTTTACCTCTGCCATTTCTGTTTCTTCTTTCCTTTGGATTCGGTCTGGGCTGCTTCGATTTTTAATTTTCAGTATCGCTCAAATCTGAACCTGTTTTAGAAACCAGTTTCCGGTTTCCAGTTCTCCGTTCCCAGTTCGGAGTTTTCGGACTGCCACCGTTGCAATGCAGTACAGGTGGCATGACGTTGGGTTGCGTCTTCAATGACGGCGTAGCGTGCGAAGCACCGAGCGGCGGCCAGGCGCTCACGTTCAGGGCTTCCGGGCAGGAACAGACGGGCGAGGGCCATCCCCAGATCGTCGGCGTCAGAGATCTGGAAAAGGGCCAGCATGCGCTTGCCGCCGGTTGCGGGAGGGACGACTTCCTCACCCAGCGCGAACACGCCGGGCTTGCTGGACATGAGCACGAGGCTGAAGCTGTCGACACAACGGAACCACCCGGACCATTGCACGCGGCGATAGTCGAATGCGGGTTCAACCCCGTGCCGGGCGAAGGACTCGCTGACCATCTGCGCCAGAGCTTCCATGGCAATCCTCAATTCCGGCCTCGAAGGACAGGGGCTGCCAGCCCTTTTTTCGAGGCATTTTCCACAGCGGACTTGTCAACTGTCGTCGTCCCCTCGGGAGGAGTTCAGCGCACGCAGAACGAGGGGACGGCCACCGCACCAGCAAACCCGTCCAAGAACGGGTTTCATTTCTTGCCAGGATAGCCCGAGGTCACCTCAACCGCGGGGCCCAATCCTTTGTTTCCTTGCACTTGGCCAGTTCTGCCGCACTCTCTTTTCGAGAGTGTTCAAGGCCTTATGGGATGCAAACAGTACGCCCGTATCTTGTGGCTGTCAAGAGGGTATCCCTACATATTGTATCTCAATCGTGACAAGTGGGATGCGCCCCTGCTTTGGCTTTTTGTGTTATTCGAATTTCTTCCGGTTCTGCGAGGTCGCGGTCCAAATTTCCGGAGTCGCTCACGCCATCATCTCGGCCCGGGCCGAGGTCCGGCGCTTCAGGGCTGAAAGGGAGAAATTTCGCCCGGGCCACTGCTCTACCGCCAGACCCATGGCAACGTAGACATCTTCAAAAATTTCACGGGGCGCGATCCTCTGCGTCCCGTCGGAGGATTCCACCAGATAGTCGCCTTTTTGCCCGCGATGTTCACGTCCGAGCGCATCCCGGAACTCCAGGGGACCGGTGAGCTGCCTGGCTCGAATCAAAAATCGCGTGCGATAAACCTGCCACTCGCCTTCTGCTTTCCTCACTGTTTCCACCCTTGGGGGAGGGAGATTACTGGAATTCGATTGTCCGGCAAAAATGGGTTTTCCTTGGCTGGGTTTCTGTGAGGGTGAAAAAGAATCTACGCGTGATCGGGAGTGCGGTCAATCCCATTTTTTTGTGCAATTCTGGAAATTATTGAAGTGGACTTCGAGGTGACGCAGCAAAATCGAAAAACGCGGAAAGACTCGCCACTGGAGCGACGATGAGACGCGCTCAAAGGAGAGAAGCGGAGCGCTGGCATGAATCACAGGCAAAAATTTCCACAAGCGAGACACTTAATCGGGATTGCCGGACTGCGCAGGCGAATTTTGTGGAAGCTGAGAAAATTGTGGAACTCCGTTCCGCCAGCCACTGCCCAAGTGGGTGTACAGTAGCGATCTGATGGCCAACGACCTGGAAAAAGAAACCGCTGCGCGCGCCGGCGTGCGCTTCGCGCGCGACGGCGATATCGTGGGCCTGGGAACGGGATCGACCGCCGCCTACGCAGTGCGTTTTCTCGGAGACCGGGTAAAGGCAGGACTGAAAATTCGAGGTATACCCACCTCAATTCATACTCAGGAACTGGCGGCCAGCCTGGGAATACCACTGACCACACTGGACGAAGTACAGCAGATCGACGTCACCATCGATGGCGCGGACGAAGTGGATCCTGGGATGAATTTGATCAAGGGTGGGGGCGGGGCGCTGCTGCGGGAAAAGATCGTGGCCTCAGCGACCCGGAAGTTTGTGATCATTGGCGACTCTACTAAGCAGGTCGCGATGCTGGGCAAATTTCCGGTGCCGGTAGAGATCATCAAGTTTGCCGAGGCTCTGGTGGCAAAGAACATTGCCGCGCTGGGAGCTGCGGTCAGTACGCGCGTCGATTCTTCGGGTAAAAAATTCATCACCGACGAAGGCAATCACATTCTTGACTGTAAGTTTGGCAGGATTCCCGATCCTCCGGGCCTGGCCCGGAAACTTGAAGCCATGCCCGGCGTGGTCGAGCACGGACTCTTTATCGGGATGGCAGACATCGTCCTGATCGGCAAGGGTGGCGAGGTTCAGGAATTGCAGCGAGACAGCTCGATCTCCCGCCCGTGAAGGGCGGGGGCGAGGACGCCCCACACAACCCGCTAGACTGCAATCTCGCGCATCGCAGCCAGAAATCTTTGCACTTCCTCAGCGGTGTTGTAGTGCGCCAGGCCGATGCGCAGGAATCCGCCATCTTTCTCCACGTCGAGTTTCTCGGTGAGATTCAGAGCGTAGTAGTTGCCGTCCCAGGTAAAGAAGCCGCGCTCGCCTAATGCGGTGGCAAGTTCCAGCGGAGTGTGGCCTGCGACTCGCACCGCGACGGTTGGACAGCGCCCATCAAGTTTCGCGATATCGCTGATGCCGTAAAACTTCAGTCCGGGAACAGCCAGCAATCCACGAATCAGGGTCTCCGCCAATCCCAGTTCGTGTTGCCGGATGGCCCCGTAAGCGGCCAGCAGCGCGGCCCGGCGAGTGGAGGCGGAAGAATCCACCTGGCGCCCCAGGTCGGCCAAATAGTCGATACAGGCGGCGATGCCGGCGATGCATTCATGATTCAGCGTGCCCCACTCCCAGCGGTTGGGAATGGCATTGGTATTGGCGCGCACCTTATAGGGCTGCAGGCGCCGCAGGTGTTCGCGCTTACCATAGAGAATGCCCATGTGCGGGCCAAAAAACTTGTAGCTCGAACACACCAGGAAATCGCAATCGAGGGCGCGGACATCGATGGCGCCGTGGGGCGCGTAGTGAACGGCGTCAATGTAGACCAGAGCGCCCTTCTGATGACCCAGCCGGACAATTTCCTTTACGTTATTAATCGTGCCCACTGCGTTCGAGGCATATCCGACGGCCACCACCCGGGTGCGGCTGCCGATTTTTTTCTCGAGGTCGGTCAGGTCGAGCGTGCAGTCGCTGGGGTTGATTTCAGCAAAACGGATGGTCACGCCGCGCTCTTCGAGCGCGCGCCAGGGTGAGACGTTGGCGTCGTGATCGAGATGGGTGAGCAGGATTTCATCGCCAGCCCCCAGTTCGCGGCCAATGGAGCGGCTGACGGCGAAGGTCAGGGTGGTCATGTTGTGGCCGAAGACAACTTCGTCGTGGTCGCAGCCGAAGAAATCGGCCATGGCAGCGCGGGCTTCGGCGATGACCGCGTCGGTGCGGCGGCTGGTGGCATAGGCGCCGCAAGTATTGGCATTGGAGTTTTTCAGATAGTCGCCAATCGCATCGATCACGCGTTGCGGAACCTGGGTGCCGCCGGGACCGTCGAAAAAAACGGCAGGCTGTCCGGCAACGCTCTGGGACAGCGCGGGGAATTGGGAGCGCACCCAGGTGAGATCGAGCACGGCGGTTTCAGTTGGCGCAGTCGGCATAAAATCAGGTGTTCCTCAGATGTGTTCCTGCGGCACGCGAATCCTTACCCCATCATGGTGGTGTGTTCCGGCTGGATCTTGTAGATCACCCGGGTTTCGGTTGGCTGGCGGTAAGGATATTTGTCCACGCCGAGATACTTCTTGGCCAGCTTGTCAATGTGCGCGTCAGCGCCCTCTTCGGTGATTTCGACCACGCGGCCGCGGATTTCGAGATAGCGATAGGGATTGTCGGGATCGACGATGGCGAGGGCCACGCGCGGGTCGCGGCGCACGTTGCGATCTTTCTGGCGGCCCTTGGCGGAATTAAAAATGACAAGATCGCCTTCGAGATCGACCCATACCGGCGTCACCTGGGGGCGGCCGTCGGGCATCAGCGTGCTCAGACTGGCAAAGGCGCGTTTGCCGAACAGATCGCGATATTTTTCGGGGATGGCTGAGGACATATGTTCCTCCTGGGAATAACCGCACAAGCATTTGGTCTGAAGATTATAGACGGTCACGGCTGGTCGAGAGGTCAAATGACTGGTCCCTGACGTTCGAGGTCAAAAGCATGACCGCAAAGGTCGCGAAGAAAGTCCGCAAAGGTCGCCAAGGTCATCGTTTACAATGCGGCCTTTACAGTGCCTGAGAGGCCCGGTCATGTGCGCTTTCCAGTGGCGAAAACGGAAGATGTGGTTTTCTGTGGCGGCTCTCCTGCTCGCTCTCGGAAGCGCAGCTTCTGCCGCTTATTCGCAGACGACGCAGCCGAAAGCGCCGCCTACCGTCGTATTCATGACCGACTTCGGCGTGGTGGATGATTCGGTAGCTCTCTGCAAGGGAGTGATGTACTCGATCGCTCCCGAATTGCGCATTGTTGATCTGACTCACCAGGTCACACCGTTTTCTATTCTCGACGGCGCCCGCTTCCTCTATGGTGCGACACCTTATTTTCCGGCCGGCACGGTGTTCGTCGTGGTCATCGATCCGGGGGTGGGAAGCACGCGCAAAGCGATCGTGGTGAAGTCGGGGCGGGGCCAGTATTTTGTGCTGCCCGACAACGGGCTGATGACTATGGTGCAGGACCGCGACGGAATTGCGGAGGCGCGCGAGATCACGAACCGAGGCTGGATGATCGGCGCCGCCCTGTCGTCCACGTTTCATGGCCGCGATATTTTTTCGCCGGTGGGGGCGCATCTGGCCCAGGGCGAGGATTGGACGAAGGTTGGACCGGAACTTGAACCAGGCAAGCTGGTCCGGCTTAACCTTGTGGCTTCCCGGCTCGACCAGCGCGGTTTGACCGGCGAGGTGGTCGCCACCGATGGCCCGTTCGGAAACCTTGTGACCAATATCAGTGGTGAAGACTTTCTCAAGCTCGGATACAGACACGGACAGGATGTGCGGGTCATCATCGGCAAGACGGGAATGAACATTCCTTTCGTGCGGACTTTCAGTGACGTGGCTGTGAAGAAGCCGTTGTTGTACATCGATTCACGGGGGCATCTGGCCCTGGCGGTAAATCAGGGCAGCTTCGCTGCCGCATATTCGGTCGAACCGCCAGTGGAGATTTTCTTCCCGCGCGCGCCGAACTAGGGCCGAGCTTTGCCAGCATCCGGTAGCGAGGCGGGCGACCCGCGCGGCCTCGAACGGAAAGCTAGCTCTGGGGTTGGGGCAATTCCTCGACATCCCTGGCCATTTCCGGCAGCACGGCACGCACCAGGGCGACGAAGTCGCCTTTCACCCGCTCGCCGGTCTCGAGCACTTCTTCGTGGTTGATGACCTGGTCGAGAATGCCTGCCGCCATATTCGTGACGCAGGAAATCGCCAGCACTCTTATTCCCATATGACGCGCGGCGATTACTTCGAGGACGGTAGACATGCCCACCAGGTCGGCGCCAATCGTCCGGAGGTAGCGAATCTCCGCCGGAGTTTCATAGCTTGGCCCCAGCAATCCGGCGTAAACGCCCTGATAAAGGGTCTTGCCCGCCTTCCTGGCAGCTTGCAGGGCGAGTTCGCGGTAGGGCTTCCAGTATGCCTGCGACATGTCGGGAAAGCGCGGGCCAAAACGCTCGTCATTGGGGCCAGCCAGCGGGTTCTGTCCCTGCAGGTTAATGTGGTCGGTGAGCACCACCAGGGCGCCCTGTTTGTATTCCAGGTTGATGCCGCCGGCCGCGTTGGTAAGAATCACGGAGCGAATGTTCATGCAGTCAAAGACGCGCATGGGGAAAGCGACATCTTTGGCGGGATAACCTTCATACAGGTGCACGCGTCCCTGCATGGCGGCGACCGGAACCCCGGCGGCCTGTCCGATCACCAACTGCCCGGCATGCCCGACGGCGGTGGAGCGCGGAAAAAAGGGAATATTTGTGTAGGGGATGCGGGTGGCCTCGGCAAGCTCGTCGGCGAACCCGCCGAGGCCGGAACCGAGCACCAGCCCGACCTTGGGGCGCAGAGGGGTTTGCGAAAGCAGAAACTTTGCCGCGGCGGAGGCGTTCGTAAAATCGTTGGGGGCGCTCATAGGAAGCTATTCCTTAAGACCAGTTGCCAGTTTCCGGTTGTAAGTTCTCGGTAGAGCGGCATTTTACCCGATGAAGGGTACGGGCATCGGTTCAGCGAGACCTTTTTAAGGTTGCACCGGAAACGCGGCAGGGGGCTGTGGACGGCGTGCACTCGATTGATTTTTCAGCAGATAAAACGCGGCGTTTTTTATTGACTTTGAAAATGAAAGGAGTAAAAACAAACTCGTTCTTTGACAGCTTCTGAAGTTTTTCCGGTTGGTGCGGCGTCCGGGGCTCGAGCCTAGTCACTCTTCGCATCGCAAGATGACGGAGGGAAGGCGGGCAAGGGTCTATAGCAAAGCGCTGGTCGAGGCGAACAAGAAGATATGTCGGAGGCAAGATAGAGTCCCGAGGCGTTAGGCAGGTTTATCCGGTTGGCGGTGAGCCCGGAGCCCGAGCATGATCGCGCGCGGCGGCCCGCAAGGGTAGCTTCGAGAGCAGGTCGGTGAGGGTCTAAAGCGAGCTACTGGCCGAGACGAATGGGCTTAACATCACCTCGGGGCTCTTAATTTTTCGCCTGAATTTCTCACGGCCCCTGTGTCACCTGCATCTTTCCGGAAGGCTCCAGCCGAGCCCGAAAGATTGTATTTGTGGACTCCACTTCTCCGACTGCATCCACATGCAGGTCATAGGATCCGCGGGGCAGGTTCTCTCCGAACGGAATTTCAAACTCATCGGTATCCTTGTTCAAGGTGAAGTGCTGATAGCCGATGGCCGTCGCCCGGCCATATTCGTTGACCGCCAGAGCAACCACGGTGAAATCGAAATCGTCGCCGGTCTGATTGGAGACTCGAATTGAGGCTTCCAGACGATGGCCCGTCACTTTGGGTTTCCGGCTCCACTCGACTACCAGCGGGGCCACGACGTCTATGACGAATTGCTTTTTCTTTTGAGCGACCGGCTTGCCGCTATCGGTCACCGTGACCTCAAAACGAAAGTTGTCGACTTCGGTAGGCGTACCGCTGAGAGTGCCGTCCGGAGCCAGTTGCATACCGGTGGGCGGGAGTCCGGCAGTCACCTCCCAGGTGAGCGGAGTGATGCCGCCTTGCGCTTCCAGCTTGAATTGATAGGGGCGGCGCAGGAATGCTTTCGGCAGCGGACCGGTTGGCAGCACAATGGGCTCGCCCGTGGCAGCTCCCTGCTGCCCCAGGGATGCTCCCAGCAGAGCTAGAACCAAAATTGCCGGTCCGATGCCTTTCCGTTTCATTGGAGTCTTAGATGGCACTTTAACACCGGATGGACCACAGCAGGCTGCCCGGAAGGACAATCCTGGACTTCCGGCAAGATCGTGTGAGCACAGCCTGAGACTAAGGCGGAGTTTGACAATTTTAACCCCTCCGTTGCTCCCCCCACTCGACTGCCGCCGCGTCACCACGGTAATCTAATTAGTTTTGTGACGGGAGGGTGGGAAATGCAGGAGGCAGTCGCCAGGCTTTGGCCGGAGATCCAATGGATCGAAGACAAGACGCTGCGCAGCCAGGTTGCCCAGACCTGGGCCAAGGCATTGGAGCGCAGCCCGTTGAAGCCCGACGACCTCAATCGCATTCCTTTTACTCTCCTGGTGCCGAACTGCCCCATCACTTTCATGGAGCACAAGCGCTGCGTGGTGCACATTGCGCGCCAGAGCGCTGAGGCCATGCAGGAGTTCATGGGGCGCGCGCTTCCCATTCATATGGACACGGTGATCGCGGGCGCCATTCTCGCCGACGTGGGCAAGTTGCTGGAATACGAACTGGACGGGGAGGGCAAGAGCCGGCAGAGCGAACGCGGAGAGGCTTTGCGCCATCCTTTTACGGGAGTCGCGCTGGCGCTCGAATGCGGCGTGCCGGACGCGGTCTGCCACATCATCGCAGCCCATGCCGCCGAAGGCGATCTGGTGAAGCGCAGCACTGAAGCCTACATCGTGCACCATGCCGACTTCATGGCCTTTTTGCCTTTCAAAAATCCGAAAAATATAAAGCTGAAATAGGAGCGTTCGAGTTGGCTACGAAACCGGCAGCCGCCAAAGAAACCATCACCGCAGGTATGTCACGCTGGGCTGCCGGCCTGAGCTATCGCCAGCTCTCGCAGGAAGCGGTGTACCAGGCCAAGCGCTTTCTGCTCGATTCCGTGGGTTGCGCCCTGGGCGGATATCAACAGCACGACGTGAAAATTGCGCTGGCAGTGCTCCACGAAGTTGCCGGAAAAGGCCCGGCGACGGTGATCGGCACTGGCCAGCGCATCGATGCGGTCTCAGCCTCGCTGGCCAATGGACTGATGATCCGGTGCATGGACTACAACGATATTTACTGGAAGCAGGACCCGTCGCATCCCTCGGACATTTTTCCGGCGGCGCTGGCGGGTTGCGAGCGCGCGAAGAGCGATGGCAAAGAGCTGATCGTCGGGCTGGTTCTCGGGCATGAGTTCGAAATGCGTTTCTGCGAGGCGGCCTTTCCCGGAATTCGCGAACGCGGCTGGCATCACGCCACTCTGACTGCGTTCGTTTCGCCGATCGTGGCCGGCCGCGCCATGCATCTGGGCTGGGAGCAAATCCAGCATGCCATCGGGATCTCGGCCAGCCGGCACGTGACCCTGGGTGCGGTGACCGCCGGCAAGCTGACCATGATGAAGAACACGGTCGATCCTATGGCGACGCAAAGCGGAGTGCTGGCCGCGCTGATGGCCGAGAAAGGATATACCGGACCCGAGCACGTAATCGACGGCAAGGAAGGCTTGACTCACTGTTTCGGTCCCTCATGGAAGTTGAACTTGCTGACCGATGGTTTGGGCGAGTCCTGGCGCATCACTCAGTGCGGCATGAAAGCGTTCCCCACCGAGGCGCTTACGCACACTCCGATTTCCGCCGTGCTCGATATCGTCAAAGCGAACGACCTGAAGCCGGAGCAGGTGGAGAAAGTGCAGATACGCTCGCTGGCGCGGGCCGCGGACATTCTTTCCGACCTCAGCAAGTATGATCCGCAGTCGAAGGAGACGGCCGACCACTCTCTGCCCTACGTGATTGCGGCGGCGATCGCCGAACGCCAGGTGACGCCGGTGCAGTTTGAGATGAGAAAGATCATGGATCCGACGATCCGGGCGCAGCTGAAGAAAGTCGAAGTGGTGGCCGATCCCGAGATCGAGAAAGTGTTTCCCGCGCTGCAGCGAGCGATCGTGAACCTTACCACCAGCGATGGCCGGACCTTTACCAAGCAGCTCGACTATCCCAAGGGGGACCCGCGGAATCCGCTTACGGATGCTGAAGTGGAAGAGAAGTTCGGGGCGCTGGCGGAAGGTGTACTGTCGCAAGGGGCGCAGAAGAAGCTGAAGGATGCGATCTGGAATCTGGAGAAAGTAGGGTCGGTGAGCAAGTTGATGGGGCTGATGAAGGCGGATGTGAAACCAAAGGCGGCGCCGGGCAAGGCTGCGGCGAAGAAAAAGAAGAAGCGGCGATAGCCGATTCAGGAACCAATCAGCCGCGAAGTGGCGGAAAATTATAGCCCAGGGCGCAAGCCCTGGGTTTATGGCGGAAATAGGGCCCCGAAGGGGCGAAAGAATATAGCCCAGGGCGCAAGCCCTGGGTCAATGGCGGAAATGGGCAGTCCCGAAGGGGCGAAAGAACGCGGCCAGTGATTCGAGTATAGGGGTCCTTCGACTCCGCAGTGCGTTTCGCGAGCGAAACGTACTGCTGCGCTCGGGACGACAAAGGGGAAGAGCAGGAGAGGTTTATGGGGCAGACCATCGTTGAAAAAATCGCGCAGGCGCATCTTGCCGAGGGGCCGAAGCGGGCGCTGCGAACCGGGGACTTCGTCGCCATTCGGCCGCATCGGGTGATGACGCACGACAATACTTCGGCGGTGATGAAGAAATTTCAGACCATCGGCGCCAAGAAGATCCAGAACGCGAAGCAACTGGTGTTTGCCCTCGATCACGATATCCAGAACAAAGACGACGCCAACCTGCACAAGTACGAAGCCATCGAGGGATTCGCCAAATATCACGGCGTGGATTTCTACCCTGCGGGTTCGGGAATCGGCCATCAGATCATGGTGGAGCGCGGGTATGTTCTGCCCGGTTCTTTTGTGGTGGCCTCGGACTCGCACTCGAATATGTATGGCGCGCTGGGCGCGGTGGGAACGCCGATCGTGCGCACCGATGCCGCGGCCGCGTGGGCGACCGGCGATTTCTGGTGGCAGATTCCGCGCTCGATTCAGGTGGTGCTCGAAGGCGCGCTGCCCGCGGGCGCGACCGGAAAAGACGTCATCATCACGCTGTGCGGTCTCTATAACCACGACGAAGTCCTGAATGCGGCGGTGGAATTCAGCGGACCGGGCGTGGGCAGCCTGTCGATGGATGCGCGCTTTTCCATCTCCAACATGTCTACCGAGTGGGGGCCGCTGGTGGGATGGTTCCCGGTCGATGAGATCACGATCAAATATCTGAAGGCGGTAAAAGAGCGGCTGGCGGCGCAGGGCATCGAGCGCTTCACGGACGCCGATATTGCCGGTTGGGCGGAGAATCCGCCGCGGCCCGATGGAGATGCGGTCTACGCTGCCCGCATCGTGCTTGATCTGTCGCAGGTAACTCCGCACGTCTCGGGCCCGGACACGGTGCAGATCATGAGTTCTCTGGCCGAGATCGAAAAGCAGAAGATCGCGATCCAGAAGGCATATTTGCTTTCCTGCGTGAACTCCCGGATTGAGGACCTCGCGGCCGCGGCCACGGTGCTGCAAGGCAAGAAAGTCGCGCCGGGAGTGAAGTTGTATCTGGGGGCGGCCAGCAGGTGGGTGCAGGAGGAAGCGGAGCGGCGCGGCATCTGGCAGACGCTGCTCGACGCGGGCGCGAACCCATTGCCGGCGGGTTGCGGTCCGTGCATCGGTCTGGGCGTTGGTTTGCTGGAGCCGGGAGAAGTAGGGATCTCCGCCACCAACCGCAATTTCAAGGGCCGCATGGGATCGCGCGATGCGAAGTGCTATCTCGCCAGCCCGGAGGTCGTAGCCGCGTCCGCCGTGGCCGGCTACATCCGAGGACACTCCAAGATGGCCGACCGTGCAGCGGCGCGCGTCTACAAGGAATTTCCCAGCGCTACTGCAGCTGAGAAAGTCGAGATTCTGCCCGGCTTCCCCGAGCGGGTGCGGGGGCGGCTTGTGTTCCTCCCACAGGACAATGTGAATACCGACGCGATTTACGGGAAGGACTACACTTACCGCGACGACGTCACCCCGGAAACCATGGCAAAAGTGGTAATGGAGAATTACGACCCCCAATTTGCCACGCGAACGAAGCCCGGAGACGTGGTGGTGAGCGGCTTTAATTTTGGCACCGGGTCCAGCCGGGAACAGGCAGTCACCTGTCTGAAGGCGAAAGGCATTCCCCTGGTGATTGCCGCGAGTTTTTCGCAAACCTATTTGCGCAACGCTTATAACAACGGATTCCTGTGCGTGGAAGTTCCGGAGCTGGTGAAACGGCTACGAGCGCAGTTTGCCGGGGAAATCGGCGCCAAAGAAAAGACCATCATTCCCGGAGACGAAATTGACATTGACTTCACTTCCGGCGGGATCGCGTGGCGAGGCGAGAAGTTCGCCTTTCCTCCACTGGGCAGCGTGCCGCAATCGCTGGTGATCGCGCAAGGCGTGGAGAATCTTGTGACCAAGCGGTTGGGGCTGGGTTGAGAAAGCTCTGACCACGGAGGACCCCGGGGACCCGGAGGAAGAATTGGCAAGTACCGTCTTGTCTCCGCACACTCGGTCATCTCTGTGCTTCAAAATTGTATGGTTCAGGAGAGTGAATGGCGAAACACACAGTAGTCACAATGCCCGGCGACGGCATCGGAAATCAGGTTCTGCCTGAAGCGTTGCGGGTTTTGCAGGCGGTTGGCTTTGACGCCGAATACATCCACGCCGATATCGGCTGGGACATCTGGTGCAGCGAAGGCAATGCCCTGCCGGATCGAACCATCGATCTGCTCAAGAAGCACAAGCTCGGTTTGTTCGGGGCCATCACTTCGAAGCCGAACAAGGAAGCCCAGGCTGAGCTGAAGCCGGAGCTGCGGGGCCAGGGGTTGGTGTACTACAGCCCGATTGTCACCATGCGGCAGAAGTTCAATCTCGATATCTGCATGCGGCCCTGTATCGGCTTTACCGACAATCCGCTGAACTATATTCGCAAGCGCGGCGATGGCGGATTCGACGAGCCGAGGATCGACACGACGGTATTTCGCCAGGGAACCGAAGGCATGTACGTGGGAGTGGAGTGGACGAATCCTCCGGAGAATGTGCGGGCTGCGCTGAATACCCATCCCCGGTTCAAAAATTTCAACAGCGTCCCCGGTCCGGAGCTGGCGGTAAGCGTGCGCATCATTACGCGGGCGGCGGCGCGGCGTATTGTGACCGCCGCGTTTGAATATGCCAGGAAGCGCGGCTTCAAGGGCGTGACCATTTGCGAGAAGCCCAACGTGGTGCGCGAGACTTCGGGAATGATGGAAGAGACGGCCAAGGACGTAGCTAAGGGATATCCCGGGATTGCGCTCTGGTCGACGAACATCGATGCGCAATTGATGTGGCTGAACAAGAATCCGGAAGAGTACAACGTGATCGTGGCCTCGAACCTGTTCGGCGATATCTTGTCGGACGCGTTCGCCGGGCTGGTGGGCGGGTTGGGCTTTGCCGCCTCGGGGAATATTGGCGACGAGGTAGCGGTATTTGAGCCGACGCATGGCTCGGCGCCCAAGTATGCCGAGCTGAATCCTCCCATCGTGAATCCGATTGCCATGATTCTTTCGGCTGCCATGATGCTTGACCGCGTGGGCGAAGCGGCCAAGGCTGAGCGCATTCGTACCGCGATTGCCGACGTGGTCAAAGAGGGCAAAGTGCGGACGTACGACATGATGCGAATTTCCGGCGGCGCGAAAGCGATCGGGCAGGGGGCGGCGAGCACGGTGCAGATGGGCGACGCGATTCTGGCGAAGTTGAAATAACTGCGGTGAAGCGGGAGGCAGGACGCCCACCGGAATACATTTGATGACATGACAAGTTCCGCGGAAAAGTCGGCGGGAATGGGAGAAGCCGGGCATGCCGGCAAGGACGTGCGCTACGACCTGCATGTGGCCATCGAGGCGCGGGACAGCGGGGGCCTTGAGATCACGATGCAGTCCCGGGTCGCGGTGTACTACGGCGACTCGATATCGGCGCAGGCCAGGCAGGTGCTGGAGGCGCTGGGGGTCAAGCATGCCCGCGTCGAAATTCGCGACGAAGGCGCGCTGCCCTTTGTCATTTCGGCGCGAATCGAAGCGGCCGCGCGGCGCGCCGGGCTGGGGCTGGGACGCAAGCCTTCGCCGGAAAAAATCGCTTTGCCCGAGGCTTCGCCGCGGGATCGTTTGCGCCGCTCCCGCCTGTACCTGCCCGGTTCCGAGCCCAAATATTTTATCAACGCGTCGCTGCACGGGCCCGATGCCATCATCCTCGACCTGGAAGACTCGGTCCATCATGCGGAAAAGGACACTGCCCGCATTCTTGTCCGCAACGCGCTGCGGGTGGTGGATTTCGGAAATTGCGAGCGCATGGTGCGCATCAACCAGTTGCCGATGGGGCTGGAAGACCTGGCGGAGATTGTTCCCGAGTCGCCAGACCTGGTGCTGCTCCCCAAGGCGGAATTGCCGGAACAGGTTGCGGAAACCGACCGGATGATTGGCGAGCTCAAGGGCCGCTACGGCATCACGCGTCCCATCTGGCTGATGCCGATTCTGGAGTCCGCGCTCGGCATTGAGAATGCGTCCGCGATCGCACGCGCGAGCAGGAATGTGGTCGCGCTTACGATCGGACTCGAAGACTTTACCGCCGACCTGGGCGTGGTGAAGACCGCGGAAGGCCGCGAGTCGCTCTATGCCCGGATGCGCCTGGTGAATGCGGCGCGGGCTCTGGGAGTGCAGGCCATCGACTCCGTGTTTGGCGATGTGGGTGACATGGATGGCTTGCGCGCCTGGGCAGAAAGCTCCCGCGCCCTGGGATTTGAAGGTATGGGCTGCATTCATCCCGGACAGATTCCTGTGATTCATTCCGCCTTCGCGCCTTCTCCGGCCGAGATCGAAAAGGCGTTGAAGATTGTGGCAGCGTTCGAGGAAGCACAGCAGCGCGGGCTGGGCGTGGTCAGCATGGGATCGAAGATGATCGATCCTCCGGTAGTGCAGCGGGCGCAGAAATTGGTTGAGCTGGCGACGCGCGTGGGGAAGGCCTGACGCAGGGAGACGAATGACGGAACGAGCGGAACTGGTGCAGAATGCCGCGGGGCGGATGGTGCCGGGCATGGTTAATGGCAAGCCCCAGATTCCTTACCTGGGCGTGGCCAAATACCAGCCGCGCGGCCGCAAGGCGGCGCCTCCGGTGCGCTCGAGCAGAGATTATCCCGGCAACGGCGACAAGCGGGTCCCCGATCTCGAGACAGCCTTGCGCAAATGCGGACTGCGCGACGGGATGGTGGTCTCGAACCATCATCATTTACGCGATGGCGATCGCGTGGCCCTGATGATGCTCCAGGCGGCGGCGAAGATGGGCGTCAAAGACCTGCTCTGGTTTCCCAGCGCGTCATTTCCTTCGCAGAAGGACGCCATCGAGCTGATGCAGTCGGGCGTGATCCACCATATCGAAGGCTCGATGAACGGGCCCCTGGGCGACTATTGCACGCAAGGCAAGATGCGCGGGCTGGGCGTACTGCGCTCGCATGGCGGCCGCTGGCAGGCCATCCAGGATGGCGAAGTGCACATTGATATTGCCGTGATTGCCGCGCCCACCGCCGACGCCTTCGGCAACGCCGATGGGTCGCACGGCAAGTCGGCATGCGGATCGCTGGGCTTCGCTCTGGCCGATTCCGTTTATGCCGATAGCGTCATCGTGGTCACCGACAATCTGACGCCGTTCCCCTGCATTCCCTGGCAGATTCAGGGCAACAATGTCGATCACGTTGTGGAAGTCGATTCCATCGGCGATCCCGCGAAGATTGTTTCCGGCACCACGCAGATCACGCGTTCGCCCGACCGCTTGAAGGTGGCGGAGTACGTGGCCCGCTTCCTGCGCGACACGGGAATCATGCGCGACGGATTTTCTTTCCAGGCGGGAGCGGGCGGCATCGCGCTGGCATTCGTGGATTACCTGCGCCGCATGATGAAAGAAAGCGGCGTGAGAGCGCGCTTCGTGCGCGGCGGATCGACGCGCTATCTGGTGGAGATGTTGCAGGAAGGACTGACCGACTACATCCTCGATGGCCAGACCTTCGATCTTGAGGCGGTAAAGTCAATCTCCGGCGATCCCCGGCATGTGCCGACCTCGCCATTCACCTCGTACAACTATCACGGCAAGGGATCGTTTGCGTCCATGGTGGACGCGGTGGTGCTGGGCGCGACCGAAGTGGATGTGAACTTCAACGGCAACGTGGTCACGCATTCCGATGGCCGGCTTTTGCACGGCATTGGAGGCTGGCAGAATTGTCTCGAAGCCGGATGCACGATTCTTGCGGTCCCTTCCTTTCGCGATCGCATTCCCGTCATCGTGGACGAGGTGACCACGCTGACCGGGCCCGGCGAGTTGATCGACGTGGTGGTGACGGAGCGCGGCATTGCCATCAATCCGCGGCGTCAGGATTTACTGGACGCGGTAAAAGATTCGAGCTTGCCGATCCGGTCGATTCAGGAGATCAAGGCGGAAGTCGAACGGATTTGCGGCGGCAAGCCGGCGCGGCCGAAGCTGGGGGAGCGTCCGGTGGCGGTGGTCAAGTGGGTGGATGGAACCGTGCTGGACACGGTGTGGCAGGCAGGTTAACCAAGCTGGCTGCGGATCACGCGGATATTCACGGATTCAAAATCTTCAAATTTTCTGGGTTTCGTTTTTTTCCGCCCCTTTTCGGGGTTATCCGTGTTGATCGGTGTAATCGGGGGCGAAGATTTTTCTACTCGTTCTTCATCGCGTCGATCAACTGAAAGAGCTGGGTGCGGTCGACGACTTCGACAAACGGCTTGCCCTGGGTTTTGTTGCTGACCACGTAAATGGTCGGGGTGTGGTTGATGCCCACACGCTGGCCGGCCATTTTGTCCTGGTTGATTTCAGCCGCCAGTTTGCCCTGGGGATCGACCACGAAGGGCAGGTCGACTTTATGCTCGGTGGCAAATTTCTCCGCGTAGCTGCGCAACGTCGGCGGCGTGATCTCCGGTTGATGCTGGAAGATGTAGTCGCGAAATTCGTTGCCCAGCTGTTTCGACTGGGTATCGAAATATCGTGCGATGATGGCCGCGTCGAAAGACCAGTTGTGCATGGGCAGCGGGAAGTCGTGGCGGACCACCGGAATCTTGTAAGTGCGGCCCGCCTCCTCCACCAGAGGGGCGGCGCGGCGGCAGTCGGGACACTGCAGGTCTTCAAAAACTACCAGCGCGACTTGCGCGCCTTTGGGCGGCCGCAGCGCGGGATCGACATTCTGGGCCGAAGCCAGGGAAGCCACCAGCACTAAACTGAGGGCGAGCATGACGTAATTGATCATAGTTATTTTAGATGCCCGGTTTGAGAAGATTGTCTGCACTCTATGGTAACCGATGCCCCGGCGGTTGCGAAGGTTTCAGCAGAAAGCAGGTCCCTCGGCTGCGCTCGGGATGACAGGGTCGGAATAGGGTCTGCAACATACTTATCTACTTTGTCATCTTGAGCGGAGGGGAGGGACTCGCTTGCGAGTCCCTTCATGGAGTCGAAAGATCTGCTGTTTGCTTGCTGCGTGGGCAGTTGCGCCGCTTCGAGTGGCAGCGGTCGAAAAGGGTGCCGGCAGAAAGCAGGTCCCTCGGCTACGCTCGGGATGACAGAGTTGAGCGGAATTGGCTGAGCAGAATCGGCTGAGGCGAATTGGCTGAGCAGGATTGGGGTCACAGCAGGCGCAGTTGGCGGCGCTCCAGTGCCAGCAGCTTTTGTTTTATGGGTAGACCGCCGCCGTAGCCGGTCAGTTTGCCATTGCTGCCGATCACGCGATGGCAGGGGATCACGATAGGAATTGGGTTCGAACCATTGGCTAGGCCGACCGCGCGCGAGGCATTTGGATTGCCCAGGCGGCGGGCCAGTTGGCCGTAGGAGATCGTCTCTCCGTAGGGGATTTCGTTCAGGCGATTCCATACCGAGAGCTGAAACGGTGTGCCCTCGGGAGCGAGCGGCAGGTCGAAGCGTTCCAGCTCTCCGGCAAAATAAGCGCGCAGTTGGCGAATCGTTTCGCCAAGCGCGGACTCGTCGTTACGCCATTGCGGGTCCGGTTGCGCGGGCTTGCGTCCGTTCACGAATTCGATGCGCCGCAGACCGGTGCCATCGGCGACCAGCAGCAACGGTCCTACCGGACTTTCCATCCGGGTGTACGAGCCGACGCTGACTGCCATGGTCGCCGTCATTCTTGTTTGCTCCGATCTTGGTTTGCTCCGATCTTTGTTGCTTCGATCTTTCCGGGCTTGTGCCTGCCGCCATTATTTGAAGATAACCACAGAGGACACAGAGGACACGGAGTGTCGCCGAAAGCGTTCCTAGATCGCGGCGGCCTGTTCGCGCCGTTTGGCCTGGATCTCGATGAACACGTGCACCAGCGAGACTGCCGCCGGTGTGACGCCGGGAATACGGGAAGCATGACCCAGGGTGCGCGGACGGACCCGGATCAACGTCTCCTGTATCTCGCGCGACAGGCCGCTGACCGAACCATAGTCGAACCACTGCGGGATGGAGCGCTGTTCAGCCTTCTTGAGGCGCTCGATGGCGCGCTGCTGCTGCAGCAGATAGCCTTCGTACTTGATTTCCGTCTCGACCGACTTCAGTTCGTTGCGCACCGCCGAAGAGATTCCAGCCACGGATTCGCGCGGATTTGCGCGGATTTCTTCCCGCTCAAAGAATTCCGGGGAGAGTTCCCGCAGCAACGGGTGCAGGCTTTCGATGGTGATCTCGGGCCGCTTGAGCAACTGGGCCAGGCTTTGTCCGATGGCGTCGGCCGGCATCCCCACGTGAGCCGTACTGACTGGCTGCAACATCGCGGCGGTGAGTTTCGATTTTTCCAGCAGCTGCTTCATGGAATCGTGGCGCTGCTGCTTGGCCTGGAATTCAACCCAGGCGGCGTCGGTAATCAGGCCGACCCGGCGGCCGTGCGGAGTCAGGCGGCGATCGGCGTTGTCGATTCGAAGATGCAAGCGGAACTCGGCGCGGGACGTGAACATACGGTAAGGCTCGTTGGTTCCCTTCGAAATCAGGTCGTCAATCAGGATCGCGGTATAGGCTTCGGTGCGATCGAGGATAAGTGCCGGGTCTTTTCTTAACTGCAATGCGGCGTTGATGCCGGCCATCAGTCCCTGACATGCGGCTTCCTCGTAACCGCTGGTGCCGTTGATCTGGCCGCCCAGAAACAGGCCAGCGATTTTCTTGGTTTCGAGCGTGCGCTCGAGCTCGGTGGGGTCGATGGCATCGTATTCGATGGCGTAGCCGGGCCGCAGCATGTCCGCATGCTCGAGGCCGGGAATCGACTTCAGAATCTGCATCTGGACTTCTACCGGAAGCGAGGTGCTCATTCCGTTGATATAAATCTCGTGCGTGTTCAGCCCTTCCGGCTCGAGAAACAGCTGGTGGGTGATTTTGTCGGGAAACTTGACGATCTTGTCTTCAATGGAGGGGCAGTAACGCGGTCCAACCGAATGAATCTGCCCGCTGTACATCGGGGAACGGTGGACATTTTCGCGAATGATGCGCTGGGTTTCGGGCGTGGTCCACGCAATGTAGCAGGGCACCTGCGAATCGTGATGCGCGACCCTCCGGGTGCGAAAGCTGAAGGGCGTGGGATCGGCGTCGCCGGGCTGAATTTGAAACTGAGACCAATCGATGGTGCGGCCGTCGAGGCGGGGAGGGGTCCCAGTCTTGAGCCGGCAGCCCCGCAGTCCAAGCTGCTTCAAGGCTTCGCCCAGCAACACGGCAGCCGGTTCGCCGGAGCGGCCTGCGGGGTACTGCTGTTCGCCGCAGTGGATGAGTCCGTTGAGGAACGTGCCGGTGGTAATGATGACGGCGGCCGCGCCCACGGTTCGTCCGTCGCGGAGTTTGACGCCGCGGACTCTGCGTTGGTGCGATGGCGATTCGGCAGAACCCTGGGGGTTGAAAGGCCAGTTTTCAGTTATTAGTTCCCGGTTCTCAGGGTCCAGAATCAGATCGGCAACTTCGGCCTGCTTGATTTTGAGATTGGGCTGCGATTCCAGCACTTCGCGCATCTTGAGACGGTAGGCTTGCTTGTCGCACTGGGCGCGGGGAGACCAGACTGCAGGTCCGCGTGAAGTGTTGAGCAGACGGAACTGTATTCCCACCGCGTCGGTAATTTCACCCATGATGCCGCCAAGCGCGTCCACCTCGCGGACCAGGTGGCCTTTGGCAATGCCGCCGATCGCGGGGTTGCAGGACATCTGGGCGATGAGATCGACGTTGAGGGTGTAGAGCGCGGTCTTGAGGCCCATACGGGCTGCGGCCATGGCGGCTTCACAGCCGGCGTGTCCGGCGCCGACGACGACTACGTCGAACTGTTCGGTGAATTGCATCGCCAGGGTCCATTTTAGCTGAGAACGAGGGTTGCGCTCGTCCCATGGCAGCTAGAACTGCGGGCCGCCTATATCATTGAACGATGCTTCCTGCCACTGCGGTGAAGGGAAATACCAGTTGCTGGCTCCGGCTTCGCGATTGTTTCCACCGGAGCCGTATGGGATGGTCGGAGAACGCCAGTAATCCATGCCCATCTGGAGCAGGGCTCCGGGAGAAATTCTGACCCGCGCCCGCACCGTACAGCCTTCGAGCTTGCCGGCGGGCAGCGGGGCGCGCGGAGACGGGCTCCAGAAATGCCAGACGCGATCACTGCGCCGGCCCACGGTCAGTACCACCGATTGATTCGGCAGATCGTAAGCCAGTGGCATGGGATCGTGCGCTTCGGCGGCAAACCACGGCAGGCGCGGATAGAGTCCGCCGCGAACCTGGCCGGCATCTTCATTGAGGACGACGTCGCGGCCGCCGGCGCGGCAGGTCAGACTGGTCCACGCGACCTCTACCTGGGCAGATTCGTGGCCGGGCACACGGACGTCGGCAATCGCGATACCCCAGAGCCGGGCTGAGGTGAAAGCGGCTGGGGCGGGCTCCGGATTCACATATCCGGCCTTATAGCTGACTTCATCGGGAATCCGCGGATCGTTCGAGACGACAAAGGCTGATTCACTGGTGGTCCGTCCCAGCGGCGTGACCACGGTGATGCTGGAGGTAGAGACTTTGTGGGGGACGATTATGAGCAGTCTTTGCGGCGAGACCGAGCGGAAGACCGCAGGGGTGTCGCCCACGAGAACGGCAGAAACCGCCACCAGATTCTTGCCGTCGATTTCTACGCGGGTGCCTTCGGGGCCGCTGGAGGGAGAGATGGTGGAGATCCGGGGCGCGATTGATTGGGCGGCTGATCCCGAAAGAGCGAGCAGTGCACACGCCGCTGCGCCGGCGATCATGATGCATCGATTGTGATGTCTTTGCAGTGGGGTTGCTCCTGCCTTGAGTTCAGACTACGGGAAGTACGCGCAGGTTTCTGTGATGGCCGTCACATCCGGCGCTACGGGTTGCGAGCCGGCCCGGGCAACCGTAATATTGACTCTTTGATCTGGACAGGACTAGCTGATTATGGCGAAAGCAATGCCCATCGGGGCGCGTGGCGAAGTCGAGCAAACCGTCGAACTGAAGCATACTCTGGCGGCCCATAACCCCAATCTTCCTCCCGTTTATTCCACGCCGGACATGATCCGGTTGATGGAGATTGCCTGCTTTCAGGCCTTGCAGCCGTACTGTGAGGACGACGAAATCACCGTCGGAACCGCAATCAATATTGAGCATCGCGCCGCCAGCGGCATTGGGGCGAAGATCAAGGCAGAGGGAGTGCTGGAGTCGTTTGACGGCAGGTTTTATTCGCTCCGGGTGACTGCTCGGGATGATGCCCAGGAAATCGGCCGAGGCACGGTCGGCCGGGCTGTGGTCAGCGTCGGAAAGTTTCTGGAGAAGATAAGGAAGGACAGTTAGCTTGGCTGATGTTCTATGAACGTCGAACCACAGAAGACAAAGGCAGACGCCTTCCGAGCCATGCATGGGGGCAAACAGATCCTCCTGCTGCCCAATGCCTGGGATGTAGCCAGCGCTCGAGTGATTGAGCAAGCCGGCTTCGGCTCAGTAGCCACCACCAGCGCGGGCGTAGCCTTCACCCTGGGATATCCCGATGGTCAGAAAATTTCGCGGCAGGAGATGCTGAAAGTGGTCCGGCGCATCGCGACTGCGGTCAAGGTCCCGGTCACGGCCGACGTGGAGGCGGGGTATGGTGATCGCCCGGAAGATGCGGCACACACCGCGCAGGAAGTTCTCGCCGCCGGGGCGGTCGGGATGAATCTGGAGGATGCCACCGGCAATGCGCAGCATCCTCTGCTGGACTTGACCCTCCAGGTCGAAAGAGTGAAAGCGGTCCGGGAATCGCGGATTGTGCTGAACGCTCGTACCGATGTCTACCTGCTCGAGATCGGGGCGCCGGAAAAACGCTATGACGAGACTCTTCGACGGCTGGCAGCGTTTCGCGATGCGGGCGCGGACTGCGTATTCGTTCCCGGACTGCGAGATGCGGAAACCATCGGGCGGCTGGTCAAAGATCTGCAATGCCCTCTGAACATCCTGAGCGGCCCGGGGTCTCCTTCAGTGCCCGAATTGCAAAAGCTGGGCGTGGCGCGGATCAGCCTGGGGTCTGGCCCGATGCGGGCCACGCTTGGTCTGCTGCTCCGAATCGCGGAAGAACTCAAAAGCGCAGGCAGCTACGCCAACCTGGAAGGCGCAATTCCCTATGCGGAATTGAATCGCCTGATGGAATGAATCATCCGTTCCCCTCCTGTGGTCAAGCCATCCGGTCCCGGCCGCACCCGGATGTACTATGTTTCGGTGCACGCTGTGCTGCAGGGCGTCCTCGACTACATCCGTCGCCAGGATCTTCTCCAGGCCGGGGACCGGGTGGGCGTCGCCGTTTCGGGCGGAGCTGACTCGGTAGCCTTGCTACGAATCATGCTGGAGGTTCAGCAGGAGATCGGGATCGTTCTGGCCGCGGTCCACTTCAATCACCAGCTGCGCGGAGTCGAATCCGATGCTGACGGTCAGTTTGTCGCACAGATCGCCCAGCAGAACAGGCTGGAGTTTTATCTCGGCAGTGGTGATGTCGCAGCGTACGCCAGGCGCCAGCGCCTGAGCATCGAGGCCTCCGCCCGGCAGCTTCGTTACCAGTACTTCCGGCAACTGGCAGAGGAGAAAAAGCTGGACTGTATTGCCACCGGGCACACTTTGGACGACCAGGCCGAGACCGTGCTGCTTAGAATCGTTCGCGGCGCGGGTACACGTGGGTTGGCAGGAATTTACCCCCGGTTGTCAGTCGATGGTTCTCAGTTCTCAGTGATCCGTCCGTTGTTGCAGACGAGGCGAAGGCTGCTGGAAACCTACCTGGCGGAAATCGGCCAGGACTGGCGCGAGGATTCCAGCAACCGCGATCTGCGCCATGCCAGGAACCGGGTACGCCATGGGATTCTGCCCCGGATGGAGCGTGCCCTCAATCCGGCTGTGCGCGAAGCGCTGGCGGAGACGGCAGACATTGCGCGCTCGGAGGAAGAGTATTGGCAGAAAGAGGTTGCGCGCGTTCTGTCCGGCTTATGGCAAGGGGAACGCCGTACCCTCCAGGCCGCGGGGCTGGCGGCTTTGCCGCTGGCGCTGCAGCGGCGTGTGGTCAGGGCGGCGGCTGAGTCTCTGGGCCTGCGGCTGGAGTTTCGGCAGGTGGAAAAAATTCTTGACCTCGCTCCCCAGCGTTCTGTCATGTTGCCGCGGGGTTGGGTTCTTTCTCCAGTTAAAGGTGGAGTACAGTTCAGGCCCTCCGGAAGCGCAGTCCCTTCCGGCTATGAGTACGTCTTGGCGGTGCCCGGCGCTATCGAAGTTCCGGAGGCAGGGACGCGGGTCGAAGTCGAACTGGTTCCGGGGAGCCTGGTGCCGGGGTATAATCCCGACCACATGCTTGATCCAGCAGTGCTGCAGAAAGAGTTAACCGTGCGCAACTGGCGCGCAGGAGATCGCTACTGGCCGGCTCACAGCAAGGCTCCGAAGAAGGTCAAGGAGTTGCTGCAGGAACGGAAGGTGACCGGGGCGGAGCGCAAGCTTTGGCCGGTTGTGCTGAGTGGACAGGAGATCGTGTGGGTGCGGGGCTTTCCCGCGCCGGCACGATTGCATCCAAAGGACGGAACCAGGGGGGGTGTGGTGATTCGCGCGCTGGCCAGTCGGGGGGATATGAAAGATGAATGAGATCGCACGACCTCCGCAGCCTCGCATCGTGATCCCGGCCGAACAGATCCAGAAACGGGTGCGGGAGATGGGCCGGCAGATTTCCGATGACTACCGGGGCCAGACCATCCACCTGCTGGCCATGCTGGAGAACGGCTTTATCTTCATGGCGGACCTGGTGCGGGCGCTCGAAGTTCCCGTGATCTGCCAGTTTATCAAGCCCAAATATCAGCTGCACGAGCAGGATGGTTCAGGCGGCGTTCTGGAGATTTTCTTCAGCCACGAGCCCGACATTCGGGGCCAGAACCTGCTGGTAGTGGAGGGTCTGGTGCATTCCGGGATCACCGCGGAATTTCTCATGAGCGACCTGAAATTACGGGGCGCGGCCTCGGTAAAACTGGCCACGCTGCTCGACCGGCAATCGGCGCGCCGGGTCCAGTTACAGCCCGATTATTTCGGCTTTTTGGTGGATGAGGCCTTCCTGGTGGGTTACGGTTTGGGCTCTCCTGAGCAGACCAATCGGAACCTTCCCTATATCGGCGTTGCCAGCTAGAACACCCGTGACCTAAGTCATAGGCAAAACGGCGATCTTTTTTCCTCTGGAACGGTTAGAATACGAGTCTGGGAACTTGTTCAATCCGAAACCTGCGGCTGGGCATCTAAGTAGATGCACGGTTTGCGGTCGGTTTTTGCGTGCTTTTTAACAGGAGTCTTCGGTGAATTCTACAGTTAAAACGGTGGTTTTCTGGTTGGTCATTGTGCTCTCGGCGTTCCTGCTTTGGCAGGTCATGAAGGCGGGTAACGCGGGTCAGAAGGATAAGCCGGTCAGTTTCTCGCAATTTCTTACGGATGTGGACCAGGGCAAGGTAAAAGAGGTCACCATCACCGGCCAGGAAGTTCGCGGCACCTACGGCAGTGACAACTCCGCTTTCCATACCACCGCTCCGGCAAATTATCCCGACATGATCAAGACGCTGCGCGACAAGGGCGTCAGCATGAACATCCACGATATTACCAGCGGCAGCTGGCCTCTGCAGTTGCTGGGAACGTGGGCCCCGCTGATCCTGCTCGCGGCCCTGTGGTTCTTCATGATCCGGCAGATGCAGACCGGGGGCAACAAGGCGTTGTCCTTCGGCAAGAGCCGGGCCCGGCTGCTTTCCATGCAGCAGAAAAAGGTCACGTTCAAAGACGTGGCCGGGGTGGACGAAGCCAAAGAAGAGCTGAAAGAGATCATCGAATTCCTGCGTGAAGCGCAGAAGTTCCAGAAGCTGGGCGGACGCATTCCCAAAGGAGTGCTGCTGGTTGGACCTCCGGGAACGGGCAAGACCCTGCTGGCGCGGGCCGTAGCCGGCGAAGCCAACGTTCCGTTTTTCTCGATCTCAGGGTCGGACTTCGTGGAAATGTTTGTAGGCGTGGGCGCCAGCCGGGTCCGCGACCTGTTCGAGCAGGGCAAGAAAAACGCTCCCTGCATCATCTTTATTGACGAAATCGACGCGGTCGGACGCCATCGCGGCGCCGGCCTGGGCGGCGGTCATGACGAGCGCGAGCAGACGCTGAACCAGTTGCTGGTGGAAATGGACGGTTTCGAGTCCAACGAAGGCGTGATTCTGATGGCCGCCACCAACCGGCCCGACGTGCTCGATCCGGCCCTACTGCGGCCCGGACGCTTCGATCGGCGGGTGGTTGTGAGCCGTCCCGATGTGCGCGGACGCGAAGAAATCCTGCGGGTGCACACCCGCAAGATTCCCCTGGCGGACGATGTCGATCTCTTCGTACTGGGCCGCGGCACACCCGGCTTCTCCGGCGCCGATCTGGCCAACATGGTCAACGAGGCGGCACTGGCGGCGGCGCGGCAGAACCGCAAGGCCGTCCTCATGTACGACTTCGAACTGGCCAAAGACAAAGTGCTCATGGGCGTGGAACGCAAGTCCATGCTGCTCTCCGATGAGGAGAAAAAGAACACCGCTTATCATGAAGCAGGCCATGCCCTGGTGGCGGCCCTGCTGCCGCATTCCGACCCTTTGCACAAGGTGACCATTATTCCTCGCGGAATGGCTCTCGGCGTCACCATGCAGTTGCCCATCGACGACCGGCACAACTACTACAAGAACTATCTCGAAACCTCGATTGCCATCCTGATGGGCGGCCGCCTGGCGGAAGAGATGTTCCTGGATTCGATGAGCACGGGCGCCGGCAACGACATCGAACGCGCCACCGAACTGGCGCGCAAGATGGTGTGCGAGTGGGGCATGAGTGACCTGGGCCCGCTCACCTTCGGCAAGAAGGAAGAGCAGATATTCCTGGGCCGCGAAATCGCCCAGCATCGCGATTACAGCGAAGCTACCGCGGTCAAGATCGATGCGGAAGTGCAGAAGCTGGTCAAGCGCGGTTACGACTCGGCGAAAGACCTTTTGCAGAACAATCGCGATGTGCTGGTCAGAATTGCAATGGCGCTGATCGAGCGCGAAGTGTTGGATGCGGCTCAGATCAAGATGATCATCGAGGGCCAGGAACTGCCCAAGATTGTGCCTCCGCCCAAGCCCGACGACGGAGTACAGCAGGTGATCAAGCCCGACCTGCAGCCGGGCCGCGCCAAGGGCGGCGAAAGGCCGGCGCCAGCGTAGAAGCAGCTTCGCACTTGCAGGTTCAGACTTAAATAAGGGCGGCCAACAGCCGCCCTTTGTTTTTTCGGCAAACAGTGGGCACCCAGTCATCCTGAGCGAAGGCTTTGTCTTCGTTGGCGAAGACAAAATGCGTAGAAGGACCCGCTGTCCGCGCTTCGCCTGCGGCGCCACTTTTCCATGCGGCAGCACATGCACTTCACGCCAGATGCTTCGCAAGCTCAGCATGACGCCCGGTAAGAGTTGCTGCCAGCCAGCGGTGTCATCCTG
>JBOGLC010000158.1:0-60053 GCA_050746005.1 Terriglobales bacterium
GTCGTCCACAGCGGCTGACGCCGCCTCCGGTTGCGATTCTTTTCGCACGGCTCGAAGCCGTGCGCTTCCACGGCTGTGCTGGCGTTGGACATTGCACGCCTCCCGATTGAGACTTCGCATCCGGCCAAAACGAAACCACACCGCATTCGCGAAGCCAGCTTCGCTACGGACGCGAGGGCCAAGGTCGCCAGGGCCACGGACGCCAGGGGCCACCGTGGAAGGGCACGGCTTCCAGCCGTGCCAATCAAATGGTTACGCGACCGGCTTTAGCCGCGGTGGCGCTTCCTCGAGCCAGAAATCCGGAGGAGTACGGATAGTCCTTGTTACAGAGGCGACAACGAATATGCGATCGGCAAAGTCGTCCACAGCGGCTGAAGCCGCCTCCGGTTGCGATTCTTTTCGCACGGCTCGAAGCCGTGCACTTCCACGGCTGTGCTGGCGTTCGACATTGCGCGCCCCCCGATTGAGATTTCGCATCCGGTCAAAGCGAAAAACACAGCGCATTCGCGAAGCCAGCTTCGCTACGGACGCCAGGGCCATGGACGCCGGGGGCCACCGTGGAAGGGCACGGCTTCCAGCCGTGCCAATCAAACGGTTACGCGACCGGCTTTAGCCGCGGTGGCGCTTCCTCGAGCGGGAAATCCGGATGGGCGGAGGAATACGGATAGTCCTTGGGAAATTCAGCGAGGCCGGCGCGGACCGGATTCAGATGAATGTAGCGCCGGTGCTTCTCGAAATCCGCCCAATCCCGAATTCGATGATTGGTGAAGCCCCGCTGCCAGATTTCCATTCTTGAACCAGTTTCCTTCATGAAGCGATGGGAATAGCCACCTTTGATGAATTGCATGGCTCGTTCGAGTGCGAGGGTAGGCCTGGGGGCGAGCAATAGATGAATGTGGTCAGGCATGAGCACGAATTCGTAGAGCTGGAAGGTGCCCCGCTCGCGATAGGTGGAAAGGGTTTCCAGCAAGAGTCTTGCCGCCGGTTCGGACCGGAACAGGGAGCGGCGCCCCCAGGTTACAGAGGTGACAAAGAATGTGCGATCGGCAAAGTCGTTCACAGCGGCTGAAGCCGCCTCCGGTTGCGATTCTTTTCGCACGGCTTGACGCCGTGCGTTTCCACGGTATGGCCAGGACCAATCCTGAACGGGACAGCGTTCGTGAAAGATGTGATGTTCGTCACATCAGAGGGGAGAAGCTCCTGAAATGGAACTGTTTGGAGGCGATATTTCTCGAACCGCGGAATGGCTCACACTCGCCTTCCGGTCAGCAGGGCCAGTTCACGCCACTTCCAGTGGCAATCTACATCCTGGAAACCAATCTCGCGCAGCCACCGCAGCTGGGTTTCTACATCCAGCAACTGGTTGGAAGGGTCTTCGGTTTCGACCGCGCATCCGATTCCTTGCAGGAATTCTTCATGAAGACGGGGCGTCGGCGAAGCCACGTGTTCAAGATTGCAAAACACGCCGTCCGGATTCAGCCTGCCGTAGATTTCGCCGTAAAGTGTCCGCTTGCGTTCGTGGGTGAGATGATGGATGGCGAAACTGGAAACCACAGCGTCGAATCTCCCTAGGTCGGGAAGAGGGTCTTCGAGATTGTGGGCTACAACGTTGACCGATTGATCGCCGGCAAAACGCTTGCGTGCGGCATCCAACATGGCGGGAGAAAAATCGATCGCCACCGCGGTGGCGTCGGGATGGTCCAGTTTGACCAGCGCCAGCAGGCGTCCATCCCCGGTGCCGAGGTCGAGAATACGGCTGGCTGCGCCCGGGATGAATTCCAGGAGAGCGGATTCGCCTTCAGTCCGGTGCGGGATTGAGTCGGCGCGGCCCAGGTAGTCAAGCGCGTGTTCGGTCGAGGTCCAGAGATTGACGCTCATCGGAAAAGTATAAACTCATATCCAATGGCTAAATTGCAGACTGGTGGTAAGAGATGTCAGGCATCCGTCCTTAGATTGATTCTGCTTCTTCTGCTGCTTGCGGTTTGGGGACAGGCGCAGGCAGGGGCGCCGCAACCGATAGACGCGGGCGGGTCGCCCGCGACCACACAGACCACTGCCCAAACAGCTGCGCCGGCTGCCGAGGAACAGAAGATCTCGCCGCAGGAGGCGGAGAAGCTCTTTCGCTCGGTGGACGAGATCCTTCAGTTTGCCAGCAAGGATACGTTGTTTCCCATCAGGCACCAGGTCAAGCGGCAACTGGTCAGCCGCGACCAGGTGGAAAGCTATGTCACCAAGCACACCAGCGAGGACCAGGACGCCAAGCGCCTGCGCCGCTCCGAGTTGGTACTCAAGAAATTTGGGCTGCTGCCGCGGGACTTTGACCTGGGGAAATTTCTGCCCGTGCTGCTGAAGGAGCAGGTCGCCGGATATTACGATCCCAAAACCAAGACCGTAAATCTTCTCGACTGGTTGGGCGCCGAGCAGCAGAAGCCGGTGCTGGCCCACGAACTGACCCATGCGTTGCAGGACCAATCTTTCAATCTCGAGAAGTACATGAAGCCGGTTGACGCAGATCTGGCCAGGAAGAAGAAAATCACCGCACAGGACATCGAGAACGACGAGGTCAGCACCACCCGCCAGGCCGTGGTCGAGGGCCAGGCCATGGTCGTGCTTGTGGACTATATGCTGGAGCCGATGGGCCTGTCGCTAAAGGACTCGCCGCAAGTGGTTCAGGGCCTCAAAGACGGCATGCTGGCCGGCACCCCGGATTCGGTGCAATTCCGGGGCGCGCCAATCTACATGAAGGAGGCCCTGACGTTCCCTTACCGGTACGGCATCGATTTCATCGCCGAGCTGCTGATCAAGGGGGGGAAAGAGAAGGCGTTTGCCGAGCTGTTTCGCAATCCACCGAGAACCACACGGCAGATCATGGAACCTCAGACCTATCTTGCGGGTGAGCGCCTGGAGCCTATGCGGGTTCCCGATTTCAGGCAAATCTTCAAGCACTACGATCGCTTCGATGTGGGCGCGGTGGGCGAATTTGATGTGGCCGTGCTGGTTGACCAATATGCCGGGCCTCCAATTTCGAAGAACCTGTATCCGCATTGGCGCGGCGGCTACTACTATGCCGTGCGCCCCAAGGGCGACCGTGCCGCGCCGCTGGGACTCTTGTACGTGTCGCGCTGGTCGACCCCGGAAAAGGCGGCCAACTTCGCCGCCATTTATGCCGGCGCCCTAAGCAAGAGATACCTCCGGGTGCAAGACGTGCCGGAAGCTGGAAAGGAACCGGCGACCGAGGCCTCGGCCTTGGACCATTTGACCGGCAAGCGAGCCTGGCTGACGGAAGATGGGCCGGTCGTGATCGATGTGCAAGGCGACACCGTGCTGGTCACCGAGAGCCTGGATCAGGCCACCACCGACAAACTCGAGCTGGAAGTATTCGAAACGGCTGCTCCGGCTGCCAGATAGTTTTTTGCTCGTGTGGGACCTGGTCCTACGTCTGGGTAGTGCTGTTTGGAACAAGACCCCAGCACTGGCGTCATCCTGAGGGACTTCAGTCCCGAAGGATCTCGCGCGCATCGGTGCGACGGCTGCGGCAAAGTCCATATCTTGCTTCACGCCGGATCCTTCACGGCCTGAAGGCCGTTCAGGATGACATTTCTCACATGAGGCGGGGGTTTCAAAACTCCGCCACTAGCTAAGGTCTCGCCTGAATCGGATACGTCTGTATAATCACTGTTTTGTCATTCGCGTTTTGCCGTTCGACGTCGAACTTCCGAGGAGACGCTTGCCACAAGCCGATATTGGAATCATTGGGGGCAGTGGCTTGTACTCGATGCCCGGGCTCACCAAGGTCCGGGAACTGCGCCTGAAAACGCCATTCGGCCGACCTTCGGATGCATATATTCTGGGCATGCTCGAAGGCCGCAAAGTTGCGTTCCTCGCCCGTCACGGCCGGGGACACCGCATTCTTCCGAGCGAGCTGAATTTCCGGGCCAATATATACGGCTTCAGGCAACTGGGCGCGGAGCGGATCATTTCGCTTTCAGCGGTGGGCTCGCTGAAGGAAGAGCATAAGCCGCTGGAGTTTGTGGTCCCGGACCAGTTTTTCGATCGTACCCGCCACCGCGTCGACACCTTTTTTGGAAACGGAGTCGTAGCCCACATTGCGTTTGCCGATCCCATTTGTCCTGAACTCGCCCAAACCGTCGTGGGCGCGTGCAAGAAAGCGGGGATCACGGCCAAGCAGGGGGGGACTTATCTTTGCATGGAGGGTCCGCAGTTTTCGACCAAAGCCGAATCCAACATCTATCGCAGCTGGGGCATGGACGTGATCGGCATGACCAACCTGCAGGAAGCGAAGCTGGCCCGCGAAGCCGAAATCTGCTATGTGACGGTGGCGATGGTTACCGACTACGACTGCTGGCACCCGCACCATGATTCGGTGACCGTCGATCAGATCGTGGCCGTGCTGCTGAAGAATGCCGAGAACGCCGCCCGGGTCGTGCGCGAGACGGTGGCGGCCATGCCGAAGCATCGGGCCTGCAAGTGCGATTCCGCGCTGGCGCACGCCATTCTCACCGACCGCAGCCAGATTCCCGCGGCTACCCGCCAGAAGTTGAAACTCATTCTGGACAAATACCTGAAAGCCAAGAAAGCATGAGCATCGTCGCAGTTGGTTCAGTCGCGTTCGACACCATCGCCAGTCCCTCGGGGAAAGTGGAAGATGTTCTGGGTGGCGCGGCCACATATTTCGCCCTGGCCGCCAGCTATTTCACCGACGTGCGGGTGGTCGCCATTGTGGGCGAGGATTTCACCGCCGAGCACGAAAATGTTCTGAAGAAGCGCGGAGTGGATACGCGCGGCATCGAACATGCCAAAGGCAAGACATTTCGCTGGGGCGGGCAGTATCTCGACAATCTGAACGAGGCCAAGACCGACTTTACCGACCTCAACGTGTTCCAGAATTTTCAACCCCACATCCCGCCCCACTATCAGGATTCGGAATTCCTTTTTCTGGCAAATATCCAGCCTGATTTGCAGGCGATGGTCCGTCGGGAGATGAAGACAGTGCGCATGACCGGGGGCGACACCATGAATTACTGGATTAACACCGCGCGCCCGCAGTTGACCGAAACCCTGAAACTGGTCGACGTGCTGTTGATCAACGATACCGAGGCGAAGAGCCTGGCGGGAGAAAGCAATCTGCCGCGGGCGGCTTTGAAAGTGCTCGCCATGGGACCGCAGGCGCTGGTCATCAAGCATGGTGAATACGGCGCCACCATATTCTTCCGTGAGGGCGCGTACGGCATTGGCCGTCATCCCTTTCGGGCGCCGGCGCTGCCCATAGAAGAAGTAAAAGATCCCACCGGGGCGGGCGATTCTTTCGCGGGCGGCTTCATGGGGTACATCGCTTCCCAGGAAGAATTGAGCCGTGAAGTCCTGAAGCGCGCCCTGTTCTATGGCGGGGTGATGGGTTCGTTCGCCGTGGAGAGATTTGGGACCGAACGTCTGCAATCGCTCACCCGGGAAGAAATCGATGCCCGCTTTCAAATCTTCCGCGAGCTGACCCATCTGGAATGAACGCACAGCCGAGCCGGCCCCGGGACCACGAAATCGCCCTGCTGGCATGGCTGAGCGCACTCGTTTCAATTCTTTCCTTTCTGTCTTATCTGCGGCGCGGCGAAATACTTTTCTACGGCGATGCGGTGGCGCACATCAACATTGCGCGCCGGGTATTCGATTCCCGAACCCCGGGCCTGCTGCAATTGGGGACCGTCTGGCTGCCCCTGCCCCACCTGCTGATGATCCCTTTTCTGCTTTCCAACTGGATGTGGAAGACCGGAGTGGGCGGGTCGATTCCGTCGATGGCCGCATACGTCTTCGGGACGGCCGGGATTTTCCGTTTGGTCCGCGACCGCCTAAGGTCCGTAAAACAACCCGGACCGACGATCAGATTCGCGGCCTGGCTGGCGGCCATCGCGTACGCCGCCAACCCGAACCTGATTTACCTGCAAGCGACCGCAATGACCGAATCGCTGTACCTGGCGCTCTTCATCTGGGTGTTAGTGTACTTCAGCGAATTTGTGCAGTACTGCAACCAGTCCGGTGGGGACGCACCCAGCGATGACAAGTCCCGGGACAATGCTTTGCAGCTACCCAGGTCGTCATCGCTGCTCAAATGCGGGCTGTGTCTGGCGGCTGCCTGCCTGACTCGCTACGATGCCTGGTTTATGGCGGGTGCCCTGTGTGTGATCGCTCCGGTGGTGGCGCTTCGAGCGAAACCGGCAGGCCGCAACTTCAGGACCGAACTGCGAAATTTCATTCTTCTGGCCGCAGCCGCGCCCGCGCTCTGGCTGGCCTATAACGCCATCGTCTATCGCAATCCGCTGGAATTCGCCAATGGTCCATACTCGGCAAAGGCCATTGAGCAAAGGAGCCCGGCGGCGACCCATCCGGGGGCGCATGATGTCCGAACTGCCTTCAGTTATTTCCTCAAGTCGGCGGAGATGAACCTGGCGCCCGAGAGTTTGCAGAAGCTGTGGATCGCGTTTGCCCTGGCGGGCGTGATCGCCAGCCTGAGCCGGGTACGGCTCCGTGGTCAAATGTTGCCGCTGCTCCTGCTGGGACTTCCCTTACCGTTCTATTTGCTTTCCATTGCTTACGGCGGCGTACCGATCTACGTGCCGGTGTGGTGGCCGTTTTCCTACTACAATGTGCGCTACGGGCTGGAACTGTTACCCGCGTTCGCTGTGTTTCTTGCCCTGGCAGCGTATTTTGCCGTGGAGCTGATAAGCCGGAGGGCCCTGAAGATTTCAATTGCGGCAGCGGGCATGATCTTCGTTGCCGCGAGCTATGGGTTGATCTGGTCAAACCCAGTGTGTCTTCGCGAAGCCGTAGTCAACTCCCGCGGGCGCATTGCTCTAGAGCGCGAACTTGCCGACTATCTGAAAGCCCTGCCGCAGGATTCGACGCTGCTCATGTACCTGGGCAATCACGTGGGCGCTTTGGAGCAGGCCGGCATCCCGCTGCGACGAGTGATCAATGAAGGCAATCACAGAACCTGGAAGCAACCCGCCGATCTGGACGGATTGTGGGAACGGGCCCTGGCCGATCCGCCGCGCTATGCCGATTTCGTGATTGCCTTCGAGGGCGATGCGGTTTCTACCGGAGCGCAGAAACAGGGTCTGACGCCGCTGGCAGTGATTCATGCTTCGGGCGAGGCCAAGGCGACCATCTACCGGACTCACGCTCCGTCCCGGTAATCATCCCGGTTAACTGCGGGCGCGCGAAGCCGTCCAGGGACGAAGTTTACCAGTGATAAAATCCAGCCACCCAGGGCTGCCATGCCAATTTTGCAACAGATTCACAATGCGCTGCATAACGAGATGTCACCGGCTGAGGTCTATCTGATGCGCCTGGTGGTGGCGGCGGTCCTGGGGGGCGTCATCGGTCTGGAGCGCGAGATCAAGCATCGCCCAGCCGGACTGCGCACGACCCTCTTTATCTGTGTCGGCGCTGCCATGTTTACCCTGCTCTCCAATGCCCTGGCACTCGAGTTCCCGGGAGACCATACCCGCATTGCGGCGCAGATCATTCCCGGCATCGGTTTTATTGGAGCAGGTTCCATTTTGCACAACCGGGACAACCTGGTGACCGGTCTTACCTCGGCCGCCACCCTTTTCGTGGTGGCATCGGTAGGCATGGCAGTGGGCGGGGGACTTTATCTCACCGCCACTTTTGCCACCATCCTCATTCTGGTTTGCCTGTTTCTGCTGGGCCGGGCTGAACAGATATTCAATCTCAAGGTGACGGTGTACGGCTTCGAAGTGACCGGCAGCAAAGCGGACGAGGTCAACGCCGAGGTCAACGAAGCATTGGAGAGCATCCACGCCATGATGCAGAATGCCCAGGTCGCCCAGACCCGGCAGCATGTCCGTCTTCAGTTTGAAATCGCAGGAACGCGCAGGGAGCACGAGACGGTCCTGCAGGCCTTGCGCCACTCTTCGGTTTTCGAGCATGTTACCTCGCTGGGGCCGGTGCAGATCGAATGACCTCTGCCGAGCGATCCATTCCTTTCACCAAAGCCCACGCCTGCGGCAATGATTTTCTGATCATCGATGGCCGATATGTCCCGGCTGATATAGGAAATTTCAGCAAGCGCATCTGCGATCGCCACCACGGGGTGGGCGCCGACGGTGTGGAGTGGCTTTTTCCGGCGCAGGATGCGGATGTTGTGGCCCGCCTGCTCAACTCCGATGGCTCGGAAGCTGAAATTTCCGGCAACGGAACACGTTGCGTGGCCGCCTATCTCTGCTCGGAGCAGGCCAAAGACGCGTTCGCGATCCGCACCGGCGCCGGGCTCAAGAATTGCCGGCTTATCAGTCGCAGCGAATCCCGGTACGAGTTCGAGACCGCGCTGGGCGACCCGCAAGTTGGAGATGAATTCCTCCTCACGCTGTCGTTTGGGGAGGTGCGCGGTATTCCTGTTTCGATGGGTAATCCGCACTACGTTGTATTCGTAGAAGACTTCGGTCCCCAATGGCAGGCCCAGGCCGCGGAAATCGGCAGTGGTCACGAGTTCAAGCAGGGAGTTAACGTTGAGCTGGTAATCGTTAAAGACAGGAGTAACGTCGAAGTCAGGTTTTTTGAGCGTGGAGCCGGCGAAACCCAGTCTTCCGGGACAGGTTCATGCGCTGCGGCCGTGGCCGCGATTTCCGCAAAACACGCTCAGTCACCGGTACGGGTTCACGCCCCGGGGGGATCGCAGTTGGTCCGCTGGGAAGGCCAGGTCTTCCTCCGCGGGCCCGCTGAACTGATCTGCCGGGGTGAGTTTTTCGTTTAAAGTTGTGCTTCGAGATTTGCGGGTAAGATTGCACAGGAATGTCCTCAGTTCCAAAAATTGCGCGCATCAAGCCACCTGCGCTGCGGCCGGGCGACACCGTGGGCATTGTGGCCCCGGCCAGCAACATCAAGCCTGAACTGCTGGAATCGGGTTGCGCGGCGTTGCGAGAGCTGGGATACAAACCGTTTTATTTCGATTCCATCTTCGAGCGCGACCTTTATTTTGCCGGTTCCGCCGGGCGCCGGGCGCGGGAACTGGAGGAAATGTTCGAGCGCGACGAAGTCCGAGCCATCATCTGCGCCCGCGGCGGATACGGGTCGAACTATCTTCTGGATATTCTCGACCTGAAGAAGGTTAAGGCTCATCCCAAGATTTTTGTGGGATACAGCGATCTCACCACTCTTCTGACTTACTTCGCGGATGCTGCCGGATTGATCGCTTTTCATGGTCCCATGGTGGCCAAGGACTTTGCCCACGCGGATGGCGTCGATGTCGAGTCCTGGAAGCACGCTCTGACCGGGTCTGCAGAATGGGCGCCGGATTTAGACTCCGATGTGAAGTCGCTGGTGGAGGGTTCCGCGGAGGGCATTCTTTACGGTGGATGTCTCTCCATCCTGGTGGCCTCGCTGGGCACGCCGTATGAAATCCGCACCGCCGGCACGATTTTGTTTCTGGAGGATATTGCCGCCAAACCCTACCAGATCGATCGCATGCTGATGCAGCTCAAGCTGGCGGGAAAACTGGCCGATGTTCGAGGCATTATCTTTGGTGAAATGGTGGATTGCAGGCAGAATCAGAGTAATCAGTCTGGAGATCAGGGTTATACGCTGGAAGAGGTGGTGCGGCGCGTGGTCGGCAGCCTGGGAGTTCCCGTGGCTTACGGTTTGCGTTCCGGGCACGTTTCTCACGGCAACATCACTTTGCCTTTCGGCGTGCGCGCGGCGCTGAATGTAACCGCGGGTGGGGTCAGCCTCAAAATACTGGAAAGCGCCACGGTGGCAGCGGTTAGCTCACGCTCCGCGGGATGAGAGCACGCATCAGATTGTGGCCTCATCCTGAGGGACTTCCGTCTCGAAGGGTCTGGCGCGCAGTGTACCGATTCCCGGCGAGCGGCTGGGCGCTCCACGCCAGGTCCCTCGCAAGCTCGGGATGACGCCACGCAAGCGGTGAGCAGCTTTACTCGATCCGTTACTCGTATGACAAACGCGGTGATGAAATTATGAATGACATAAAACATATCCATCTGATCGGTATCTGCGGCACTGCCATGGCATCGCTGGCCGGCATGCTCAAGCAGCGTGGTTTTCGGGTGAGCGGTTCCGATGCTGCCGCCTATCCGCCCATGTCGGATTTTCTGGCTTCGCTTGATATTCCCGTGGCCCAGCCCTTTGCGACCGCCAATCTTGCACCGCGCCCGGATATGGTCGTGGTTGGCAACGCCATCTCGCGGGGAAATGTTGAACTGGAGCACATTCTCGACCAGCGCATTCCATTCTGCTCGCTGCCGCAGATCCTGCACGAAGAATTTCTGCGCGGCAAAGAAGTCCTGGTGGTGGCGGGCACCCACGGAAAAACCACCACCACGTCGATGCTGGCGTGGATCTTCGAAAGCGCCGGAATGCGGCCTTCGTTTCTGATTGGAGGAATCGCGGAAAACTTCGGCAGCAGCTTTCAGTTGGGAGAGGGCAAGCACTTCATCCTCGAGGGCGACGAGTACGATACCGCTTTCTTCGACAAGGGCCCGAAGTTTCTGCACTACTTTCCCGATGCCATGATCCTGACCTCGGTTGAATTCGATCATGCCGATATCTACAAGGACCTGGATGCCGTGGAGACAGCCTTCAGGCGCCTGGTCAACCTGGTGCCGGGGCGCGGCCGAATCGTCGCGCTGGACGCGGGGGAGAGTATCGAACGCTGTCTGGCCAAGCCATTTTGTCCAGTGGAGCGCTATGGAAGCACAGCGGCTGCGGCATGGCGTATGACCAACTTGCGGCTCGACCCCGCAAGCACATCATGGACGGTATTGCGCAATGGCGCGCACTGGTCCGATCTTGAATTTGCGCTGGCCGGAGAATACAACGTGCTGAACGCAACCGCGGCGGCGGCCCTGGCCTCGGGATGCGGCATTCCCACGGAGAAAATCGCGACCGCCCTCAGGAGCTTCAAGAGTGTGAAGCGCCGCCTGGAGGTGAGGGCCCAGGTGAACGGCATCACCATCATCGACGACTTTGCCCATCATCCCACGGCCATTGCGGGTACCCTGAAGGCGCTGCATGCGCGTTACCCCGGGGCCCGGCTCTGGGCCATTCTCGAGCCGCGCTCCAACACTCTCCGGCGAAATGTTTTTCAAAATGAGCTGGCCCGGAGCCTGGCGGTAGCGGACGAGGTGGTCGTGGCCAACGTATTCAAGTCGGAATCCATCCCCGAAAGCGAACGCATGGATGTATCTGCGCTGGTCGCCGAGCTGCAAACTCAGGGACGGCGCGCGCGCATCGTCCCCGATGCCGATGGAATCGTCCAGACTGTAGCCCAGGAGATGCGGCCGGGGGATGTGGTGGCCATTCTTTCCAATGGCGGCTTTGGCGGCATTTACGAAAAGCTGCCGCAACGTCTGAAGACAATTGCCGGAGGCGCTTCGGGCAACCATCCGTTGAAGGCGTCTGCCAAAGCGTGAAGCTTTCGTCCAGTGCGGGACTTGCGCTTGGTTCCGTCTGCCTCGTTGCCCTGATGGCGATACCGGCGGGCGCGCAGAACTCTCCGCCTGCATCGCCGCACGCGCCGGTTCGATATATCGTTTCCCTTGCCAACCGCCCCGACCATCTGGTTCGCGTGAAACTTCTGCTCGACCCCGGTGCATCCGAACGCGACCTGCAGCTGCCGGTCTGGAACGCGCTTTACCAGGTGCGTGATTTCTCTCAGTACGTAAATTGGGTCAGGGCCAGCGGTGGCGACGGGCACCCGCTTCCAGTGCAAAAGTTAGACAAGACGACCTGGCATCTCAGGGACACAGCCCAGGGCGCGGAAGTTGAATATGAGATTTTCGCCGACCAATCAGGCCCCTTCGGCGCGCAGTTGAATACACAGCATGCATTCTTCAACCTGGCAGAGATACTGGCGTATCCTGTCGACGCTCGCAACGTGCCGGTCGAGGTTTCATTCACGGACTTGCCTGAAGGTTGGCACATCGCCACCGAGATTCCCGCTGCGGGCGACGGATTTACGGCGCCGGACTACGATCACATGGTGGACGCTCCGGTCGAAATTGGCGCCTTCCAGGAATCCGATTTTGACCAGTCAGGTGGGCACTACCGCGTCGTCGTGGACGCCGATCCCTCAGACTACGACATGCGGAAGACGATCGCCATGCTGCGGCGGATGGTGTCCTCGGCCACGACCTGGATGGAAGACCGGCCCTTTCAGACCTACTTGTTCATTTATCACTTTCCGCCGGGAGCAGCCGGCAACGGTATGGAGCACGCCAACGGGACCGCCATCGATCTCAGCCCCGAAACTCTGGCCGCGAATCCCCAGGCCCTTGCCGGCCTTACGGCTCATGAATTTTTCCACCTGTGGAATGTGAAGCGAATCCGGCCGCAGTCGCTGGAACCCATCGACTACACCAAAGAAAACTACACCCGAGCTCTGTGGTTCAGCGAGGGCATGACCACGACGGCGGGGAACATTATTCTGCTGCGCGCCGGTCTGCTCGATGAGAAGAGCTACATCAAAGGCGTGGCGGCTGAAATCGGCGACCTGGAGCGGCGTCCGGCTCATCTTACCCAGTCGGTAGAGGAATCCAGTCTGGATGCGTGGCTGGAAAAATACGATTACTACCGGCTGCCCACGCGCAGCATCTCTTATTACAACAAGGGAAACCTGCTCGGCGTGCTGCTCGATCTCCAGGTGCGCGAGGCTACCCAGGGTTCCGCCTCGGGGCGTGACGTTTTTCGCTGGATGAACGAACACTACGCGCAGAAAGGGCAGTTCTTTCCCGATACCGAGGGAGTGCGCCGCGCCGCCGAGGCAGTCAGCCATGCCGATCTGGGATGGTTCTTCCAGAAGTACGTTGCCGGAACCGACGAAATTCCCTGGGATGACTTTTTCAAGAGCGTGGGAATGCATGTGGCACAGCGGCTAACTTCCGTTGCCGATCCCGGATTTGTGGCCACACGAAACTTTAATGCGGCGCTGACGATAGCTGCAGTCACCGCCGGAAGCGCGGCGGAGCGGGCCGGCCTGTCGGTCGGAGATGAGATTGTGGAAATCAACGGGCAGCCGGCGAACCGGAATCTTGCAACCCACCCGGCAGAAGTTCGCCCGGGCGATATGCTCCGCGTCCGTGTCCGCAATTCCCAAGGCGAGCGCGATCTGCAATGGACGCTGGGCAGCCGGCAGGAAATTCAGATTGATCTGCTCGACCTGGACAAAATCACGCCGGAGCAGAAGGCTCGCCGGACTGCGTGGCTGAAGGGCGAAGTCCAGGCGGCGAAAGCGGCCCACCCATGATTCGCACCATTGTGATGCTCGCCTTCTGGAGCCTGGCGCTTCCCCTGGCGGCGCTGATCTGCTTTCCCTGGACGTTCCTGACCGGAGACATTCGTTTTCTTTACCAGGTCGCCATGGGCGCCGCTTTTGCCGGGGTGCGACTTGCCGGAATACGGGCGCAAACCGTGGGACTCGACCGGTTGGACTCCAGGCGCACTTATGTTTTCATGTCCAACCATGTTTCGAACATCGATCCCCCGGTTATGCTGCCGTTAATTCCGCGCCGCACCTCCGTCATGGCGAAGAAAGAACTGTTTGACTATCCATTGCTGGGGAAAACGATGAGGCTGGGTTCGCTGGTTCCGGTTGATCGGGGCAACCGGGACGCGGGCATCTCGGCGGTTCGGGCTGCTGCTGCGGTGTTGCGAAAGGGCATCAACATGACCATTTACGTCGAAGGCCATCGTTCCTTCGATGGCAGGTTATTGCCCTTCAAGAAAGGCCCTTTCTATCTGGCCATGGAATGCGCCGTGCCGGTCGTGCCGGTGACGGTTTCGGGTTCGCATTACGTCATGCCCAAAGGCCGATTCGCCATTAAACCAGGAACTGTTACTCTCATTTTCCATCCTCCGATCGAACCGGAAGACTTTGGCAACCGGGAAGAATTGATGGAGAGGGTCAGGCGAGCCATCGACAGTGGATTGCCGGAAGAGTTGCAGGAGGAACGGGTTTCCCCCATGCCCTCGGTGTCTTCTGAGGTTAATCCTTCGATGCCTTAGCTCTTACCGCGCGTGCAATCTCGGGCAGCCTGCTCAGCAGGGCCGAATACTTCAGCCACAACTTGTGATCCACCGCCGGTGCGCCGCTGACGATGGCCCCGGCCTCGATGTCGCCCGCCACTCCGCTTTGAGGGGTCACGATCGCCCCATCGCCGATCTTGCAATGGCCGACTACACCAACCTGTCCGGTCAGTATCACGTTATTGCCGACATCGGTCGAGCCCGCGAGCCCCACCTGCGAGGCCAGCAGCGAATGCTCCCCGATGCGCGAACCGTGACCGATCTGCACCAGATTGTCGATCTTGGTGCCGCGGCCGATACGGGTTTTCTCCACACTGGCCCGGTCGATGCACGAGTTGGCCTGGATTTCGACCTCGTCCTCGATGACCACGGGCTCAGACTGCAGGATCTTGTACCAGTGGCCGGAGTCGTCCTTGGCAAAGCCAAAGCCATCGGCTCCAACGATGGCTCCATTCTGCAGGAGCACCCCGTTTCCGAGCAGGCAGCCTTCGCGCACCACGGCATGCGCGTGGGCAAAAAATCTGTCGCCGATTCGAACGTCGCGATAGATGACCACGTGCGCCAGCAGCACAGCGTCCCGGCCAATTTCGACATCCTGGTCGATCACGACATAGGGCCCGATGTGCGCCCCCTCGCCGATGCGGGCCGAAGGATGAATCACCGCGGTCGGATGGACGCCCGGTTCATAGCGCGGGGGCTGGGAAAAAAGCTCGAGAGCGTGGGCGAAAGCCAGATAAGGATTCTTGCTGCGCAACAGGGCGGCAGAAACGGCAGGGAACTCCTCGGCCACGATCACGGCGGAGGCCCTGGTGGTCCGCGCCGCGCCGGCGTACTTGGGATTGGCCACGAAGGTAAGCTGGCCGGGGCCTGCGTCCTTGATGCCGGCAACACCGGTAATTTCCAAGTCCGGCGAACCATTTTCCAGCCGGGCGTTGATAGTGGCAGCAATCTGAGAGAGTTTCATAGGGATTGACCAGTGAATCGTGATTGTAACGGAGGCGGGAGCGCAGGCGCATGAAGGAAGGCCACGCTTCACACTCACACCCGGCGTCATCCTGAGGGACTTCAGTCCCGAAGGATCTGGCGTGGACCGTCCAACAGCGGCCCAGGGTCGATCCGCTGCGCGCTAGATCCTTCGCAAGCTCAGGATGACGCCTTGCAGGGGAACAGGAAAAGAAGAAAGCGGGAATTAGACCAGGCCGAGAAGCGAGCCCACCAGATACAGCGCTTCCAGAACCGCGAGCGCAATCAGCAACGCCTCGCGCAGCCGCGAACGCGAGAGAGCAGTCTGCAATTTACCGGGATGAACATGCGCGGGCGTTCCTTCAAGCAGGCCCCCTGGAACTCCCGCAAACCCGGCGAAGAGCGGCGCCTGCCCAACCCGATTCACGCTTGGCCTTGGCGGTGTGGCGGCAAAGTATTGGCGCTCCGCCAGCGGAACCTTGGGCAGAGTGATCAGCGAAGACCAACGCGATAACTGCATGGATCCCGACTTGAGATCGGCATCGACGGGCGCCGAAGTCAGTTGCAGCGCAGGCAATCGTTCGGGGGCCACCCGATCGGCCAGGTTGCGCAGCAGCGAACTCCACCACATATGTCCCATCTGGTCGCTGACCAGTTCCCCGACATCAGCCGGCCGCGATTCCAGTTCCAGCGGGGGCAGGACCTCGGGATTAATTACATTGCCCAGGTTGGTGAAAACCGTGCGATACCAGGGCAGGCTGACGGCATCACCGATCAGCATGCCGGTGTTCACGGGCCGGGAAGTGAGTTGTAGCGGGGGTAGCCTTTCGGGAAAGAAGCGATCGCGAAGATTGCGCAGCAGCGATTTCCAGAGCGGGCCCGTGACGCTGGGCGGGAGCAAAAGATGCAGTTCCTGGTCGTGCTCGCGATCTTCCATAGGCTGTACCTGATTTTACACGGTCTGGATGGCTCCGCTTGCAGGGAGTGGCGGAATGTCAAACCAGTCATCCCGGCATTATGCTGAGCGGCTTCAGTCCTGAAGGATCGCGAGCAGATCAGCCCCATTTTGATCCCGCCGCAGAGACGCTCCGCGCCAGATGCTTCGCAAGCTCAGTATGACACCGAATAAGAAGAAAGGATTTCAGATTTTGCCGCGCGCGAGTTGGCCGAACACAACTCCAGCGGCGCATTGGCATCCAAAAACCTGAGCACGCCTGCGTATCTATCGGAACTCTTCGGATAAGCGGGGAAGCGTTTGCTACTATGTGTCCCGGAAATCGAATGTTCTCGATCGACATCGATCCCGGAAGGAGAAAGAAAATGAAACTGCGATGGTTGCTTGTTTCCTGCCTGCTGCTGGCGCTGGGATCGGCCGCCTCAGCCCGTCAAGCCCCAGACGCTTCCGGGCGCGCCACCGAGCGCATTACAAGAGAAGTCAGGCACGAACTGCTGATGCTGCCTTATCTCAACGTGTTCGACTACCTGACGTACAAAGTTGAGGGATTTAACGTGACCCTCATGGGCCAGGTGACGCGCCCCACGCTGAAGTCTGATGCGGAGAACGTGGTGAAGAGAATTGAAGGGGTTGAGCACGTCGACAATCAGATTGAAGTTCTGCCCGTGTCATCGAATGATGACCACCTTCGGCTCCGTCTGTATCGCGCGATCTATGGCTATGGGGCGATGCAGAAATATGACCTGGGGGTGCAAAAACCGATTCGCATTATCGTGAAGAACGGCCATGTCACCCTGGAGGGTATTGTGGATAATGAGGGCGATAAAAATATCGCCAACATCCGGGCGAACAGCGTGTCGGGATCATTCTCCGTGACCAACAATCTGCAGGTGGTAAAACCCTGACGTCCGGTTCTGGCCGGCAGGGATGTCTTCGGCCAGCGGATTTTGGGTGGAGCGGCACTAACGCTGCTTCACCCTTTTTTCATGTAGCTCCCGGTGGCGGCAAGAATACCAAACCGGAAATAAAGTCTGAGGCTCCTGAAGTCTGGGGTCAGATTCCTGCTTGTTCACTCCCCGAACATCGGCACCTGGCGAGCATCCGTGGACTCGCCTTTGCGGCGGCGATGAGTACCGCCAATCACCGCCAGCACGGTCAGGGACTCGAGGGCGCTGCGGGGCACAAAAATCCTTTGTGTATTCGAACGCAGGTCGGGGGGATTGATCAGGAAGCCCTCGGCGGTGGTCAGGCTAAGGTCATTGGGCATCATCCCTTCCAGGACTTCATTGTCCTTGAACTTGAGGCGGACCCAGAGTCCTTCGGTGCGCGGGCGGCTGGTGAAGGTCTTGCGGGTCGAAGAATCGGAATCGCCGAACTCGCGGACAAAATAGACAGCCTTTATGTCCTTGAGGTCGATGGCAACGACGTTTCCCGAGGTGTTCAGAAGCTCGAGTTTGCCTTCGCGGACGAAATTGGCCGGGGCAACGTGTCCATTGATGGAATCGCGGTCCATCTTCCGGACAACGACTTTCTTGTGGGTTGAGGGCATCAGAGTGAGTCGTGGGTCTTTAATAATCGTCAGTCGCCAGCGGAACGTCTTAGGCCCATAACTGATTTCAGGGCGTTCGGGATTCGAGCAGTCGTCGCTCCTTCATTGTCCGCGGGCCGGCAGAGACGGAGAGGTCTGACGACTGTTTTCAGGGCCTTCCGCCGCCAAGCTAATGCCGATTCTCGCACTTTTCCGGTAAAAAACGGACATCTTGTACGTTCCTTGTAGCCAAAGCGTTAACCTTGTGTTATTTTCTGTAGCTTGCGGCGTCCCATCTCATGTGCTATAAGCCTATTGGATAGAGTGACTTACGTAAGAGCGACCGGAGGGGTGTGCTTTTCCTCGGCCAAGTCTGTGGAAACCTCACTCTCTGCTGTGGCGAACCGGGTCGCGGAGCCGCGTCTCTAAGCAAGCATGGCCGATTACATTTACACGATGGAAATCCGGCTGACGCCGGACCAGCAGCGCGGCGTCACGCTGGTACAGGACATCGCCCGCGCCGCCGGCATGAATATTTACCTGACCGGAGGCGCGGTCCGCGACATCATCAGCGGTTTCCCCATCCGCGATCTGGACTTCTCCGTGCAGGGCAATCCCCTCAAGCTGCAAAAGGACCTGGAGAAGGCGGGGGTACGAATCGCCGGCATCGACGACGACTTCAAGACCCTGTATCTGGGACTGCCCGGCAACGTGCGCGCGGAGATCGGCATGGCGCGCATCGAGCACTACGAGAAGGCGGGCAAGCCGCCGGTAATTTCTCCCGCGACCCTGATCGAAGACCTGCGCCGGCGCGACTTCACCGTCAATGCCATGGCTCTGTCTTTGAATCCGGGATCGCGTGGCCTGCTGATGGACCCCTTCAATGGCGCGGCTGATATTGAGGCCAAGGTACTCCGGGTCCTGCACAATTACGCTTTTGTCGAGGATCCCTCCCGGCTGATCCGGGCCACCCGCTTTGCCGCACGCTTTCACTGGCCGCTCGAGGAACGCACCCAGTCGCGCTTCGAATCTGCCAAAGAAAACAATTACATCGAATACATCACCCACAAGGCGATCGGCTACGAAATTGAGCAACTGGCCTACGAAGAAGATCCGCTGCACATGGTGCGCGTGCTGGAGAAGGAAGGCTGGCTCAAGGTGCTCAATCCGCACTGGACCAGCGCCAAGGTGGACACGGCGCAGCTAGGTCAGCTTTTGAAAACCCGCCAGCAGATGACGGAACTGGGATACGCCCCGGACCCGGCGCCCGCGGTGATGTATTTCCTCACCGCCCGGCTGGGCGACAAAGATATCGCGGACATGCGCAAACAAATGCCGCGCAAGGACCTGGTCGAAGCCTGGCGGGATCTCGAGGACCATGCCAAGGATCTCTCGAAGCGGCTGGTGGGCAAAGAAGCGGCCACGCCCTCGCGGGCCTGGAAACTGCTCTCCGAAGCGCGGCCGGAGATGATCCTGTTTCTGGCCATCACCGCGCGGCAGCAGACGGTGGCGCAGAAGATAAAAAACTTCTTCACCAAATGGCGGCAGGTTCAGCAGAAGATTCCGCTGGCGGAGATGACCGAGCTGCACATCACGCCGCCGCTGCCTGAGTATCCCAAGATTGCGCATGACGTATTCATGCTTCTGCTCGATGGCAAATTGCGTTCGCGGACCGAAACCCTGAAGTACCTGAAGCCCTTGGCACCACCTCCGCCGCCTCCGCCTCCACCGCCTCCGCCCAAGCGGGGGAGAGCTGCCAAAGCTGCTGCCGAGGCCGCTGCCGCCGCTGCGGCCGCTGCGGCCGCTGCCGCTGCAGCTGCAGCTGCGAGCGCGGGTAAAAAGAAAGGCAAGGGTCAGGTCGCGACGGGGGCCCCGGCTGCCGCCAAGTCTCCGGCCGTGAAACCCACGGCGGCTAAAACGGAATCCTCCAAGACGGTTGCTCCAGCCAAGCCCGACAAAGCCAAGGCTGCGAAGCATGCGCCGGTTGCCGCCAGTAAGAAAAATAAGGGCAACAAGAAAAAGCGTTAAGCCGCCTGGCTGTATCTATTCAAGTTTCCGGTTTGGAGTGCGTTTGCATTCTGCATTCCATGAATCCTTTGCCTGGAGTGACGGTTGAAGAAACTTGGAACGATTCTGCTCATTATCTGCGCGCTGCTCGCCGTGGCTATTACGTTCACGATCGGCTGGCGTCCGTTTATTGGACCCAGGGCCAGAAAAACCAGCAACCGTGCTTTTGATCGAACTCCGGAACGCCTCGCTCGGGGCCGCTATCTTGTAGTCGGCCTGGTGGGCTGCGAGATGTGTCACTCGCCGAAGGATTTTAAAACTCACGGAGCCCCTAACCTGCCCGGCATGGAACTCGCCGGACAGGTGCTCACCATGGCCGATTTGCCGGGCACAGTCGTAGCTCCGAACCTTACCCCGGATCCCGAAACCGGGGCAGCCCACTGGAGCGACGACCAAATTGCGCGCGCCATCCGTGAAGGCATAGGTCACGACGGGCGCACCATCTTCCCCATGATGCCCTACAGCGCATACCGGACAATGTCGGATGAAGACGTGGCCTCCATTGTGGTCTACTTGCGCTCGGTCGCGCCGGTGAGAAATCCGCTGCCGCCAACCCGGATTGATTTTCCGGTGAAGTACCTTATTCGCAATGTTCCCGAGCCCTTGACCGGCCCGGTGAGCGGCCCGGCTCCGTCGGCCAGCCCCGTGGAACGTGGAAAATATATGGTACAGCTGGGCTGCGGGTGTCACATCCCGGCCGACCGAAAGGGTCCGATACCCGGCATGGCGTATGCCGGCGGTGAACGCCTGAGAGGGCCGTGGGGAGATGTGACCAGCGCAAATATTACTCCGGATCCTTCCGGTATCTCCTATTACGATGAAGCCCAATTCATACGGGTCCTGCGCACCGGATATGTGAAGGCGAGAAAGCTCTCCTCAATCATGCCCTTCGGCGAATTCACCAACCTCACCGACGACGACTTGAAGGCAATCTTCGCCTATCTGCGCACGGTACCCCCTGTAAAGCACAGAGTGGACAACAGCTTGCCCCCAACCTACTGTAAGCTCTGTCGCCAGAAACACGGCGCCGGTGACCAAAACTAGAGGTCGCGGCGGGGCGGACCCTCCTGTCCGCCCCCACTTTGGGCAAAGATTTGACAAATTGAGGCCGCTTCCGGCTCTATAATTGGTCGTATGTGGCGCTGGTTGGCCCTTGCGACGTTATTCACCTGGATGTCGGCAATGCCCGCTCCGGCCCAAATGCATGGAGGATCTCGAGGCGGGGTGTCCATGGGACGAGGCGGCGGACCAGGTGGATTTTCCTCGCGCGGCGCAATCGGTTTTCGTGGCGGATCCAGCTTCGGCGCAGCTCCGCGCTTTGGTGTGGCTTTCGGTACCGGATTACGTCAGCCGTTTGTAAGCTCAGGCCATTCCTTCGCCGGTTTCCGCCAGCCCGTCTTCGGCTCTCGACGTTTCCATAACCGCGCTTTCTTAGGCACAGTTTATCCAGGCTATTTCGGTTATTACGGTTATCCCGCCTACTACAGCGGCGATTTCTACGGCGCCGCGGATTATGATCCGGGGTACGACTATTACGGCTCTGCGTATTCTGCCCCCGCATACTCCGCGCAGAATGACATCGTGCGGCAGCAGGCCGACATCGATCGCCTGGAAGATGAAGTCGCGCGTTTGCGGCAGCAGCGGCAATCAGATGACGAGGAAGCACGCTCACCAACCAGCCCCAGGGCCGAGAAAACGCCTGAGCCTTCCACGCCTACCCTGCTGGTGTTCCGCGACAAACATACCCAGGAAGTGCAAAACTATGCCGTGGTCGGTGGAACCCTGTGGATATTCAACGAGCAGAGGGCAACCAAGCTTCCCCTCTCGTGGCTGGACCTTGATGCCACCGCCAAGGCCAACGATGAGCGCGGCGTAAATTTCCAAATACCCAGGTAGGGAATCAGGAATCCGTCTGACGCGTGCGCCGTCACTCGCATTCTTCTTCTGTGGATAAACTCTCCCTTCGCCGGCGCGGTTTCCCGATAGAATAAGAGCAAGCCGTGTCGCCACAATCACCCATGTCCCAATTCGTCCACCTGCACCTCCATACCGATTACTCGATGCTCGATGGGGCTTGCGACGTGGAGAAGCTTGTCCAGCGCGCCAAAGAGCTGGGCATGCCCGCGGTGGCCATGACCGATCATGGCAACATCTTTGGCGCGGTCCATTTCGTGAATGCGGCCCACAAGGCTGGAGTGAAGCCGATCGTGGGCTGCGAGCTCTACATTTGCAAGAAGGACGATCACAACATCGAACGCACGCCTCCCGATGGCGATACCTATAACCATCTGCTGGTGCTGGCCGAGAACGAGGAAGGCTACCGCAACCTGGCGAAGATCACCTCGGAAGCCTCATTGCGCGGTTTCTATTACAAGCCCCGGGTGAGCAAGGCGTTTCTGGCGGAACACTCCAAGGGATTGATTGGCCTGTCGGGCTGCCTGAAAGGCGAAGTTGCCGAGCGCCTGATGGAAGAGAATTACGAAGCCGCCCGTACCGCGGCTGCGACCTATCGCGACATTTTCGGTCCTAACAACTTCTTTCTCGAAATTCAGGACCAGGGTCTGGAGCAGGAGCACCGCATCCATTCCAGTCTCTTTCGGCTGGAGAAAGAGTTGGGCCTTCCCCTGGTCGCCACCAACGACAGCCATTACCTCTGCGAGGACGATGCCCACGCGCAGGACGTGATGCTGTGCATTCAGACCGGCAAGTCGATTCAGGACACCAACCGCATGAAGTTCCAGGGCACCGGCTTTTTCGTCAAGAGCCATGATGAGATGCAGCGGGTCTTCAAGGACTCGCCCGACGTGCTTTCGCGCACGCTGGACATCGCCGAGCGCTGCAACCTGCGGCTGGAGAAAGTCAGCAATCCGTTTCCCCACTTTGACGTCCCCGCCGGATTCACCCTCGACAGCTACTTCGAGCATGTAACGCGGGAAGGATTTGCCCGCCGCCTTGAAACTCTTCGCCCGCTCGAAGCCCAGGGACGGCTGAAACATAATCTCGCGGAATACGAGCAGCGCCTGGCCCGGGAGTTGGCCATCATTCAGCAGATGAAGTTCTCCGGATACTTTCTTATCGTCTGGGATTTCATCCGTTACGCTCGCGAACGGGACATTCCGGTAGGTCCGGGCCGGGGTTCGGCCGCAGGTTCACTGGTCTCCTACGCGCTCGGAATCACCGACCTCGACCCGCTGCAGCACGAGCTGATCTTCGAGCGCTTCCTGAATCCCGAGCGTATTTCCTTACCCGATATCGATATCGACTTCTGCATGAACCGGCGCGGCGAAGTCATCACCTATGTGACCAATAAATACGGCCGCGAGAACGTAGCCCAGATCATCACCTTCGGCACCATGGCCGCCAAGGCTGCCATCAAGGACGTGGGTCGCGCCATGGACGTCCCCTACGCCGATGTCGATCGCATTGCGAAGATGGTTCCAACCACTCTCAACATCAAGCTCGAAGATGCGATCAGGGAATCTCCAGCACTGCAGCAGGCTTACGACAACGATCCGCAGATGCGTGAACTGCTGGACACCGCAAAGAAACTTGAAGGCATGGTGCGCAACGCCGGTGTGCACGCCGCCGGAGTGGTGATTTCGCCGCGGCCCTTAAACGAACTGGTCCCCCTGCACAAGACCAAAAACGACGAAATCGTCACCGCCTTCGACATGGTGGCCATCGAGAAGCTCGGCCTGTTGAAGATGGACTTCCTCGGCCTGACCACGCTCACCATTCTGGACGATGCGGTCAAGCTGATCGCGCAGACCCGAGGCGAGCACATCGCGCTCGAGGGCCTTCAGCTCGACGATGCGGAAACTTACCAGAAGGTATTCCACAAGGGACTCACCTCCGGCGTGTTTCAGTTTGAATCCCGGGGCATGCGCGATGTGCTGCGCCGCTACCAGCCCAATTCGATCGAAGACCTGACCGCCCTGAATGCTCTCTACCGCCCTGGCCCTATCCAGGGCGGGATGATCGACGACTTTATCGATCGCAAGCACGGCCGCAAGAAGATTGAATACGAGCTGCCCGAACTGCAGGAGATCCTGCAGGAAACGCTGGGGGTGATCGTCTACCAAGAACAGGTGATGCAGATTGCCAACCGGCTGGCCGGCTACTCGCTCGGCGAAGCCGATCTGCTGCGTCGCGCCATGGGCAAGAAGATCGCATCGGAAATGGCGGCGCAGCGGGAACGTTTTGTCACCGGCGCCAATCAGCGGGGTTATCCGCCGAAGAAGATTGAGAAGATTTTCGATCTGATGGCCCAGTTTGCGGGCTACGGCTTTAACAAGTCGCACTCGGCCGCCTACGCTCTGCTGGCCTACCAGACCGCGTATTTGAAAACGCGCTATCCGGTAGAGTTCATGGCTGCGCTGCTGACTTCGGTGACCGGCAGCACCGATGACGTGGTGAAGTACATCAACGAGTGCCGCGAAATGGGTATCGCGGTCGAAGCTCCCGATATTAACGTCAGCGACGCGAACTTTACTCCGCATGGCAGCGCCATTCGTTTTGGTTTGGCCGCGGTAAAGAACGTGGGGCACAACGCCATCGAATCCATCGTGGCCGGGCGCAAAGAGCTGGGCCGCTATGCCTCGATCTACGAATTCTGCGAGAAAGTCGATCTGCGCCTGCTGAACAAACGGGTGCTGGAATCCCTGATCAAGAGCGGCGCTATGGATGTCCTCGGCCGCCGGGCCCAGCTCATGGCGGTTCTCGACCGCGCCATCGAAGGGGCGCAGAAGACCCAGCGCGATGCGGAGAGCGGCCAGCATGGCCTGTTTGGCGTCTTCCAGCAGGATGAAATTTCCGCTTCTCAGAACAAGCTGCCCGACACGCCGGACTGGGACGAGCATGCGCGGCTGGCCAATGAGAAAGAGATTCTGGGATTTTTCATTAGCGGCCATCCCCTGGAAAAGTATCGCGACAAACTGGAAGACCTGCGCGCCCTCAGCACCGAAGAAATCGGCGCACTCGGGAAGTCCACGGGCAAGGATGAGAACATAACCACCGCCGGAATCATTACCAACCTTCGGGTGCTCAAATCGAAGCGCGGCGATTTCTATGCCCAGGGGGCGCTCGAAGATATGACCGGCTCGGTGGAGATGCTGGTGTTTCCCGAGGCGTATCGCAAGCTGCAGGAGAAAGTGAAACTGGAAGTGCCGGTGCTGATCCGGGGCGGCGTGCGCATCGAGGAAGGCGCGAATCCGAAACTGACGGTGAATGACATCAGTCCCCTGGAGGACGTGAAAGTACCGTTGCCGAATTCGCTGCGCATCCGCGTGCCGCTCGATACTGCCAACGAATCAACGGTCGACGCGCTGTACACGCTTTGCGCCCAGCAGAAGGGCACAGCCAAGGTGTTATTTGACGTGGAACGCCAGGGCGATTTCATGGTAGTGATGGAGGCGGAAGGCTATAATGTCCTTCCAGACCGCAACTTCATCGCGCGCGTCGAAGAACTGTGTGGCCGAGGCGCGGTGCGCGTAATTGACTGACAATCGCTTCATGACGAGCCGTACGGAAATCTGCGGCGGATAAGAGATTCCATTCAGAAGACTTCCAAGGTGGGGGCGAAGCACGCGCCAGCGGCGCCCAATGAAGCGCTGGTGATGGCAGGAGCCGAGTTTCTCCTCTCCATGGTGGAAGCGCGTTTGGCCCGGAACGGCAACGGCGCAAAGATCGAGGCCCAGGACAAGACTCATCAGGAGTTGGAGAAGATCGAGCAGCAGATTGGCCGTTTGCAGGTGGCCGCCGGACCCGACGAAACCACGCAGCGAGAAATTGAGCTGCTGCACGAGCGCATTCAGGCGTTACGCAAAGACATGTCATCATCGCACTACAAAGCCTGGGAAAAGACGGAATTGGCCCGGCATCCCCAGCGCCCCTATCTTCTGGACTATATTGAACGCCTGTTCACCGACTGGAGCGAGCTTCATGGCGATCGCGGCTACGCCGACGATCCTGCAATCATTTGCGGCATGGCGCGTTTCCACGGCGACGAGGTAATGATCGTCGGACACCAGAAGGCGCGCGACACCAAGCAGAAGGTTTATCGCAATTTCGGCATGCCCAATCCGGAAGGTTATCGCAAGGCCATGCGGGTGATGAAGGTTGCGGAGAAATTTGGCCGTCCCTTGCTTACTTTCGTGGACACGCCGGGCGCGTATCCCGGCCTGGGAGCGGAAGAGCGGGGCCAGGCGGAAGCGATCGCGCACAATCTGCGCGAGATGGCGCGTCTGCAGATTCCCATTGTCGCCATTATCACCGGTGAAGGCGGGAGCGGCGGAGCGCTGGCGATCGCCATTGCCGACCGTGTGCTGATGATGGAAAACGCCATTTACTCCGTGATCTCGCCTGAAGGTTGCGCCTCCATCATGTGGCGCGACTCAACCAAGAAAGAGCTGGCAGCTGAGGCGCTCCATATCACAGCTACGGATTTAACTGAAATGGGCTGCATTGACGGTATCATCTCCGAGCCCGAGGGCGGCGCCCACACCGATCACGAAGCTGCTGCGGCCCTGCTCGATGCCACCTTGCAGAAGGAACTCTCCGATTTGAAAAAGATTTCAGTAAAAGAGCTGGTCGCCACCCGCTATAAAAAATTCCGCAAGATGGCGCAATTCTTCACTGGCGACGAATAAGAGCTGCCCTCATTCCTTTTTTCTTCGCCGCCGGCGTGCAAAAGGATTATGTCTGCGATATCCGGATAGTCCATCGACGGTCCGGTCATCCAGAGCGGAGTGGTCGCTCCGCAAAGCGAAGCGGCCACGCAGTCGAAGGCCCCCTATCACATTTCCGAGGGTTCCTCTTGAGGTCTGGGGAATAACCCGCGCGCGCAAGCTGCAGATGAGGGGGTAGGGGTCCTTCGACTCCATCTTTCCATTCGCGAGCGAATGGAAAGATTGCGCTCAGGATGACAGGGGTTTGAGACGTGCGCGGCAGGCAAAAATCGGGCGCAACGATCCCTGCCCCTTCGGCTCCGGGAAGAAATACAAGAAGTGGTCGAAGGGATCTGGCGCGGACCGTCCAACAGCCGCACAGGCGGTCCATCCGCGCAAGATGCTTCGCAAGCTCAGCATGAGTCCCTGAACCGCAACGGTCACAAAATCAGCCACTACCCAGGCAGGTTCATCAGTCCCTCAACCGCGCTCGCTGCCGTATAATAAAGGGTTCTGACTGCATCATTCGGGCGGACAATATTCGCCCAAGCACAGGGAAGGAAGGGAAATGGCCACCACGGATGTAGGGCTCCACGAAGCCAGCGGCCGAGCGGAGCAGAAGCGCATCGTCAATAACATGAGTATCCAGGTCGCGACGGTCAACGGCTCCGGCTCGCAGAGTTCCAACACGGTCTTGTTGCGCAGTATTTTCCAGATGGGGGTGCCGGTTTCGGGGAAAAATCTATTTCCCTCGAATATCGCCGGACTGCCCACCTGGTACACGATTCGCGCCAACCAGGACGGCTATATCGCGCGCAAGAAGGAAATCGATTTTGTCGTCGCCATGAACGCCGAGACGGCACAGGAAGATGTGATGTCGCTGGCTCCGGGAGCATCTGTGTTGTACGACGAGCCCCTGAAGCTCAGCACTCTGCGCTCCGATCTGGTTTTTTACGCCGTCCCGCACGACAAACTGGTCGCACCCGTATGCCCGGAGGCCAAGCTGCGCAAGTTGGTCAAGAACATGATCTATGTGGGCGTGGTGGCCAGGCTGCTCGAAATCGACATTGCAGAAGTCGAAAAAGCCATCCGCAAACAATTTGCCAAAAAGGCGAAAGCCGCCAACCTGAATCTGGCGGCGGTCAAAGCCGGATACGATTACGCAGTCGCTAACCTGGTCAAGCGCGATCCCTATTTTATCCAGCGCATGGATAAGACCGCGGGCAAGATCATCATCGACGGAAACTCGGCCGCGGCGCTGGGCTGCATGTTCGCCGGCGTGACCATGGTCGCATGGTATCCGATCACGCCGTCATCGTCCCTGCCCGAGAGCATGATTGAGTACATGAAGCGCTTCCGCATCGGCGCCGACGGCAAGGCCACTTTTGCCATTGTCCAGGCGGAAGACGAACTGGCTGCCATCGGCATGGTGGTGGGCGCGGGTTGGGCGGGCGCGCGGGCGATGACTGCGACCGCCGGCCCGGGAATTTCACTGATGGCCGAGTTTGCCGGACTGGCTTACTATGCCGAAGTTCCGGGAGTGATCTGGGACATCCAGCGCGTCGGCCCCTCCACCGGTCTGCCCACCCGCACCTCACAGGGCGACATTCTCTCCACCGCGTTTCTTTCCCATGGCGACACCAAGCACATCCTGTTGCTTCCGTGTTCCGCGGAAGAGTGCTTCACCATGGCGGGCGACGCTTTCGATCTCGCGGAGCAGTTTCAGACGCTCGTCTTCGTGATGTCCGACCTTGATCTGGGGATGAACAACTGGATGGCCGATCCCTTCAAGTATCCGGAGAAGCCGATCAGCCGCGGCAAAGTCCTGACCAAGGCCGACCTTGATCGCCTGGGCGGTTTCGCCCGCTACGAGGACATCGATGGAGACGGCGTGGGCTACCGCACCCTGCCCGGCACCGATCATCCGGCTGCCGCCTACTTTGCCCGTGGCAGTGGACACAATGAGAAAGCGCAATACAGCGAGCGGCCCGACGACTTCGAGCGCAACATGGAACGGCTGAACCGCAAATTTGAAACGTCCCGTTCCTTCGTGCCTCGGCCTGAAGTCGATACCGGCAAATCAAAGATCGGATTTATCGGATACGGCACTTCTCACTGGGCGCTGATCGAAGCCCGCGACCAGTTGCGCCAGGAATACAACATCGAGACCGACTATCTCCGTCTCCGGGCTTATCCCTTTACCCGCGAGGTGCATGATTTTGTGAAACAGCACGATCGAATTTACGTGGTGGAACAGAACCGCGACGCCCAGATGGCTACTCTTCTTAAGATGGATCTCGAGGCCGCGCTCCACACCCGTTTGCGCAGCATCGCCCATATTCACGGCCTGCCGCTCGATGCGCGCTCGGTCACCGACGAACTCATGACCATGGAGGGTAAGTAAATGGCGACCTCAACTCCCGACCGGCCCGCACCCAAAACCAATCGCATCGGCTTGGCCGTGCTGGATTATCGCGGCGGCAAGACCACCTTGTGTGCAGGCTGCGGCCATAATGCAATTTCCGAGCGCATCATCGACGCGATGTACGAAATTGGAGTGCCGCCCGAACGTGTGATCAAGCCCAGCGGAATTGGCTGCTCCTCCAAAAGCCCAGCCTACTTCATGGGTCGATCGCATAGCTTCAACGCGGTGCACGGCCGTATGCCTTCGGTCGCCACCGGCGCCGTGCTGGCCAACCGTCACCTGATCGCCCTCGGCGTCAGCGGCGACGGCGATACCGCCTCAATCGGAGTGGGCCAGTTCATTCACCTCATGCGGCGCAATCTGCCCATCATTTACATCATTGAGGACAACGGCGTCTACGGACTGACCAAGGGCCAGTTCTCAGCTACTGCCGACATGGGTTCGACTTTGAAGACGGGCGTCATCAACGACCTGCCTCCCATCGACACCTGCGCCATGGCCATCACGCTGGGCGCGACTTTCGTGGGCCGCTCGTTTTCCGGCGACAAGAAACAGCTCCACGCCATGATGAAAGCAGCCATCGCTCACAACGGCACGGTCATGCTCGACGTGGTCTCGCCCTGCGTGACCTTCAATGATCACGAGGGTTCAACGAAATCCTACAAGTACATGAAGGACCACGAAGAGCCGCTGCAGGAAGTCAGCTTCGTGCCTGCGTTCGAAGACATTGCGATCGACTACGACCCCGGAACCACGATCGACGTGACCATGCACGACGGCTCCCATCTCCGCTTGCGCAAGCTGGAGGAAGAATACGATCCCACCCATCGGATCGAGGCCATCACCCGCCTGAACCAGGCCCACGAAAACGGCGAAGTGCTGACTGGCGTGTTCTACGTCAATCCGAAGACGCCCACTTTTGTCGATCTGCTGAATATGACCGAGGAGCCCTTGGCCACACTGCCGGAATCCGCTGTCCGCCCGGGTAGGGAAGTGCTGGAGCAGGTGACGGAAGAGTTGAGATAGGTTCGATCCGCGCTTTGGATGGAGCAGGGCACGGTGGGAGCAGGGCATGGGTGGAGCAGGGCCTTGGCCCTGCAATCAACCGTCCCTCCGAGGGGCTTTAGCCTTGCGGTACTTACGTAAACTCTCGCCAGTCAGTGGCCCCGAACTGCTCAGAAGTCACTAGCCTCGGTGGACACGCATTCATTGTGGGCTCGGTGGAACGGCAGGAATTCCGTTTTGCCCAAATGGTCGACTGGATCCGACGGAATATCAAGCCGCTCGTCTGATTCAGTACTGGCTGAATAAGAAATGCACATTCCAAAGAGTGTCATCCTGAGGGACTTTAATCACGAAGAGCCCGCTCTGAAGCGAAGTCGAAGGGATCTTGCCTGCAGCTGCGCAATGGCTGGCCTTCTTCATATCCGCGCCAATCCAGATGCTTCGCAAGCTCAGCATGACGTGTCCCGCTTAACGGCAACGTTGCAAATTCCCGTCTGACTGGTCGGTCTTGCTTCTCCTAACGAACCGGAAGCTCATGGGGTGCTGTCGGCGGGTCTGTGAAGTTCCTGCTGGACGGGGGGCGGCAGATTGTCGAGGTGACTGAGAAAGGTCACGACTTGCCAGATCTCGCTATCGGCCATGATATTTCCCCAGGCCGGCATGGCTGAGCGGCGCACGCCGTACTTGATGAGGTAGAAGCTCTCGTTCTCCGGCAGCCGGGGATGTGCCTTCATAAACTGAGGCGCCCGCGGATTGAAGGAGCGGCCGTAATCGCTGACGGGGTTGTCGGGCCTGCCGTGACAGTCCGCACACTTGTTCCGATACAGGCGTGCTCCGTCGAGAAGGTTCGCTTCGGTGGGCGGGATCGGGTTCTGCTGCCGAGGCGCGTGACGCGCTGCGGAAGCCTTGAGCGCAGTGATGGCAAGCTTTGACTCCAGCCATGACGGTGGGGAAATGGCGCGCAGATCTGTGTATCCGAGCTTCACGTAGAACCAGCCCCCGAAAATAAGTACGATCAATGTCGCGATAACTCCGCCTGCGAAGGTTCTCATCTCGGCTTCCTTTCGGCGACGACTCCAACATTATGCGCTTTTTGGCCTGGATCCTTCATGTTCCAGCGTGTGAACCTCAGGTCCCCAGACCAGGTAAACATGCCGCTGCCAACCATTTGCTCCTGAATGGCGTCAGAGTGCTGATGGCAATCGCTCAAGCGAGGACCGGTCCGGCGGGCAAGACCCTGCTGGTCGTGATATCACTGGTCGTGATCGCCGTGGTGGCTCTCATCGTGACCAGAATCCACCTGTCCAACCCGTACCTGAGGAAGAAAGTCGTGGAGATACTGGGCGAAAAATTCCACGCCCAGGTCGAACTCAAAGACTTCCACGTTTACCTGTTTCCAGGGGTGCGGATCGAGGGCTCGGGACTTGTTCTCCGCCATGAAGGACGAACCGATGTGCCGCCCCTGATATCAATCGGCGAGTTCTCCGCCCAGGCCGGCATTCTCGGGTTGATCGGGAAGCCATGGAAAATCCGCCAGGTCAGGCTCCAGGGGCTGACCATACAAATTCCACCGAAAGAGGAAAGAATGGAGCAGGATTGGTCGAAAGCGCGCGACCTACCGATCCTGATCGGAGAAATTGTGTCCGATGACGCGGAGCTTCGCTTGCTGCCCAAGTCTGCCGACAAGAATCCGCATGTATTCGCCATTCATCACCTGGTGATGCATTCGGTCGGGCTCCACCGTCCCGCGCAATTTACCGCAGAGCTCACCAACGCGATTCCCCCGGGCGAAATCGCTACCGAAGGAACTTTCGGCCCCTGGAGCCCGGACGATCCCGGTCAGACGCCGCTGGCGGCTGAATACAGGTTCGACAAAGCCGATCTGGGAGTGTTCAAAGGCATCAGCGGAATACTGTCTTCCACCGGCAAGTTTGGCGGCGTGCTGGAGAAGATTGAAGTGGAAGGCAAGACTTCGACCCCCGATTTTACGGTTACCATCGGCGGCCACCCTCTCGATCTGGAGACGGTATTCAACGCAACCGTGGATGGCACCAACGGAGACACGCTCCTGCATCCGGTAACGGCACGCCTGCTCAACACGGTCATCGTTGCCCACGGCGGCATCGTGAGGGCCCGGGACAACCTGGGCAAGGAGATCACGCTCGACGTGACCGTTGAACAGGGCAGGATCGAGGACTTGCTGCGTTTGGCGGTGAAGGCCGACAAGCCTCCCCTGACCGGCGCGATAAACTTTCATACTAAGTTCGATTTGCCCCCCGGACCAGGGGATCTTTCCGACCGCCTGAATCTCAACGGAACATTCGATGTGGAGCGTGCGCAATTCACCAGCCCCGACGTGACCGCAAAAATCGAGACCTTGAGCCGGAAGGGTCAAGGTCAGCCGGAAAATATGAATGCCGGCAGCAGCGTCTCTGAGCTGAACGGAAATTTCGTGCTGGACAATGGCGTGATCACATTTCGCGGACTAAAGTTCACCGTCACGGGAGCGCAGGTCGCCCTGAACGGCACATACGACCTGGATAAGGGAGACCTTGATTTTCACGGCAAGCTGCGAATGCAGGCCAAGATTTCACAGACGACAACCGGGGCGAAGGCCTTCGTGCTGAAATTCGTGGACCCCTTCTTTCGAAAGGACGGACAAACCGAGTTGCCGATCAAGATCACCGGCGAGCGCGAGCATCCCGCCTTCGGTCTTGATTTCGGCCACAAGGACAAGGATAAGGAAAAGGAAAAGGGCGAGTAAGCCGGGGAGCGCCGGCTGGGACCATTCAAACCCTTCTTCTGACTCTCACCCGAAGGCGTCATGCTGAGCTTGCGAAGCATCTGGCGTCGAGCGCATCCGCGCCGCACTGGGCGCGTGAGGGTACGCCCTCAGGATGACTCCGGGGTTGCTGTCTGCGGCGCCGTCTGCCATTTGAAGACCTAGGACGAGTTACATCCCACGCCAGATTGAGGCAAATGTCGGCACTGGGGCATACAAATCCGTCTGTTTGGGAATGTCAAATAATGCTCTGGTTGGAGGTCAGTAATGAGTTTGGTCCGAGCCCTTTGCCTGGAGGCACTGGCCCTGCTGATGGTTATCGCTGGCTGCGGGGGTGGTGGTAGCAGCTTTGATCCCAATAACGTGACTGTGACCGTTTCGCCGTCAGCAGTGACTATCCCTGCGAATGGCCAAGTGACATTGCAAGCCACGGTTACAGGCAGTCCTGCAGCTCCAGCGTTGAATTGGGCCATCGCCGAGCTACAGACCAATGGCGCCAGCGGCGCACAGTGCAACTGGGCGGGCACTACACCGCCCGCTGGACCATGCCCGGAGGGTACGATTCAGGGAGCGGATGCCGGCTCCCTGACAGTGACGTACCTTGCTCCCAGCACCTCGGGTACGTTCCATGTGGTTGCTCTGGACACTGTATCTTTCACTGTGGTTAAAGACGCAACGGCAGTCATCACTGTGGGTCCCTGAGAAGGATTCTCGAATTTAAGAACTGGCAGAATTCAAAGCGGCACCGACCCGACATTGCGGATGTTGATGCAACGAGAAAATGTCGTAACTGCAATGGGGCTCTGTCACCCCTAGCCATCCCCGACGTCGCGGAACCGACGTAACTTTGACACTCCGGCCATGGAAGCTAGCATCCAGGATGGGGATCCGCCGTGATTTGGCAACGCACAATAGCAGCAACGCGGCGTAATTGAGTCCTTGCAAGCTTTCTTCCCCAGGAAGTGACGTTGGTGGAATCTGGAGGCCGTGATGGATTTACATACCCGTAGCCGCAACGTTCTGCGCAAGTCGATTCTTGTTTTAGCGTCCCTGACGATTTCGCTGTTTGCCTGGGGACAGCACCGGACGGAATCGGGAGGGCAGTCGGGAGGGCAAGCTGAGCATGAAAGTAGCCGCTCCAGCAACCAGGGCCACGCAGGCGCTTCCGCCCGTGCATCGGGTGCAAGTCACGAAAGCTCACATGGCCAGAGGGGTACGCCGGGCGCTCAGCCGGGCCGGACCGGGGGCGCTTCGGTGAGTCGTCCCGGGAACGACCGCGATCGCGGCGGCAACGCCGGCAGTCGCGCTGCGACCTCGCGCGGTAACCGTGGTGGAAACATGTCTGACAACCGCGGCCGAAACACGCCTGACAGCCGCGGCGGAAGCGCTCTCGGCAATCAAGGTAGAAATCCCGGTGACAACCGTGGCGGACACACAGCAGTTAATCGCGGAGGCGAGAGCAACGGCCGAGCGCCCGGGCGTACGGTCTCTCTGAGGGGCGGTGGGTCGGCGAACTTTCGACCGAACGGGCAGATCCGCGTCATCAACCACAATGGAATGCGGATTCAACATAATCTTCGCGGCGAGCGCACCATCGTGACCGAACGCGGCGGAGTGCGGATCGTCGCCAGAGGCGGAGGTCGCGGCTACGTGCAGCGGGCCTACGTCACGCGTGGCGGGCGTTCCTATTATTCGCGTACCTACTATAACCACGGGGTTTACCGGGTTGGAGTCTACCGCGGCTACTACTACGGCGGACGTCACTACTATGGCTATTATCCAGGCTACTGGTACCATCCGGCCTTTTACGGTTGGGCGTATCGTCCGTGGGGCGCGCCGGTGTACTGGAGCGTGGGAACTGGGGGCTGGGGCTGGGGGCCGTGGTTCGGCTTCTACGGCGGATATTTCGCGCCCTATTCAGTGTATCCGTCAGCGGCATTCTGGCTCACGGACTATGTGATTGCAGCGAATCTGCAAGCCGCTTATGACGCCCGCGCCGAAGCCAATGCCGAAGCGGCGGGCTATGATCGGGGCTACGGGGACGGCCAGGCAGCCAATTCCAGCGCGGTGACCCTGACTCCGGAAGTGAAGCAGGCCATCGCGGAAGAGGTGAAGGCGCAACTGGCGGCGGAGCAACAGCAGTCCTCCGACGGCACGAGCGGCTCATACGATGGACGGGCGCAGGATGGCCGGACGCAGGTCCCGGAATCCGCCAACGATGAATTGCCGCCGGCACTCGATCCCGCGCGGCGCACGTTTGTCGTGTCCAGCGATATCACGGTTATGTCCAATGGCCAGGAATGTGACCTCACTGCAGGCGACGTCATCACCCGGCTTACGGATACGCCCGATTCCCGCCAGAAAGTAACGGCCAGTGTCTCGGCCAGCAAGAAGGGCGACTGCGGCGCGGGCCAGCAGGTAGCGGTTTCTGTGGAAGATTTGCAAGACATGCACAACCACTTCCAGGAACAACTGGACGGCGGCATGAAGGAGTTGGCGGAAAAGCAGGGCAAGAGCGGCTTGCCGAAGGCTCCGGATACAGCTACTACGGGCACCGATGTCCCGCCTCCGTCCCCCGACACGTCCGCGGCCAAGGACCTGACCGATCAGGAGGAAGCCGCCGACGAGACCGAAACCCAGGTTGAACACGAGAGCTCAGGAGCGCCGGGCGTGGACCGGTAGCGCGACGCAGAGCCGGCCCGCTTCTTCAGTCGCGGAAACCCCGGAACGACCAGGGCGACAGCCTCTGTTGGGCCCGAAGGTCGACAAATCCGGGAGCCGGGTAAACAGTTAATTTCGCCTCCCTAGGCATTGGTCTTCAGCATCTGCTCGGCGTGTTTGCGCGAGGTTTCAGTCAGCTTGGCGCCGCTCAGCATGCGCGCCACTTCCTCGGTGCGCTCCTCCCCGGTGATGAGGTGAACGCTGGTCCGGGTGCGGCCGCCGATGGCTTTTTTCTCGATCAGGTAATGATGATCGGCGAAGGTGGCGATCTGGGGCAGGTGGGTGACGCAAATGACCTGGTTCGATCTGGACAGGCTCTTCAGTTTCTTGCCCACCGCTTCGGCCGCCCGGCCCCCGATTCCAGTGTCAATTTCGTCGAAGACGAGGGTTCGCTGCGCCCCTGAGCTGCGCTTCTTGCCGGATGCGGACTCGACACTCGCCTTGAGGGCCAACATAACCCGTGACAGCTCCCCGCCGGAAGCGATGTGCTCCATCTGACGCAGAGGCTCGCCGGGATTAGTGGCGATCATGTACACCACCTGGTCGAAGCCCACAGCGGTCCAGTTTCCTTCCTCGTCAGAACCGCTGACTTCAATCCGAAAACTGGACTTCATGGCCAGGTCGTTGATTTCAGCCTCGACCAGCTTCTCCAGCTTTCCCGCGGCTTCGTAGCGCTTCTTCGAGATGGCGCGAGCCGCACCCACATATTCCCCGGCCGCCTGCTCCAATTCGCCGCGCAGCTGGCGGAGGACTTCGTCCTTGTTCTCCATTTCAGAAAGCTTGCGGCTGACTTCGGCGCCGTGATTGATCACGTCCTCAAGGGTGGGACCATATTTGCGCTTGAGGCGATCAAGGGCGGCGAGACGGTCTTCAACCGTGGCCAGGTGCTCGGGCGAGGCCTCGATGCCGCCGGCATAGTCACGCAGGCTGGCGCCCGCGTCTTCCACGCTGATGCGGGCGGTTTCGAGCGTGCCCATGGTCTCCTGAAATTTCGGTTCGTAGCGGGCCAATTCTTCAATGTGCTTTTGCGCCGCGCGCAATGAGGCTGCCGTTGATGCGTTGCCTTCGTAGAGCAAGTCGAAGGCATTCATGGCCGCGCTGTGGATTTTTTCCGCATTGGCCAGGACGCGCTTCTCGGTTTCAAGGCGCTCATCCTCTCCCGGCTGCAATCCGGCTTCTGCAATCTCGCGGGCCTGGAATGTCCACAAATCGAGCAGGCGCAGGCGATCCTTTTCGTCGCGCTGAAGTTCTTCAATGCGGATGTGGATGTTCTTCCATTGGGAGAATGCCTCGGCCGTAGCATCGGTCTGGATATTTGAAAAGGTGTCGAGCAGGCGCAGCCGGGTAGAAGCGTCGAAGGAGAGCAGCGATTCGTTCTGGGCATGAATGGTCGCGAGGTACGGGGCCAACTGCCGCAGGACTGCAACCGTCGCCGGCTGGTTGTTGACGAACACTCTTCCTTTGCCTGCACCGGCAATTTCACGACGCAGGATGATCGATTCGTCCTCCTGGTCGATTCCGTTGTTTTCGAGAATGTGCGCGACTGTCTTCTCGGCTCCGCCTTCGACCTCAAAGACGGCGGAAATCGTGGCCTTGTCCGCTCCGGAACGAATCACATCGGCGGAGGCTTTGTCGCCCAGCAGCAGGGCCAGGGCATCGATGAGAATTGATTTTCCGGCTCCGGTTTCGCCGGTCAACAGGTTCAGGCCGGGCGCGAACTCTACCGCCAGGTTGTCTATGACCGCGTAGTTCTCGAGCCGCAGTTCGATGAGCACCGGCGTCCTGGAACTCAGAATTGTGAAGTGAGCTAAGGTTGAGCGCAGGATAGCATGAAAGATTATAGAGAAGCGTACTATCGGGGTTTCGTCACCCGCTCAGCCGGAAGGGCTGCTACGATGCAGAGCGCAGACGATCGGTACGCCACTACACTCTATGAAACAACGACCACTCTCTGTGACCATCCTCAGTTGGCTGTTCATCGCTGCAGGTGTGGTTGCGCTCATCTATCACCACAACGACTTCAAGGTGCAGCATCCGTTTCACTACGAAATGCTGTGGATAGCGCTCATTCGCCTGACCGCGATTATTTGTGGGGTGTTTATGCTGCGCGGCCGCAACTGGGCGCGCTGGCTCACGCTGCTCTGGATGGCGTATCACGTGGTCCTCAGCGCCTTTCACTCCCTGGATGAACTGGCGGTACACGCGCTGTTTCTGGCCGTGTTTGCCTATATTCTCTTCCGCCCCGGAGCAATCGGGTATTTTCGAGGCACCGGGGTCGAAGCGAGGTGAACCCTGCGTTTTCCCTGACCGGCAAACCGAACGTCAAGAATGGGACGGCGGATTCGGACGACGAATTGCAGAACCTCAGGCGCAGGGCGTCGGACCTCCTGCATCTGGGTCTGATGTCTGATGTCTGAGGTCGCACCACTCATTCCGCGGAACTGGGGAGGAATGAATGGTGCGGCCCTGAAAGTGTGCGCCTTCTAGCTGGCTCTCCGTCGTTCGCGTTCCGCGGCGGTCTCGGACGCAGGTGAACTCTTGCAGGTCGCACAAACCGAGATGATTTCATGGCGTCGCTGGCGCAACCGGTCTTCGAACGTGTCCCAGCGCCGGCTGGGACCGCTGGGGTCTATGCCGAGCGAGGCTTCCGTCCGCATCGGTGTAACCTCCGACATGGTTTCTTCTTCGATGGAGGGAAGCCTTCCCGATCCGGCATCGATCTGCTGTTTTGTTGTAGGCGTGATGTTGCGATCCGTGGCCACACGGTGCATGATCGGCTTGGCTTCCCACTGCGAACGGTAGCGGCCGTGATAGTCAGCCCATTTCTCATCGGACTCGATATCCGATTCGTTGTAGGGCGGGAGGCTTTCAATCTGGTCCTTTGTAAGGTCGACCTTGAAGTCGTCTTCATGATCCACCGAGGGTCGAAGGGCCGACGGAGGCAGCAAGAATTTCTTGCTGGAGAGCCAGCCTCCGGTATCAACCACGACGTACTGAATCTGACCCGAAGAGTGGTCGAAAATCACATCGTCAATCTTGCCTAGTTTCTCGTTGCCGGGTCCGTACACCTTGGAGCCGCGGACGTCGTCCGTGGCCTCGTCAGCGTTAGTAAAACGATAATCGCGTAGCGTGCCGTAATGCGTCATTTTTCCTCCTCCGAATAAATTTTCGGGTGCTGCCAGGACTTAGGATGCCGGTTCGGCGCAGCGCGTTTTTTGCACAGGGGGCCGGGGTAATGGATCGTGTTCACCCGCGATTTAGCTGGCCCCTGTGGTCTATAATCGAGGCAGGAATTCTCCTAAAAACCAATGAATCTGTATCCCTTGCTGGCAGCAGCGGTCGGCGGCGAAATTATTGATCTCGTGGGTGAAACCGGCCCCGTCGCCAAGGTGGTCTTACTTATTCTCCTCATCTTCAGCCTGGTTTCCTGGGCGATCATTCTTTCCAAGTGGAGCGTGTTGCGGCGGGCACGGGTGCAGAGCGGCCGTTTTGTGCGCGCCTTTCGCAAGTCGCAACGCTTGCAGGATGTGGGCGCCGTGGCCGAACAGTTTCGTCCCAGCCCGCTGGTGGGTGTGTTTGAGGGTGGATTCGAGGAATATCGCCGTCAGGGATCGGCGGGCAACGGCTTGGTGCGAAATCCGTTGGCCATACAGCGCGCCATGCAAATCGCGAACTCCGAAGAGCTGACGCGCTTCGAACGCAATATGCCGTGGCTGGCGATTACCGGAGCGGTGACGCCGTTTGTCGGTTTGTTTGGTACGGTGTGGGGCATCATTGATGCCTTCCACGGTCTGGGCACGGCCGGAGCTGCGACTCTGCGGGCAGTTGCGCCCGGAATTTCCGAGGCTTTGATCACGACCGCTGCCGGATTGGCGGCTGCCATCCCGGCGGTCATTGCATATAATTTGATTGGCGGGTCCATTCGTGAACTGGCCGCTCGCGGCGACGACTTTGCCATGGAAATGCTCAACGCTGTGGAGCGCCAGCAGTCGCAGCCTGCGTATCGTACGGCGGAAGCTCCGGGGGTGCCGCGGTAATGGCCTTTACGGCTTCGAACGGACGAACTCAAACCTCCCTCTCCGATATCAACATCACGCCTTTGGTGGACGTGGTCCTGGTGCTGCTGATCATCTTTATGGTGACCGCGCCGGTGCTGCAATCCGGCATCGAAGTAAACGTCCCCAAAACCCGGACCGTGAAAGAGATCACGGAAGAGCGCCTGGTTATCAGCATCAATAAACAGCAGCGGGTTTTTCTGGGCAACGACGCCATCAACATCAACGAAATCGGCGCCCGGCTCAAGCAGAAGATCCGCGACCCTCAGCACCAGTCCATTTTCGTCCGCGCCGATGAGGATGTGCCCTTCGGCGCTTTCGCGACCGTCATGGACGCGGTCAAATCATCCGGCATCACCAACGTAAGCATCGTCACTCAACCGCTGGACGCGCATGGCAGCCAACGCTGAGATTTTCTTCGAACACGACCGCTGGGGCCGCAACCTCACGTGGTCGCTCGGACTGCACATTGCGGTTGCCTGCGCCATTGTGCTGTATGCCGTGGTCGCGCCCAGCAGCCATGGGGAAGGCTGGGGCGCGGGCGGCGGCGGCGATGCCATGGGGGTAAGCCTGGTAAGCACGGTTCCACTGCCAGCCAATCCGGTAAAGACGCAAAACGTTCTGGCCAACGATTCCAAGGGATTGACCGAGTCGCAGCCCAAGCCGGTGGAAAAAGAGCCGGATGCGATTCCCATTCCGGACAAGGCTACCAAAATAAAACCCGTGCCCAAGACCAGCGCCAGTCACGAGAAGCCGAAGCCTGAGCCCGTGGTTGAGGCCGACAACGTAGTTCCCTTCGGGCAGGGCGGCCCGGTAAGCGGGCCCTACGGTACGTTCAGCGCAAATGGCGCCAAGGGTGGTTTCGGCTTCACCGGCGGCGGGGGTGATTTCGGCTCGCGCTATGCCTGGTATGTGCGTGTGGTGCAGCAGAAAGTTTCCGAGAACTGGCTGAAATATGAAGTGGACCCGAGCATCACGACCGCGCAAAGGGTGTACATCACCTTCGACGTAATGCGCGACGGCCATCCTGCGAATGTTCAGGTGGAGCAATCGAGCGGTGTCCCATCGCTCGACCAGTCGGCCACGCGGGCCATTCAGCGCATTGACACTTTTGGTCCCTTGCCCTCGGATTATGCCGCGAATAAGGTGTCAGTAGAGTTCTGGTTCGATTACAAAAGATAGCAGGGTGCTGGTGCTGTGCATTTCAACTGGCCCTCCTTCGAATGTTGTAGAGCGTCATTTGAGCGAAGCGCCACATAGTATTTAGGAAACGACTCTTAATGAAAAGATTTCTCACACTATTCATACCGCTGTTGTTGTTGACCTCGAGCTTCGGCCAGGACTGGATTAAAACCGGCACCGGGCTGGGCGTGGAGAAAGTGCGCCTGGCAGTCTCCGATTTCAATGCTTCCACCCAGGATGCAAAAAACGCCGACCTGCTGAAGGCGTTCAACGAAACCCTGTGGAACGATCTCGACAACGCCGGAATCTTCGACATGGTCTCGAAGAGCTTCTATCCGCTCGGACAAGTGGGAACTCCCGCCGATGTGAAATTTGAAGGCTGGAGCGCACCTCCGCCGAACGCGGCCATGCTGGCCTTCGGCAACCTGGGCGTGAGCGGCAATAGCATGACGGTGCAGGGCTGGCTTTATGACGTAAAGAATGTGACTTCGCCCCAGGTCCTGGGTAAGCAGTATCAGGATGCCGCCACCAACGATGCTGCCCGCACCACCGCCCATAAATTTGCAGACGAGATTATTTTCCGCCTGGGCGGCGGGATTCAGGGTATTGCGGAAAGCAAAGTTTATTTTGTGAGCAGCCGTAGCGGGCACAAGGAAGTGTGGGCCATGGATTACGACGGCGCCAACCAGCATGCGGTCACTCACCTGGGCTCGATTTCGTTGTCCCCGCGGATTTCGCCCGATGGGTCGCGCATCGCGTTCAGTTCGCTGACCAAATCGGGGTGGGAAATTCTGATGTACTCGCTCGACCTGAACCGCCTGGTTTCGTTTCCCCGCTTCGGTGGAACCAATCTCTCTCCCGCCTGGTCTCCGGACGGGATCCGGCTGGCCTTCTCTTCGTCGCGCAGCGGAGATCCCGAAATTTATACCGTGGACTCCTCCGGTGGGAGCCTCAAACGCATTACGTCTTTCAAAGGTCCGGATGTTTCACCGGCCTGGAATCGCAAAACAGGCGCACAAATTGCGTGGGTCAGCGGGCGCACCGGACTGCCGCAGGTTTACACCATGGAGTCCGATGGCAGCAATGTGCAGCGGCTCACCGACCAGGGATATGCGGTCTCTCCGGCGTGGTCGCCGAATGGACAGTTTCTGGTGGTCTCCTGGATGCGCAAGTATGGCCCGGGAGCGCCCGGCGCGCAGGATATCTACATCATGGATATTGCCAGCAAGCAGTGGGTGCAACTGACGCACGATGGCGGGCGCAACGACTTTCCCTGCTGGTCGCCGGATGGACGGCACATCATCTTTCAATCCAGCCGTGCCGGCAGCCTGCAGATATGGACCATGCTGGCCGACGGCACCAATCAGAAGCAGCTGACCTTTGCGGGCGCGAATAGCCAGCCCAACTGGAGTTGGAAGTGAGGACTGGCAGGAGTCACGGAATCATAATCGCTGTTTTGCAGTTTAATTCCCGGGCGGGGCGGAGTACGACTTCCCCCTCTCCGGACCTGAACTGGGCGCAGCGATGGTAATCGATGCGCACCAAGAGTACGGAGGAGCAGAGTGAAGCAACGAAACCTGAGATGGACGATGTTAGTGTTTGCCCTGATGGCGATCATGACCCTGGGCGCCTGCAAGAAAAAAGTAGCGCCGCCGCCACCGCCGCCACCACCGCCGCTAGCCGCGCCGACAGCATCGCTGACGGCCAACCCCAACACCGTCGAGAAGGGCGGGTCCACAACCCTGACCTGGCAAACCAGCAATGCGACCGACGTCAGCATCGAGGGCGTGGGAGCCGTGCAGCCCAACGGCTCGCAGAGCGTAACGCCGGCCGATTCGACCACCTACACCCTGACTGCCAAGGGAGCGGGTGGGACGCAGACGGCCACGGCGCGGGTCACGGTGACCTCGCCCCCGCCCCCGCCTCCGCAGCCCTCGGCCACCGAGGAAGAGCTGTTCTCACAAAACGTGAAGGACATCTACTTCGACTATGACAAGAGCGATATCAGCGCGGAACAGCAGTCGGCCATACAGGGAGATATCGAATTCCTGAAGCAGCATCCCAACATCACTTTCACAGTCGAAGGACACTGCGACGAGCGGGGATCGACGGAGTACAACCTGGCCCTGGGCGATAGCCGTGCCAACTCCGTGCGCAACGCGCTGGTCCAGGGAGGCGTCAGCGCCGACCACGTCAAGACCATCAGCTATGGCAAGGAAAAGCCGTTCTGCACCGAATCAAACGAGCAATGCTGGCAGCAGAACCGGCGTGGTCATTTCGTCTACGGTAAGTAAGTGTTTGTAGCGCCGGCGTTTCGCCGGCTGTGGCGAGGGGGCCCTCGCCGGCAGCTGCTGTAACTCCGGCGCTACATCACGGTTCGTTCCCTGGCCGGCACGCGGTACATATTCCTCGCATCATATTCTTCGCATCATAGGTATTGGACTATGAAAATCCAGCGATATCCCGTGTTATTGGCCGTTCTGGCCATGCTTTGCTCCGGCGCAACCCAGGCCTGGGGTGTAAACAAAGACATGGTGCAATTGCAAACTCAGGTGCAGGATCTGCAGGACAGAATCGCGCACATGCAACAGTCGTTTGACGAGCGTATGGGCGTTCTGCAGCACCTGATCGAACAAAGCACCGACCGCGCCAACAAGGTCGCCACTTCCGTGACCGATCTTCAGACCACTCTGCAGAAACAGCAGAGCGACAGCGGCACTCATTCAGACCAGCTTTCCGGCCAGATTCAGGCCTTGAACGATACTCTGGATGAACTCAAGGCCCGGCTGGGCAAAGTAAGCAAGCAACTGGAAGACATGCAGGCGGCCCAGCAGAGCATCGCCGTGCAGCAGACCCAGCAACAACAGCAGGCCGCGTCCGCGCCACCGCCCGACGTTCTCTACAACAATGCCCTGCGCGATTACCAGGCGGGAAAGAACGATCTGGCGGCACAGGAATTCGGGGACTATGTGAAGTTCTATCCCAATACCGATCTGGCGGGAAATTCGAACTTCTACCTGGCTGACATTCAATTCAAGCAGGGGAATTATGCGGCCGCGGTCAAGAGTTACGATCAGGTTCTGCAGAGTTTCCCGGATGGCAACAAGGCCGCTGCTGCGGAACTGAAGAAGGGCCTGGCATTGGTTGAACTGGGACAGCAGGAAGCTGGAATCGCCTCCCTAAGGCATGTGTTGCAGCGCTACCCCAAGTCGAACGAGGCCCTCCAGGCGCGAGACCGCTTGCGCAAGCTGGGAGTGGCGACCACCGGTGCTGTCACCCGAAAACCACAATAGATCTGTTATGTCGTCGCGCCAATTCTGTGGCTAGGCGCCGGTATGGCGGCGATGCTTGCGATGATGGTGGCGGCCGGAGTGGTGACTGGCTTTGTTTTTCTTGGCTTCGCGACGATGCTCGGCTGCACTGGCATGCGCCTGTTCGCTCGGCGTCATTTGTCCCCAACTGGCCAACGACAATAGCATGGTTGTTGCAAGAGCCAATATCAGTTGTCTCATGACGCCCCCTTTTTTCTTCTAATCTACAGGATTAACCCTTCCCACCAGCAAAAGTTTCGCGATAGGCTAATAGCGTCGGGCCGCGACCAACTCCGATGGGCCCCATCGAGGATACTGCAATGACCGACTCAAGGAAAGATCTGGATCCCGCTCTGGCTAACGACCAAGACCGCGGCAAAGGCGCAGTGGAAGAAGACGGGCCGCAGGAATCGGGCAATACATCCATGTCGGGCCAGCTCGGCCATCGCGATCAGGACCCATTACTGAAGTCCTCCGATAGCGATTTTCCCGAGCCCGGCGGCAGCCCTGAACATACCGGAGAGCCGACGGAGCCGAAGAAACGCGATGTGGCCTAGAGAGCTGCTCTTTTGTGCTGGAGCAAGAGGCGCATCCGCTCCGCCTTTGTCACCCTGAGCGAAGGCGTGCAAAGACACAACGAATGGAAGGATCTGCCGTCTCTTGACAGCCGTGCGGCATGTCGGATTCCTGACCCGCTCCACTTCAGACGCTTCGCAAGCTCAGCGGGGCGCCTTCGGGTCCCCAATCGCTTCTAATCCTAAGCCTTTCTACGGCTTACGTTGACCAACTGGATACTTCTCCGATAGTCTAATAGGCATCTATCTATAGGGAACGTGTACCCTGAAGAAGGCGGATTATGGCTGCATACCAGAATGAAAAGACGTTGCTCTTGCTCAAGCCGCGCGGGTTTTGCGCCGGCGTGGTGCGAGCCATCGATATTGTCCGCATCGCCCTTGAGGCTTTCGGGCCGCCCATCTACGTCCGCAAAGAGATCGTTCACAACCGCTTCGTGGTTGAGGAATTGCAAGGCAAGGGCGCCATATTTGTAGACAGCGTGGAAGAAGTCCCCAATGGGGAACGAGTGATCTACAGCGCACACGGGGTCTCGCCCGAAGTGCGGGAAGCCAGCGAACACCGCGGATTGCGCGTAATCGATGCAACCTGTCCGCTGGTCACCAAGGTCCACGTGGAGGCGGTAAAGTTCGCCAAAGAGGGCTATTCGCTGATGCTGATCGGCCACCGCGACCACGACGAAGTTATTGGCACGCTGGGCGAGGCTCCGGTGGTGACCCAGGTCGTGGGCTCTCCCGAAGAGGTGGCATCGCTTACGGTAGCCGACCCCGAGCGGGTGGCGTACCTGACCCAGACTACCCTGAGCCTGGATGAGACTCGTGACATCATTGCCGCCCTGCGCCGGCGCTTTCCTAACATCAAAGGTCCGGCTGCACAGGATATCTGCTATGCCACGGAAAATAGGCAGGTTGCGGTGAAACATGTAGCCTCCGACGCTGACCTGCTGCTGGTTGTGGGCTCGGACAATAGCTCGAATTCCAATCGCCTGGTGGAAGTTGCACGTAACCTGGGCACCGGCTCGCATCTAATCGACAGCTTCCGCAATATCCGGCCGGAATGGCTGGAGGGCGTGAAGACGATCGCGCTGACAGCCGGCGCCTCCGCTCCGGAATGCCTGGTCGAAGAAGTGGTGAAGTTCCTGGGTACCGAAGGCTTCTCCAACGTGGAGGAAGTCGAAGTCATGCCGGAGAATGTGAGATTCGGTCTGCCTCCTGAAATTGTCGAAGCCATTGCCGCCGCTCCCAGCGGAGCGGCCGTGGAGTAGCAACCGCAAATTATGGAAGATACCTCCCCCCTCTCTGCCGCCTCTGCGGTGCCGCAGATGCGTTTCGGAAAAATTGACGATCTGACCAGCCGGGTAGCCGTGGCCCTTGATGGCGCGCGTAACTCCCTGTTTTCCGAGCAGCACGAACGAGGCTACTGGTGCGGTGAACTGGAAGCCGATGCCACGCTCGAAGCCGACTACATCATCCTGCATATTCTGCTGGGGACGGGCAGTCCGGAGCGCCTGGCGAAAGCCGCGCGCTACATTCTGGAGCGCCAGAACGAAGATGGCGGATGGGGCATCTACCACGACGGTCCCTCGAATATCAGCGCTTCGGTGAAATGCTACTTCGGATTGAAGCTGGCGGGCTTTGCCGCCAGCCATCCCGACATGGATCGCGCCCGCAGAAAAATTCTGGAAATGGGCGGCGTTACCGAGGTCAACACTTTTACCAAGATTTATCTGTGCTTCTTCGGACAGTACGATTACGACGCGGTCCCTGCCATTCCTCCGGAAATCGTTCTGTTTCCCAAGTGGTTCTGGTTCAACATCTACGAGATTTCCTCGTGGTCCCGGGCCATTCTGGTGCCGTTGTCTATTTGCTATGCCAAAAAGCCGTTCAAAAAGATTCCCGAGGAGTTGGGTGTCGAAGAGCTGTTTGTGGGCGGGCGCGACAAGTCGCGCATGCATTTACGCTGGGACAGGAAGCTGCCTTCGTGGCGGAACTTCTTTCTATCGCTCGATCGTCTGACCCACTGGTTTGAGCGGGTGCATATCCGTCCCTTGCGTTCGATCGCGCTGAAGGTGGCGGAAAGGTGGATGCTGGAACGCTTCGAGATGAGCGATGGCCTGGGTGCGATCTTCCCCTCGATGATGAATTCCATTATTGCCCTGCGCTGCCTGGGACACTCGGTCGACGATCCCCAGGTGATTCGCGCCATGGATGAGTTTGAGAAGCTGGGCATCGAAGACGAAGGCACTTTCCGCATGCAGCCCTGCAAATCGCCGGTCTGGGATACGGCCTATGCCCTGTTCGCGCTGGGGGAGAGCGGAGTTCCGGCGCGGGATCCCCGCATGGTGAAATGCGCCGACTGGATTCTGCAAAAACAGGTCCGCATCGCGGGCGACTGGAAAGTGAAGAACAAACAGGGCCAGCCCGGCGGCTGGTACTTCGAATTCAACAATGAGTTCTACCCCGACGTCGACGACAGCGCCATGGTCTGCCTGGGCCTGGGCCACGTGGAGCATCCTAACGGGCGTTACCAGCGCGAGTCGGTACAGCGCGCCATCGACTGGATTCTCTCCATGCAATGCCGCAATGGCGGCTGGGCTTCGTTCGACAAGAACAATGACCGCATGGTGTTTCAGTACGTGCCCTTTGCCGACCACAATGCCATGCTCGATCCGGCGACGGTTGACATCACCGGCCGCATTCTCGAGATGCTGGCGGCCTACGGGTATGACAAGAATCATCCCGCGGTGAAGAAGGCGCTCAAGTTTATCCGGGCGGAGCAGGAGCCTGACGGTTCCTGGTTCGGACGCTGGGGCGTCAACTACATCTACGGGACCATGCTGGTGCTTCGTGGTCTGCAGGCGATGGAAATCGACCACCACGAGCCCTACGTGCAGCAGGCCGCTGAGTGGCTGCGCATGGTGCAGAATCCCGATGGCGGCTGGGGCGAGACTTGTGGCTCCTACGACGACCCCAGCACCAAGGGGGTTGGCCCCAGTACTCCGTCGCAGACGGCATGGGCGATCATGGGATTGCTGGCGGCCCAGGACACGCGCAGCGACTGTGTGGTGCGCGGCATCGCCTACCTGTTGCGGACGCAAAAGAAAGACGGGTCCTGGGACGAACCGGGCTTCACCGGCACCGGTTTTCCGCGAGTGTTTTATCTGAAGTACCACATGTACCGGCAATACTTCCCCCTGATCGCGCTGACTACGTACAAGAAGGTGATGGCGGAGCGAAGCAGCGGTTAGCCATTGGCAAATGGCACTTAGGGTTCCGGCTTCTCACCTGAAGCCGGCGCGCTCCGGGCCAATTGCGAAATGCTAAATGCCAAATGCTAGCTTTTGTTACGGGCGCGACCGGATTCGTGGGCAGTCACGTGGCCCGCGCTTTGGCCGCGCAGGGCGCCGAACTTCGGCTCCTGGTCCGCTCCAGCAGCGATCCCAGAAATATTCAGGATCTGAAGGCGGAGCAGGTGATCGGAGACCTGCGCGACGAAGGGTCCATCCGGAAAGCCATGGCGGGATGCGACGTCGTATTTCACGTCGCGGCGGATTACCGGCTGTGGGTCCGCGATCCGGAGCAGATGTACAGCTCGAATGTCGAGGGCACGAAGGCGATTCTGCAGGCGGCGCGAGAGAGCCGGGTGCGCCGGGTGGTTTACACCTCCAGCGTCGCGACCATGGGATTCAATTCGAACGGGCACCCGGCCAGCGAGGAATCGCCGGTTTCTCTGGCCGATATGATCGGCCCCTACAAGCGCTCGAAATTCATGGCGGAGCAGATCGCGATCGAAGCCGGCAGGTCAGGGATGGACGTAGTCGTGGTAAATCCGACGACGCCAGTGGGCGAGCGCGACATCAAGCCAACGCCAACCGGCCGCATTGTCGTCGATTTTCTCAAGAAGAAATTTCCCGCTTATGTGGATACAGGTTTGAACCTGGTGGATGTGGCAGAGTGTGCACGAGGTCATGTGGCGGCGCTGGAGAAGGGACGAAGCGGGGAGCGCTACATCCTGGGTGGCGAGAACCTTACACTAAAGCAGATTCTGGACAAGCTGGCCGTAATTACCGGCCTACCGTCGCCGAAGATAAGAGTCCCCTACGTGGTTGCCCTGGCCAGCGGAGTAGTCGATCAGGTGGTCACGGGGCACATCAGAAATCGCGAACCGCGAGTCACCATCGACGCCGTCCGTATGGGCCGGAAAAAGATGTTCGTATCCTCGAGCACGGCCGAACGAGAGCTGGGATGGAAGATCGTCCCGGTAGATGGGGCGTTGCGCCGGGCGGTGGCGTGGTTTCAGGCGAACGGATACGCCTGAACTCCGGTGGCGTAGCAGTTACGCTGGTCCGCCGGGCCAACGAAGGGGCGCGAAGAAATGAGCGCGAAGAAATGAGTGCCGCAGCCGTCGCGAAGCGGATAAGCCCGATGTTGGCGGTCGCCGACATGGACGAGACCCTTGCGTTTTACCGGGACGTATTAGGGTTTACTCCTACGATGAAATCGCCGGAGTATTCGATCGTGGAACGTGATGGCCAGACGATTCACTTCATGAAGGCAGCATCCGAGGAAGTGTTGAAATGCGTCCGCGGACACACCGAAATCTATATTGAGGTTTCCGGCATCCATAGCCTGTGGGAACAGGTGAAGACATTCAAGGGCCGCTACGAAATCAGGGACTTGTTTGACCGGGAGTACGGGATGACCGAGTTCCACATCGAAGACCCCAACCAGTGCCTGGTATTTGTCGGAGAGTCGACATCACGATGACTGCCTCGCATTTTGCCGCGGCGCCCGGGTCGCACGGAACGTGACATTTGCCTAACACCGCGAAAATCGCGATTGTGGCCGCCCTAGAACGCGAGGTGCGCCCGCTGATCAAGTCGTGGCGTCCGGTGGAGCGCGAATTCGACGGCCGGAAGTACAAGTTTTTCGAGCGCCGGCATGCCGTGCTGGTTTGCGGCGGCATCGGCCCGGAACCAGCCCGCCGGGCGACCGAAGCCATCATCCGGTTATATGCACCTGTTCTGGTGCAATCTGTCGGCTTTGCCGGGGCCCTGGACCCTACCCTGAAAGTGGGCACGGTGCTCACCCCCGTCTGCGTGATTGACGCCAAAGATGGAAGCCGGATTGAAGCCGGAGTGGGGTACTGGGTACTGGTCAGCGTTGACCATCCCGCCGATGTAAAGCAGAAGGCGAAGTTGGCGGAGGCTTACTGGGCCCACGCCGTCGACATGGAAGCGGCGGCAGTGGCCCGAGGCGCTCAGGCACATGGCATCACTTTTGTCGGGCTCAAAGTCATCTCGGATGAAGCCGATTTTGAGATGCCGCCGGTGGCACGCTTCGTCGCTCCCGATGGGAGGTTCCGGACCCTCGCCTTCGCCGCGTACGCGTGCGTGCGCCCCTGGCTTTGGTTGCGCGTTTTTCAACTGGCGAGGAACAGCAGCCGCGCGGCCACCGCGCTTTGTGGCTGGCTGGAGCAATACAACCAGGAACCACAAGATTTGGTGAATCCGGAGCCCGATCTGCATCCAAGCTCTGAGGGGCCAGACTAAGGGGCCGAGCCGTTACCAAGGACTATGGGCATAGCCGGACAACTCGCGATCGAAAGGAAAGACCGGGCCATTCCTGCCACCATGCAGGCGGCGGTGTATCGCGGCGTGAACGACGTTCGCCTGGAAACCATTCCGGTTCCAAAGATCGGGCCCGGAGAACTGCTCCTGCGGGTGCACACCTGCGGCATCTGCGGTACCGATCTGAAGAAAATTGCCACCGGCTCGCATTCCGCGCCGCGCATTTTCGGTCACGAGACTGCGGGCGTGATTGCGGCCGTGGGCGCGGGCGTTCCCGACTTTCAGCCCGGCGACAGAGTGGTCGTCTTCCACCACATTCCTTGTGGCGATTGTTACTACTGCCGCCACAAAACGTTCGCCCAGTGCGAGACCTACAAGAAAGTGGGCTGCAGCGCAGGCTTTGAGCCTTCGGGCGGCGGCTTCGCGGAATATGTCCGGGTCATGGACTGGATTGCGCAGCGAGGTACGGTTCGCATTCCGGAGAATGTCTCGTTCGAGCAGGCTTGTTTCGTCGAGCCGGTCAATACCTGCATGAAAGGAATCGAAAGATTGGGATTACAGCCGAACGAGACGGTTGTAGTGATAGGTCAGGGTCCTATCGGTATCATATTGAGCGCATTAGCCAAACGGGCAGGCTCCATCGTGGTCACTTCCGATTTGTATCCTCAGAGGCTTACAATATCTACAAGTTACGGCTTGGGGAATGGCATTGATGCCTCCCGCACCGATGTCGTAAAGGCGGTGCGAGAGATGACCGAAGGACGCGGTGCAGATGCAGCCATCCTGGCGGTCGGCGGTAATAGTTTGATCCGGACTGCGATGGACGCGGTGCGTCCTGGAGGCCGGGTCTTGCTGTTCGCGCAGACGGTCCACGGGGAGGCTACGTTTGACCCCGGATCGGTTTGCGTGAATGAGAAAACGCTGTTGGGGTCATATAGCGCTTCGGTCGATCTGCAAGAAGCTTCGGTGCAGTTTGTGATGAACCGTGAAATGGATCTGGAGCGGTTGATTAGTCACCGATTCTCGTTGTCGAGCAGCGTCGAAGCACTGAACCTGGCTGCCCATCCCCAACCTGATTCTATGAAAATAGCGATTCAACCGGGCAGCTCGTGGGAAGGAATTCGAGCGTGAACGGAAAGATGACAGCGGCCGTCCTCTATGGCAAAGAGGACGTAAAGATTGAAAGAGTGCCCATCCCGCGAGTTGGCGATGGGGAAGTGCTGGTTAAAGTGCAGGTCGCATTGACCTGCGGTACCGACCTCAAGGTCTACCAGCGTGGTTACCACGCGCGCATGATTGTCCCTCCGGCGCTTTTTGGACACGAATTGGCCGGAGTCATTGAAGAAGTTGGGCACGGCGTGCGCGGCTTCAAGAAAGGCATGCGGGTGGTGGCGCTGAACTCCGCGCCCTGCCAGATGTGCTTCTACTGCTCCAAGCATCAGGAAAATCTCTGCGAAGACCTGCTGTTCAACAATGGCGCCTATGCGGAGTACATCCGCATTCCGCGGCGCATCGTTGAAACCAACATGCTGGCGGTTCCCGCCGACGTCACCTACGAAGAGGCGGCCATGGTGGAGCCCCTGGCTTGCGTACTGCGGGGCCTGCACGAGACCAAGGTTGAAATCGGCGACACGGTCACGGTAATTGGCGGCGGCCCTATTGGGCTGATGTTCGTGCAGGTGGCCAAGGCCACCGGTTGCAATGTTATTTCCGTCGTGAAACGCGATTCTCAGGTGGCGGCCGCGAAGCGCATGGGCGCGCACGAAGTGGTGCAGATTACCAAGGTAAAAGACGCAGTCGAAGCTGTCCGCATGATTTCTCCGGAAAAGCGCGGCAGTGATGTTGTGGTCGAGGCCGTAGGCCGCCCCGAAGCGTGGGAGTTGGCAATCGACATGGTGCGCAAAGGCGGCACAGTCAACTTTTTCGGCGGATGCGCCAGCGGCACCAAGGTTCAGCTTGACACCAACCGCCTGCACTATTCCGAAGTCACGCTGAAGGCTACGTTCCACCACACTCCGGAAACGGTGCGCAAGGCTTTTGCCCTGATCGCGGAGAAGAAGATTCGCTCTACCGACTACATCACAGGAGAGGCGCCACTATCGCGGCTGCAGCAGGTCCTCCGCCACATGCTGAACCGCAACGGCGATATCAAGACGGCAATCATTCCTGGTCACTGAATCCTGATCGACAGGTTCAGCGCTGCCTTGAGAGGCAGGGAGATGTAGCTCGCGGGTCTCCGCGGTTTCTTATGGAGACGCCGCTCGTGACGTCCAGGGATTAACGATCAGCACTTGCACACTATCGGGAGACGAAACTGACTATGTCATCCATCGCCAGCAACGACTCCCGCAGTGCGCTCACAGCGGTTTCGTCGGGCTGGAGCCGGCTTCCCCCGGAATATGCGATCCCGGAGCAAGCGCCATCCCGGGCTGAAGCGCAAGAGTACTGCCGCCGCCTGGCGCGCAGTCACTACGAGAATTTCTCAGTTGCCAGCTGGTTTCTACCCCGGCGCCTGCGCCAGCATTTTTTCAATATCTACGCCTACTGCCGGATTTCAGACGATCTGGGTGATGAAGTCGGAGACCCGCAGGCTTCGCTCGAGATGCTCGACCAGTGGCAGGCGGAGCTCGATTCCTGCTACGCCGGCCATCCGCGGCACCCGGTTTTCGTGGCTCTGGAAGAAACGATTGGCAAATTCGATATTCCCAAACAGCCCTTCGACGATCTGCTGAAAGCCTTTCGCCAGGACCAGAGGATCACGCGCTATGAGACCTTCGAAGATCTCATGGGATATTGTCGTCACTCCGCCAATCCGGTGGGTCATCTGGTTCTCTATCTGTGCGGATATCGCGATTCCGAACGCCAGGCTCTTTCCGATGACACCTGCACCGGGTTGCAACTGGCCAATTTCTGGCAGGACGTGAGCGACGATTACGGCAAGGGTCGAATTTACCTGCCGCTCGAGGATCTTCGCCGCTGCCAGGTGACCGAGACCGATATCTCGGCTGCTCGCAACACCCCGGCATTCCGCGAAATGATGCAGTTCGAGGTGGAACGTGCACGCCAGTGGTTTCAGCGCGGCCTGCCCCTGATCAAAGAGGTGAATGGCGAACTTGCGGTCGACATCGCGTTATTCAGCCGCGGCGGACAGGAAATTCTGAACGCCATCGAGCGCCAGGGCTATGCCGTGCTGGGTCGACGTCCTGCCATCTCCGGGGCCCGCAAACTGGCGCTGGTGGCGCGGGCCGGGCTGGGGAAGATACTGGGGAAAGGTCGGGGACGGCTATGAACGCCGCTGTGCAGCAGATGCCCTCGCCATTTTCGCCGACCTCGTCCCAGATTGCGGTCGCGTATTCGGTGTGCCGCAGCATTACGCGCTCCGCGGCAAAGAATTTTTACTACGCCTTTCTGGTCCTGCCCCACGCCAAGCGCCAGGCGCTGTGCGCGGTGTACGCTTTCATGCGGCGCTGCGATGACATTGCCGACGACTTCACACTGCCGGCGTATGAACGACGGCAAAAACTTGAAGCCTGGCTGGACGCTTTTCATCGCGCCGAATCCGGCCATCCCACTGACGATCCGGTGCTGCTGGCCCTGACCGACACGCAGCGGCGCTACAAGGTCCCGGTCGAACTGCTCGACCAGCTTGCCTATGGCACGGGCATGGACATTCAGGACAGCGCCGGCCCGAATTCATCTGAAGCGGAAGGATTACAGGTCCTTTATCGCACCTTTGGCGATCTCCGTGTGTACTGCTATCGGGTCGCGTCGGTAGTTGGCCTGGTGTGCATCCGGATATTCGGCTATCGCGATCCGGCGGCTGAAGCGCTGGCGGAAAATCTCGGCTTGGCCTTCCAGCTCACCAATATCATCCGGGACATCAAGGAAGACGCTGCCATGGGCAGAATTTATCTTCCCGCCGAAGACCTGGAGCGCTTCAAAATTGCGCCCTCGGAGTTCCGCCAGAGCGCGATTCCGGAGCGGCTGCGCTGGCTGCTGGCGGCCGAGGCCGACCGGGCCCGCGAATACTATGGGTCGGCGACCGATCTGATGCTCCTCATCGACGAAGACAGCCAACCTGCACTTTGGGTTCTGGTAACCATTTACCGTCGGCTGCTGGAAAAAATCTCAGAGCGCAAGTATGACGTCTTTGGCAGAAAGATCGCTCTCACGGTTCGAGAGAAGGTCATCATCCTGGGAAAGGGTCTGGTAAAACGCCTGGCTTGATGACGGAGCGCTGGACACAATCTCCCAGAGTGGCAGTGGTAGGAGGCGGCCTCGCGGGACTGGCTGCCGGCAGCGCACTGTCGGAAAGCGGCTTCCAGGTCACCCTGTTCGAGCGCCGCGCCTATCTTGGCGGACGTGCGTCCTCTTACCAGCATCCCGGCACCGGCGAAGTGGTGGACAACTGCCAGCACGTTCTGCTGGGCTGCTGCACCAACCTGATCGAGTTCTATCGGCGCATTGGAGTCGAGGACAAGATTCGCTGGTATGAACGCATGACTTTTCTCGAGCCCGGCGGCCGCGCCTCCGTGATTGAACCGTCGCTCCTTCCTGCGCCCCTGCATACCGCGCCGGCCTTTCTGCGCGCCTCTTGCCTTAATCTGCCCGACAAACTGGCCATCGCGGCCGGCCTGGCCGCCCTGACGCCCATCGCTCCGCACGACACCGGCGAGTCCTTCCTGAAGTGGTTACGCCGACACGGCCAGACCGAACGCGCCATCGAACGTTTCTGGAAGACCGTTCTGGTGAGCGCGTTGAACGAGGACATCGACCTGATCTCGATACCTTATGCCGCCCATGTGATGCATGAGTCCTTCTTGAAATCCCGGGCCGCGGGCCGCATGGGCGTGCCCACGGTTCCCCTTACGGAGCTTTACAGCCGGGCTGGAGATTACATGACCGCGCGCGGGGGAGAGGTACGGTGCCGGGCCAGCGCGGAATCGTTCCGCGCTGAATTTGCCGACGTAAAACTGCTTCTGCCGGGCGGAGAAGAGAGCTTCGATTTCGTAATTTGTGCCGTCCCCTTCGATGTGCTGTCAGGCATGCTGCCAGACACCAGCGCAGCCGAGCCGCTGCGACAGACTCTCAGCCGCTTCGAAACTTCGCCGATCACCGGCATCCATCTCTGGTTCGACCGGCGGATCACCGATCTTGACCACGCCGTGCTGCTCGACCGCACCATCCAATGGATGTTTCACAAATCAAAACTGCTGGTAACGCCCGGCGCGGGCCCGGAAAACAGCTACGTCGAGCTGGTCGTCAGCTCCTCGAAGACCCTGGTGGAGAAATCCCGTCAGGAAATCATCGATCTGGCGCTGTCGGAGCTGCGGGAATTTTTCCCCGGAGCACGCACCGCCAGCCTGGTGAAAGCCACGGTTATCAAGGAAGTCCACGCCACCTATTCGCCCCGCCCTGGGATTGAGTCGCACCGGCCGAGTCCGGAGACCGTGTGGCCTCGCATTTTTCTAGCTGGCGACTGGACCGCCACGGGATGGCCGGCCACCATGGAAGGGGCGGTACGCAGCGGCTACGCAGCCGCGCAATGCGTCGCCCGGGTCGCCGGACGCCGCGATGCCGCCTTTCTCGTGCCGGACCTGCCAGCTTCGGGATTCATGCGGCTCTTCGGTTAGCCGTGCGTCCTTCAGCCGCGAAGCGGCGTGAGAATCTAGCCCACGGCGCAAAGCCGTGGGTAAAGAGCCTGCAGGTCGAGAAAATCCATCCCCCACAGGGCAAAGGGAACGTTCTTTTCGCCCTGTTGGGAGTCGATGTTGTTCTATTTTCGACCCACGGCTTGCGCCGTGGGCTACATTCTGAAGCCGCTTCGCGGCTGAAGTTCGATGTCGGCTAGGGGTATGGGTATAGGTGCGGTGCGCACCCATGCAGGCGCCCGCTGGAAGAGAATCGATTGAAGTCAGCGCGCCGCGGTCTTGCGCTCTTCCGGGGATAATTTCGAATAAATCAACGATTCAACCTGGCTCCAAACCTTGGGATCGCATTCAATTTCAGTGTGGGTCTTTACCACGATGCGGTCGAACCAGGGATACCCCTCACAACTGATGGGATGCGCCTTGTAGTCGTAGCGGAAATTTCCCAGAATCTCCGTGCGCGCCGGATCTGCCGCTCGTATCTGCGGGCGCCCGTGGACGATGCCATCCGGCTGGTAAAAATTTATCGCCTGTCCGACATTGGCGGGAATCACCGCGTCGTTCTGGCCGATCTTGGCGACGCTATCCACCTGAACGGTGAGCAGGACAGGGATGCCGTCCTGTTCCAGCTTTCGCGCCAGGGCTACAGTCTCAGAGGCGCCCCAGCTGTGCCCAAAGATCACGATGCGGGCATGCTGTTTTTCTTCCGCGGAGAGCTTCCCGTCGTGGTTCACATCCAGGCGCTGCAGAATTTCCTTGTAAGCCCGGTCAGGGTGATGGTTCTCAAAACTCTGCACATATACGCCTTCGCGATATTCATTGCGGAGGCGCTCAACCACCTGAACCGTGCTGTGCACTAGGTTATTGTGCCCGACGAAGCCGCCGAGGAATCCGATGACCACGACAGGAGAAGTGGCGCGAGTTTCATTCGAAATGACCGGGCCTGGCGATCCGGCCTCTCCAAACGCCAGCACAAATGAAAGGAACAGCGGAACAATCCGGACGAAGGTGCGGACAAAACGCATGACCGGACAAGAATCATAGCAAGAAAGTCAGCTTGCGGATGGAGGAAATTGAAGATTGATTCACGCTGAAATACTTTGCGCTAGATAGGAATTTATTTACCCACAGGCGGAGAACGTCGACTATTCGGTATCCGACGCCGGGCTGTCGCCGAAAGCGGCGGCAGGCGTGGCGATCCTGGCCATGGCGCTGGCGCGGTTCAAGCGCACAGATTGCAGGAGAGCCCAGTCTTTTTTGAATTCCACCATGCCCTCGCGACTATGTTTGGGGCTCTTCAGCACGTGCGCGACGCGCGCCAGGACTACCTGATAGGCCAGCTCTGCGTCCGTACCCGATGTGAAGACATTGTTCGCGCTCAGTCCTACCCTGGAGGATTCGTCGCCATCCGAGAATTCCATCCAGAGAGCGCCGTCGCTGTCCGCAACCGGGGTTCCGGCCTCGTCAAGCTGGTGAAAAAACTTCTTCAACGATCCGCTTATTTTCAGGGGCTCGCCCGTTGTGGCAGTCTGCTCGGCGGCGGATTCCGAGACCATGGAAGCGAAAGCGATGCGATACTGCTTCCATTCCTCGGCGGTGCCCACCACCCGGGCGCGCTGTCGATTCTCGTCAGCCTCGATCTGTTCGGCGCGCACATCGTTGTTTTCCGCCCGGGCCTGCTTGAGGCGATACTCCGCCTTTGTGGCTTCGATGGTGGGATGTTTTTCCAACTCGCGCTGAGGGTTGAACCTCCCGGTGAGGATGTAGGACGCCGCCAAAAAGGGCAGCGCATGGTCGGCAAAGATCAGCATGGGCACCAGCAGCTTCTTGGAACGAACCAGCTGCTCCGTTCCTCCCCGGCACTCGCTGCTGCGTTTGATGGTCCCCGGCACCTGCGCAAAGTGAAGAACCCGGAATTCCGCTTCCGGATGACGGTTCGCGTAGCGGGTGAAGGAGCGGGCAATCGATTTCGGAGTGCTCATGCCGAAATCGTTGATGTAATCGGGTCCAGTGGCGTTAGGAAAATAGGTATTGATCACGCGCCGGGTAAAGTCGGCGCAATTACGAATCAGGCCGTTAAAGTGATTCTCATTGGGCAGCGAATTAAATTGCTCGATCAGGGCGCGATCCTGCTCGACCGTGGTTGCCACCACGAACATGTACATGCTTCGAGCCAGAGTTGCGCCGACCATTTCCCGCCATTCCGCCTTGTTGCTGGTCCTGCAGGACTCGCTGGCGCAGTACTCGGCCAGGTACTTTTCGCGGTATCTCTCTTCCAGCACGCGCTTGATCTTCTGTGATCCCACAATGGGCCGGTAGCGTGGGTTTTCCACCCCATACAGGTAGACGCTGAGAGGCACGACGTTCCATTCAAAGGGCTGATCTTCGCCCAGGGTGGTGTAATTGCTCATGACCGATCCCTGCTCGCCGGGATGGCAAAGTCGGAGTTTCACCGGCGACTCAGGGCAGATGCGGGAAAAGTAAACCGCGCTATGTCCCGAGCCTGTGATCCGGGCAACGCTGGTGTCGAGCGATTCGTTGAGCACGACGCCGACGTCGCCAAAAGTGGGCAAAGATACCAGGCAGGTCAGCAGGAGCACAAGCGTGAACGCCGCGGACGCACCTGGGCGTTTGCCTAAAATCCAGAAGCCCAACGCGCGGAGTCGGAATGAAAAAAATTGCAGCGGCACAACTCGTCTCCTTGGTTTCTACACATGCCGTTTCTACACATGCCGACAGTTGACCCTCATTATTAAAAAACCCCTATGTTGCGGTTATGTTGCCCTTGATGCAGTAAATGGGCCGGTCAGCAACAACATGTGTTATCAATAACTTAACTCGTCTTTTTCGTAAGCTTCTTGGTCTTATTTTCTACAGTGTTAGGCACGTCCGAAAGTAACCTTCGTTATGGGACTTAGGTAATTCGGCGGGACGGGGTCCGATCGCGATTGGACGCATCGTTTCAGCATCGGAAGAAGTTGTATGTAAGTGGGATCTTAGCCGGCCAGCAGCACGACGCCGCCCGCTACCAGCAGGGCGGCTATCCAGCGACGGTGATCGACCCGTTCATGCAGAAAGATTTTGGCGGCCACGGCGTTGGCCACGAAGGTGAGGGAAGCGGAGGCCGGAGCCACCAGGCTCACGTCCGCCCAGGACAGGGCAAACAGGAGGCTGAAAAATGCCAGCGCCATCATGACAATGCCGAGCACGAAGCTGGGGCGGCGGAGGATTCGCCCGGCCACCGTGAGCAATCCGGAGCGGCGCCACAGTTTCCCCACATCGCCCACTTTCTTCATGGCGCGTGAAAGCAGCACGTCGCCGGTAGCGGAAGCGAGCACCACCGCCAGAATCGCGCCCCAGGTGTAGGCGTGCTTCATGGCTCGGACCTCGTACCCACGGGCTCGGCCTCTGTCTCGTGGCTCTGGGACGAGGGATGCTGAGTCAGGGCCGGGCCTTGCGTGACAAAGCCCACTCCTGCGGAGATGAGCGCAATTCCCAGCCAGCGCGTAGTGGTCACCTGTTCATGCAGAAAGAATTTGGCGATCAGGGCCAGCAGCACGTAGCCCAATGAGGTGGCCGGCAGCACATAGGTCAGGTCGGCCCAGGACAGCGCGGTCATGTATGCCGCGAAGAATCCCAGCAAAAAGAAAATCCCCAGGGCGACCCAGGGATTCAGAATGGTGAAAACGAGATCAGGCAGACTGTGCAGCGAAATGTTACCGACCTGCTTCATGCCGCGGGAGAGGAAGGTGTCTCCAATCGCCGCGAACAAAGTGACCCCAGCCAGCACCAGATACTTACGAAACGTCACACAGTCTTTCTCAGGCCGCCACGTCCCGGGACGCGGGTTTCAGGCCTTGGCGGGCTCGGCCACGGTCGCGGAGTCGCCTCTTTCGCGCTTGTCCTTGACCCATTTGTTCCGCGAGGCGCGCAGTTTCAGGAAGCTCCTGGCATCCTTGTACAGACGCTTCCGCTCCCCGTTGTTGAATGCCGCCTTCTTCAGGATGCGATAGATGGCCTTGGGCCGGAAGTAGTACTCGTCATAGAAGCGATGCACGGATTCCATGATTTCGTCCGCCGGCAGACCAGGATATTGGATCTGAGCCAACTGGTGCCCGCCCTCATCCACCATCTTGGTATCTGCCACCATGAAACCATTCTTTACGGCGTAGTCGTAGAGCTCAGTGCCGGGATAGGCGTGCGCTACAGAAACCTGGATGGTTTCGACATCCAGTTCCTTGGCGAAGTTAATGGTGTTGTTGATGGTTTCCCGAGTCTCGCCGGGCAGGCCGAGAATGAAGTCGCCGTGGACCACCAGTCCCAGCTTGTGGCAATCCTTGGTGAACTGGCGGGCGCGCTCGATGGTAGCGCCTTTCTTGATGTTCTTCAGGATCTGCTGGTCGCCCGATTCATAACACACGATCAGGAGCCGGCAGACCGCCTCCTTCATCGCCTTGAGCGTCTCGTAGTCCGTGGTGACGCGCGAAGTGCACGACCAGGTCAGATTCAGCGGCTTCAGCTTGGCGCAAAGCTC
>JBOGLC010000159.1:0-39587 GCA_050746005.1 Terriglobales bacterium
GCGAAGCGAAGTTTGCGCTCCGCTCCGGATGACACGGCATCGTCGGAGCCGCCGACGGTCCCAAGCCCCGCGAAGTGTTGAAAAGGCCCAGCTGGGTTTCAGAAGTAGAAGAATCCATGCGGTAATCCGCCCTGTCATCCCGAGGGAGTATTGCCCTTCGCTGGCGAAGGGCAATGCGAGTCGAGGGACCTGCTGTTCCTGGCAGCGCATCGGCCCTATAGGGATCCTTCGACTGCGCACAAACTTCGCGAAGCGAAGTTTGCGCTCCGCTCCGGATGACACGGCATCGTCGGAGCCGCCGACGGTCCCAAGCCCCGCGAAGTGCTGAAGAGACCCAGTTGGACTTCAGAAGTAGAAGAATCCATGCGGTAATCCGCCCTGTCATCCCGAGGGAACATCGCCCTTCGCTTGCGAAGGGCAATGCGAGTCGAGGGCCCCGCTGTTCCCGGCAGCGCATCGGCGCTATAGGGGTCCTTCGACTGCGTACAAACTTCGCGAAGCGAAGTTTGTGCTCCGCTCAGGATGACACGGCGTTGGTTTTCAATCCGCGAAGCGCCAGCCCTGCCAGCACAATCACCGCCAAGATCATGGCGGCCCACAGCACGCCTTTATGTCGCTCCGACCAGGGGCGTTCATCCGGGCGCCCCTTATACGCTTCATTGTGCGTGCCAGCTCCAAGCTCGGCCCTGGCCGCTTTCGGATCCGCCTTGAAGAAGCGGGCATAGTCATAAACCGGCGAACCCAGCCTGTCGTCGCCGTAGTAGAGGCGGAGCAGGGTTTCCCCCTCCGGATCAAAATACACGCGGCGCTCCACCGACAGCAGTTGCACGCCTGTGACTGCCAGCGGCGGATTGTCCCCGTTGTCCACCGTGATCCTGAGCTGGCCGGAACTGCGGTCGGCGACCGGTACATCCATCTGTTCCGAAACCACCGAAGTGCCGCCGCGATTGATCCGCACTCGTGTGATTTCACCGCCGGTTCCGTAATCGCTCGCATCCGAGAGGGTGACGACCCGGCGGAAATTCACCTGCTTCGGGTCCACCTGAAAGCGAATCCGGTCCACGGGAACGCGCGGCGGTGAATTGCAGGTTATTACGGTCGTTCGACCTGTTTGGGATGGCGAACTGCATGATCCGACGCTGGTCCAGACGGCTTTGGTCTCCTGCAGGTTGTAAACCGACGCACCTTTGATCTGGGCAGGCGCGATTCCCGCGGAAAGCGTCACGTGCAAATAGCGAAAACTCGAAGCCGGCAATTTCAGCACGGTATTGGAGCCGAGTTCCTCACGGCTGAAGTCATACAACGTGGCTGGCGGCAGCTTGGTTACTGCCTTTGCCCCGAGTTGGTCGCTGCCTGCGAGCAAGGCCGTAACCACAAAATCTTTGGCCTCAAGATTGACCCGTATGCGGTCGTACTCGGCGATGTCTCTCATATCCAGGTCAAACTCGGTGCGGCCGCCGACGCTGCCGAGGTTCAGGATCTTTGCAGCCGTCTCCTGGCTCGATGTAGCCGCGCGCTGTTCCCTGAGCGCATATTGCACCTGGGATGTGCCATCGTAGATTCGCAGGTCAGCCAGGTCGGGGCGCGCCCGCTTCCAGATTTCTTCATCCACCACAAAGTAGTTCTGCACGCCGGGTTCCTGGACGCGGATTTCGCGGGTATTGGTGAAATAGGAAATCGAAGGCCCCTGAATCAAAGCGAGAGCCAGCGCCAATGCGAGCAGGAATGATCCGGATTTCATGCGCCGTCAGGGCTTTCTTTGGAATTATTCCGGCCCGACAACTTGAGCCAATCGCGCTGGTACATAAACGAAATAGCCAGCAGCAGCACTCCGAGCACAATGAAACTCACGATGCGGTAGCCGCGGTCCAGTTCGGATACATCGTAAAGAAACACTTTGCCAATCGTGAAAGCGATCAGGGCCAGCGCCTGCCAGCGCACAAATGCCGAGCGCCGCCAGAATCCCACCGCCATCAGCATGGCGCCGTAAGCCATCCACAGGGCGGAATAGGTGAAGTCACGGGCGATTTTCACATGCCGCCAGTGGGTCCACGCGGATGGGTACCATGGCCCCTGGGGATAAACGCGTGCCATCTCCCGCGAGTAATAGTCGGCCGCCTCGCGGCTCAACGCAAGCAGAGCCAAAAGGTTCAAGGCCACCACGGACACTGCGGCCGCGGTTCGTCCCGCCTGATCCTTTCGCCGGCTGCCGTACCAGGCCACCGCGCCCAGCACGGCGATCGCCACCGCGTACGTCGCCATCCTGGTATTAAAGATCAGCTGGGTCACGTAAAAATTATCAATCAGCAGGAGTCTGCCTACGCCGAGGGCCAGGGCCCCGATCACAAATATGTTGAGCAACTCCGAACCAATCCGGTCGGCTACCCACAACAACACGGCCGCTTCGACGAACCATCCCATGGTTACCCAGTGGGCATCCAGCCGGATAGGAATCGCCACCGTGACAAACCCCATGGCCAGCGCCAGATGCAGAAGGTCGACAGTTCGCGCCGTCTCCGGGCTACCCGCGCGCCCCCGGGCCTGGCGGCTGAGGAAGATGTACAAGGCGGCCAGGGCCAGGGCAAACCATGCCGTGTCCTTGGTCCCGATGGCTTCGAACATGACGTAGATCTGCAGAAAATATCCGGCGGCGTTGACCATCGCCACCAGGGGAGGAACGGCGTTGGAGAGGCGTCCCTTCTCCGCCGGACGCGCCAGCAACGGCGACACCGCAAAGATGGCAAAGAATAAAGTCGCGAAGCCCAAGGTCATCCGCAACTGGGTTACGTCATAGAAGGTGACGTACCAGCCGATGTAGAGCAGCAGCGTTCCGGCGTAACTCAAGACCAGCAAGCGCCGCCACGGTTTCAGAATCACCAGGACAAGCGCGCCCAGGTCGAGGATGGCAACGTAAGCGAACAATGCAACTTCACGGTTTTGGCCAGTGGAGAGCAGCAGAGGCGTGCTGAAGCCGCCGATCAGGGCAAAGGCCGCCAGAATTTCCGCGTCCTGGGACCAGGCCATCACGGCCGTGGCAGCGGTCACCAGGAACATCATGGTGAATGCGACGTCGCCCGGCACCAGGCTGTACACCTGGAAGGCCGCGTACAGCGAGAGGTAGAGCACGCCGATTCCGATGGCTTTCAGTGAGTACGAAAAGATGCGATACCCGCGGTGGCGAAAGTTCTCGCTCCATACCACAATCGCAATGCCGGCCAGCAGCCCGATCGCAACCCGGCCAGTCGGTCCAATCCAATTGTTGTCGAAGGCGAACTTCAGGAAGTAAGAGACGCCGATCAACACCGCGGCAATACCGATCCGGTTCAGCCAGTGTGATCCGATGCGGGATTCCAGGTCAGCGCGGCTCGGCTTTGGCGATGGAATCGCCACCGGGTTCGGCGAACTGCCCGGCATTACCGTCGCGGCCGGCTTCAGCTCTGCTGCAGGCGGGGAGACCTTAGGCGGGGCTGCTTCGGCCGCAACTCCCGACGGCAGGTTCAGCGTCTGCTCGATGCGAAACACCCGCGCCGTGAGTTCGCCGATCAGCCGCCGCAGCTCTTGCAGTTCGTCGCCAGAACTCGCCACCGTACCTCCGGAAAACCGATTTCCGGAGCAATTATCTGCGAAACTGGTCTGGCTTTCACGAACTATTAAGGGGACGAACCATGAAGTGTCTTACCGAATATCTGAAGTTTCACACCAAATCCCATCGCGCCTACGTACACATCACGCCCCAGGTGGAGCAGATCGTCGGCAAAAGCGGCATCAAGGAAGGCATGGTGCTGGTCTCCGCCATGCACATTACCGCCGGCGTCTATGTGAACGACAACGAGAGCGGATTGATCGCAGACATCGATCAATGGCTGGAGACCCTGGCCCCATTTCGCCAGGACTACAAACATCACCAGCCCGGCGAGGACAACGGCGATTCCCATCTGAAAGCGCTGCTGATTCACCACGAGGTCATTGTCCCCATCACCGCGGGCAAACTCGATCTGGGAACATGGCAGCGGATTTTCTATGCTGAATTCGACGGCCAAAGGGACAAGCGGGTGATCGTGAAAGTAATGGGCGAATAACTTCGGTTCGCTCCCAAGCCTGCCAGGGAACAATGTTGGAAAGCAACTGAGGGTGCGAGGCGGAAAGCACCGCCCTCGCACCCTCAGTCGAGATTGCCCCTCATAAACCCGAGACTCTAGTGCTTCACATTCACGTCAGGGTCGGCAGCCATTTCCCCGCCGCCGCTTCTTACCCGGCTAATCTCATAGTGATAGGTCACGTACAGCGCGTCGTCCACGACCGGCCCAGAACTCGCGCATCCTTTGGCCGGGACATGGAACTCGCGTTTGGCAAAAGGTGAACTCTCGAAACTGACGGTAAAAGGTTCTCCGGTCGAGTGCCACTCAATCTCGTCGCCGGATTCCTTACTCACATTAACGGCTTCGCAATCCACATCGCAATCGTCGTAGATGTGAACTTGAACTTTGGCTGGACCTCTCTTCATGGCTTCTCCTTCTCATACTTAAGTTGTCTAAGGGCCCATTCACGACTTATTGCCGCGTAGTATAGCCTGAAAATCAGGTTCTGCGTGCAAGTGATCGAGGTCCGGCGTGCTGTTGATGACGTTGACGGGAAGCCCTGCAGCCAAAGCTTTTTGCAGAGACTCGATCGTCAGTCTTTTGTTCGCGAAGTGGTTGTATACCAAGGCGCCGTTAAACAGCACGCGCTGATTCGCCGGAGCGAAGGCCACTGCCTTCTGCAACGCTGCCAGCGCCTCCTGCTGGTGATCGGTCATGGCCAGATAGACCGCCTTGAAGGACCAGATGCGCCCGTCGCGGGGGTTGACCCGCAGTTCGGCATCGGCCAGTCGAATCGCTTCCCGGTACGCGTTGATTGCGTTCTCCCGTTTTCCCGGAACTTGATAATATGCATCCCCCAGGTTGCCCCAACTCAGCCAGCTGGTTTTATCGAATTTCAGTCCCTCCTCATAGTTGGCCGCCGCCTGGTCGAATTTCCGCATGAAAAAATAGACTGTTCCCAAGTTGTCGTAAACTTCGACCGTCGGACGGATGGCGATGGACTTTTCCAGCAGATCGATAGCCTGGGGATATTTACCCTGAATCACATCCACGGCGCCCAGGTTGGAATAGCCGCGGAAATTGTCCGGTGCAAGGGTCACGACCTCTTGAAACATTTTGGCGGCATCGTCATCCCGCCCTTCATCGAGGTAAAACAATCCCAACCAACTATAGCTGGCCCAATATTGCGGCCTCAGCTCGATGGCTTTCCGGTAGGTGGCTTCGGCCTCGGCTGGACGGTTAAGCTTGCGATAGACCTCGGCCAGGCCGCGGAAAGCGTCGTCGTTCTTGGGATCAAGCGCCGTGGCCCTCTTGAATTGGGTGATGGCTTTTTCGTACTCGCCCCGGTCGCGGTACACGCTGCCCAGGCAGGTATAGCCGTCGGCCAGATTGGGATCGTTGGTCACCGCCAGATCGCAGGCCGCCCGTGCCTTCTCCATCCACTCGGCGCCTCCCAGACCTTCGCCGTAGCCAATCCAGTAAGCCTTGCCCAGGCCGGCAAAAGCCTGGGCATACTGGGGATCAAGCGTGAGGGCGCGGTTAAACGCGGAAATCGCATTCTCGATATTTTCGTGTTTGTGATAGTCGAGCAGATATCCGCGAGCCCGCAGATACTGGTCATAGGCGGTAGGATCGCCGGTTCCGTGGGCAGCCAGCACTACACGGTCGTTGCCTTGGACCGACAAGCCCAGCATATGAAGCACCCCGTCGACGACCTGGTCTTCAACCGCAAAGGCGTCGCTGACGTCGGCATCGACGGTGGCGGCGCGCAACTGGCGGTTGGTTTCGGCGTCAACCAGAGAATAGTTCACGCGAACCTGGTTGCCTGAGCTGTGCAGGTTTCCCTCAAGCACCAGTGTCACCCCGAAACTCTTGCGCGCCTGCTCTACGCTGGTGACTCCCTCGGCGCGTATTTCGCTGGTCGCCACCACCTGAAGCGGATAATTTCCGCTGAGTTGGGCCAGCTTGGCCGTCAGGGTCTCGGTCAGGCCGTCGCCAAAGGCTTTGCTGCTGGGATCGTTCGTGGTGGGAGCGAAAGGCAGCACCGCCAATTGAACCGGCATCGAGGAGTTGGTCAACAGCCCGCCGGAACGGGTCTCGAAGTGGCGGAACACGGCAAGGGAAATTACCAGCACGGCAGCGGGTATCGCCGCCCACAGCCATTTCCTGCGCGGTGAACGCGGTTGCGGCAGGGGCACCGACCGCGCCAGTCCGGTGGAAGTCAATCCTTGATGCACCTCGCGGAGCGCATCCAGCAGGTCCTGCGCGCTGGCGTAACGCTGCCCCGGATCCTTGGCCAATGCCTTGTTGACCAGTGCTTCCAGTTCCAGGGACACGGAATGGTTGAAGATCCGTATGGAAGCCGGAGTCTCACTTCGAATGCGATCGGTGGTGGCCACGAAACTGCCGGCAAGAAAGGGATGCTGTCCGGTCAGAACTTCATAGAAGACTACGCCGAGCGAAAATACGTCAGCCCGGCCGTCCGGCGCGTTTTCCAGCAACACTTCCGGCGACATGTAAGCCGGGGTTCCGGCAAAGGTACCGGTACGGTCGATGGTCGAGCTCTGGTCCGAGCGCGGCAGATGTTTGGCGACGCCAAAGTCCAGGACCTTGACCTGGCCGGCGCTGGTGAGCATGATGTTTTCCGGCTTGATGTCACAGTGCACGATGCCATGCTGGTGTGCCGACACCAGCGCTTGCGCGCACTGAAACCCAATCGCGAAAAACTCTTCCAGCGCCATCGGCTGCCGCAGCCGCTGACGCAGGTTCTGGCCTTCCACGTACTCCAGAATCAGGAAGATTTCGCCCTTTTCCTCGAGCACGTCGTAGACCGCGGCTACATGGGCATCGCTGAAACGCGACGCGCGTTCCGCCTCCTCGAGAAAGCGGTGGCGATAGAGAGAGTCGGCGCGCAACGATGGCGCCAGGCGTTTGAGTGCGACCGTGCGCTTGAGCTTGGTGTCTTCGGCGCGGTAAACCTCGCCCATGCCCCCTTTTCCCAGCCGTTCTCCAATACGGAAGCGACCCACCACGGTTCCACACAAGGAATCCTGAGGCTGTGCGGAAGACGCCAGAGTGGGTTGAAACTCTGCCATAGAGGGGTCTACATCATTCAGAATTGGAGAACAGCGCCCCGAGGCTTTGTGGGACAGGTCTGCCGGGCCCCCTGCTGTTGGCCAATCTTACTCCTGGGCAAAGCTCCTGGGCAAAGGAGCGGGCAATCGTCGCGGCGGCCGGCACCGATGCCTCGAATCGATACCAGGGAGTTTGTGACGCATGGTCGGCAGCAGTGACCCCACGTCGGCATATGATCGGATTGACTGGCGCGAACCCTTCAAAGCCTCAGTCAGTTACGTAAATTCCCTCATTTTCAACTTGCGGCCCATGGCGTGCATTGTGCCAGTAATCCAGCCGCCCATATCTAAAGGCCTGTGATTTCAGGAGGACCCTCGGTGCTGCATAAGTGCGCGAATCCCGCTTGTCCCAGCCTGTTCCGCTACCTCGACCGCGGCAAGCTGTTTCTTTTTGAGTCCGATGATAGTCCAGCGGTGACTTCTGCGGCCGCGCCCACCGGTCGCAGAGCACGTTCCGTCCGCCGGGTGGAGCGTTACTGGTTATGCGACGACTGCTCTTCCTTGCTCACCCTGACATTCGAGCGCGGACGAGGCATGGTGACAGTTCCGCTTCCTCGCAGGAATACGCTTACGCGCGCCGTGCATCTCAGGCAGATGCAAACGGCGATGAAAACATACACGGTGGCATCAAAAGGGGCGTTATGAACCGTTTTAGAACTCATCTGTGCGCGATCTGTGGGGAAGAGCGCACCGCAAACTACTCCCGTTTCCTGGTAGCGGAGAATACCTGGGAAGACAAACTGGCCATTCTGCAGTGGAACGAGGAGATAGCCTCCCGGGCGGGGATTCAAGTTGCCTGCAGCATCGATCACGTCGAGGAACTGGTAGTCCACTGGATGACAACCGGAAGTCTCGACTATCCTTTCGCGCGATCCGCATTGGGGGGAAATGCATGGCGACGCACCCGGATGCCTCTCGGCCGGATTGACCTGAGCGGCGCGCGGCAAATCGGCGAACTGGCTGTACATCGCGAAAGCATGGAACGGCTGCTGGCAGAAAATCCGCAATCCCTGAACGTCGTCCTGGATGCGCTCCTCGACGCACTGCGTCAAGAGATCAGGAGCGAAGCCATGCCGATCTCGCGTCGCGAATCGGATCGAAAGGAAGAAAACGAGTTGTGCGCGGTTTCGTCCGAGCCTGAGTGCTAGAGCCTGAGGGCTTGAGCCCGAGTGCTAGAAAAAGATCGATACTCCGCCGGCTTCGCGGAAAAATGTCGCCGCACGGCAGGAGCGAAGCAGGCGCTAAAAACTTCACCTTTACGATTTTGCTGATTTTTTCCAGTCCCGCCAATCCCGGATAACCGCATCGGCCATGCTCCTGGCCGACGAGGAAAGCCAGCCCGGCTTCTGACGAGCAAGGTGCTGGCGCACCCGCTTCACCTGGGTCGGGCTGCCGAGATGGATGTTCGCGGCCTCCCAGCCCATGGCAAACAGGAGCCGAAGTTCATCGCGTCCCTTGGGCAGGACATTCAGCTCGATGCGACAGCAATCGGGCGACAGGCGGCGAACGATCCAGCGCCCACGCATCTGCACGAATGGATCCGGGGCGCGCACCGCCCGATTAACGATCACCTGATACAACAGCTCCGACTGGCCTGAGCTCTGCGCCCAGTACACAGCGGACGGAGCCAGCGCTTTGGCTTCGCGCGCCACCTTACCGCCATTGCAGTCCGCCACAGCGACAAACCTCATGCGTCCCAGGCTGCCCAGGCCCGCAATGCGGCGCGTCACTCGATAGTCCAGACCGCGCTCCGGCAAAAGACGCTCCATGGCATCCTTCGCACTGTCCGGGATTTCTCTTTTCACTCGCGGCAAAGTTTCCATTCTCTGCCAGAAGAGCACCGGGTCGCGTAATTCACTCGAAGCAATCTGGCGCAGCCAACGGTGTTCTTCTTGCAGCACAAAAGGCATCCCGCGTTCGGCAAGCGATTTACGGTAGCCATCGAGAATTACGGCGCAGGCATCTTTGGCTTTCAGGGAAAGATGTCCCCCTTCGATCGCAAGCAGCGCGCTGCTAGCCAGCCTGACCAGGTCAACCGCGTATGGCAGCAACGCGGCCTCGTCGAAATCGTTGACCCCCCAGATCAGCCGTCCTTCAATGTCTCGCCACGTACCGAAATTCTCCACGTGAAGGTCTCCCACGCTAAGCACCTGGGGAGCCTTCTCTAGGTCGCAACAAACTGACTGCCAGGTCTGCATCCAGCGATAAAAAGTGGCCCGCAAAAAAGAGAATGCCGAGTCCTGCATGCGCTGATGCTTCAAGCGGAGATCCGCTTTCACGATCGGAGTATGAGAACCCAGCCAGGCCTCGTACCGGCGAGTTGATTTGACGATATTCACAAAGATTGAACGCCCCAACACGGTGGCGGTGAATAGAAGATATAGATGCCGGGAAAGGCCAGAGCCGAAAATCATTCGGAACCATATGCCGTGTTGTGTCAGTTCTGACACGCGAGCGAGAAAACAAACACGATCCGCTCCCTCGGATATCCAAACAACCTATTTAATATCAATTACATAGGAATGGCCCATCGCCCGCTACATCCAGTTTGAAGGAAATAGGAGAGGCGAATATGGAATTCCTGTTTACGTCAATCGCGGTCATCGGAGGCATGACTTTCTCGCTTGCCGTTGCCGTTCTGGTGGAAGAACTGATCTTCGGCAAAGTGCTGGGCGTGTTTTTTGCCCCGAGGTCGTCAGAGGTCAAAGTCGCCCGCCAGCGCTAACCCGCAGGAAGCTGCCAGCCGCGGGGAACTTTCGATGGCGCATGTGGGTCAATAAGTATGGGGGTTTAGGGCATGAGGCGTGACCAACGTCAGCCCGTCCGCGGGAAGAGCGTATTCCAGGGCAAAGGCCCAGCTCGACCTGAAACCGCAGGACGAACCCAGACAGTACCGGGAGCCGGGTCCAGAGCCATGCACCCTGCAGCTTATAATTCGCGCATCAATTCGAGCGTCAACTCGCGTTTCGCAGGCATGCTTACCGCAGGTCCCTCGCTATTTGCCGGTTCCCTTTTGTTGGCTCTGGCATTGTTGTGTGCCGCCCCGGCAAAGGCACAGAATTGGGCCGGCGCGGAAGAACAGCTGGCAAAAAACATTATGGCGGCGGGCCCGAAAGCAATTGCCCTCGAAGTCATAAACCGGTCGTCTCTCAGTGCAGCAACGACCGAAGACATCAGACGCAATCTTGCGACCCAGCTTGCCGTCCTGGGCGCGCGCTTCGTCCCCGCGGAGCAGGCTGCTGCCAGCGTGCGCGTCTCGCTCTCCGAAGACCTGCAGAGCTATGTCTGGGTGGCGGAAATTCGGCAGAGCACAAATGCATCGTCGGTCGTCATGGTTTCCTTGCCGCGATCGGCGCCGCTCCCCGTGCGAGCCGATGCGGCCGCAATGACCCTGTACGCAGGCTCGCTATGGTCACAGCCGGAACGCATTTTGGATGTTGCAGTCATCGACGGTAATCCCGCGGGCATGCTGGTGCTCGATACCAACAGCGTGGCGTCTTACCGGCTGCAGGAGGGGCACTGGGCGCTGGAGCAGTCCCTTCCCGTTGTCCACGGCCGGCCATGGCCTCGCGATCTGCGGGGCAGGCTGGTGCTGTTAAAAGACAAAGATCGTCTTTTTGATGCCTACCTGCCCGGCGTCCATTGCCGGAGTTCGGCAGGCACGCCGCTTGCAATGACGTGTTACGACAGCGAGGATCCCTGGCCGATCGGGACCGATCTGATCAACCTGAACGCGTCTTTTACATCGTCGCGCAACTTCTTCAGCGGCGCTCTTTCTCCCGGCGTGGGCAAACAGACCCTAGCGCCCGCCTTCTATTCCGCAGCCGCCGTCCCTCGTGATCAGGCGGCACGGTGGCTGCTGGCCACGGTGGATGGGCGGATTCATCTTCTCGACGGCAACGCCGATCAAGTACTGGAAAAACTGGGCTGGGGCAGCGATATTGCCAGCCTGCACAGCGCCTGCGGATCGGGCGCCCAGGTTCTGGCGACTGGAAGCGGCGCCGGCGGGAGCGATACGGTGAGAGCTTTCGAAATCTCAGGCCGGCAGCCGGTTGCCGCGAGCGCGCCCGTCGATGTGAGCGGCAGTATCACCGCCTTATGGACAGAATCCGCCGGAACCAGAGCCATTGCGGTTGTGCACAATTCGGAAACGGGGAGATATGAAGCCTTACGGCTTTCTCTTACTTGTGGCCGCTAGTCTGTCCGTGGCTGTCGCCGCGCCAGCCAGCACACGGCCACGCTACGGGGGGACGCTTCGCATCTCTATTCGCGAAGCACCCACGTCGCTTGATCCCATCGATTCCGGGCAGCCCGGTATATCTGCGTTGCCCAGCCTCTCGCGCCTGATTTTTGACACCCTGGCCATCCTCGATGCCCGCGGCCAAACTCAGCCTGCATTGTCATCTTCCTGGCAGGCTGATAATGGAAATCAACGCTGGCAGTTCAACATCCGTCGCGGAGTTGCATTTCATGATGGAACCGCGGTCAGCCCGGATGCAGTCGCGGCGGCACTCCGGGCTGCAAATCCGAGCTGGAAAGTTTTCGCCAGCGGTGAAGCGGTCATCGTCGAGTGCCATGCGCCAACTCCGAACCTTCCCGCCGTACTGGCGCTGTCCCGCAACAGCATCGCCAAACGAAGTGGAGGAAAGCTGGTTGGCAGCGGACCCTTTGCCATCACGCAATGGGATCCGGGCAAGAAGCTGGTTCTGACGGCCCGTGACGATTACTGGGGTGGCCGCGCATTCGTGGACTCCGTCGAGATCGAAATGGGCAAGGGCTTTCGCGAACAGATGATTGCGATGGACCTGGGCAAGGCTGACATCGTCGAGGTCGCGCCGGAACAGGCAAGGCACGCAGTTCTGGAAGGGCGCCGGGTGGAGACTTCGGCGCCCGCGGAATGGATGGCCCTGGTCTTTAATCGTGAAATCGGCCACGATATTGATTCAGCGGCGGATGCCAAATTGCGCGAAGCGCTGGCCTACAGCATCGATCGGGAGTCGATGAACAATGTCCTCTTGCAAGGCGGAGGCGAGCCCGCAAGCACCTTCCTGCCCAATTGGCTGACCGGCTACGCTTTCCTTTTCCCCACCGCAGTGGATCTGCAGCGCGCCCGCCTGGCGCGGGACGAAGTCCAACAGGCGCCGCTCTGGACCCTGGGCTACGATCGCTCTGATCCGTTGGCGGGAGTCATCGCCGAGAGAATCGCCTTGAATGCGAGCGACGCCGGCCTCAGGCTGCAGGCCACGAACGCCACCGGCGCATACGCGCGCCTGGTTCGCATCCCACTGCCCTCCCTGGATGCGAGGCTCGCACTCACTAAGCTTGCTGCCAGCGTCGGACTGATCCAACCCAGGTTTGACGGTTCGGCCGAGGCTGATCCGGCCCCGGGCGATCCGGCGGGCAGCCTTTTCGCCGCCGAGAGCGCCTTGCTGCAATCCCAAGGTGTGATTCCCCTGTTGCACCTGAGAAATGCGGTGGCACTAGGCGCAACTGTGATGGGCTGGCAGGAAGATCCGGACGGCAGCTGGCGCTTGCAGAGCGTCTGGCTGGAAACGGGGAAGCCTTGAGTTTTCACCGCAAACTTTTGATCGTGTTCGCGCTGACGGTTTTTCTTTCCGTGGGCGCGGTCACCTGGATTGTCTCCACGGTAACGCGGCGCGCATTCGAGCAGGCGAACGAAGATCAAACAACAGCTCTGATCGCGCAGTTTCGCCGCGAGTTCAGCCGCCGGGGCGAAGAGGTGCTGCATCGCGTGGAAACCGTCGCCGGGAGTGAGGCTGCGACCCGCATGGCGCTGGCGGTAAGCCGTGGTTCCACCGATTACAGCGCATATGTGAACGAGGCCAAGGCTCTGGCCGACAACCAGCAATTAGACTTTCTGGAGTTCGTCGACAGCAGCGGAACCATTCTCTCGTCCGCCCAGTGGCCGGCAAAGTTCGGCTACAAGGAAGATTCCCTGCCTTCGGGGCAGCTTCCCGGAAATGCCTTTCTCCGGCAGGAAAAAGTTCCTGACGGCGTCGCCTTGAGCCTCTCCGCCATCCGGCGAGTGGAACTGGGCGACAAGCCGCTCTACGTGATTGGCGGCCGTCGCCTGGACCAGGACTTCATGGGGAGCCTCGAACTTCCCGCGGGGATGCGAGCCCTGCTCTACCGCAATCTGGCGCGGGGTTTCTCGCCGGAACTGCTGATTGCGCCCGCGCCCGGCGTGCCCCAGCCCGGCCTGCTGGCGCCGCTGATTGAGCAGGTCCAGCAACAGCAACGGGAAGCCACCGCGCTACTGCATTGGTCAAACAGTGCCGCGGACGATGAGAGCATGCACGCCATCCCGCTCAGCGGCCAGGACAACCAGTTGCTGGGCATTCTGCTCGTGGGCAACACCCGGCGTCCTTACGTTGAGTTACGCAATCGCATTCGCTCGGCCGCCCTGCTGGCGGGAAGCGCCGGAATAGTTCTGGCCATCCTTTTCAGCGGATGGGCTTCGTCCCGGGTCACGCGACCGGTCGGGCAACTTGCGGAAGCGGCGCGCGAGGTAGCGGCTGGAAACTGGAACGCGCGGGTTCCGGTAGGTTCGTCCGACGAACTGGGAGAGCTGGCCGAATCCTTTAACCGCATGACGGAAGAGCTACTCGAGCAGCGCGAACGCCTGGTGCAGGCCGAGCGCGTGGCGGCCTGGCGGGAGCTAGCCCGCCGCCTGGCGCACGAACTCAAGAATCCGTTATTCCCCCTGCAATTGACCGTCGAAAATCTGGTGCGAGCGCGAGAGCAGAGCGCGGAACAATTCGACGAAGTTTTTCGCGAAAGCTCCTCGACCCTGCTGGCGGAAATTTCGAATCTGAAAACTATTATTTCGCGTTTCAGCGAATTTTCCCGCATGCCCCAACCCCGGCTTCAGCGAGTGCAGGTGAATGCCATGGTGCAGAATGTGGCGCGCCTGCTGCAGGCGCAATTGCAATCCCCGGAGCATCCCCCCATCGAATGCCGCCTTGAACTGGCGGAAGCGCTGCCGCCCCTGGCCGCGGACCCGGAACTGCTCCACCGGGCCTTTTCCAATCTTGCGCTGAACGCCATGGATGCCATGCCCCAGGGTGGCACGCTCACGCTGCGTACGCGGCAGAACGGCGAGCGGATCGTGATCGAAATCTCCGACACCGGCGCCGGACTGACGGCCGAAGAATGCGCCCGCCTGTTCACCCCGTACTACACCAGCAAGGAACACGGTACGGGCCTTGGACTGGCCATCGTGCAATCGATCGTCAGCGACCATGGAGGCAGGATCGGCGTGCGCAGCCATCCGGGACAAGGAACAACGTTTATGATCGAACTGCCCGGCAATCTGGACCAGCTATTGCCGGCGACCTAAAGGAGTTTATCGGGTGCCGCAGAAAGCACATCTGCTCATCGTGGACGACGAAGCCAATACCCTGGCCTCACTGTCGCGGGCATTTCGTCTGGCTGGCCACGAAGCCACCGTGTGTGACAACGCCGCCAAGGCCCTCGAACTGGCCCGCTCCCGTGCTTTCGATCTGATCATTTCGGACATGATCATGCCGGGCAAGGACGGACTCTCCCTGCTCGAGGAATTGAAGGCGCAAGGCGTCACCACTCCTGTGGTCATGATGTCGGGCCAGGCGCATATCGATATGGCAGTGCGAGCCACCCGCCTGGGGGCGCTCGACTTCCTGGAAAAACCGGTCTCCACGGAGAAGCTGCTGCTCAGCGTCGAGAACGCGCTCAAACTGCAACGGCTGGAGTCGGAGAACCGGCAGCTCCGGCAACGCCTGGGAAAACACGAAATCGTGTGGTCCGGCGAACACATGAAGAAGCTGATGGCCCAGATCGAGCGCGTGGCCGCCAGCGAGACCCGGGTCTGCATTCTGGGTGAAACCGGAACCGGCAAGGAATTGGTCGCGCGCACACTGCATGAGCGCAGCCCTCGGGCTTCAGGTCCATTCATCACGCTGAACTGTGCGGCGGTTCCGGCCGAGCTGATCGAGTCCGAGCTCTTCGGTCACGAGAAAGGTTCATTCACCGGCGCCGCCGGCCGCCACATCGGCAAATTCGAACAGGCGGAACGTGGCACAATTTTCCTCGACGAAATCGGGGACATGCCTCTCACCATGCAGGCCAAGCTGTTGCGCGTCCTTGAAGAGGGCGAGGTGGAGCGCATCGGGGGCGACAAGCCCACCCGGGTGGACGTGCGGGTGATCGTGGCGACGCATCGCAACCTGGAATCTCTGGTGCGAGAGGGCAAGTTCCGCCAGGATCTTTTTCACCGAATTTACGTATTTCCCATCGTGCTGCCTCCGCTGCGGGAACGAAAAGAGGACATTCCCCTCCTGGTTCAACATTTCGCGGAACAGGTCTGTGCCCAAAATAACTGGAAGCCGATTCCCTTCTCACCGGAGGCGATTCGGGAACTCCAGCAGCATGCCTGGCCAGGCAACGTTCGCGAACTGCGCAACGTGGTGGAACGGCTGATACTCCTCGCCAGCGCAGGCGAGGTCACTGTGAACACGGTCGAGACGGCTCTGCCTCATTCAGCCCCGACTCAGACCCCACCCGGCGGCTCCGGCACGCTCTCAGAACGGGCGCAGGCTTTTGAGCGCGAGGTGGTTCTGGCCGAACTGAAACGCAATCATTTTCACATCACTAATACGGCGAAGTCGCTCGGCCTGGAGCGCAGCCATTTGTACAAAAAAGCGGAGCAATTGGGGATCGACCTTCGTTCTGTACGCCACGAAACCAACGAAACCACGGAATGATGTAAATGGTGCGTTGCGACCCGAAATACAGAAGAAACTGTATTGGTTCTTAGTGCGGGGCAGGATAATGTGGAGCACAATGTCGATAGGTGTGTGCAAATGAAGCCGGTTAAGGCCCGTTGCGGTGGTTTATTTTTTCCGATCGCCTTGGCCCGGCAGGCGCAGATCGGAAGGTAGAAGTGCCCATCGGTAGCAAGAATTACATGGGCTCCGGTTTTCCACAGGTCTGTAAAGCATTGGAATGGTGGAAGGTTTTCGTTTGGCAACTATGATGCTTTACAGAGTGCGGGAAGCCACGCGTTGAAGAAATTCCTGGGGGTAGGTATGGGTGCATTCCGAATATTTATTGCGGACGATCATGAAGTGGTGCGCAAAGGTCTGTGCGCTCTCTTGCAGGCGGAGCCGGGTTGGGAGATTTGCGGCGAAGCCGCTGACGGGCGCGAGGCTACGGAAAAAGTCCGTGAGTTGAAGCCGGATGCGATCATCCTGGATATTGGCATGCCCGGTCTGAATGGTTTGGAAGCGACCCGGCAGATCATGAAAGACGATCCCCGCGCCAAGGTGCTGATTCTGACCTTTCACGACTCCGACCAGGTCGTGCGCGACGTTCTGAATGCCGGAGCCCGGGGATTCCTCCTGAAATCTGACGCCGCCCGCGAACTCGTGGTTGCAGTCGAAGCCCTGAAACGCGACAAGACATATTTTACTTCCAAGGTTGCGGCCATGGTGCTGGAGGGATATTTGAAGGGAGGGACCCAGGCCGCCGCCATTACTCTGGGTCGCGACCGGCTCACTCCCCGCGAGCGCGAAGTTGTGCAATTGCTGGCCGAAGGCAAGAGCACGAAAGAAGTTGCGGTTGCGCTTGGACTCAGCGTGAAGACGGCGGAAACCCACCGCTCGAATATCATGCGCAAGCTCCAGTTACACTCGGTCAGCGACCTGGTGCTCTATGCGGTCCGCAACAATATCGTTCACGTCGTCCAACCCTCGATTGAGTAAGCTATCGAATAACTGAAGCCAACCTTAATTTACGCCGCGCCGGAAGTCTGGTTGTGCGGCTAACCCCAGCGTTAATCGTTGCGGATACGCCGCCCAACCTCGTTCACCGCACGACGTATCAAACTTTCAGAACTTCCCTGATCCCCGTACAGCAAAGTACTGAAACCCCTACAGGGTGCACCGGATAGACCCCGGTCGCCTCCCCACCTACTCTTATTCTCGTTATGAAATATGACTTGCGAGGGTCGATCTCAGGCCCGGGAGGAAGATGCGTGATGAACTCGAACATGTCCACCGCAGTGAGCCCAGATCTGAACGGCACGGCCCGATCCTGTACGGATCTTGAGTTGGTAAAGCGCGCCCAGAAAGGCGACTCCGAAGCTTTCGCCGCGCTGTTTCATGCCCACAAAGCCCGGATCTATTCTATTTGCCTGCGCATGACCAATAATACCGCGCAAGCCGAGGACCTCACCCAGGACGCATTTCTGCAAGTCTTCCGCAAGCTGTCGACCTTCAAGGGCAATTCGGCTCTCTCCACCTGGCTCTATCGCATTGCGGTGAATACGGTGCTGATGCACTTCCGAAAAAAGGCGCTGAAGCAGATCTCGCTCGATGAACCTTCCAGCCACGATGCGAAAATGGTACGCCGCGAATACGGCAGCCGCGATGGCCGCCTTTCTGGATCGGTGGACCGCATCACCCTGACCCGCGCCATCAAAGATCTGCCCGCCGGCTACAGAACCATCTTCCTGCTGCATGAAGTGGAAGGCTATGAGCATCAGGAAATCGCGAAACTTTTGGATTGCTCGGTGGGAAATTCCAAGTCGCAACTGCACAAGGCGAAACTGCGCATCCGTGAATTCCTGGCGGAGCCCGGCAAGAACCAGGTGACGGTCGAAGTGCAGGATGCCGCCGCGCTGGCATCTGCGCTCCCGGCCAAAGCATCAAGGTCGGCAATCGGATTCGCGAACGCAGCCTCTGCTCTAAGCTAGCCCTTCAATGTAGGCGCGAGCGCCACGCTCGTGCGGGAGTCATCCGTAACCCAACCGCACGAATGAGGGCGTTCGTGCCCGCATTTGTCTGTTCTCTCTTCTCTTATCTCTGGCCCCATTTCAGCTTGGTGCGCAGCACATCAAAAAATGTCCCCTGGGTATGCAGCAGCTTGACCTGATGCTGCGACTTGCGGCACAGCACGCGGTCGCCATCCATCGTCGGCATGCCGATCTGGCCATCGATGCTCAGATACGCTTCGTCGTCTCCGGTTTTCACCACAATCTCAATTTCCGATGTATCGCGAACCACCAGCGGACGATGAGTAAGTGAGTGAGCCGAAACCGGGGTTACCACAAACGCATCAACCGATGGCATCAGAATGGGACCGCCTGCCGCCAATGAGTAAGCCGTCGAACCCGTGGCGGTGGACACGATCATGCTGTCGGCCTGGTAGCTGGAAACGAACACCCGGTCAATGTACACGTCGCAGTGATTCAGGCGGGCGATGGTCCCCTTGCCGACTACTACGTCGTTAAGCGCGTCGTAACTGCCGACACAGGCGCCCTTGCGGAGCACCTCGCAATGCACCATGGATCGTATGTCCAGGTTGCAGCGGCTCTGCTCAATACCCTGGAGAGTGACGTATAAATTCTCCAGGGGCACTTCCGTCAGAAATCCCAGCGAGCCCAGGTTGATCCCGAGCACCGGAATTCCAGCCTTGGAAACTGCCCGTGCCGCCGAAAGCAGCGTGCCGTCTCCGCCCAGCACCACTACGAAGCTCAATGGACGGGAAGCCATTTCTTCCCGGCCAAGCGTCTCCACTCCGGGAGCATAGGGAGCGGTCTCCGGATCGATCACGACCTGGTAGTGATGCTCGCGAAACCACGCCAGCAGCGCTGGAACGATATCTGCGAGCTCGGCTTTGCCGGGCTTCGAGATGATGCCGGCAATTCTATTCGTGGACGCAGGGTTCCAGGTGGCCATGTTGAAGTCTCGAATTGTACAGAAATTCCGGACAAAAGCCTTAACCGGAGCGCAGTGGGTGAGTTTGAATCCCCATCCCCCTGGCGTTATCCTGAGGGAGCTCAGTCCCGAAGAGCCGGCCCTGAGCAAAGTCGAAGGGATCCTGCGCGCAGGGGCAAAATTGCTGGCCCATGGTGCGATTCCGCTTCACGCCAGATGCTTCGCAAGCTCAGCATGACGCCTCCACCGAAGAGAAGAGGGCCAATCTTAGAATTGACCGTATAAAAGAAACTCACGATTCCCTTCACCGCCCAATATCGGAGATTCGATCACATCGGTCTGCGAGCATCCCAGGGCCAGCAATGCGTGACGAACTTTTTCCACCGTGGTCTTCTGCACCACCGGGTCCCGTATGATGCCCCCCTTCCCCACTTGATCCCGCCCTGCCTCGAACTGTGGTTTGACCAGAACCACGATTTGCAGGGTGCGACGCTCGTGCGGCGGGGGCAAGGCGGCTGCGATCACCGCGGGCAGAACCAGCGTCGCCGAAATGAAAGAGACGTCCATCACCACCAGGTCGACAGCTTCGCTAATCTGTTCCGGGGTCAGATAGCGGGCGTTGGTCTTCTCCAGTAACCGGACGCGAGGATCCTGACGGAGCCGGAAGTCGATCTGGCCGTGCCCGGTATCGACCGCGATGACGCGGGCAGCTCCGTGCTGCAGCAGGCAATCGGTAAATCCTCCGGTCGAGGCCCCTACGTCGAGACAGACTTTTCCGCCAACATCAATTTGCCAGTGCGTGAGGGCCTCTTCCAACTTCAGGCCGCCCCGGCTGACGTACTTCAGATCTTCTCCCAGCAGACGAATGTCGGCCGAGTCCTCCACCCCGGCCCCGGCTTTTTCGATTTTTTGGCCGTTGACCAGCACCTTGCCGGCGAGGATGAGCGCCTGGGCGCGCTCCCGGGAAGCGGCCACGCCTCGTTCCAGCAGCAGTTTGTCGAGCCGTACTTTCAAAGTGAAGACTCCAGCAAAGTTAACGCCCGGACTCGAACGCAATGCGGATCATTTCGACCGCCCGGCGCACCCGTGAATGTGCAAGGAGTAGAAAGCTATTCGCAGCAAAGAACTTAACAGGGTACTTTCCTTGTTTTCCACAGAATTTTCCACAACGGTGTTGAAAAATACGGAGGGTTCCAATCGAGGATCAAGCCAGCCAAACTCTGAGGATTGAGCCGGTCTTCCGGGCTGCCTAAAGGCCTACTCCGGAGCGCGATTTCAGCCGCGGCGCCTGACGCAGGGTGGTCTGACATAAAATCGCGAAACGCCCTAGCCCGCTACCTCTTCCAGCAGTTTCTGATCGATGTCGAAATTGGAATGGACGTTCTGCACGTCATCGTGTTCCTCGAGCGCTTCCATCAACCGGATCATGGTAGAGGCTTGCTGGCCTTCCAGCTTGACGTAGGTATCGGGAATCATGCTCACGCTCGATGAAAGAGGCTCGATGCCGGCCTTCTTTAAGGCCTCGACCATGCCTTCGTAGGCGGAAGGATCAGTCAGGATTTCCCAATTCTCGCCATCGTCAATCGGCTCATCCTCGCCGTTGGCCTCGATGACGATATTCATCAGATCATCCGCCGTGGCCGCCGACTTGGGGATAATGATGTCGCCCTTCTTGTGGAACATATAGGCGACGGCGCCGGCTGAGGCCATGTTGCCGCCGTTTTTGCCGAAGGCGTGACGGATTTCGCTGACGGTGCGATTGCGGTTGTCGGTGTTGATGTCGAGCAGAATGGCGACGCCGCCGGGGCCGTAGCCTTCAAGGGAAAATTCTTCGTAGGTTGCGCCCGGGAGTTCGCCGGTGCCGCGCTGGATGGCGCGTTTGATGTTATCGGCGGGCATGTTCTCGGACTTGGCCGCGAGAATGGCGCCGCGCAGGCGCGGATTGGTGTCGGGATCTCCGCCATTTTTGGCGGCAATGGAAATTTCCTTGATGAGGCGGGTAAAGATTTTGCCCCGCTTGGCGTCCAGGGCGCCCTTCTTATGCTTGATTGTGGCCCATTTTGAATGGCCGGACATGGAAATACCTCGTATTCAAGAGTCTTTGATGGCGCGGAACTGGCCCGTCGAGGAGATCAACGGATTGCCTCAATGAATGCCGGCGAATAAAAATTATAGCATGGGACCCTGAAGCCGGGCCTGCCGGGCTTTATACGCATACAGCACCGCCAGTAACGGCGGCGCCAGCAGCACGCCCCAGAATGGAATGATCATGCCCAGCACAATGGGCGCCAGAATCGAAGCCCACACCGGTACTTTGGCCGTGCGCTTCATGATGTAAGGCTGCAGCACAAAACCATCGACAATGGCGATCACGGCGTACAGCATCAGGACGTAGAGCGGATGTTTCCAATCTCCCCACTTGAAGGCGGCGGTCAGGGACGGGCCGATCACTCCGAGCACCGCCCCGATCTGCGGCACGAACTGAAAGGCTGCTCCCAGCACCGCCCATAATGGCGCCCAGGGTACGCCGATGATGTATAACCCGATCAGCCACAGCAGGCCGACCGCCAGCGAATCTTCCATCTGGGCGACAAACCAGTTTTTCAGCGCCCCGCCGGTGAGGCGAAAATGGTCCAGAAAATCCACGTCTGTGAGATGCTCTCGCCGGAGACGACGATAGTCCGGCCTGCGATTGAAAGCCATTGTTGACGGCTGGCGTCAACCTTGTGACGTGGTTTTCGTCCATACTCACAGCACGGAATATCAGGATGCAAGTGTCATCCTGAGCGTAGTCTTTCCATTCGGCCGCGAATGGAAAGCGGAGTCGAAGGACCCCTATAACCTGATCGCTGCCGGAACCGGGGCGCGACTTTTGGGTCCGACTGTATTTCCCCCGTGTAATCCGCTCAGGAGGGTCCGAGGAGATTTACCGCAGTGGCCGGCACCGATGCGCATGGCGCGAAATGCGTCGCGCGAGGAAAAAAACAGAGTTTTCTGACTAATCGCGGAATATCCGGAGAGAAGGCGCGTGGACACGATCCTGACAACAGTCTTGAGTTCGCCCGCAACCGAAGTGATCGAAGAAATTTCGGCGGAGAGGTTCGACGAAATCATGCGCCTGCACCAGCGGCGCGTGTACCGGGTAATCTTCCTGCTGGTGCGGGATGCCGATATCGCCGACACTCTCACCCAGGAATGCTTTCTCCGCGCCTACATGAAACGCGGCAGCTTCCGGGGCGAATGCCGGATCGAAACCTGGATCCTCCGTATCGCCGTCAACCTGGTGCGGGACCACGGCAAAAGCCGCCGGGCTTCGTTCTGGAAAAGGTTAGTGGGTCTTGATGACGATAAGGGTCATGACGCCGAGCCCCGGCAGTTTGCCGCTCCCCATCCCTCGGCGGAACGCGCCCTGCTGGCCCGTGAAGAGTTGGAAGCGGTGTGGAACGCCCTGTCGTCGCTTTCGCCGCAGCAGCGCGCCATTTTCTTCCTGCGCCACGAGGAGGACATGTCCCTGACACAGATCGCGGACCTGCTGGAAGTCACGATAGGTTCGGTGAAGACGCAACTCTCCCGCGCAACCGGGAAGTTGCGGGAGATGAAGGAGAGACAATGGAAATAATTCGACATTTGAGCAACCAGGAATTGACCGACATTGTGCTAGAGAGCGACCAGCAGGCGCTGCGGCAGACGCTCGATGCCCTGCCCGTCTGGGCCCGCACCGCGACCGATAGGCCAGAGGAATTCTGGCAGCTTCAGCGCAATCTCATCCGGTCGCGTATCGCTGCTCGAGAACGCCAGCCCAGGTGCCTGACGGCTCGCCGGTCACTCACGCTGGCCGGGTCGGTGCTGGCGGCCATGGTCCTGCTGGCGGGATTGATGTTGAATCGCGCTCCCGTGGTGCCGCCTCACGCCGCGCAGGTGGATCCCGACCATGAGCTGTTGCTGGCGGTGGAACGCGCCGTGCACAACGATGGACCGGCAGCCCTCGATCCGGCCGCGCTTCTGGCCGAGGAAATGGTTCAGGAGCTGCCGCCATCAAATTCCCCAGTTCGCAAGAAGGAGCCCGCTCATGAAAATTAAATACGCAGGCGTATTCGCAATGCTTCTCTTCCCGCTTTGCATGCCGGCGCAGACCCATCCCGCACAGCCATCCACGACCGTGGTCAGTGGCGGACCCAGAGTGATGGTGTACCGCGGCGAACTGGGCAAATGGTGGCAGAACTCCGACATCGCCAAGAAACTCCAGCTCAGCGACGATCAGATCGGCCAGCTCGACCAGACTTTCTACGACCATAAGCTGAAGCTGATTGACTACGGCGCCGAAATGGAGAAACAGGACCTGAAACTGCAGGCATTACTGGATGCCGATGTCCCGAACGAAGGCCAGGTCGAGGCCCAGGTGGACCAGGTTCTGACCGCGCGCGGCAAACTGGAACGCGAGTTCACCATGATGAATCTGGACTTGCGCAAGGTGCTCTCGCTCGACCAGTGGCGGCAATTGAAGTCGGTTCGCGGACAAAGCGGCGGACCGCTGGGGGACAAGGTCTTTTTCCGGAAAGTGCTGCCGCCAGGCGCAGAACCTTCCACCATGCCTGTGCCTCCGGGAGCGGTTCCGTTGCCTCCTCTTCCCCCTCCGTCTCCGGATGACATGTACTGAAGAACCCACAGCTTCTCGAACCATAAGAACCACGCGGGGACAGCCGCCCCCGGCTGTCCCCACGTGGTCCTTCAGCATCCATCCAGACCGGAGCACCGCGGGCGGTGTTTTCTTCGTGTTAGACTTTCAGGCGAACCTTAATCTCCAAGGAAACCAGGATGAAATTTGGCGTCATCATTTTCCCGGGATCAAACTGCGACCATGATGCGTACTGGACGATCCAACAGGTGGCTCGCCAGCCGGTCACATTCCTGTGGCACGAATCCCACGACCTGGAGAACTGCGATGCCATCATCGTGCCCGGTGGATTCGCCTATGGCGATTACCTGCGCACCGGAGCGATCGCGAAATTCTCGCCGGTGATGGAGTCGGTGCGGAAATTCGCCGAGGACGGCGGTCTGGTGCTGGGGATCTGCAACGGCTTCCAGATTTTGTGCGAATCCGGCTTGCTGCCGGGAGCCCTGATGCGGAACGTAGGACTGAAATATGTTTGCAAGCCGGTGCAGTTGCGGGTGGAGAATGCGGAAACTCCTTTCACCGGCGCCTGCCGCCCGGGCGAGGTGCTGACCATCCCCATCGGCCACATGGAAGGCAACTATTTCTGCGACCAAGCAACTCTGGCCGAGTTGAAGCGCAACCAACAGATTGTGTTTCGCTACTGTTCGCCCACGGGCGAGATCACGGCCGAGGCCAATCCCAACGGATCTCTGGAGCATATTGCTGGAATCTGCAGTCCGGGCCGGAACGTGCTGGGCATGATGCCCCACCCGGAACGCGCCAGTGAGCCCCAACTGGGAGGCGTAGAGGGTTTCAAGATTTTTGAGTCCCTGGTCGGAGCCATGGCGGTGAAATAGGCCGGCCGCGTTTTTGGGGTGTTTGCCGGCATCCAATCCAGGGAGGCTGCTCCTCCGCGGGCAACGCGTTCGGTTCGCGAGGGTTAGGCGGAAGATTCCAGAAATATCCATGAAAGCCCACCAACCTGTGGCCATGCCTCTGGTTCTGTCGAATGATCAAACCCTACGGGCTAGAGTCCTGAAAACCATCACGAAGCTGTTTCTGCTGCTGGCCATCGGCGCGTCCTTGCCGGCGAGGGCCCAGGACATCCCTCGGGTGCAGGTCTTTGGCGGCTATTCCTATACCCGGTTCGATACTCCATCCTTTGGTTTCTCCAATCCCACCGGCATGAACGGCTGGAATTTTTCTCCGGCATTCAACCTGGTCCGGGGTTTCGGGGTGATCGCGGAAGCCAGCCAGCAATATGGCTCCCACGTGGACTTGCGGGACTTCGCGGTCGGGCCTCAATTCCTCTATCCCTGGAACAAGGCCCTGTTCTTCGGACACATCCTGTTCGGCAGCGCCCGCTCGTTTGTGCGGGTAGGGACCGGGGAGACCGACACGGATCGCGTAGTCGCCCTGGGCGGAGGCATGGACTTTGACGTCTCGTCGCGCTTTGCCGTGCGCGCGTTCCAGGTGGACTACCTTCGGACCTCGTTGTTCTCGGAAAAACAGAGCAATTTTCGATTTTCAACCGGCCTGGTCTATCACTGGGGCACCCTGAAGCAGAAGGGACACCGGACGCCGGCTCAGTCGCCATAGCAGGACCGCAGCATGATCTGGAAGGTTATCGGAAGGGGTTTGATGAGACTGGACCGACGAGCGGGATTGCTGGGCGCCGGCGCCGGCGCCATTTTGGCGCTGGCTTGGTTGGCGGGATGTGGCGGCAGCAGCGGCGGCGGCAGTGGCGCCGCGGGACGCAATGCCTACGTTGCCCTCCCTCAAGGCAGTGCGATTGCCGCATTTCGTGTCGATCCTGGCTCCGGCGATCTTACCCGGGTGCTGGGTTCTCCATTTGCCGGCGGGACTTCGCCGGTCGCGACCGCGATCCACCCTTCCGGCAAGTTTATTTATGCCGCAAACCAGGGCGGGAATGACATTTCATTATTCACCATCGACAGCAATACGGGAGAGCTCTCCGAGGTCCTGCCCCGCACGCCGGCCGGACTGAATCCCTCCTCGTTAGCCATGGACGCCAGCGGCGATCTGCTCTTTGTAACCAATGAAACCTCGAATAGCATTTCCGTCTATTCGATCAGCTCGAGCGCAGGCACTCTGACCGAGGTTTCAGGATCGCCGTTTCCCACGGTTGGCCGGCCCATAGCGATGGCATTGTCTCCCTCGGGAAAATTTCTCTACGTGGTCAGCGCCAACCTGCCGCTGGTGTTCGGGTATTCCGTGGCCTCGGGAACGGGCAGCCTGGCGGCGGTTCCGGGGTCCCCATTTGCCGTGGACAGCGGACCGAGTTCCCTGGTGGTAGATCCATCGGAGCATTTCCTTTTCGTTTCCAACTTCATTGCCGACACCGTATCCGGTCTTGTCATCGACTCCACCGGCGCTCTGACCGCAGCCTTGGACTCACCCTTTGCCGCCGGCACCGGACCGATCTCAGTCACGATCCATCCTTCCGGAAAAACTCTGTACGTGACCAATCTCGGCTCGAATAACATCTCTGTGTATTCGATCGATGCCACTACCGGCGCGACCACTGCCCTCGAGAATTCGCCCTTCAGCGCGGGAACCGGGCCTGTATCTGCCACCGTCGATCCGGCAGGCATGTTTCTCTACGTTTGCAATCAAAGTTCCAAGAACATTACCAAGTTCCAAATCGGCCAGACGACCGGTGGACTGCCCAGCAGCACCATCGCCACAACCCTTAACGTCGCGCCCGCGTCCCTGGTCTTTGCGAAGTGAGTCCGGGCTAAAAATCAACCTCACAAAACCGCGGGCGAGGGCGCCCGCGCCCTACGCCTCAATGCTTCGCTTCGGAATTCTCGGCTTCGGACTACACGCGGTGAAGCGGCTGATGCCGGGCTTTGCGCTGGCCGGGAACTGTCGCGTCACCGGCCTCTCGCGGCGCACTATGGATAAGGCGCGCGCCTCCGCCGAACCTTACAACATCCCGCTGGCCTTTGATTCCGCCGAGGACCTGTGCCGGTCCCCGGAAGTCGATGCCGTGCTCGTCACCACGCCGAATGCCTGCCACCTCGCTGACGTGCTGCTTGCCCTCCGGTGCGGCAAGCCCGTGCTTTGTGAAAAGCCCATGGGCGTACATGCCGGCGAATGTCGCCAGATGGTAGAAGCGGCCCGTAGCGCCGGGTTGCTGCTGGGCATCGCCCAGGTTTTCCGGTTCGAGGAAAGCGCCGCGCATTTGCGGGAGCGCGTGGCTGCCGGGCAAATTGGCAAAGTGGTTTTTGCGCGCTCCGAATTCTCATTCCCCGGCGGGACGGGTCATCCCCGCGCCTGGATCCACGATCCGGCCCTGGCGGGTGGCGGACCCATCGTCGACGTCGGCGTCCATTGCGTGGACTCCTTGCGCTACATCTTGCAGGATGAAGTCGTGCGGGTCAGCGCTCGCGGACAGCACGACCTCGGGCCCGAAGCCGTGGAGTCGGCCGCACTGCTTACCCTGGAATTCTCCCGCGGCACTCTAGGCACGGTGGCGGTTTCCTTCCGTGCCGAATACCGCACGCCCGTTGAACTGGTAGGCGAAACCGGCGTTCTCCGCGCCGATGACGCGCTCACCGTGGATCGACCCATCACGCTGGAGTTACGCCGCGGCGGTTCAATAATCGAGACCCACCAGGTCTCAAACCGGCTGGCTTACGCCCGGCAGGTGGATGCTTTCGCCGCCGCAGTCGAGGGCAAATCCAGCTTTCCAGTGCCGGGTGAAGAGGGCTGGCAAAACCAGGAAATTCTGGATGCAGCATTCAGAAGCATGAAGAGCGGAAAGACTGAAGATGTAACCCAGGTCAGATAGAACGCACCGAGGTCTGCCCAATCGTGATCCTCCTCACACCGTGTCATCCTGAGCGCAGCCAATCCATTCGCTTGCGAATGGATTGGCGGAGTCGAAGGACCCCTACTTCTCCGCAACTTTCTGCACTTCGCCGGAACCAGGTCAGCCATCATGAGCTCATAGGGGTCCTTCGACTCCGCGATTGCTTTCGCTAGCGAAAGCAATCACTCCGCTCAGGATGACACAGGTATGTGAGAGGGATACTGCTATCGAACGCTTGCCGCGCCTTGGCCTGCGCTGGGCGCGGGAATTCCCTTGGCCTGCACGATCGCCCAATGCCACTCCTGGTCCTGACCCGGAGCCACGCCCAGACTTTCGTGGAAAACGGTCGTGCTGGATGGCGCGGCCGAGCCCTTCAGGCGGTAGAGAACGGTGGAGTCGGGATGCTTTTCCGAAAGCAGCGTCGTGGTTTCGGCAGCGGGGACTAATCGCGCTGCGCCGCGCCGGGCGGCATCAGCCTCCGGGCCCCGCAGGATGGTCAGTCCTACTGTGATTTCCTTGATATTCCAGGTGGTGCCATTATGCACCGAAACTTGCAGCGTATCTCCGCTGATCGTGGCCGGACCATCCAGTTTGGCCAGTTCGCCTTCGGGTAAATCCTGCGGTGCATAGGCATCCGACAGCAAGGCAGTGGACGAGGCGCTGAACGAGAGGTCGCAAGTCACATCGGGTGAAGCAACCTTAAACTTCTTCGCGGCTCCATCGATACTGAACAACAGGCTGCCGTTGAGTTTGCGGGCCTGCACTTCATCCATGACCTGGTGAAGATTGTCGTTGTCGATCACGGCGTGCTCCGGTGCCGTCTTGCCTTGCCGAAACCGGCGCGCCAGGTCTCCCAGGGATGGCTCTCCGCTATCGGATTGTGCCTTGCCATACACCGGAAGTAAGACTGCCAGCAGGATGAGCGAAACCGGCAGAAATAATTTGCGCGTCATGAAGGCACCAGCAGAACAGCTCCCTTAATCATTGTGCCGTGCGCAGCCCAGCCCTGCGCGTCGTCATCGCGGCCGGCATTCAATTGATAACTAGCAGGAGCTTTGTCCCTGACAAAATTGTACTGAGGAGGTGGAGGTAAACGACAAGACAGGGGCAAACCTTGGTAGTAGAACCTTTGAGCAACAGGAATTGCTGCAAACGCAACCACTGAAAATCTTGGGGCGTGCGGGCCGAAGCGGCACGCAACGGGGGACCGCACGCCCGAGGTCAGGCGCTTCTATAACAGGCCAGAAGAACGGAAGCGCGTGACCGGGTCCACTACCGGAACCGATTGCCGCTGAAAGATCCAGCGGGCCACCGCATAGCCGAGGGCCGCGTAGCAAACATAAACTAGCTTCATGGCTCACCCCAAATCGTTAGATGCTCGTTCGCCTTTTGGGGGAATAAGACAAGCGCACCTTATCACCACAAATTAATCTCAGGGCACCGGTAGGTCAATGAACCACTGGTGCCATGCTTATGGCACGGAAGTAACAGGGTAACCAGGAGGGTTCGCCGCACTGCAGAAGCCGGCGAAGAAGCAACTTTACACCTGCAGAACATCGCCGTCGCGGGCAACCAGTTCATACAACACGGGATTCACGAAAAAGCCGATGAACAGACGGGATATAAGTCCCGCCACGATCACGATAGCAAAGGGCTTTTGGGTATCCGAGCCGATGCCGGTCGAAAGGGCCGCCGGCAGCAATCCCAGGCACGCCACCAGGGCGGTCATCATGATGGGACGAAGTCGCAGCAGCGATGCTTCCCGGGTGGCCATGCGGATATCCATCCCCTCCTGCCGCAGTTTGTTGATATAAGACACCAGAATGACCGCGGTCTCGACCGAGACCCCCAGCAGCGCCAGCAGTCCCAGGACGGAAGAGACGCTGAACGGGGTATGCGTGAGCTTCAGCGCTACCAGCGCACCCACCGGTTCGGTCATGATCACGCCCAAAGCAATTGTCGTAGGGAACTTGAAGTTCCCGTACAGGGCGAACAGAATCATGAAAATCAGCCCTATCGCCAGCGGAACAATAAAGTACATCTGCTGCTTCGCTTCGAGAAACTGGCTATACTCGCCGCCCCAGGTCATCCAGTAACCCGGGGGCAGAGTTACGGCCTGCTGCACCGCGGCCTGACCGTCCCGAACCGCCCGCTCCAGATCACGGCCTTCGATGCTGTACTGAACTCCGATATAGCGGGAATTGTCTTCGCGATAAATGAATGAAGCTCCGTTGCCCTGGCTGATGGTAGCCAGCTGGCTTAAAGGAATCTGCTGCCCGTCTGGGGTGCCCACCAACAGATTTCCAATGTCGTGGGCGCTGCTGCGAAACTGTGGCTGCATGCGCACGACCAGGTCGAAAAGCTTTTCTCCCTGGATGACCTGGGTGGCCGCCTCACCGCCCACCGCCGCCGATACCACGGCTTCGGCATCCGCGACATTGATTCCGTAACGCGCAATCTTGTCGCGGTCCACGTCAATCAGGAGGCTGGGCTGGCCGAGTTCGCGCACCACCGTCAATTCGGTGAAGCCCGGGGTTTTCGCCAGCACGTTCTTCATCTGCACCGCTTTGTCCTGAAGTACGTTCAGATCGGGCCCATAGATCTTGACCGCGAGCGAACTTTTCAGTCCGGTGAGCGCTTCGTCGACCGCGTCTTCCGCGGGTTGCGTAAAGTTAAAAATGATGCCCGGAAAGGCACTGAGCTTCTTGTTGATCGATGCAATCAGCTCTTCCTTGTTGCTGACATCGCCGCGCCAGGTTGAGTCGTTGTACGGCTTCAGGCCAACATAGAACTCGCAATTGAAAAAGCCGGTAGGATCGGTGCCATCGTCCGGACGCCCCAACTCCGAGCCCACCACTGTGACCTGGGGATAAGACATCAGGATGGCCCGCAATTCGGGAGCGATCTTGCTCGCCTCCTCGAAGGAAATGGTATATGGCATGGTCGCCCGCACCCAGAGCGCGCCCTCATCCAGGTGGGGCATGAACTCTCCGCCGATGAAAGGAACCAGCAGCAGAGATGCGCCAAAAATCAGGGTTGCGATCGCCATCGTGGTCTTGGGGCGGTCGAGAGCCCAATCCAGCTGGCCTGCATACTTGCGCTTCATCCATTCAAAAGCGCGGTTTTGCTTCTCCCTGACGCCCTTCCTGAACCAGTAAGAGGCCAGTACCGGGATCAGCGTAAGGGTCAGGATCAACGCCCCCACCAGAGCGAAGGACATGGTCTCCGCCATGGGATGAAACAGCTTTCCCGATGGCCCGCTGAGCGCGTAGATCGGCAGATACCCGGCCAGGATGACGGCCACCGAGTAAAAAATGGGGCGGTCGACATCCCTGGCCGCCGCCAGAATTACTTCGTTCAGGTTGTAGCTTTGTCCTTCGCGCAATGCCAGCTCGCGATAGATGTTCTCGACCATGACCACGGCGCCGTCGATCACGATTCCGAAATCGATGGCGCCGATGGAAAGCAGGTTGGCGGCTACATCGTGCGCGTGCAACACGATAAAAGCGAATAACAGCGACAGCGGAATGGTGAGCGCAACAATGACTGCGGCCCGGAAGCTCACCAGGAAGAAGATCAGGACAATCAACACCAGCACCATGCCGCGAAGCAGGTTTGCCTCCACGGTGTCAGTGGTCAGCTTCACCAGTTCGCTGCGGTCGTAGAAAGGGCGGACTTTGACGTCGGGAGGAAGTATCGACCGGTTTAGCTCCTCAGTCTTGGCCTCGACCCCTTTCAGGACGGTCTGAGTCTGCTCGCCGCGGCGCATGAGGATCACGCCTTCGACCGCATCGTCGTTTTTCTGAAAACCAAATTCACCCAGCCGCGGCGCATGGCCGATCACGACGTCGCCCACGTCGCGCACCCGGATGGGCACGCCATTGCTGCTGCCGACTACGATGTTGGCAATGTCGTCCGTGTTGCGGACCAGGCCGATTCCGCGGACATAATAGAATTGGCCGCCCTGGGAATAGAAGCCGCCTCCGGCGTTGGAATTGTTCGCGGCCAGAGCATCGCTCACCTGCGGAACGGTCAGGTGATATCCATAGATACGGGCGGGATCGAGCAAAACCTGGTATTGCATTTGCGTCCCACCAAAGCCCGAGTCGTCGGCTACGCCGGGGACGGACCGGTAGGCACGCTCGACCACCCAGTCCTCGATCGTCTTCAGCTCCTGCGGAGTGCGATCGGGACTCTCCAGCACATAGCGGTACACCAGGCCGCTCGGACTGAACAACGGCGCCATCGAGGCGGTCACGCCCGTTGGCAGCGTGGCATCGGCCAGCCGCTCAAAAACGATTTGGCGGGCCAGATAGTCGTCGGTGTTTTCTTCGAAAGTCAGGCGCAGATCGGAAAGTCCGTACAGCGAAATGGACCGCATGGTGACCATGCGCGGTACGCCGTTCATTTCGAGTTCGAGGGGCAGGGTGATCAGGCGTTCCACTTCCTCCGCAGCATGGCCTGGCCACTGGGTGATAAGTTCGACCTGGGGCGGCGCGAGGTCGGGATAGGCGTCCACCGGCATGCGCTGGAACGACAGGATTCCGCCGACCGTGATGAAACCAGTCAGCATCAGCACCAGGAACCGCTGGCGCAGCGCAGCTTGGACGATTCGGTGGATCATCGGGTTTTGATCATGCAGCAATCACTTCAATACAGGACGGGTATCTACGCCCGTCTTGGCCGGCACAAGACTAAGCGGGCGGAGACGCCATCCTCCATTAATGCCAGTAGCCGCCTCGCCTCCATCGTTTTCATCGTTTTCATCGCTGCCCAATCCTGGCTAGCGCTGCAACGAGTTGGCGAACTGCAGAAACAGGCTGCCATCGCCGACCACCCGGTCACCCGGTTTCAGGCCTGCGGTTATCTGCGTCTGTCCCTGCTGGCTTTCCCCCAGGGTCACAGATCGTCTTCCAAACTGGTTGGTCGATACCTCGGTATAAACAAAAGGCTCATTCTCGCTATCGCGCAGGACCGCAGAGTCCGGCACGCTGATGGCATTCTGAATTTTCCCCGCCTGCACGGTTGCGGTCACGTACATGTCTTTCTTGAGCTTCTGGCCGGGATTCGCAGTGTCAATACGGGCGGGCAGCGTTCGTGAAGTTGGATCGAGTGCCGCCGCGACATAAGAAATGCGTCCGCGGAAGACATCCGGATAAGCATCCGTCTGAATGCTCACCGTGTCGCCGACGCGCACGTACGGCAGGTCTTTTTGATAAACATTCACCAGCACCCACACCGTGCTGGTGTCCGAAATCGTGAAACATTGCGTACTGCCGGGCTGAAGGAGCTGTCCGGCGGAAACCAGTTGCTCCACCACTTCCCCGTCGATGGGCGCGCGCACCGGCACCTGGTAAGACAATGGTCCCTTCTCCACGGCATCGGGATCGGTGACCCCCATGACTCTGAGCGCGGCCTCGGCGGACGCAAGGTCGCCCCCCGCCTGCACTTCGGCCGATTCCGCCTGCTCCAGGTCCTTTACCGCAATGGCATGGTGCTGGTACAGGTCCTGAGAGCGGCTGTAGCTTTTTTCCGCCAGCGCATATGCATCCTTGGCCTTCAGGTAATTGGTGCGCAGTTGAGAGTAGTCGGGACTGGCCACAAACAGCATCGGCTGTCCCTGTCGCACTTTCTGGCCGGGAACCACCACCACGCGGCTCACCGGACCACTCACCTGACTGATGACCGGAGTGGTACGAAAATTGTTGTACGCCACCGCGCCGGTCAGGCGCAGGGTGCGGACCAGCGTCATGGGCTGGACGGTCACCACCTTCACGTGCGACATCTGTTCCGGCCGGACCGTAAACAGTTCAGGATGATTGGGATCCGGCGCAGGATGGTTATTGGTGGCATCGGTTTTCGATCCCGCACAACCGGCCAGGGCCAGCCCCAGCGCTGAAAGCAAGCTGAAGGCAATTATTCGCCGCAACTGCTTGCGGCTGCGCGCCTCGTCATTCCACATTTTCATGGCAGGTTCCTCGCTCCTACCGCTTGTTTCAGCTGTTCCAGCGCCGTCATATAAGAAGCCAGGGCTTGGCGATAGGCGAGTTGAGCGGCCCGATAGCTGCGCTGCGCGTCCAGAAAATCCAGCAGGCTGGCGGCCCCGCGTTTGTAGGCATATTCGCTGATGTCGCGCGAGGCCTGTGCCTGTTTCAGATACTCGGAGGTGTAAAGCTGGACAATTTCGTCATTGCTTCGCACCCCTTCATAGGCGGTGGCTACATCGGACAGCACCGTGTCGCTGGCCGATTGTTTCAGTTCCTCCGCCTGGGTGAGCGCGTAGCGGGTGCGGGCAATCTCGCCTTGATTGCGATTGAATATGGGGAGATCGAAACCGACGAAGAGCGAAGCCGAATTTTGTCCCGCAGTGTGAGTGAAGTCGTAGGTGCCGTTCACATCCACCTTGGCGTCGGCCTTGGCCAACTGGATCTGGCTCTGGGCGGCGGTCACGCCGAGCAGAGCGGCCTGGAAATCGGGACGCTCGCGCAGCGCTCGGGCCTGAAAATCCTCGAGATTGCCTTTGAGCGGCTGATACGCCAGGTCCCCCATCACATCGTAGTCGGCGGGCACCGCGTCATAACCCAGTGACTGCCGGAGGCTGACCAGCGCCTGCGCCTTGGCCAGCCGCGCCGAGGACACATCGGTTTGAAACTGCAAGAGCTGAAGCTTGATCTTCAGATAGTCGGCTTCGCTGATGTCTCCCGCGTTAAACTGGGCTTGCGCGATATCCACCGTTCCCTGAAAGCCTTTCAAATCGTCCTGCGCGAATTGCAAGGTCGACTCGGCCAGCAGCACCCCGACAAACTGTTCGCCTACGCTGAAAGCCAGAGTGCGCTCGGCGTCGGTCACCTGAGCGCGAGTAACCGCGGTTTGATCGCGCGCCGCCTGCCGGCGTCGTTGCCGCTTATGGCCGCGTTCGAAAAGATATGAGATTCCCAGGTCGAACTGCTGCGTGAGGTCCAGTTCGTCGATCGAAAAGTCCTGCGGAGTAAAAATCGGGATGAACTGGGAATCGGCCCCGAAGCTTGGGTTGGGACGCAGATTTGCCGTGATCTCCTGGGCCTGGTTCTGAAGAATCAGAGTTCGAGTAGCTTTGATCGCATGATTGTGCGCCAGGGCCAGATCAATGGCCTGGTCCAGGCTGATCAGCGTGGCATTTTGCGCAACCCCGGCTCCCTGCAGCAGCAGGAAAGTCATGGTAACCAGCAATGTGCGCCAGCATCTTGAAGCCATAGAGGTCAAATCGAAATACGCCGGTCCCGAGCCACTACGCTAAGACTCTCGGGCACTCCCACCCGTTCCGACGTACGAAACTTGCTGCTTACACCTGCAAATTATGAATTGCTACAAAAACGGCAAATGAGGATCGGGAGCAGAATCAGGCCAGGACTGGCGGTGGAGGGCGAATGTAGAGCTCGAAAAAACGCAGGTTCGGCTTCGGGCGCATCTGTATTCCGCACACGTATCGGATGCTGCACGACAGAACAAAGAATGCGATCAGCAGAATCAGGGCGCTCAGCGATGGCGCCATCAGGCAGGTAAGGCACACCGGGCTGGCGGACGAAGCCCCGTCCAACTCCAGCACCGATTGGGCATTGGGCGCCTGGACACTACAGAAATGAGTGGCCTGGACTGTGGTCGACACCAAAACACCCGCAAAACACATCACCGCAACGAGGTTTAACCACCTGGTCGGCCGGCTTCTGGGAATCGATCTTGTCGCTGCCACTTTTGACTTGGATGCAGGCATGGGACCACTCAGTGGTTCCGAAGTCCAGAAAATCTGCCTGATTCTAGCATTACCGGGGTTTGACCGTCCTTAATTGCAAGGCGGAAGGTTCAGTCAAACCCCCGAGATCGGGGTCGGGTGGCTGGCGGCACGAAGGCGAGGCAGGGCCCGCAAGGGTAAAAGAACCGAACCCGGCGCAGCTTGCCATTAAATCGAAAATCCATCACGCCCCCCTGTGTTTCAGCAGCTTCCGCGCCGCTTGTAATTCTTTTCGCTTCTGCGCATCCACCTTGGGATAGGACAAGTCCATGTCCTCGAGCGCATCGACCACGGCCGCCGCCACCGCGAGGCGCGTGAACCATTTATTGTCCGCGGGAATCACAAACCAGGGCGCGTGCGGCGTGGAGGTATTGGCGATCATATCTTCGTAAGCATCCATATAGTCGTCCCAGCGCTCGCGTTCGTGCAGGTCGGAGGAAGAAAACTTCCAGTTCTTCTCCGCTTGCTGCAGCCTGTCCAGGAACCTTTTCTTCTGTTCCTTCTTGGACACATTGAGGAAAAACTTTCGGATCATAAAGCCGTTGCGGGCCAGATAGCGCTCGACGCCGCAAATGTCCTGAAAGCGTTCCTCCCAAATGTTCTTTGTGACTACAGCCGGAGGGATTTTCGCGTTGGCCAGGATCTCGGGATGAATCCGGACCACCAATACCTCTTCGTAATAAGACCGGTTGAAGATGCCAATACGGCCGCGTTCGGGCAGGCATTTCATGCTGCGCCATAGATAGTCATGGTCCAGTTCTTCCACCGAGGGCGCCTTGAAAGAATAAACCTGGCACCCTTGCGGATTCACACCCGACATCACGTGCTTGATCACCCCGTCTTTTCCCGCTGCATCCATGGCCTGAAAGATCAGCAGCAGTCCCCAGCGATTCTCGGCATAGAACTTATCCTGCAGTTCAGCCATGCGCGCCATGCCCTTGGTCAGCAGCTCCTGGCCATGCTCTTCGGAGTGAAGCTTGGAAGTGGCAGCGGGATCGTAATCCTTGAGCCGGAATTTCTTGCCATGATCTACCCGGTATGGTTTGGAAAACTTTTTTGCCCAACTCATTCGACGCCTCCCGGAGACTGCTTCCTGACCAACCTTCTCAACGCCGAGACATTCCGGGCATCGTCGCCCGCCAGACGCAGGTCAATCAACAGGCACTCCATCAGCTTGCCACTTTCAGTTTGCCACTTTCCGGTGCGAAGTTTCTAGTTCCCGACTTACGGTTTCCAGTTTATGGCTTTCAGCCTGTGAGTGGACCAGCGCCTCGTCGAGCCCCCATCCCCTGTCATCCCGAGCGCAGTCGAGGGACCTTGCGTTGCGCAAGCGTCACCAGAAAGTGCGATGTCCATCACAGACCTACTATCTCCCTCGAGTGCACAATTCAACGCGGAAAACGCAAGGTCCCTCGACTGCGCTCGGGATGACAGGTGCGTGGGCGCCCTGCCACCAGCAGTCGCCGCTAACACAGCACTTCTGCCCCTAAGGCGCCTATTTCCACTCCGCGGGCTGAGGATTTACATCCCTCGTCCGAGGCGTGAGCCTAAATACGCATCCGCTCCACGCCAGATGCTTCGCAAGCTCAGCACAACACCAGGGAAAGATCTGAGCCCCACCAGGGCTGGTCTCATTTGCCGTGCCCAGCGAAACAACGATAAACTCAAGTCGAACGCGGAAAAGCAGCGAGGGAATCCCATGCTAGTGGTAATGAAGGCGCAAGCCACCAAGGAGCAGATAAGCTCAGTTTGCCAGAAGATCGAGGAATTGGGCTACCGGGCGCACGCCATGCCGGGCGCGCAGCGCACCGCCATCGGCATTACCGGGAATTCCGGCGAGGTCGAACCCGGCACTCTGGACGAGATGCCTGGGGTACAGGAACTGATCCGCGTCAGCAAGCCCTACAAGCTGGTCAGCCGCGACGTAAAGGCCGAAAATACGGTCATCACATTCCCCGGCACAGACGCCACCTTTGGAGGTCCCGGTTTAGCGGTCATCGCCGGCCCCTGCGCCATCGAAAATCGCGAACAAGCCATGGCGGTGGCTGAGCAGGTATGCCGCGCCGGCGCTCAATTCTTCCGTGGAGGCGCTTACAAGCCCCGCACCTCGCCCTATTCGTTCCAGGGGCTGGGCGAAGCGGGTCTACTGATCATGGCCGAGATTCGGGACAAATTCGGTATGAAAATTGTTACCGAAGCCATCGACAACGAGTCCCTGGAACTGGTGGAGAAATATGCCGACGTGATCCAGATCGGCGCCCGCAACATGCAGAACTACTCCCTGCTCAAACGGGCCGGGCGGACCCGGAAACCCGTGCTTTTGAAGCGCGGCATGGCGGCCACCCTGGAAGAGTTCCTGATGGCGGCCGAGTACGTGATGAGCGAAGGCAACTACCGGGTGATCCTGTGTGAACGCGGGGTGCGGACTTTCGCCGATCACACCCGCAACACACTCGACCTCAGCATCGTTCCCGCCGTGCAAAGGCTCAGCCACCTGCCCATCGTGGTCGATCCCAGCCACGGCACGGGAAAGCGCAACAAAGTCACGCCTCTGTCGCGGGCGGCCATTGCCGTGGGGGCGGATGGCTTGATCGTCGAAGTGCACCACGAGCCGGACCGGGCCCTGTCGGATGGCATCCAGTCCCTCTATCCCGAACAGTTCGACGAACTGATGAAGCAGGTGCGGCAGATTGCTCCCGTGGTCGGCAGAATGGTGCCTTCGATCGGAACCCACGCCAGAACTTCGGAAGCGTTGCCGGCGCGATCCGGCCTTCGATCCGCGATCAGCCCATCCGCTTGAGAAAATTTCTTTTCCTCGTTGCCGCGCTGGCTCTCGCCGGCGGTCTGGGATGGTGGTATTTCCAGGAACGCCAGCTGCCCAGCTATGGCCCCGCGTACCGCGAATACGCCTACATCACCAATGGCAAGAGCAACTCGGTTTCGGTCATTGACCTGCGCACCTTTCAGCCTGCAGCAACCATCCCCGTCGGCAGCGAACCGACCGGCATCGCCGCCAACACTCGGAAGAACGAAATCTACGTGGTCAACACCCAGTCCAGCAGCATCAGCGTGATTGATGCGGAACGCAACCAGGTGGTCGCCACCATCGGCGTGCATGCCTCCCCTTATTTCATCGATGTGTCGGTGGACGGTAAACGGGCCTACGTGGCAAATTCAAAGTCGGCGAATGTATCCATATTGGATTTAGACAGGCGGCTGGTGTTGGGCAATATCCGAGTGGGCGCGTCCCCAGGACTGGCCAGGGTTTCGCCTGACGGTTCCACCGTAGTGGTCAGCAATCGGGGCGATGGCACCGTCTCGCTGATCGATGCGGCGCAACTAAGAGTGCGGAGCACCATTCCCGTCTGTCCGGGGCCCGGAGATATTGCCATCGTTCCCGACAGCAGCAAGGCATTCGTGGCCTGCGCCGGCTCGGCGCAGGTAGCATCCATCGACCTGAAGACGGACAAGCTTCTGGCCTTGCTCGACGTTGGCAAGACACCGGTCGATCTCGAACTGAAGCCGGACGGCGGCGAGCTGATCGTCACAAACTTCGATTCCGACAATATTTCGATCGTCGAAACCACCACCAACGAAGTCGGCGGCAGCTACCTGATTGGCAGCCATCCGGCGCGGGGCCTGGTGACCAGCGACAGCTCGCGCCTCTACGTGAGCAACTTCGGCTCCAATACCATCGCCGTGTATGACATTGACATCGGCAAACTGATCGCGACCCTTCCGGTGGGCAGCCATCCCGACGGCCTGGCCCTCTCTCGCAGCGAGAATTACTTACTGGTGCTGGATTCGCAATCCGGCGACGTGACGGTCATCCAAAAACGTAATCCCACCCGGCTGGAACCCACCGAATATTCCCTGTTGACCATGATCCCGGTCGGCATTCAGCCCAATAACATCGTGGTGAAGTCGTTCGTACTGCCCACCCCCACCCGGTAACTCTCAACCCCCTGTCATCCTGAGCGCAGTGGGAAGTTCGCGTCGCGAACTTCCCACGCAGTCGAAGGACCCCTAGCACCCTCATCTGCAGCGTGCGCGCGGGTTTACTCAGAGCTCAAGAGAACCCGCCAATGTGGTAACGCAATCCAACGCGGAAAACGCAAGGTCCCTCGACTGCGCTCGGGATGACAGGGGATTGGGGCTCGCCGAGGTCCACTCGCATGCTGAAAGCCATAAACAGGAAACCGTAAGTCGGGAACTAGAAAGCGTTCGCAGCGGTCCACCCGTAACTCCCAACCCCCTGTCATCCTGAGCGCAATCTTTCCATTCGCTCGCGAATGGAAAGATGGAGTCGAAGGACCCCGATCCCCTCATCGGCAGCGTGCGCGCGCGGGTTTTCTCCAGACCTCAAAAGAAAACTCTCGGAAATGTGATAGGGGTCC
>JBOGLC010000160.1:0-24096 GCA_050746005.1 Terriglobales bacterium
CCTTGTCCCCCAGTTTGCCTCCTGGCCAGACGAAGCACTACACTCGCAGTTCGCAGCCCGCCATGAGCGCGCTTAGCAAGCCGGAACCCTCCAGGAGCCTCCAGGTGGAGATTCTCGACCTCAGACACTTTTCCTCCGTCGATCTGCGTCCGTTGCTGGAGGACGAGATCCAGGAATGGTCGCGCCTGCTCTCCTGGGACTACCGGGGCTCGGCTGAAATGATCCTGCGCTACGTGGATGCCAAAATCCTGCCCGGATACGCCGCCGTCGAGCGCGGGCGGATTATCGGCTACGCTTTTTTTGTCTATGAAGGCAGCAAGGGCGTCATTGGAGATCTTTTCGTGGCCAACGGCGGACGTCTGCCCGATCCGCACGAAGTGGAATCGCGACTGCTTTTGCATGTGATTGAGACCTTGCAACAGTCACCGGGGATTCATCGGGTCGAAGCGCAATTACTGGTGCACGACGCAGGCGTGGCCGCCCGGCCCTTTGTCGAGCAGGGATTTCACCGGCATCCGCGGCTCTTCATGGTGCTGGCCCTGAACGATACCGCCAAAGCGCTGCCGCCGCTGGATGCTGAAATCGAGATCCGGCGCTGGGCGGAGCACGACTATCAACCCGCCGCCGCCTTGATCACCAGCTCTTACCGCGGCCATGTGGATTCTGAAATCAACGATCAATACCGTACCCTGAGCGGGTCGTTGCGTTTCCTGAACAACATTGTGCGTTTCCCGGGATGCGGCACTTTCGATCCCGAGGGTTCGTTTGTCGCAGTGCACAAGCGGGCGCGAAGCCTGGTGGGCCTCATTCTGTGCTCCCGGGTGCGCCACGACGTGGGACACGTCACCCAGGTGTGCGTTCTCCCCGACTATCGCTCACACGGCCTGGGAGAGTTGCTGATCGCAGCCACCGCGGCAAACCTGCGCCAGCGCAACTTCTCGATACTGTCGCTCACCGTGACCGAGGCAAATTCTCGCGCGGTAAATTTGTATCAACGCCTGGGATTTGACATCAAGCGTGTGTTTGATGCGTTCGTGTGGGAGGGGTAAAGCATCTTCTGGCTTCTGGCTGCTGGCTTCTAGCGTTTAGCCACCGACTTTTCGCCATGGAATTGTGTCAGCCACGACGGAGACGGCGCGAACCTATACTGGTTTTCAGTAGTTAATAACACGGACGCCTGGGGTGATAAGCCAGAAGCTGCCTTTCTAGTGCCGCAGCAGCCACATGACCCATCCCGCCACGAACACTCCGCCAACAAATAAGACGAAGCAATATAAGCCGTAGCGAATCTGCTCGCGGGAGGTGTTTCGCTGGGTGATTCCAAAAACAACCGAGGCGAAAACCGAGAACAGCACGGCGGCGGTGAAATGAGTGAGTTCCAGGGTCATTCTGTCGTTCCAGTCAAGGTTTCTTCCCGATAGCAATGTGGTAGGCGTCGGCCGCGCAGATAAAATTCAGCAGACCCGCGACGATCAGAAACTTGGTGCCGTAATCCGCAGTGGCATGAGAAATCGCGCCATGCCCCCAGTCCTGCATGCGGGTCACGATATAGAGGCCGCCCCCGCCTACGTCGCCCACGAATCCGAGCATGTCCAGGATATCGCCGCCGTTCGGGTGGTATACCCGTCCTTGCATCAGCAGGCCGAGCACAAACATGATTGTGATCGAGGCCATAATCAGGAATCCGCGGACCCACCGCTTTTGGATCAGGTGTCCCGCACCCGGGATAAGCCACGCGATCGCGGGAGCGATGACCGCCATGCTGGGAGACGACTGCGCCCCTATCCTTTTCGTTTCTGCGGGAGTGCTCTTAGACGAATTTGCCATTCAGATAGTTACGATTTCACTTTGGATTTTACCGGTTACCTGCGCTGCTTTGGGTCTGACCAGCATATTCACTTCACTGCGCACTCCGAATTCGGGCAAATAAATGCCGGGCTCGATCGAAAAACACGAGTTGGGCAGGATGCGGCGTTCATCATGAATTTCCAGGTCGTCCATGTTGGCGCCGTTGGCGTGCACCTCGGTGCCGATCGAATGTCCGGTGCGATGAATGAAGAACTGATCGAAACCTGCTTTCTTTATGTGAGCCCGTACCGCATGGTCGACTTCCCACCCGGCAATGGCTTTCCCCGCGCCCACGCCTTCGACCACGGTCTTGACTCCAAGGTCGCGGGCCTGGCGGACCAGGTCGAAGATTTCCCGCATGCGATCGGAAGGAGACGGCCCAACAAATCCAGTCCAGGTGATGTCGTAGTATACGGCCCCGGGTGTATTCTTCTTCGCCCAGACATCGAGCAGCACAAAATCTCCCTGGCGAATTGGTTTAGAAGTCTCGGCGTGCAGAGCATAGTGGGGATCACCGCTATTGGCATTGACCGCCACCAGCGGGGGATCGTCCGTCACCAGATTCTCGCGCTGGAAGGCCTCCATGAACCATTGCTGGATTTCGTATTCATGGGTCCCGCCGCTGCGCACCCGGTGGCCGATCTCCTGGAAAGCGGCCGCTGTAATGGCGTCAATCGCATCGCGGGCGGCAAAGTGAGATTTGATCTGGTCTTCGGTCAGAGTCGCTTCAAACTGTGCCACCAGATCGCAGGAGCTGACTACGTTTTTGCCCAGCCCGCGAATCAGATCAATGGTGCCACCATCTACCAGTGAAATCGTAAACACCAGGTTATTGGGCGAATACTGCATCGCGACATCACGATAATTGGCGAGCAACGCCTTCACCTGATCGAACAATTCCTGCCAACCCGAATATTGGCGCTTGCTGCCGGGCAGGGAATTGAGATGACCGGGCTCGATCTTGTGCACCAGCTTCACGGGTTCGCCGCTGGCCGGGATCAGATAGAACCAGCGCCGGGTAACCATTTGACCGGCGGGCAATCCCAGGACGCGGTAAGCAATGGGATCGCGATGATGGTGATCGTAAAAAAGCCAGGCGTCAATGTTCCGCTCGCGGAGCGCGGCTTGTATGGCGGAAAGATCCATGGGCAAACAACTATTCTAAACAACGGAAGCGTTTTGAGCGAATCCGGTTCATTGTGCCGGGCTTGCGGGTCTCAGGCCCTTGTCGTAAATCCACAGGAGCCCGGCGGTCGCCACGCCCACTGCGGTCACCGCCCACCAGATGCGTCCGGGCTGGTGCGTGACTTCGCCAAAATGATGGATCAGTTTTCCTCCGAACCAGCCGCCGATCAGCGAGCCGATTCCGATGGGGAGAAAGGCAAAACCCATGTAGGTGCCTTGCTGTCCTTCGGGCGCAAGTCGGGAAATGTATTCGTAGTAGCGCGGCGACTGGGTAATCTCGCCCAGAGAAACTGCAATGAGCGTAAGCACAGCCATCGGTACCGTCGGACGCGCAATCAAAATGAGCCACGCCAGTGCGGATATTAGCGTCCCCAGGGTAATGGCGCGGAATGCTGGTATGCGCTGGGTAAGAAAACTGACTAGCAGTTGCAGAGCGATTACAGTCAGGGGTCCGGCCACGAGTAACAATTCCGTATTGGCCCTGGGGTCGATGTAGTCATGGATGTAGAGCGGCAGAATAATAAATTCCTGCCAATAAACCACCCAGTAGCCGGAAAAGATCAGCAGGAACACCATGAAACGTGGATTTGAAATAACGGTCCAGAAATTCCTGACCGACTGGGACAGGCTCACCGTCTGCGCCTCACCCGAGCGGCGCGGCTCCTTGAACAACAGCAGCACCGCGAAAAACATGGCGAACACGCTCAACGCCGCCACCCGGAACACATTTTCGACTCGCATGTGCTGATGCACCCAGGAGGCAACATAAGGCCCCGCGGCCCCTCCGATATTCACCAACGTGTAATAGATGGAGTAGCCGATGGAGCGAACATTCTCTTTAGACGCTCTCGCGGTGGTGCCGACCACGCAGGGTTTGACCAGGGCGACGCCCAGAGCAGGCAGCATCAAAACCACGGTCACGAGCACGACCAGTGGCACCGCATTGCGGACCGGAGCCAGCCAGGGCGCTCCCAGCGATCCCAGAAGGAAGTAGGAGCAACTCAGAATCAGGTAGGCCAATGACAGGGAGCGGCGAAAGCCCAGTCGGTCGGCGACCGTTCCACCGAAAACCGCGAGAAACCAGACCAGGCCTCCGAACAGTCCGGTCAGGCTGCTGGCCTGTTCCACCCGGAAGTTTAAAGTCTCGTGAAGGTAGCGCGCCAGGGATGCGAACGCGGCGTAGTAGGAGAGGCGCTCGAAGAGTTCGCTGATGTTGGCGACCCAGAACGGCCGCTCAAAGCCGGTACGAATCTCGTGCAATCGTTCGGAAAAAGTCAGAAATGGCTCCTCAACCGCTTCGCAACTCGTCCGCCGGCAGTCCCGACACTCGAATCAATTCCCTTCGGCTGCTCTGGCCGGAGGCTATGGTAATGGAGGAACGAGGCAGCTTCAAAAGATTTGCGGGAAACTCCATCCGAGCGCGAGGATGGGCCGTAAAGTTGGCACCAGCCAGACTGTCCTGGATACAGCCCGTTGAAAGCGATCTACCACGAAGGAGACAGGGGACACGGAGGACGGCCCCTCCGTGGTCTTTGTGTCCTCCGTGGTTAATTTTTGGCTCTTTTCCCGAAAATTGCCGTTCCTATGCGCACGCACGTCGATCCTTCTTCAATTGCGATTTCGAAGTCGTGCGACATGCCCATCGATAGCACGTCCATACTGACCGCGGGCAGGCGTCGCGCAGCAATCCGGTCACGGAGGGTGCACAGGTGGCGAAAATATGGGCGTGATTCCCGAGCGTCTTCGCTAAAAGGAGGAATGGTCATGAGCCCGCGGAATTCGAGGTGATCAAGCCTTGCAGCTGAGGTTAAAAGCTGCTCGAGTTCATCTGAATCGGGGACCAAGCCGCTCTTCGAGGCCTCGCCGCCGACTTTGATTTCCAGCAGCACGCGCAGCCTCTTGCCCAGCTTTTCGGCGGACGCATTCAGCTTCTCAGCCAGCTTGATCGAATCAAGCGAATCGATGGCCGCGAACATCTCCGCTGCCTGGGCAGTTTTGTTCGATTGCAGGTGACCTATCATGTGCCACTCGACGTCATCCAAATCCCCCAGGGCGCCGGCCTTTTGAGAGAATTCCTGCACCCTGTTCTCCCCGAAGGCCCGAATGCCGGCTTCGTAAGCCGCCAGAATGCTGGCGGCCGGGAATGTCTTGCTCACAGCCATCAGCATTATGTCTTCTGCTTTGCGTCCTGCGCGGGCGGTTGCGAGGTTGATCTGATCGCGGATGATCGCAATGTTTTCTGAGATGTGCATAAGACAACTCATCACAGGGGCGCATAGAAGCCGAAAGGAGGATTTTTCTTCTTAGTTCCCTGATTTTCTTTGAGCGTCAGAGTCTTACATCATCGCGGTCGGAGGCGCTGGTTCGCTTGGATCTCCTGCCGCCGATAGGGGCAGCCGGACCATGAGGGCGGCAAGCCCAACCAGAACAATCATGCCTCCCACCAGGTAAGACGGATGGCTAAAGATCTGTGGTGGGTGGTTGGGCGCCTTCCATTGGGGTATGAATTGCAATCCCGCCCAAACCAACCCCAGTAAGGCTTCGCCGGCAATCAAGCCTGACGCGATCAAGACCCCGGCATTCTCCACTCGCGCCTTCTGCGCCGGGTTGAAGCCGCGACGGTCCGCTACCCAGTCTCCGATGCTGCGGAAAACGCCACCCACGAAAATCGCAAAGGTTGTTCCGAATGGCAGATACATACCGACCGCGACCAGCATCGGGCTTTTTACCTGCATCATGATCATCGCCACGCCAAACAGGATGCCGACTCCGACCAGCGCCCACGCGATATCTCCGCCCACGATGCCTTCCGCCAGAGTGGCCATCAATCCGGCTTGCGGAGCCGGCAGATCAGGTCCGCCAAACCCGACGCCGCCCGCGTTGATACTGCCCTGGTGGAGCAGCATCAAAGGCCAGTACATCACCAGACTGGCCACAACCACAGCAATCAGTTCGGCGATCTGAATGTTTCGCGGCGTGCCGCCCAGAATGTACCCTACCTTGAAATCCTGAAGAAGTTCACCAGCGACCGACGAAGAAACGCAAACCACTGCGGCCACACCCAGCACCACAGCTACACCTTTTTCTCCGGAAACGCCCAGCGACACCATGAGCAGCGCTGCGATCAACAAGGTTGAGAGGGTCAAGCCAGAAACTGGATTGTTCGACGAACCGATGAAGCCCACCAGGTTGCCGGAAACCGTGGCGAAGAAAAAGCCCACAATCAGCATAACGACCGCGGCCAGGATTGCCGGCCAAAGCAAGCCGGAAATATGGACGTAGAGTACACACATCAGTACAAACGTCAGGGCGATCAGTCCGAACACTACCTTAAAGCTCATGTAGCGCTCGGTGCGGCTGAGTTTGGCCCGCTCGTCGGCGCTCTGGCGCATATCGGAAAGCGCCTTGCCGAACCCGGAGGTTAAACTTTTTCGCATCTTGAATAGTGTGTGCGCCGCACCCACCAGCATGCCTCCGACGGCGATTGGCCGGACAATGTATCGCCACACCGCATCCGCCGTGTCTGCCCAGTCTTTGGTTGTGCCAGCGGGAATGTATTGCTGAAGTCCAGGGCCGAGGAAGAAAATCATCATGGGAACCAGCAAACCCCAGGCCAGGACGCTGCCGGCGAATTGAATGGAAGCCAGGCGGACTCCGATAATGTAGCCCACTCCGAGGTAGGCGGGGCTTACGCTGGGAGCCGCGAACACGCTGGTGCCTCCGGTAGCGACCACTTTGGTGGTGCCCGCCGCTCCGAGACGGACCTGGCTGTGGCCCAGATTGCCGACGGTAAAAGGGAAGTCCTGATCGGCGGCAAACAACCCGAACCTTCCCAGTATGTACACCACGCCGCCAAGACCGATGTTCCAGAAGAGATATTTTGCGGCTTGAGCGCCGCGCTGTCCCGCCTTGTGAATTTCCGACGCCGCCACCGACTCCGGGAACGGCAACTCCGGATCCTCCACCATTACGCGTCGCACCAAAGAAATAAAAAGCACTCCAAGGATGCTGCCCACCATGATCAGTGCAGTCGACTTCCAGTACGCGTCATGCGGACTGAACGAAGGCCAGGCCTTGGCGATCAGAAATGCGGGAATGGTGAAAATCGCTCCGGCCGCGATACCTTCTCCGATGGAACCTGCGGTGCGGGCGATGTTCTCTTCAAGTAACGATCCCTTCCACGCTCGCATCGCCGCCATGCCAATGACGGCTGCCGGATACGTTGCCGCGATCGTGATCCCGGCGCGCAGGCCGAGGTAGGCATTGGCGGCACCCAGCACGATCGTCATCCCCAGCCCCAGCAGGATGGCTCGCCAGGTGAGCTCGCGCATCTCCATGTCCTCGGGGACGAAGGGCTTGAACTTCTTTTCGGTTTCGCCGGGGGTCACAGGAACATCTGGAGTCATGATCGCGGGTCCTCGAAGGTGCGAAAACAGCCAGTATCAGGCAAAGAGCAAAAGCAAAGATCTTAGATAATAAAGTCGTTAGGTGATAATTGAGACGGCGCACGTTAACATGCGTGATACCCCTTTTACAAGTACTTCAACCCCGCTCCTCGGGAAACCGAGGGGCCAGGACCACCTGCCGCGAAAAAAGAGATTGCTTCAGATGCCTTTCCCATGGCCGATTCTGCTATGATCTCCGGCATCGCTCGCCATCAGAGGTTATACAGTTATGTCCCCCAAACTGTTTGAATGCCGAGATTGTGGCGGTTTTCATGGTTACCGTTCACGCCCGAAAAATTTTACCGAGAAGTTCCTGCTGCCCTTGATGCTTCTTCGTCCCGTGCGCTGCGGCGATTGTTTCCGACGTTCCTACCAATCGTCATTCGTTCCGGCGCTGCCACGGCGGGAAGCCAAGAAGGCACAGGGCGCGGCCGCGTGACAGTTGAATCGTTGCCTGAGAGATAGCCGCCCGCTATACTGGGACAAGTTCGCCGGCAAAATGCTTTTGGGTACCGGGCGAAAGCGGGAGGCTCGTCTTCAGCAGTAGCGAGGACCCAATCCGGGCTACCGGGACCAAGGCTTTGACGCGGGATACTTCGCTGGTGTCAACGCTGGTCCTGTCAATGCGCGGTGTTGCTGAAAGCCTCTTCGCCACCCTCTTCCCCTCCGATTGTCATCTTTGCGGCGCCCCCCTGACCAACATCTCCCGCCTGCCGGTTTGCCGGCCGTGCCTTTCTGACATGCGTCCGATTGCGGGCGGCGTGTGCTCCACCTGCGGCGAGCGTTTGTTCAGTCCGTACCTTCACGGGAATGACGCGAGCGACACCCGTTGTGGTTTGTGCCGGCGGATGGAGCCTCTGTTTGTCAAAGCCGTAGCCTACGGCAGTTATGAGGGCGGCCTGCGCGAACTCATTCACCTGCTGAAATACCAGCAGGTGCGACCTGCCGCAGCGGTTCTGGGCCGCATGCTGGCGGAGGCGGTGAGCGGGCTGGATTCTTACTGGACCCAGGAGGCCGTAGTGGTTGTCCCGGTGCCCCTGCATGCGCGCAAACTGCGCCAGAGGGGATTTAACCAAGCCGAATTGATCGCCCGGGCCGCGATCAAGCATGAGGCCCGCCAGCAACGGCTCAGCCCGACCCGGCTCCTAGAAGGCGGTCTGGTTCTGCACTCGAAAGTGCTCGAACGGCGGCGAGAAACCCGATCCCAGATCGGGCTCACGCGGCATCAGCGCCGGGAGAATATTCGGGGTTCCTTCGTTGTGAACCGGCCGGGTGAAATTGCTGGTCGCGAAATCCTTCTGGTCGACGATGTCTTCACCACCGGCACTACGGTCTCGGAGTGCGCTCGCGTTTTACGGCGGGCGGGCGCATCTAAGGTATATGTTGCTACCGTGGCCCGTACCCTGAAGGCGGACGCACAAGCAGCAGAACTGCCGCAGAATTTTACCGGGGAAGAGCGAACCCTGGCGGCAACCGGATAAACAGGGGGAGGCGGGATCACCAACGAACGTCCACGCAGGATGAAGATTTTGGTGGCGTAAGAGCATATGTCGGGCAAATGGAACAATTCGATGAACGGCTCAATGAGAAGCCACGGGCCTGCGCCTTCAGTCATTGGCGTGCACCGCGACGGAGCTTCTCGCGAGGGCAACGGTCACGCCCTGCACGCGCCGGTACTGGTATTGAATGCGTCCTATGAGCCCATCAATGTTTGCGCTGCCCGGCGGGCCATTGTCCTGGTGCTGAAGGGTGTGGCCATGACCGAGGAAGAAAACGGACATTTCCTGCACGCCGCTCGCCTGGCGATTCGCGTGCCGTCGGTGATTCGCTTGCTCGAGTATCGCCGTATTCCGCACCAGACTCGCGCACTCTCTCGCAAGAACATCCTGCTGCGTGACCGCAACACCTGCCAGTATTGTGGGGAAGTGCTGCCTTCGAGCGAATTGACTCTGGACCACGTCGTGCCCCGCTCACGAGGCGGAGCTTCCACCTGGGAAAACCTGGTGGCCTGCTGCCACTCCTGCAACCGGCAGAAGGGAAATCAGTTTCCTACCGAAGCGGATATGAAACTTCTACGCGAGCCTCGGGCCTTCAACCTGCACACCAGCCGGCACATCATGCGCCTGATGGGCCGCTCGGACGACAAGTGGCGCAAGTATCTATTTTATTAGCTGTCAGCTCTCAGCTCTCAGTAACTACCATTCCCCACAGACAGTTTGCCCTCGAAGGATTTCAACTGAAAGCTGAGCTGACAGCTGACAGCTCTATTTCTGCGGCTTACTCGGCGCTGGAGGTTGAGTTTTGTCGCCGGGAGCCTTCTGCACTTCCTGGCCGTCGTAGGTAATCTTCACATTGGACCCGAACCGCTTGTAGTCGCTGTACTTCACGATTTCGCGGATGTGGACGTCGCCGCTGGAAAAGTGCAAAATGTCGTCGGCTTTCGTATAGGTGGGGAACCAGTACTTTCCGTCTATCTGCTCGCGCCAGGTGGTGAACTTCGGGAAAAGATTCTCCTGGCCCCTTTTCTTCCGAATGTCGGGGACGGTTTTGCCGTAGGTCTTCACGATCTGAAAATCGCGATCGTCCACCCAGATCCGGCCCTGGAAGTAGCGCTTCTTGCCGACAATCTCTTTGGGAGCGATATCAAAAACGTAGCAGTGCAGTTCGTCCTCCTGTTGCTGCCCCACATAGAGAATCTGGTATTCGGGAATCTCGTCGCTGGTGAGCACGAAGGGAAGCCGGTGCCGGATGTCATCCACATCTTCAGGGGACATCGAGATCAGATTCAGGGAAGACTGAGGCGCATAGACTACGTTTTCCAGGCGTTTCCCCTCATCATTGAACAGCACATCGAAGATTTCGTGATACTCCCCATTGTCGTCGGGAGTTATCACCCGGACATCCTGGCGGTAGGTGTACTGATCCCGGGCTTCCTGAAACTCTTTTTCCTTGCTGGTGAAATGCCGAATGATCTCTTCCGTCGAAACGTTCTTGGGCGGCGCGGGATCGAGAGGTCCTTCCTGGGCCATAACCGCAGTCGACACCAGACCGACAAAAGCAAAAAGCAGGACGCCGAATACCCCGTCGCGCAGCATAGATTTCATAGAGATAAGTGTAGCGAAACCTGAGCGGGAAAGCTGCAAGCCTCACCGCGGCTTCTCCCGTGCCCATTCCTCTCCGCTCAGGGGAACAGACACAGGAGAGCTGCAGTTTTCTTCCCATGGTTAGATGCCATGAATAGCCACGAGTTGCCGGGAAACTACGATTGTGGGGCCTGGCCTGGACGCGCCCGCAGATCGCGCGGGGCAATGGATGCCGGGTCGCGTTCGTTCCTGAGCGGCCCGTCGAGCGGAGCGCGCGACGCCCCGGAGGGTATCGACGGCATGACCGGCAGAAGAGACCGCAGTTGGAACGGTATAACACTGGTTCCGGCCGCGGCCGTGCCCTGAATCACCAGTGTCCCCTGAGTTCCGCCGGTTGGAGGCTGGAGGATCGACAGTCCGGACTGATCGGACAGTATCGACACCCGCGACGACGAGACAATTACCGGTGGAGGATTTTTGCCGATGATTATTCCACCTATCGAAATCGGTGGCGGCGCAGCCGCCGGGCGGGACACTACCACCTGGAAGGTGACGTTCGCGGCCAGCACCGGGTGGGAAGGCGTTGCCGAATCGATAGCCCGCACGCTGATGGGTTGGAAAATGCGGCCGGTGGGAAGGACCTGAACGCTCCCTCCCACAGGTTCGAGCCGAAGTGTGGAAGCGGGCACGGCCGTGGCCGAGAAGATCTGGCAAGGCGTGTTGGCCGGGGCGACACACGCGCTGACCTGCACTCTCCCGGTAGCGCTGCCAGATGCAATGTGGTATTGGCGAACCCGTCCAGGTCACTTTTTACGCTGGCCGAACCGAGAGTACCCGATCCTTTCACCACCTGATAATTCACCATGCTCCCGGCGAAGGGAACGCCATTCGAAAGCAGTCGGGCAGAGAGGGCAATATCGACAGTCGCTCCCTGCGCGATCCAGGCGAAGGCTGAAACCAGCGCAAGATCCAGTGTCGAGGTGGTGCCGAGAATGGTTGCCTGCACCGATTTCGGTATCGCGTAGGAGGCCGGCGCCAGCAGAACTCGGATGCTGATGACGCCTGCCTGCAGTACTGCGACCCTTGTAGAGGCCTGTCCGGTGTCGTCCGTGAGCAGCTTGCAACTGGCGGCTCCGCCGCATGCCGACAACGAGGAAGCGGGAGCGGAAACGAAGAAGATGCTGGCTCCGGCCACGGGCGTCGTTCCATCGGGCGCCACCACTTGCACCCGAATCGGATTCGGCGCCTGGCCGCCCACCGGTGTCGCCGGATTCGATCCCTGAATCAGCCTGATGATGTCGCCCGGCCCGGCGCCGAAGGTGAGAACATTAGTCATGGTCGATGAGGCTCCGGTAAGCGGGTCGCGCAATCCGATATTCTGTACTCCGTCGGCCATAGCGGGCGCAGTGACGATCACCTGGTTCGCCGAGGCTGCCAGCACCGGCGCAATTGCGCCTGCGATGGTGGCGCTGGTATTGCTTCTGAAGCCCAGTCCCTGAACCGCGATTGCGGTGCTGCCATCCACGCGAGCTCGTGCCGGGAGGACTGTGTCGGCGTAAAAAACCCGGCCGTGGTACCGGTAGTCGGGACGTCCGTCGCCCCGATAATCGAAGATCCCCACGCGAAACGCGGTGCTCGTCTGCAGGGTCGCATCCAGCCGTGTCATGCCGGGATTCGGGCTGTTGAAAGCCAGGCCGGTGTTTGCGGGCGCTGGAATCGTGCCCGGATCGGCCAAAGCCCACATGCCGATGACCGGTTGCGCTTTCGCCAGGGAAGGGACCAGGGCATCGTCGAGCGCGGTTGCTTCCACGGACAGGGTGCGATCCGATTGCGCGATGAACCAGAAATAATCCGCATGGTCCACGCCGCTGAGCGTCGCAGCCCAGTCCCCTGAACCGGGTAGAGTTGCCGGCGAGGCGAATGATGTGGGCTCGAACCAGTCCTTCACCTGCAGCGCGCTGGCTTGCATCAGAACGTCCTGCTGCAGATCGCCGCCTTTGCTCACGGTCACGATGAGAGGCTGGAAAAACCCGGAAGGCAGCACCTGAAAAGGTCCGTACGGTCCCACGGGCTGAGACCACAAGGGGTCGAGCCGCTCTACGCTCAGCTGAAATTGCGCGCTGCTTGCGCCGTCCGGAATCTCCAATCCGGCCAAGTCAAAAAATCCTTCGACCGCGGGATCGTCAGAACCAAAGCGATTCAATGCCAGCCCCCCACTGTCGGCGAACCCGGTGGCCGGGTTGCCGGCATTGCCCCGGAACAGGAAGCCAGAAACCGAACTGGCTGCCAAGGTGCGGGAAGGCTGACTGGTGGCGGGATCGATCCAGCGAGCGACCACATTCACGCCCTGCATGGGCTGCGCCGGCTGTCCGTTGATGTCCGCAAAATACACCGAACCGTGGATGCGCACGCTGTTTTCGAAAAACAACTGCTTCCCCGGAAATGTCGCCTGGTTTTGAGCGGTGACCGGGTAAAGCCGCGAGAGCGCCGCCCGATCGTCCATCTTGGGCTGGTCGGCATTGCTGTAACAGAGCGAGATTGGAACGCAACTGATGGGATCCATCGCGTGCATGAGGGTGAGTCCGGCATAGTCAGCCGGCGCCGGCGCGGGGCTGCGCGTGAAAACGTTGATATTCAATTGCGACCAGTCGAGCCCCAGCAGACGCCCCAAAACACGCACCAGACGATACTTCATGTCCGGCAACTGGGTCGAAGTCTGGGCACAAACTCCGTTCAGGACTACCAGCGCGTGCAGGAGGTGAGCGTCGGAACTGAAATTGTCCACCCCGCCGTAGGCTGCGTTGCTGAAGCAGGAACTGGCGCTGCCCGCGCCCTGGCCCAGAAGAGCATTGGTCACCGCTCCGTCGGCATCATAGACGATGGCGACGGGCAGATTTGTCGCTGCAGGCCGGATGTCAGTGGGCAGGATGATGATTCCTCCGACTGGGCTGACGTTGGAGCCGCTCACGTCCTCGGCCAGTTGACCGCCTCGCACCGCCGACACCGCAGCGGTTGCAATCGTGGTCCATCGGCTGAAAGCATCGGCCACGAAAGCATCTGCGCTGGCGCCGGGAAGCACCGGACTCAGGTTGCCCTGGTCGGTGTAGTAAGTGACCACCCCGTGGTTCCAGGTCAGCGGATTGCCCTTGACCGCAGGATCGAAGTAGCTGGTCCCGGCAATAGTTCGGGGACCTCCTGCGCGCACTGGTTGGGGCAATACCAGCATCGCGATTCCGATGAGCAGCGGAAAAACCAGACTCCGATCCCGCGCGGGCTTCCGCACCTGGAACAGTTTGCTCCTTCGCGCACATGTTTCGAGTGCAGCGGTTCGAAAGGCGTCGTAAAGGATGAAGCGGTTCGCCATGAATTACTCGCTGTCCGCTCTCTGGATGGCGAGCGCCAAAGCGCGAGCATTCACCCGCTTCTTCTCCCGCAACTGGGCGGGTAATGAAGGATTGAGCGGGAGGCCGGTAATTCGCCCGCTTTGAAGTACAGCGTTGCCGCCAGAGTCAACGGTGAAGCGGCCCAGCGGGCCTCCTACCGGGCTGGTGAGACCCATTTTGCTGGGACGGTAGAGAAACAGCAGTAGCCGCTCTCCGCGGCGGTAGCGCTCACCAGAATTCCACAGACCGGCCCACTCCCGAATGGTCAACACCTGCCCGACGCGAGTTCCACGAATCGCCTGTTCGACGCGAAAAGTGATCCGTACGGTGGGCACGCCACTGCTTTCATCTTCCTGACTTCGTTCCACCGACAGCACGGTGCCATCGAAAATGTAACCTGCATCCCGGGTCAACAGGCGCGGGTTAGAGACCGCTGGAAACAACGGTTTGGCGATCGACTCCTGCCCGGCGGCCGGCCATGAAATCAGGGCCAGCCCGACCAGCGCAAGCTGCCGAAAGGGAAAACGCATGCCGAAGCCTCGTTTCGAACGAGACCAGGTGAGACGGGGAGTGCCATGATGATAGAGGTAATCCATGGCGAGGGATGTGTCAGCCGTCACAGCCGCCTGTGACAGGCGGACCAAGCGGTGTAGGCGCGAGCGCCTCGCTGGTGCAGCGGCGCCCAGCGCCGACACAAGGGTGTCGGTTGTTCGCAGGCGCTGTAGGCGCTGGTGCAGCAGCGCCCAGCGCCCACCAGGGTGCCTTTTGTCCGAACGCGGGAAGCATGAGCGGGGCGCTCGCGCCTACACCAAACCTCGACGGCTGTGGCCTCGGGCTGACAGGTGCGCTCCCGTGAGCAACAACAATCCGGTGAGGAATGCCCAGAACATCAGGCTTACAGAAAGGGCAAACGGTCCGTAGACCTCCTGGAAATTCAGCCGGGGCAGGGCCAGGATGTAGGCGTATTTCAACGCTTCTGACAGCAGTCCCATCAACACGGCGGTGGGCAGCACGGCCCGGGCTGGCACCTTGCCATTAGGCAACACCCAGTAGATGAGGAAGAAAATGGCGATGCTGGTGGAAATGGCAAAGCCTTTCATCAGGAGAAAGCCGCCCAGGCGGACCACAAAAGGGCCGTGGCTGCGTAATGCATTTTCCAGCAGTCCGATGTTGCCGGCGGTCAAGGCAATTGAAAGCAGGGCCAGCACGCCGCAGGTGAACGCCAGTGCCAGCGAGATCAGCTGATTGCCAAAATAAGACCGGTTATTAGGGAAACGCCAAATACGGTTCAACGCCACCTCGAGCGGCATGAAGATTCCAGTCGAGGTGAATAGAAGAATAATCAGTGACGCTACTTGAGCGCGATGACGAGAGTCGACCAGCGCATTCAGATTACGAATCACGAAATCCTGCCCGGCCGGCAGAAAATCGCGAAGCAGTTGCAGCACCACGTCATTCATAACCGGAGAATGAAACACCCGCCGGATGAAAGTCATGAGCAGGAGCACAAAAGGGAAAAATGAGAGGATGGCGTTGGCAGCCACGGAAAAAGCAAACGTATGTACCTCTGTGCGTAACAGATATTTCACCGTGGAACTGACCAGCCCCGAGTAGCGATCCTCGGGCGGCAGGAAGGTGGCTGGGTCGAGTCTTGACTGCTGGTCATCAGGCATTTTCCCCAATCCTATCAGACAGTTGCGTGCTCATCCGTCGGCGCGGAAAGGCGAGTAACCACGGCCGGGCGGGAGAGCGCTCCGTCCTCATCGCAAAGCATTCGTATTTAATCGTTTCAACTTTCAGATTTCTTTGCTTGCCAGAAATGAACTTCCTGAATATTATCTTCTGCTCACTGCCCGCAATATGGGGCAATGAGCAGGTTGTTTGGAGTAGACGGTTCGTGTCCTGCAGTCACAAATCGCGCCAGCACGATGGCTCCGACAAAATCGGTTCCGCAGTTTCTTTGCGGGCCCGATCCGACGGAGCTTTTTTTGTGGGCGAGATTTTCCGGGAGCGCGCGGACCCGCTGTGCTTTCGTTTCCTTCAGGGGGGTAGTAGGAGCAGGAGCTTCACGAAGGCGCGAAAGTTAATTCACAGAGTAGAGGCGAAAGGAGTTCTTTGTGAGAGAGAAGGGCACAGTAAAGTGGTTTAACGGGGCTAAGGGATACGGGTTCATCCAGCGCTCCACCGGGGAGGACGTGTTCGTTCATTTCTCCGCTATCCAGGAGAACGGTTATCGCACACTGAACGAAGGCGAAACGGTGGAATTCGATCTGCTAAAGGGGCCGAAGGGCTTTCAGGCAGGTAATGTGGTACGGGTGCAATAAAAACGATCCCAGTTTCGACCACTGCGGGCCCTCTCAGCTTCCCCTGGGAGGGTTTTTTATTTGCCGCACTTTTTCCACTACTGAACTTCAACCGAGACCAGATCGCCGTCTGTCTTTCCTCCGGCTTTATAATTCGCAATCACGGCGCGGTCCGTCCAGTCGCAGGAAAACTCGTCGGCCCCGACCAGAAGCAATGATTTGAAGTTATCGGTGCGCAGCCTCAGGGTGCGCGCGCCAGCTCTGACCGTTAAAATCGCCGCTGGGGTCTGGCTGCAATCGACTCTCATCAGTTTCCCTCTGACGAATTGGACTTTACGCCGGTCCGGCAATGGTTCTGCCGGAGGCGCTTCGGCTTTGCCGGTATCTTCGCCTTCCTGCTCCTCGGCAGTCTGCGGAACGGTCTGCCCCGAACTGTTGGCCGCCGGCGCAGACGCTGCTCCCTCCTGCGGCAACACACCATACTTCTTCAGGGTCGGCATATCTTCCAGACTCTTCCGGGCGGTTTGCGCGATTTCGGAGTTTGAGCTGTCCTTCAGACGGTTGAGCAGCGCCGTGGCGTCATCCCACTTCTTTCCGGCGAGATCAATCTGGGCCAGGTTGAGCAGATACTCTTCGTTGCGCGGGCTGAGCTGGATTGCCACTCGTATGGACTCGGTCGCCGAATGAACGCCTCCACCCTGGAGGTGCGCCATAGCCAGCATGCGATAGGCCTCGGCCCAGTCCGGCTCCTTATCGACCACGAACACCAGGTCCTGAATCATGTTGGAGACGCCATCGATCGGCTTCCGGTTCAACTGCGCGGCGCGAAATTTCACCAGGGCCAGGTAGTAGTGGGTCCAGATGTCCCGATCGTCGAGTTCCCGCGCCCGGGCCAGTTCCTCGACCGCCTGATCGAATTCCTTTCTCTCCATGCGCACCCAGGCCATGGCGCGATGCGCGATCGAATTATCTGTCTTGGGATCGGCGATGACGGTCTGCAGATCCTTCTCACCCTGATCCCGATGCTCGGGCATGCGCACCGCCATTTCCGCCACCAGGGCTTGCGCCTGGGCGTTGGGCACATCCCGGATACTGGCTCCCACATCGAGGGGGCCAACCGGCGCAGGAAACTGGTTTACCCCGCCTCCGGGGCTGGCTGTACCTGGTTTCGTGTCGGCCTGGGCGGGCGATGATGCCACGAAGGATTGAAAATAGTCTTTGACCGCCTGCTCTAGTTGTGTCGCGCTCATGCCAAAGGCCTGTTGAATAGCTTCTTCGACCGGAACCTTCCGTATTTGCACCAGTCCGAAATAAGCTCCGGCATCGGACAACTTGTTCCGGTTGAGCAAATAATGCATCACGATCCACGATTGCGCGTAGAACATGGGAGGGAAGCCGGATGGGCCGGCGCGCATAGAGAACAGCTCCGCCATGGGCAGCCACGGCTGACTCAACAATCCTGAGTAAGATTTGGGCTTTCCGGAATCGGCGGACGATGGACCCGGTTGCGCATGGTCCCAAGTTGTATGTTCCCAGGGCAGCTCCAAAGCGGGGTCGCCGCCCATCTGCGCCTGACTGTCGCTGAGCCGAAGGCTGGAAAAATATTGAGCAAAGCCTTCGTCAAACCACGCCTGCGTGGGGGGATAGTTGAAACTCAGGAACAGGCGCGCAAAATCGTGGGAAACCGCTCGCCAGCTGTCCTCGGCGGCCAGATCGAGAACAATATAATTGCGGTCCGCTCCCGGCAAAAAGAATCCGGGAGCGGAGATGGCCTGGCCGTGCCGTATGGGCGCCACGCGAATGTATTCCTCATCCGACTGCAGGGCGATCACATTCAGTGGTTCCGGCAACTGTACTTTGGTCTTCAGGAAGAGCTGGGCAAAGACCTGGCGCATCTGCTCCAGGCGCAAGCTGGCTTCCCGGCCTTTTTTTTCACCCGCGTCGGTGAGGATGGAGAAGTGAGCGCTGTTTACCCGGATCCATTTGGGTTCAGAACTGGATGCCAGCATCGCTGTGGAAGGTGTTAAAACGAGAAATAGTAACGGGGCGAGAACGCGTCGCATGATCGAACCGGCTGAATAAGGAGATGCTACCACGCCGGCGCGACAGGAATCGCCTCGGACCGCGCCCTACGTCGTTCTTGGCGATCTGCCAGACAGCCTACTGGCCGCCCATGCTGCGCTTTTCGCCACAACCTCATCGTCGTCTGTTTTCAGTTTCTCCAGGATCGCCATAAAGCCCTGGTCACCGCTATTGCCCATCGCAATCACTGCATTCCGGCGCAGGCCGCTGCGCTTGGCCCGGCGCACGGCGGAACCGCGAAATTGGGCCCGAAACTCCTCTTCGGTCAGCCCTGCCAGCCACTCCAGCGCGGGATTGACCAGCCCTTCCCGGGGCTGAAATTCTGCCGCGCCAGTGGCTGCAGCCTTGCGGTTCCAGGGACACACATCCTGACAGATGTCGCAGCCGAAAACCTCGTGACCCATGCCGGCCCGCAGGTCTTCGGCGATCGCGCCCCGTTTTTCGATGGTCAGATAAGAAATGCAGCGATTCGAATCCAGTTGATAGGGCGCCACCAGCGCATCCGTGGGACAAGCCTCGATACAGCGCGTGCAGGTGCCGCATCTGTCAGGTGCAGGCAGATCAGGTTCGAGTTCGAGCGAGGTCAGGATGACGCCCAGAAACAGCCACGACCCAAGCTTCTGATTAATGATGCAGGTATTCTTGCCAATCCATCCGGTCCCGGCGTATTTGGCGTAGACCCGCTCAACCAGCGGGCCCGTGTCTACATAGCAGCGCGTCTGCAACGGGGTTGATGATTCGCCGACCGCATCCTGCAGCTGCTTCTCGATGCTTCGCAAACGCCTCATGACCGCCTGGTGGTAATCCTCCTGTCCCCAGGCGTAGCGGGCAATCCATCCCCGCTGCGGATCGTCCGCCGCGGTTGAGTAAGGCTGTGCAGTGTTGTAGTTGATGGCGCAAACGATAACGCTGCGCACCCAGGCTACAGTGCTGCGGAGCGATGCCCGCTTGAGGGCGCCTGATTCATCGCGAGCTTCCATGTAACGCATTTCGCCGGCACGTCCGGCGTCTATCCATTCCTGGAAACGATTCAGCTCGGCAAACTCGTGGACGGGCGCAACTCCCGCCAGTTCGAATCCGGCATCGCGGGCGACCTGCTTCACAATACTCGTAATCGGGGTGGGCATGCGCAGCGTAGGCCTCAAACGGCAGACCGCAGATATCGGAATCCCTCCCCCATACCGGCGTCATCCTGAGGGACTTTAGTCCCGAAGGATCTTGCGCGGAGCGCCACGCGGCCGCGGATCCGCTCTACGCAAGATGCTTCGCAAGCTCAGCATGACGCCGTCGGGTGAGAGAGCGGGCGTAACCCGCTAGCGGCCAAAGACTAAATTCCCAGCTTCTTCACTTCCTCGTTGTAATACTTGCGGTATAGGATGTCCCACTCCTGGCTGCCTTCGAGAATCGTTCGCTTCTGGCTTTCGATTTTCAGGCGCGCCGACTGGTCGATTTTAGCTTCCTGATTGAGCAGGTCCTCGAGAATCTTGCGTACTTCGAGACGAATCGTGTTTCGGTCTTCGACGAAATCCACGGCATCGACTTCAGCCAGCGCATCCGCGACCACGTGCGCCACCTTGTTGACCTTATCCCGACTGATTCTCACAGCACCGCCTTGTACTTGCGGGTCAGTTCGCTCTTTACCTTGCGAAACATTTCCTGGTAGTTGGCTCCGGTCCGGCGCATCTCCTCGGAATAAGCCTCCAGAATGACGCGCACTTCGTCATTGATGCGGTCCTCGAGTGACAGTTCCTCGAGCATGGCGGCATGCACCTTCTCGGTGACCGCGGGCACGGCTTTGGTTTCGATATGCCCGCCCGCAATCAGCTTTTTGGTGACTTCGCGGGCCAGGTAGCCCACATATTCTTTGGAAAGAAGCATAGCGCGGAACAGTTGTCGTTTGTGAAACATGTAGTGTAGCACAGGAATTTAGTCGGTGGCCGCTGATCACTCGCCGCGGTAGCGGCTTAGTTTGAAATGGGCATCCCCGTGGCGTCATCCTCACGGACCTGGGTCCCGAAGAGCCTGTCCCTGAACGCCCTTGCCGATGGCTGGCGCGGCTGTATCTCCGCTCCACGCCAGATGCTTCGCAAGCTCAGCATGACGCCTCGATAAGCAGAGGAGACAGTTCAAACTGAACCACTAGCCTCGCCGTTGATCACTCGTCATTGGTCATTGGTCCTTAGTCGTTGGCCCAGGTCGCAAGTGTGATTCCGGAAGGTGAGGCAACGACCGAGACCAACGACAAACGATCAAAAACAGGCTTACAATGCAGAAATCAACCAAGCTTCCTTATGTCTCCTGTGCCCGACAACCTGGCCGTCCTTAAAGACGACATGATTGCGTTTATCGAAGGCCATGGCATGCGCCGCTTTCACGGCTATGTCGACTATGAAGAGGTGCAGAGTGTGGTCTGGAAAACCGAAGACAATCCCGACAGTTGGAAGGACTTCGTGGAACTGGCCAAGGCCGCAGCCGCCCCCTTCCTCACCATGGACTCGTGGACCCTGCGCCGGGAAGAGCTCGACCAGACGATGGAGCGTTTGGGCCACGCCGAGTTTACCAACGACGAAGATCTGGACGAGGCCCGCTGGCTGAAGACCTACATCGGCAAAACCGGATTCGTTCAGCTCGGCTTCGCTTACCAGGGCATCATGATGGTCTATGAGGCTTCCACCGACTGGTACGACCATTACCAGCGCCTGCTGGAACTATCTGAAGACTTTGGCGGCATTCCCATCGATGAACCCGACCAGGACGACGAAACCTGATCGGACGAACTCTGACCGATGGAGGACGGGCGTCCCGCCCGTCAGGCCGAGCCAGGCTCGGCGACTCATCGTCGCTATAATCAGATTCTCGTAACCGTTCTCTCATGCGCTGGGATCTAAAAACCGCCGACGCGGCCCTCGTCGAACGTCTCGCGACGGAATTGATTTCTCAACCATCGCTTCGTCTGAAAGATCCGCAAATCGCCTCGACCCTCGCCCGCCTGCTGGTGATGCGCAACATCACCGACGCCGGTGCGGCTGGGTATTTTCTGGCGCTCGCGCTTTCTCACTTGCATTCGCCTTATTTGATGGCGGGCATGAGGACCGCTGTCGAGCGGATCGAATCCGCCATTGAAAACAAAGAATCCATCCTGATCTATGGCGACTACGACGTCGACGGCACCACCGCGATCGTCGTTCTGAAAACTGCCATTGAGTTATGCGGCGGAACGGCTGAGTTCCACGTTCCGCACCGCATCCGCGACGGCTACGACATGCGCGACGACGTGATCGAGCGGGCCGCCGCTGAAGGCATCAAGCTCATCATCAGCGTGGACATGGGCATCCGCGCCTTTGCTCCCGCCGAAACGGCCCGGCGCCTGGCCGTCGACCTGATCGTCACCGACCACCACCTGCCCGGACCGCAAGGTGTGCCGGCAGCGCTGGCTGTGATCAATCCCAATCAATCCGGATGTGCATACCCCTGCAAGGACTTGTGCGGCGCGGGCGTGGCTTTCAAATTGGCCCAGGCGCTGATCGAGCGCAGAATTCCGGAAAACAACCGGGTCCGCCTGTTGCTGTCATTCACGAAAGTGGTGGCAATCGCGACCATCGCGGACGCAGTGCCGCTTACCGGAGAAAACCGGGTCTTCGCCAGGCTGGGACTGGAAGGCCTGCGATCGCCCGTCAATCCCGGACTCAAGGCGCTGCTCGAGGTGGCCCAACTCAGTCACGGCCGGACGCTCACTGCCGGGGAAGTCGCATTTCGCATCGCGCCCCGCATCAACGCAGCAGGACGGATGGACGTGGCCCGCGACGTCATCGACCTCTTCAGCGTGAAAGACCCCGTGCGCGCTCGCGAAATTGCCGGCAAGCTTGACCTGCTCAACGGCCACCGGCAGGAAGAAGAGCGCCGCATCCTGCAATCGATCACAGCCCATTTCGAAGAACAGCCGGCGCTGCGTGAGGCTTTCTGCATTGTGATCGATGGCGAGGGCTGGCACCGCGGCGTAATCGGGATCACCGCCACCCGGGTGGTAGAGCGTTACGGACGCCCGGCGCTGGTCATCTCCCGCAATGGCGACGAAGCTCACGGCTCCGGACGATCCATTCGGGCGTTTCACCTGCTGAACGCCCTCGAGTCATGCGCCGGGCTGTTCACCCGCTACGGGGGACACGCTCATGCGGTGGGTTTTTCGCTGCCCGCGGCGAATCTTCCGGAACTGCGGGCCCGTCTCGACGACTATGCTCGCGCCCACCTTACTCTGTCCGACTTCGAACCCGCGCTCAAGTTCGACTCGGAACTGTCGCTTGAGCAGGTGACGCCCGAATTGTTCAATCTTCTGCAGAGGTTGGAACCGTTCGGCGTGGGCAATCCCCAGCCCGTCTTTGCCGCCCGCGGGGTGCGGCTCATGGCATCTCCGCGCATTATTAAAAACAAGCATGTGAAGCTGAGGCTGGCCCCGGCAGCAGTATCGCTGTCGCGCGGCCCGGACGGAACAGATCTGAGCATCCTGACTACTCCCCGCTGCGATCCCGATTCCTCTGCCCTGCGCCGCAGCGAAGTGCGCCAGGCCACCGACAATCGCCAGGCGACTGACGGCAAATGGCGTAGCGCAATCACGTTCGATGCCCTGGGCTGGCACCTGGCGGAACGCTGCCAGCAGGCGGCCCTGCTTCCCGGCGATCGCCTAGACATCGCCTTCAGTATCGAGAACAACGATCACCCCGACTACGGCGGCCTGGAACTTTCGCTGCGCGACTTTACTCCAGGGGAGAAAACGACGGGCGATGCTTCGGCTGAGGACACCACGAGCAGGCTGAGAACTACATTGTCTGAGATCTGAGAACTGTTTTGGGCGAGCACAAGGACGATCAAATCGTTCCGGCGATGCCATGCCGTGTCACCACATATGGTAGTAGCCGTTGCGCCGGTCTAATTCCACTTTGGTATTGAACAAACGCTCCAGACGCTCCGGCTGTAGCATCCGATCCTTCGGCCCGTCCGCGATGATGCGCCCGTTCGACATCAGCAGCACGCGCTCGATTTCCGGAATCAGGTCGGAGAGATCGTGCGTGACCAGAATGATTCCGATGCCGGCCTTGGCTAATGCGCTCATGCTCTGACGCAAACTGTGGCGGGCGAATACGTCGAGAGAATTGCTGGGCTCATCGAACAACAAGGCTCGTGGCTTGTGAACCAGGGCTCGGGCAATGAGCACACGCCGCGCCTCTCCCGAAGACATTTCGGACACCGGGCGCTGCGCCAGGTGCGATATTTCGAGTTGCGCCAGAGCGGCATCGGCCAAATCGCGGTGCCTGGGATCGACTAAGTGGTGCGGGAAGATGCGAGCGCTGCTGAAGAAGCCGGACAGGACCACATCGCTTCCGCTGGCCTCGCCGGAACTCCTGGAAAGCAGATCGTTGGACACGATGCCCAGCAGAGAACGCAGTTCGAAGACGTCCCAGCGGTCCTGCCCCAGGATGGTCATCGAAGAGCCGTCCCGCGCCAGGGGATAACATTCGCGCGTGATCGTCTTGATCAGAGTGGACTTGCCGCAGCCGTTCGGCCCCAGAATGGCCACGTGTTCGTCGCTGCGGATCACCAGGCTGAAATTCGCCAGCACAACTTTTTCTCCGCGCATCACGGAAATATTCTGCAAATCGAGTAAGGCAGGATCGGGCCGGGTCATGGTGCTCTGAGTTTAGACGATGAAAAGATGTAGGCGCGAGCGCCCCGCTCGTGCGGCAGCGTTCGGGATCACGCCGCAGGAGCGGGG
>JBOGLC010000161.1:0-52940 GCA_050746005.1 Terriglobales bacterium
TAGACGTTGGGCGCCCGCCGAGACCCTTTAGGCATCTCCGCATGGCGGAGCGCTGCACACCGGATCCTAGTTCGAGTCGAGCTCCCGTTCATTCAGCATTGGTTCAAAAATCGGTAACCGCCATCACCAACCCGACAGGTCGGCTTTCAGTCAGGATGCTAGGGAAAAATCCCTGCATTGGCAATAGGGAAGAAGCAAAAAGATGGCACTCGGCTTGCCAGCGACTTTCGTAAGGGGACACAAGGGAATCGGCAGGGTTCACGTCGGGAAATCCGCTTCCGGCTGCGTGGCAGAGCGCAGCTCCGCAACGTGTTTTTTATTCCAGAGGAAATTTCAAAATCAAAAATGGCGGGCGAGGGCGGCCGCCCCGCATCAATCGTAAGGGCGCTATCCCGCTCGGCGTTTTTCTCCCAGCACCTCATCGAGCGCGCTCGAAAGACTTTGCGCCCGGCGCAGGTAGTCGCCGGTGCCTCCATCCTGATTGCGTTTCACCAGGTGATATTCGTCGGCAATATTCAGCGCGGCCAGCACCGCCAGGCGAGCCGTATCCACAGTATGGGTCTGTTCCGCCACCGCGCGCATCTTGCCATCCACGTACTCGGCCAGCTTGAGGATGTATTCCGCGTCCGAGCCGCGAAGATTGTAGGGCTGGTCGAAAATTTCCACCCGGACAGCGTTGTTGCTGGGATCCTTGATCGCAGTGTGCTTGGTGGCCGTTGCCATAAGTGTTCTCTCCTCAGGACGGAGGTCTGAACCGGTCAGCTGACCGCCTGCTCCTCGGAAATGGATTCGATCTGCGCCAGCATTTTCTCCACTCGGCCGCGGATCTCTTCCCGTTCCTTACGGAGACGCACCATCTCCCGGCGCAAACCTTCTGCCTCTTCCTCGCGTTCTTCCAGTTGCTGGCGCAGGCGCTGCGAATCCCGCTCCGCAACCGCCCGGGCCTCGTGCGCCGACTTGTACAGCTCAATGGTGCGATAGACTTTCTCTTCAAGCGCCTGAAAATCGTCAGCCGGAACCTGCGCAGATACCCCTTCAGCCGTCCTCACAGACATGGTGCCACCACTTCCTCAAGAGAAATTGGGAACTTGAGCGCAGTATACCGCACAAACCTGTGAATCGATCAGATGCTTGAAGGGCACTTCCCGGTTGGTCGTTCGCGGGCGGTTCCGGCGCCCCGCTGAGACCGGAACCTATTTCCTGGGCTTCAGCTTTCGCAACCGTTTTCCGGCCTCGTCCAGGGTTTCATCGCGTTTGCAGAATGCAAATCGTACCTGTTGAGCCCCATCCCGCGCATTGTTGTAGAAGCTCGATCCCGGGACCGTGGCCACGCCAATTTCCTGCACCAGGTATTTCGAGAACTCGAGATCACTGGCGAAGCCGAAGCCGCTGATGTCGGTCATGACGTAATAAGCGCCGCGTGGCCGGAAGCACCGGAAGCCGGATTCGGTCAGAACCGGGACCAGTCGGTCGCGGCGCAGGCGGTAGCCCTCGGCCAGCCCCTGGTAATAGGTTGCAGGCAAACCCAGGGCTACGGCTCCGGCTTCCTGCAACGGAGCGGGCGCGCCCACGGTAAGAAAATCATGTACTTTGCGAATTGCGTCACAGATCGCGGGCGGGGCCACAGCCCAGCCCACGCGCCACCCGGTTACGCTGTAGGTTTTGGACAGGCCGTTGATCGTAATCGTGCGGTCGCGCATGCCGTCGAGGGCCGCCATCGAAATGTGCCGGCTGCCGTCGTAAACAATATGCTCGTAGATCTCGTCCGTGATGGCCAGGACATCGAATTCGACGCACAGGTCGCGGATTAATTCCAGCTCAGTCCGGGTGAAGACCTTGCCGGTCGGGTTATTCGGCGTATTCACGATGATGGCCTTGGTGTGATTGTGGAACGCCGCCCGCAGCTCGCGCTCGTCGAATGTCCACTCGCCCTCCGGTGTTTCTGGCGGACGCAGCTTCACAAATCTCGGCTTGGCCCCCGAAAGAATCGCATCCGGTCCGTAGTTTTCGTAAAAGGGCTCGAAAATAACCACCTCGTCGCCGGCATTGCACACCGCCAGCAAACTCGCGATCATGGTCTCAGTCGAACCGCAGCAAACCGTGATTTCGCGCTCGGGATCGACCGCGATGCCCTGCCACAGCTGCATCTGCCGGGCAATGGCATCGCGCAGGTTCTTCGCTCCCCAGGTAATGGCGTACTGATTGACGTCGGCGGCAATGGCTTCCTGCGCCGCGCGCTTGACCGCGGCGGGTGCGGGGAAGTCAGGAAAGCCTTGCGACAGGTTCACAGCGCCATGCAGCATGGCCTGGCGCGTCATCTCGCGGATCACCGATTCGGTAAAATGCGCGACCTTGTGGCTGAGAAAAGACTTTTGGTGGATGGCTGTATCGGCCATAAAGGGTCAGCCTAGCACAAGCGAGAGCGGCTCATTGAAGCACCGATGAGCAGGTCGGCTTCAGAAGACTTTGGTGGCCGTCAGTCAGGGGACCGATTGACTGGAGAAGGAGGCTTTGCTCGCTGGCGTAAATCGATGACTTGGCTGCCGCCAGGCACCTTGAAGAGATCAGTATCGGGTTCGCCTAAAGTAATGTCCGAAACCTCGAAATTCTGTGTGCCAATTCTCGGATCCTGGAGCCTACTGCTGAGATTGAGGCCCAGTTGGGGAGAGTACCAGTACTCACGCGTGATTCGCAGCGGACTGTCGTTGCCGATTGCGCCCGCGTCCAGGACCGTTGTCTCTCGAGTGCCGACGGTTTCCAGACCATTGATGAACTGCTTGCCAAGATCTTCGCGTTTTTGTTCCTCCCTTACGGGAATGGCGCTGGGAGTTCCTGCGTAGACCGGAGGAGAAAAAGACTCCAGCTGGCAGACGTGTTCATCTGGCTCGCAGATATAAAGCTCGTGCGCAACGGGATCGCTGATCTCAATCTGCGTGACTACCGACTCGTGTTCGCGGTCGGGTGGCACAAGCAGGCGCCGCTCCTGGAAAATGCGCCCAGAACCGTCGCGCGCCACCGCTCTGCGGTTCACGAGCGTGATTCTGCTGCCATCCGCCAATTGTCGAACTGATTCGGTTACCACCGTGGCACTGAATGGTGCGTTCGGCAGCGAAGGAATCAGAATGCTGACCAGAACTTCGCGCGTGCCGCCGTCGTGCGGGCGTGGCTCTGCGGCGGGCGCCTGCGCGGCGGCGTAAGAATGATACAGGATCAAAGCTCCCATAAGCAAAAGAAAACCGGGGCTCTTCTTCGTCGGTGGCATTTGCTTCGCCTCCGGAAATCGCCGTCAGTTTACACCTAACCCGATGTCGGACTTGGAAAGCTGGCGAAGCGTGACTGACTGGAATAGGACTTGGTGTCCTGGGACCTCGCCGCGACTTAGCGCCCGCCCTCTCCCCGAACGAAAAATCGTTCTTTGTCCATGCTCGCCGGCACCGCCACGTCGAAGAAGCCCACCATCATCTCCTGATAAGTCTGGTCGCCCCAGGTTACAGTCGCCGTCGGATCCGGATTGTGCGGATTGCCGCGCGAGTTGTCGTACCACGCCACCGCGCGCAGTCTGGTTCCAGCCTTGAGGAACATCGACTGCGCCAGACGATAGCTCAGCTGCCAGTGAAAATGATAGTTCACGAGCAACAGGGTTTCGATCGTGCCATCGGGCCGCACAATGTCGTACTCGAAACGCTTGCCGCGAAGGTGCATGTGGGGGAAGAAACTAAGGAGCGTTGCGTCATGCGGCAGCGTGCCCTGGACTTCCACGCGGAAATCGTCCGCGCCCGGCGGAATGATGAAGGCGTGATCGTTCAGTTGCAGAGTGATGACGCGCTGCCGCGGAGGCGACTTCGCGAAGACCAGTCCGATGCTGGTTTGATCCTTTCCGGCGTGGCCATTCGTGGTGTAGTGGACCTGGAAAACCAGGTCCGATCCCGCGGGAACGAATTTTGCCATTCCGTCGGGCCAGTGATCCGGCGCACTGCCCCGCGCATATACCAGCAGCAAATCGCTTGTGGTTCCGTGCGCCTCTAGGCGGTCTTCAGGATCACTGAGAGTTGAAGCGGTGAACGGCACGCCGATAGGAGCGTGCCGCAGCCAGTGCGAATCAGGCGGTCGAATGTAAACCACGGCGTGATGCACGTATTGCGGGCTCGAGGGATGGACCTCTGCCATCTGCACCCACTTGTCTTCAGCGAAATGCGTGGGCACGATCTCGTAGGTGTATTCCACGTCCCCATCCGCCGGGATGACGACCGGCGTGGGCATGGACAGTACCAGGTCAGGCGTCGCGATGTTCCAGCCCTTCGCCCACTGTACCGGCAACGGCGCGTCATGCGGATTACCTGCCGGTGTGCCCGCCTCGACCCACGCCAGCACCGTGGCAATCTGTTGCGGAGTGAGCGAAGGATCGTTGGAAAAATGCCCGAATCGCGGATCGGCAAACCATGGCGGCATCATCCCGCTGCCCACCGCTTTCGCGATAGCGGGCGCCCATGGGTGGGTCTGTTCGTACGTCACCAGAGGCATGGGAGCGACTTCTCCCGGGCGATGACAACTCTGGCAGTGGTCCTGCAGGAGCGGAAGAATGTCCTTGTAGAAAGTTGGGGCTGGTTTGTCAGGCGATGAAGCGGCAGCGCCGGCGACCAGAATCTTCGCCGCAACGAAAGCCAGCAACAGGCCCGAGAGAAGGCGCACTCCATTAGTTTACAGCCGTGCGCATTTTCTGATCGCAATTGCCCTGTCATGCTGAGCGGAGTCGGGACGGTCGCTGGCGACCGGCCTGACGCAGTCGAAGCACCCCTATTCCCTTCCGCGCACTCATTACCAATGCCGCCGAAATCTCTGGCCTGACGAGTTCAGTTGTGCAGTAGGGGTCCTTCGACTTCGCAGCTGCTTCGCGCAGCGAAGTGCTGCTCCGCTCAGGATGACACTAGGTTTGGTGTCAGCAGAGCTACGCCCGCAGCCTTCCGCCCAGAGCGTCGACGACGCTGATGATCTGTGCTGACCACTCTGCCACTTCACCTTCTCGCAGGGTGCGCTCGACTGACTGAAAGCGCGCCCGCAGCAGCAGGGAATATTTGCCGGGCGGAACATTGCCTCCGCGGAAAATCTCTACCGGAACAAAGCTGCGCAACTCGGCCAGGCCGAGCCCTGCGACTTTCTGTTGAATCCTCTCGAAGGTTATGCCGTCGTTGAAGAGAAAGGAAAAATCACGCTCGACCGCGGGATAGCGCGGCAGGGGCTGATAACGAACCACGCGCAGACCGCGCGGATAGAGTTGGTCGAGGTAAAGTTCCGCAATAAAAACGTTCTGGCGCAGCTTGCGGCCCGACGCAATGTCGGGATGGATCTGTCCGAACTGGGCCACCGGCAAGCCATCCATCATTGCCCGCGCCGAAACTCCGGGATGGTAGTAATCCGCGGTCTGGGCATCGTACTCCAGCGAGTTGTGCTGAAAAGCGTGCAGTAAACTCTCTACATCGCCCTTCAGATGAAAAAAACCGGTGTCATGGGAGCCCCACCCTTCCGCAAGTTTTGCGGAGGGCGGGCTGGTGGCGCCCATGCAGATGCGTTTGGGTTCGGCTGCCCCGCCTCCCGCCGCCACAAACACCGATCCAGCTTCAAACAGGCGCACGTGGTCCGCGCCGCGGTTGAGGTTGTAGGCCAGCATGTTGAGCATGCCGGGCACCAGCGAGCTTCGCATCACCGACGCCTCTTCGCTCTGGGGGTTGGCCAGTTCGATGACCGGCGACGAAGAAAATGTTTCGGCATCGGCATGCGAGATAAAGGTCAGCGAAACCGCCTCGTTATGACCCAGCGCGAGCAGAGTGTTGCGAAGCCGGCTGTCTTTGTCCGCGTCGGCGGCTTCGACCACGGCCCCGGCGAACGCCGGTAGCGTATTGGCAAACCGGTCGTAGCCGTGCAGGCGCGCAATCTCTTCGACCACATCGATCTCGCGTTCCACATCCAGACGCCAGCTGGGAATATGGACGGTGAAATCCGGGTCACCGCCGCGCTCCGGCATCAATTCAAAACCCAGTTGCTGCAGGATGCGGAAAATCTCGTTGGTCTCCAGCTTCTCGCCGAGGATGCGGTGCACTTCTGAAAGATGCAAAGCGACGGGAGCAAGATCAACCTGACGAACCACTGCGTCGATGGCGCCGCCGTCCAGTTTGCCTCCCGCCGCTTCAAGGATGAGGACAGCCACCCGATCGCAAGCGGTGATCGTAGCCTCGAAATCGGCGCCGCGCTCGAAGCGATGCGAGGCATCGGTGTGCAGGCCGTGGCGGCGCGAAGCCTTGCGGACTGCTGCCGGATCAAACCAGGCTGACTCGATGAGGATGTTCTTCGTCTTTTCCGTGATCATGGTGTCGAATCCGCCCATGACCCCGGCCAGCGCGACCGGCTTGACGGCGTCGGCGATGACTAAATCTTCCGGTGTGAGCTTGCGTTCCACGCCGTCCAGCGTTTTCAGGGTTTCGCCGCTGAATGCCCGCCGCACCAGAATCTTGCCGCCCGCCAGCAGATCGAGATCAAAGACGTGCGTGGGATGCCCCATCTCCCACAGGGTGTAGTTGGTAGCGTCGGCGGCATTGTTGATGGGCCGCTGCTCGACCAGCATCAAGCGCTTTGCGATCGCCTCGGGCGACGGTTTGATGTTCACATCGCGAACGATGCGAGCCGTATAGCGGGCGCAGCCCGCTGGGTCTCCAATTTCTATGATGAAGTTCGCGTTGCCCGGCCCCGCGGGCAGTTTTGAATCGACGGCGCGCAGCGGCAGGTTGTAAATGACCGAAGCTTCGCGCGCGACGCCGTAATGGTTCATGGCATCAGGGCGGTTGGTGCCAATCTCCATTTCGAACACGGCATTCCTGCCTTCGCCGTTGATACTCTCAACGGCGATGCCAACCGCAGTGAGGTCCTGAGCCAGACGGTGGTCGTCCACCCTGGCATCCACGAACTCACGCAGCCATGCAGGAGAAAGTTTCATTTAAGCTCTTAGCTCTCACCTTTCAGTCCCTCGAGTGCAGCCGGGAACTGATCGCTGATAGCTTCACCCAAACTGTTCCAGGAACCGCATATCCCCGTTGAAAAACAGCTGAATGTCATCCACGCCGTATTTCAGAATCGCGATGCGGTCGGCTCCCATGCCGAAGGCGAAACCGGAAACTTTTTTGGCATCGTAATCGACAAAGCCGTACACGTTCGGGTCCACCATGCCGCAGCCCAGAATTTCAATCCATCCGGTTTGCTTGCAGGGACGGCAAGGCTCGGAGCCTCGCTTGCCGCTGCCCCCGCAGATAAAGCAGGACACCATCATCTCGGCGCTGGGTTCGGTGAAAGGAAAAAACGACGGCCGAAAGCTGGTTTTCACACTCGATCCGAAAAGCGCCTTCATAGCGTGGTCGAGCGTGCCCTTCAAATCGCAGAAAGTAATGTTGGTATCGACGGCCAACCCTTCGACCTGGTGAAACATGGGAGAGTGGCTGGCGTCCGGGGGATCGTTGCGATGCACTTTGCCCGGAATCACGATCCTGAGCGGAGGCTTCATCTTTTCCATGGTGCGAATCTGCACCGGTGAAGTGTGGGTGCGCAGCAGCAGTCGGTCGCGCCGCGGCTTCGATTCCTGATTGGCGATGAACAATGTGTCCTGAGTGTCGCGCGCCGGATGGTTGGGCGGAAAGTTCAGCGCCTCGAAATTGTAATAATCAGTCTCGATCGCCGGCCCTTCTTCCACCGAATATCCGAGATTGCGGAAGACGGAGACGATCTCATTCATCGTCCTGATGACGGGATGTTCAGCCCCGAGCGGGCGGCGGATGCCGGGGAGGGTAATGTCGAGTGCATCGGATGCAGCTTTCGTTGAAGCCCCGCTGGAGATATGGCGCTGTTTGTTCTCGGCTTTTGTTATCTCTTCTTCGACAATCGCCTTGATCTGGTTAACCCGCTGGCCGACGTCGCGCTTGGCGTCTTTCGGCGCTGCCTTCAGCCACAGATCGTTGGTCTCAGTAAGCACACCGTTTTTGCGCGCCATCCAGCGGTCGCGTAAAATCTTCCAGTCAGTCTCGTTCCTGACCGCGGCGGCCTCCTGTTTCAGCGCGGACAGCAATTTCTCGGTGGCCTTATCCAGGGCCGCCGGTGTGAAGCTTTTGAGTTTGGGAACGGTATAGGCCACGTTTTCTTCCTGAAAATTATCTTCTTCCAGAAAATCTATCCAGGCTGCGGAAAATAGGACGAGACGAAACAGCAAACCTCAGCGGCTAAAGCCGGCCAATTTTGGATGGCTTGCGGCACGACTGAAGTCGTGCCCTTCCCAAACCAATCCAGAATCGGCCAGAAGCCAGAAGCCGTTTCTACGCTGCCCCGCCGAGAGCGCCCTTGGCCTGCTCGGCGAGGCTCTTAAAAGCGCCGGGATCGTTTACCGCCAGGTCGGCCAGGATCTTGCGATCCAGTTCCACTCCGCCCTTTTTGAGTCCGTGAATGAATTGGTTGTAACTCATCCCATTCAGTTTGGCAGCGGCGCCGATGCGCACGATCCAGAGCGAACGGTACTGACGCTTCTTCTGTTTGCGGCCGGAATAGGCAAACTTCAGGCCGCGTTCAACCGCTTCCTTGGCGGAGCGGTAGAGTTTGGATTTGGTTAGGAAATAGCCGCTGGCGCGATCAAGTATCTTCTTGCGCTTGGCGCGGCGCTTGGTTCCCCGTTTTACGCGAGGCATGGGTAGCTCCTTTTTACGTTCAGGTTATGGCGGCTGGAGGTAGGAGACTGGAAGGTCTGGTTGCCTCTTCACACGCCCGGGCCGCTGGCATAACTCGATTGGTTTGCAGCCCCAAAATCGCGGGCGAGTCGCCCGCGACCACACCAGCACAGCAACGGCACAAACTCTAGTACGGAATCATTCGCTTGATCTTGGGGGTATCCGCGTCGCTTACCAGGACGGCCTGGCGCAGCTTGCCTTTGCGCTTCTTATCTTTGGACGTCAGCATATGGCGCAAGTGCGAGTGATGGCGCTTCACCTTGCCGGTGGCGGTCTTCTTGAAACGCTTGGCGGCACCCTTGTGCGTTTTCAACTTGGGCATAAATCCTCAATCCAGCAGTTGGTATTTGGCACTTAGCAATCCGTACTGGGTTACACCGGCATTTGCCTGAGCGGCCATGCCAATGGCTAAATGCTTCTTACGATTCCTACGCTTGGTTTACCCGGCCCGCGGCCGGTTGCGACTGCGCGGGCTGCTTCTGCGCGGCATCTTTTTTCGGCGCCAGGATGGCGTGCAGCGTATTGCCTTCCTGCCGCGGCCGGAACTCCACAATTCCCTTGCCCGCGATATCCTTGATCAGGCGTTCCAGGATTTCCCGTCCCAGACCGGTGCGTGTCATCTCCCGGCCGCGGAAAAAAATCGTGGCCTTGACCTTGTCTCCCTCGTCAAGGAAGCGCAGCACATGGTTCTTTTTGGTTTCATAATCGTGGTCGTCCACATTGATGCGGAACTTCACTTCCTTTACCACGATTACCTTCTGATGCTTCTTGGCCTCGCGTTCCTTCTTTTCCTGCTGGTACAGAAATTTCCCATAGTCCATGATTCGGCATACGGGAGGAGTCGCGGTCGGCGAAATCTCAACCAAGTCCAGGTTTTTCTCGCGGGCCAATTTGAGCGCATCGTAGGGAGTCAAAATGCCAATCTGCTGGCCTTCGTCATCAATGACGCGGATTTCCCGCGCCCGAATGCGTTCGTTTGTGCGGATAAAGCGTTTATCGATACAACCCTCCGTCAGCGGACAGGACGAGCGAAATAGACAAAAAGTATAGCATGGCTGTCTTCCGACCGGCCCAGCCAACTTTGCCGGCGGAAAAAAGCCACGGCCAAAACGCCGTGGCTTTCCCGTTCATGGTCGCGCTCCCGGTTAGGATGCGCGGCGTTTTTCGACATCGTCAGACCCTTCGCGCCCCGGCCGATCAGTCGAGCCAGTGTCCTGGCCAGGCTTCTTGGTGGTCGGATCCTGCGGATTGTGGGACTGTTCTCCGCTATGAGACGGATTTTTCTTGTTGGGGTCGGCTTGATTTCCAGGATTGCCCTCTTGCTGTCCCGGGTTCCGCTGGTTCTTTTCAGCTTCGTTTCCCATGAATGGCTCCTCCATAAAAAGTTAATCGCGACACGCTATTTCGTGTAACGTCGAAACTTAGGTGCAAAAAACCGCTCATGGGTAGCCTGGCAAAGATTTTTTTTGACGGGGGTGAGGGGTGGTTAATCACGGCCGCTATGGAGAATCCATATGAAACGCACCTTATTGTTTTCAGCCAGCACGTTGTTGATGACGACCTTGTGCTTCGGCCAGGCGGGAGAGATCGCGCGGCGCCTCGGGCTGGGAACCTCTACGCTCAGTGACACCAAAATTTCGTCTGGCCTGAGACAGGCCCTGCAGATTGGGGCGGAACAGGCGGTGAAACTTACCGGGCGCCGCGACGGATACTTTGGCAATCCCGACATCAAGATTCTTATGCCCAACAACCTGCGAACACTGGAAAAGGGATTGCGCATGGTGGGCTACGGTCCCAAAGTGGATGATTTTGTCCTGAGCATGAATCGGGCCGCGGAAGCGGCGGCTCCGGCAGCACGGAAAATCTTTATCGATGCCATCACTGCTATGACGTTCGACGACGCACGCAGAATCCTTTCTGGTGGCGACACTGCGGCCACGGACTATTTCAAGGAAAAGACCACACCCCAGCTTACCGAGGCCTTCCGTCCGGTAGTGGAGAAAACCATGGCCAAGAATGGCGTGACTCAGCAATACAACACGCTGGTCGCGCAGTACAAAGCCATGCCATTCGCCAGAAATCAGGACCTCGACATCAGCCACTACGTGATCTCCAAGGCCCTGGATGGGCTCTTCTACGAACTGGGCCAGGAAGAGCGCAATATCCGCAAAGACCCAGCGGCCCAGACGACCAATCTGCTGCGGCAAGTTTTTGGACGGTGAGTGTCCCCTCCCTGTGGGGAAGTGCAACGGCTTCTCGGCTGCGCCACGGGAATCACGCCAGTGACGGTATCGGGACTTTGCTGTATTGTTTCGCGGGCACAAATGTGGCGTAGTAGGAGGTGGTTGGGCTTATGTCCCAATCCGCAATTGCGGCACCGGCCGGATCGCGGAAGACGAGTTGGGCAAGATTTCAAGTTCGACTGGCCCGGCGACTGCCGGACAAGGAGTGCGCGATGTCAACCCGGATACTGGTTGCCGATGACGACGCCACTATTCGTCTGCTGCTGCGCCGATTGCTTGAACAGCAGCCGGACTGGCAGGTATGCGGCGATGCTGCCACGGGCGCCGAGGCCATCGAGAAAGTCGAGCAACTGAGCCCCGACGTTTTAGTCATGGACCTGGGAATGCCGGTCATGACTGGACTGCAGGCCGCACCGGCGATCGCGAGGGCGCATCCACAACTGCCCATGTTGCTGATCAGCGTTCAGGAAGTATCGAAACAGCTCGCCTGGGAAGCGCGTAACGCCGGCTACCGAGGCGCCGTAACCAAGAGCAGCGGCAATGAAGTTTTAAGAGGCGTGGAGGCATTGCTCAGGCACGAGACTTTTTTCTGTGTGAATGACTCGTCTGCGACTTCAGCGGTGTGGGATACGTAGGAGACTTCGTCATGTCGTCGCGATGTTCTGGTGTTTGCGGTTGCCGGCTTCATCCGGCTGACCAACCGGAAAATTCATTTCATGTACGAGGTCGTGGGGTTGTGGGCTTCCGCCGCGCTTCGGCGCTCTTCGCAGTCGTCCTGCTGGGAGCGCTTGCGGCCTGCAATACTAATCAAAATCCCCAGGAACTGAAGGAAAAAACCGCCCGCGCTACCGCCGAACTGAAAGTCGATGCCAAGGCGGTCGCAGCCGGGGTGCGGGAAGGCTGGAGCCGTGACAAGCCGCTCGACCTGAACACCGCGACCAAAGAGCAGTTGGTGACATTGCCGGGGGTGACCGACGGGGAAGCGGACAGCATTGTCGCGGGGCGTCCCTACGACAATCCGGACCAGTTGGTGACGCGTCACATTCTGCCCCGGGGTAAGTACGACAAAATTGCAGACCGTCTGACTGCCAAAAAATGATCATGCGTTTTCGGCAGGCCGCGCAGTTCCCAACTGACTTGTAAAGACTAAAGACCTTAACTTTTAAAGACGTTAAGCGACGGTGCCGAGCAGGGCGCCATCCAGGACTTCCGTGACACGCACGTTTATCCAGCGGTTTGGAAGATGATTTCCGCGCACGCGCACCGGCAGGTAATTGTCTGTGAGTCCTTCGGTATATTCGCCATCCTGATCGGCGCCTGAGACGTTCAGGGTGATGCTTTCCAGCAATTTTCCGGTAAAGCTGCTCATGAAGGCCAGCTTCTTTTCCGAAGCCAGATCGCGCAGAATGCGGTTGCGTTCGCGGGCCACCCGGACAGGAACCTGCTTCTCCATTGTGGCAGCCGGAGTTCCGGGACGCGGGGAATAAGTGAAGACGTGCAGGTAAGTGAAGGGAAGATCTTCCACCAGGCGGCGCGTCTCATTGAATTCCGCTTCGGTTTCGCCAGGGAAACCTGCCATCACATCCGCTCCGATTGCCGCCGTGGGCATGCCGGTCCGGATCTGCTCAATTTTTGCGCGGTAATGCCAGGGGCGATATTTGCGGTGCATGCGGCGAAGCACGGCATCGCTGCCGGATTGCAGGGGCACGTGCGCGTGCTTGGCGATGCGCGGCGATGTCGCCATCAGGCGGATGAGTTCATCGCTCCAGTCCATGGGCTCGACCGAACTGATGCGAAGCTTTTGCAATGTGGTTTCCGAAAGAATGGCGCGCACCAGATCTTCGAAAACAGGCGGGCGAAGGCGCTCGCCCGGCCCGGCCTCCACGCGATCCCTGCCCCATCGGCCCAGGTTGATGCCTGAAATCACCACTTCGCGATAACCCGCCGCGACCAGCGTGTCGACTTCGCGAATGGCCTCGGCCAGCCCCAGCGAGCGGCTCTGTCCGCGGACGTAGGGAATCACGCAGAATGAGCAGCGGTTGTCGCAGCCGTCCTGCACTTTCAAGTTGGGACGGGTGCGTTCATTGGCGGCGTCGAAGACGGGCGCCCCCTGGAGTTCGGTGTGAGCAAAGATGTCAGAAACGAAAATTGGACTGCGGACCGCGGGCTGCGGACCTCGGGCACTCGAAGCCAGCCGTTCGAGCGGGACGAAGGCATGGGCCTGGGGAACGGTATGGCTGTCATAATCAGAAAGCCGAAGTTCGGACCCGGAAAGCCGAGGCTCAGGGTCTGAAGTCCGAAGTCCGCTCGCGGCGATTTCCGCCAAGCGATGCTTATGGGAGTTACCGATCACTTTGGCTACGCCGGGCAGCGCCGCGATTTCTTCTGGTGCGCGTTGGGCGTAGCAACCGGTGACCACGATTCGGGCGTCCGGGTTTTTACGATGAATGCGGCGGATGGCAGCGCGGGCGTCCTGATCCGCGGCAGCGGTTACGGTGCAGGTGTTGAGGACTACGAGGGTCGCTTCATCGGGTGCGCCGGCCCGTTCCAGACCGCGCTCCCGAAGTTGGCGCTCGATGGCGGCGCCGTCTGCTTGCGTGGCCCGGCATCCGAAATTTGTGACGTGGAAAGTTGCCACGTTTCTATACTAACGCAGCCCGACTAACGCAGTCCGGGGCGCCGCTTCGAGGCTCGGCCGCTCGGGGACGAGAGTCCCCCTTTCAATCCGGGGATTGACCCGCCCGGACGAGATTCACCCATGGAATCGGGAAGCGGGAGGAAGGTGAGCTTGGCCGCCGACTCTGGAATTCGTTTACAGGTTCTGGTGCGACATCAGGCCGTGGCCACTTGCCGCTTCTGCTGGAAGCACTCCCGGCAGAAGACCGGACGCCCTTGTGTCGGCTTAAAGGGCACGGTGGTTTCTTTGCCGCACTCCGAGCAAGTGGTGCGGGTTTCCACCTTGGCGAAGCCGTTGCCTTGCCCCGAAGGCGCAGCTCCGAGTACTGACACTCGTTTCGTCTTGCAACCTTTACAGCGTTTGGGTTCGTTTTTGAACTGCTTGTCATGAAAGAACAACTGTTCGCCCGCGGTGAATATAAAATCCGCGCCACAGTCGATGCACTTCAATACCTTGTCCTGAAATTCCATTGAGAGATGCTCCCTTCGCCCCATTCCCCGAGACCTCGCAGACCAGTTGCGTGACCCGCGCGGACTCAGGGTCGTTGCCCCCTCAAACTACGCCCTGGAATGTTTACCCCTGGACTCGGCCCGCCATGTCATCCCGACATGGATTATTGCGTGTATTTCTGGCTCGAAACGGGACACCAGATAAGGAAATGGGCTACCACATGGCGTGGCAGCCCGGGAAATCCTAGTCCTGTTCTTTGCGTGCTTTTTTTCTGCTGCGCTTGCGCGCCAGCGCTTCCTTGACGCGTTTCTTTTCGCCCGGCTTCAGGTAAAAGGAGTGACGCTTGACCTCCTTGATAATGTCTTCCTGTTGCACCTTGCGTTTAAAGCGACGCAATGCATTTTCGAGGGATTCGCCCTCTTGAAGTCTCACTTCTGCCAACTGAACTACACCCCCAAACCGGTCCCGTTTGGACGGGGTTAGTTATCGCAAGGTTCGCACAGCAAGTCAAGTGGTATGTGGCATTTTCGTGCCAGGAAAATTCCGCTAGCTTCCGCCGGTGGAACGCCGGAGGGCTAGAAAATCACCTTCAGGGCGAGTTGAATCTGCCGGGGAGCATATGCGTCAGTGGCCCGCAGAAAGGTTGTAGGCACCCGGTACTGAGCCGGAAAGATGTTGATTCCAATGGTTTTAGTTGTTTGGACAAACTGCGCCGAGTTGCTTTGAAAGCCATCCGATGTGATCTGGACGCGCCTGTTGTCGCGATTCAGCAGGTTGAAAGCCTCGGCCATCACTTCCAACTTCACCCGGTCGCCGAGAAACAGACGCCGCGTGAGGCGCATGTCGGTGGTGGCGTAGTCAGGCCCAAGAAGCGAGTTGCGGGACACTCCCGGCAGCCGGTCGTTGCTGTTATTGCCGTCCTGGTTGGCATCGCCAGTGACCGTGGCGCTTAGCGGCCTGCCGCTTCCGTAGGTGAACACGCCGGACGCTTTCCAGTTGTTAAAGAATAATCCCAGCCACTCATGGTCGCGGTGAAAAGGCTTGGGGGCCAGAACAAAGGAGAACACGAAGCGCTGGCGCTGATCGGTGACGCTCGCACCCTTTTCTGCATTGGCCTGGTAGGAGTTCTGCACGGTCGCGGGACGCCCCGCCACCAGCGCGTCCTGTCCATCATCGATCGCGTGCGCGAACGTGTATGCCAGCATGAAGTAAACCCCACTGGTCATGCGGCGGCGAATGGAGAGGGTGCCGCCGTGATAGACGCTCGAGGCCGCACTCTCGAAGACGTCGATGGATCCCAGTTGCGGGACCGGCCGCGCCAGCGGATTGATGCAGGGGGGAAAGGGACAGGTCAGAGTGCGCGTGGGCTGCACGGTGGAGAAAGAGTCGACGTCGTAGTATGTGCCCAGAAAATTTGTTCCCGACGAATCGTAGACCGGATACGACACGTTGACGGGCGGCGGCAAATTCACATCGCGCGCCCGGATCAGGTCCACGCCGTGCACATACATGTAGGAAACGCCTACGGACATCCGATGCGCGACCTCGCGCTCCACGTTGAGGCTGGCCTGCTCCACTCGGGGAGTCTTGAAATTGTGCGAAAACGCTGAAACGTCAGCCTGCTCGAGTTGCGCCAGTCCAGAAGGCAATTGGCAATCCGCGGCATTCACAGGGCACTTCACCAGCGGGTTGGGATACTGCGGAAATATCTGGTGGTCATAGAAATTATTGTTATTGAGGAAAAGAAAATTTCCCGCCAGCCCGTTGTCGCTCTGGACCGCGGAATTGTAGATCTGCGGAATGCGAGTGTAGAAGAGGCCATAACCGGCGCGGATCACCAGCGGCCGCGCATTTCCGACCGAATAGGCCAGGCCCACGCGGGGCGCGAAGTTGGCCGTGTTGTACGGGACCCGGCCGGCGTCCGGCCACAGCGGATTGGAGAGCAGGCCTTTCGTAGTAAACGTTTGCAAATCATAGCGCACGCCCAGGCTAAGCGCAAAGCGGTCGGAGACCCGGATCGTATCCTGCAGAAATCCGGCGTACTCGTTGGTGTCGGGGTGAGTGACGGCAGCGCCGAAGCTTTGCAGATAGTAGTGCGGGACCTGGTGCGCGTAGGCGCGCAGAGGCGTGAGTTCGAGACCGCCTTCCTGGGGCTCGAAGGTAAACGGGTTTACCTTGATGGGATCGAAGATGTACTCGCCCCCGCTCAACGACGGAAAGAAGTTGTAGATCCAGGTCATCAGCACGTCGCCGCCGAATTTCCAGGAATTTCTTTTACCTTCCACACTCAGAGTTTCCGCCAGATGCAGGCGGTGCTCGCGAGTCTGGCGGGGAAGAATGGATGAGCGCCCGAAGCCATCGATGATTTTTGGAATCTTGGTCAGCGGGTCGTCGCTGTTGGCGGTGGAGGACTGCAAATCGCGCGAGAACTGGGCCCGAAAGCGGCTCACCGCTTTAAAGGAAAGATTGCTGGTGAGCGCCAACGACCCGCTCTCGATGGAAACATCTTCTTCTCCGTTGTCGCTGATGCCGAAGCTGGTCAGCGGGCTGGCGGGATCGAGGAATACATTGTTATGCCCATAATATCGGGAGGTGTTCAGACGCAGCGAGAGGTTGTTGTGCTGGTTGACCACGAGATCGAGCTTAAAGAAGCCGGCATTGCCGATCATCGACGAGGGGAAAGTGCCGGACTGCTGCGAGAGTTGTGCCGCCGTGGCGAACACCAGTGCCTGGTCCGTAGCTTCGTAGTCGCCGGGAGTGGCAGGTCCGGCCCTGGCATGAGGAACTACGACTGAGCTCCCATTGAGAAAGCGCATTACGGCAGGTACGTGGAAGATGTGCTGATCGAAGCCGGCAAAGAAAAATGCACGGTTGCGCTTTATGGGACCGCCCAGGGTAAAACCGAACTGCTGCTGCCGATCGTGCGGTTTGAAATCCATGAAGGGATGCTGCGCCGCCATTGCGCTGTCGCGGAAGAAATAGAAATCCGTTCCGTGAATACGATTGGAACCCGACTTGGTGACCACATTCACCACCGCCCCTCCAGCCCGTCCCAGATCGGCGCCGTAGGTGTTCGAGGAGACGCGGAACTCCTGCACCACTTCGTTGGAGAACTGGTAGGGCGCGCGATAGCGCCCGCGGGCCTGTCCGAAAAAGGCGCTGTTGTTATCGCCGCCGTCCACCAGATAGCTGGACTGGTAGCCGCGAATGCCGCCGAAGGCGAGGTCTCCGTTCGCGCCTGAGGTGAGGCCGCGGGGATCTCGCGTAACCCCTGGAGCCAGCAATGCCAGGTCGGTATACCGCCGTCCGTTGAGCGGCAGTTCATTGATGGCCCGCTCGTCAATCAGCGTCGAGAGCCCGCTGGGCTGGCTTTCGACCAAGGGAGGCTCCCCGGAAACCGTAACGGTTTCCCGGTTCCCGGCAACCGCCAGCTTGAATGTCAACTCGGCGATGCCGCCGACGTCCACGTGCAGGCCCGGCGTGGTCTGCGGCGACATCCCCGGCGATTCAGCGCGCGCCGAATAGTCTCCCGGCGGCAGCAGTTCGAAGGCGAAGCGGCCGCTGACATCAGTAGTGGTGGAGTAGCGGAAGTTGGTGGCGGTGTTCACCAGCACAACGCTGGCCGCGCCAATTCTGGCTCCCGCGCCATCGCTCACAGTTCCGCGGATGGCGCCGGTGGAGGTGTCCTGGGCGAGGGCGGCGGTGCCGAACAATAAAAAAAAGATAAAGATAATGAAGAGGCCGCAACAACGCAAAACACTCGCCATAGACTCGCACCCGCGCCTGCATCGAATGGTGGACGAGTCCAGAGCCGAGAAAGGGAACTTGCCGGGTATATCACGGAGACCTCACGGCGTCTGTGACAGGCAAACATCTTTCGAAAGCTGTCCCACGACGGGAATCCCCCGAACAGCCGGGGCGGCGGGATGCCCGCCTCCGATGCTCCCCCTCTACCGGCGTCATCCTGAGGGACTTCAGTCCCGAAGGATCTGGCGCGCAGCGGCAAATTGCCTGCCAACTCCGCGGCATGCCAGATGCTTCGCAAGCTCAGCACCTTGGCCAGAACCAATTCCAAATCCATCAAGAATGCCATGACACCTGTCCCAAATCCGGGATCGCAGAACCTGTCTGCTGCCACCGGCAAGCACAAGGTCCCTCGACTTCGCTCGGGATGACAGGGGCGCGGCGGATTGCGGATTTGGAGTAAAATCCGTCGCATGCCGACCCGTATGCATCTCTCCCTGATCGCTCTAATGCTCATCGCGGCTGCGGCCGCGGCTTGCTCGCAAGAGATTCAGCGACTCGATCCCTCGGTCGACAAGCTTGTGCCAGCCAACGCGACGCTCGAGAAAGTGGCGACCGGTTTCAACAAGTGGACCGAAGGGCCGGTCTGGACCCGCAAGGGCACTCTTCTGTTTGCGGAGATTCCCTCGAACAACATCATGCAATGGATTCCCGGGCAGGGCGCGAGCGTCTTCATGCATCCCAGCGGATACAAAGGGTCGGAGCCGTTCAAGGGACCGGAGCCGGGTTCGAATGGGATGACTCTCGATGCCGACGGCCGGGTCACGGTGGCGGGGCACGCCGGACGCACTGTCTGGCGCCTGGAGTCGCTCGATCCCAAAGCACAAATCACGATTCTGGCGGACTCTTATGAGGGCAAGAAGCTCAACAGTCCGAACGACGTTGCCTATAAATCCGATGGCTCGCTCTACTTTACGGATCCGCCTTACGGTCTGCCCACGCAGAGCGACGACGATCCCATGAAGGAACTGAAAGTCAACGGCGTATACCGCGTACCGGGTGCGCGTCAGCAGAAGCCGGGCGCACCGCCGGACCGGGACAAACTGCAACTTGTAATCAAAGACCTTCCCCGGCCCAACGGCCTGGCCTTTTCCCCGGACGAGAAATTCCTGTACATCGCGGACTCCGGCAACAAAGTGTGGATGCGCTACCGGGTGCAGCCCGACGGATCGGTGACCGATGGAGCCGTCTTTCTCGATCCCTCGTCTGATCCGGCAAAAGGTGTGCCCGACGGAATACGGGTGGACAAGAACGGAAACATATACGGCGCGGGGCCCGCCGGCGTCTGGATCATTTCGCCCGAGGGCAAACACATCGGAACCATCAAAGTTCCCGAGGTGGTCAGCAACGTGGCCTGGGGCGACCAGGACGGCAAGACCCTTTACATCACGGCAAGCACGAGCATCTATCGCATCAAGCTGGACGTTCCCGGCTATCCGCTGACATTCTAGATCGCGCCCCCCTGTCATCCCGAGCGCAGTCGAGGGACCTTGCGTTTTTCAAGCGGTAATGGCGCTGCAGGCGCACAACAGGTCTTTCGACTCCGAAAACGAACTCGCAAGCGAGTTCGTTCTCTCCGCTCAAGATGACAGAGTAGGGATTGCACTGCAGGTGCCTCACCGCCTGAGCTTGCTCTGCACCAGTTCCTCCACGCGCTGCAACACTTCGTCTTCCGACAATTTGGTGGAGTCGAGCACAAGGGCGTCGCTGGCCGGGACCAGGGGAGAAGTGGCGCGGGTGCGATCGCGGCGGTCGCGCTCGCGCAGTTCGGCGACGATGGCGTGGGCCGCCGCGCCGCGCACATTTTGTTGCTGCAGACGCCGCTGTTCCCGCACCACCGGGTCGGCATCGAGGAAGATTTTCACATCGGCCGCGGGAAAGACCTGGGTGCCGATGTCGCGGCCTTCCATGACTACGCCGCCGCCCGCTCCCATTTCCTTCTGCCGGGCGACCATCCACGCGCGCACCCCGGGGTGGACCGAAACTCGCGAAGCGGCCTCGGTGACGTCAGGTTCGCGCACCCGCTGGCTCACGTCGCGTCCGTCGAGCAGCACGCGGTTGCCGCCCAGGCTGGGCTCGAGATGAATGCGCGTGCTGTGCGCCAGATTGACCAGGGCGGGTTCGTCGTCGAAAGACACATCCCACTCGATGGCTTTCAGGGCCAGAGCGCGATACATGGCGCCGCTTTCCAGATTCACGTATCCCAGCTTGCGGGCCAGGCGCGACGCGATCGTGCTCTTGCCGGCGCCGGCCGGGCCGTCAATGGCGATGATGAGTTTGCGCGCGGAGGAGGTAGTCATCCCGAAAGGTAATGATTGTACACGGTGAGAAGACCCGCTTTTCCGGATGGAGAGGGCAGTCGAGACGACAAAGATCGCCATCGTACGGCGCGCTTTCGCCGATGCTAGAATCGAGTTGGAAATCAACCGTTCGATTCCCGCCATCCATGCTGACCGGCTCCGAAATTCGCCGCAAGTTTCTGGACTTCTTCGTTCAGAAGGGACACCGCGAGGTGCACTCGTCGTCGCTCGTTCCGCAGAACGATCCCACCCTGCTGTTCACCAACGCGGGCATGAACCAGTTCAAGGACGTCTTCCTCGGACTGGAAAAGCGCGACTACAACCGGGCCACGACTTCACAGAAGTGCGTGCGCGCGGGCGGCAAGCACAACGACCTCGAAAACGTGGGCTTCACCAACCGGCACCACACGTTTTTCGAGATGCTGGGCAATTTCTCCTTCGGCGACTATTTCAAGAAAGATGCCATCGCCTACGCCTGGGAGCTGATCACTTCGCCGCAGTGGTTCGGCATAGACAAGGACAAGTTGTACGTCACCGTTTTCAACGGCGAAGGCGGGATGTCGCGTGATGCCGAAGCCTATGACTTATGGGTAGGACAGGGCGTGCCCAAGGACCGCATCTTTGAGTTTGGCCTGAAAGACAATTTCTGGCAGATGGGCGACACCGGCCCCTGCGGCCCCTGCAGCGAGATTCATTACGACATGGGCGTGGCGGCGTCGGATCAGAGCCATGCAGATTGCGCATTTGGCTGCGACTGCGGGCGCTACGTCGAGTTGTGGAACCTGGTGTTCATGCAGTTCGACCGGGACGCGAGCGGAAAACTGAATCCGCTGCCCAAGCCATCGATCGATACCGGGATGGGGCTGGAGCGGGTAACGGCGGTGCTGCAAGGCGTAATCTCGAATTACGACACAGACCTGTTCACGCCACTGATCAAACGGGCAGCGGAATTGACGGGAGCCACCACCGGCCATGTGGGGACGGGTCTCCGACCCGTCCAGGCCGAGCGGAGCTCGGCAAGAGGTTCGCAGACATCAGCATTGGAGTCGCCAGCAAATTTAAGCGGAGCTTCGCTCCACGGGACAGCCGAGGGCATCCGTCCCCACAGTGGTGAATCTGATCACAGGTTGGCATCGTCTCTTCGAGTAATTGCGGATCATTCGAGGGCAACGGCTTTCCTCATCGCAGACGATGTGGTTCCTTCGAATGAGGGTCGAGGCTATGTCCTGCGCAAAATTATGCGTCGAGCCATGCGGCACGCATGGCTGCTCGGTCAAAAGCGCCCCGTAGTGATGACAGAAATGGTGATCCTCGTACAGAAGATGATGGCTAATGTTTATCCGGAGCTGATTGCGAGTGGCCAAGTGTTAAGGGTCGTCAGCGAGGAGGAGCGGAGATTCCACCATACGATGGAGGTCGGCCTCGAAAAGCTCGGCGAGACGATTCGAAAGGCTGGCAGGATCGAGCCGGCGACACTCGCGGCCTACATACGAACGAGCTTTCCTTTGGAACCTGCCGATGCTATCGAGGTGCAGATTGCCGAAAATTCCAAGTGGTTCAAACTGGCCACTTCGTTGATTTTGTACGATACCGATTCGCTGAGGCTTCGACATTTGGAACTGCTGTTCAAAGCAGAGAGGGCCGCTGAGGTCCTGCATTGGCTTAACCAAAGCCGGCTACTCAGTAGCCCGATCCTTCGGGGCGAGGATGCCTTCACTTTGTACGACACCTTTGGCCTTCCATTGGATTTTATCGAGGATGCCGCGCGTGACGTCGGAGTACTCGTAGACAATCGCGGCTTTCTGATTGCCATGCAGGAGCAGCGCGAGCGCGCCCGCGCCTCCTGGAAAGGTGCAGCCAAGCAAACCGCCAACCCCGCGTACCAAAAGCTGCCAACCTCCACGTTCGAAGGCTACCGGCAACCCCGGTCTGAGAACTGCGAACTGATTGCTGTTCTTCACAATGGACAGGGCGTCCAGCAGCTCAATCCTGGCGACGAAGGCGAGGTCATTCTCGACCACACGCCTTTCTATGCCGAATCCGGTGGGCAGGTCGGCGACCGTGGATGGCTCTACAGCGACGATCACAACATCATCGTCGCCGAGGTGAAAGGCTGCTACTACCCGATCCAGGGAGTGCGCGCGCATCAGGTCATCGCGAAGCAGCTAATTCGCGTGGGACAAAAAGTGGATGCCGTCGTCAACACCGAAATTCGCACAGCCACCATGCGCAATCACACGGCCACGCACCTGCTGCAGGCCGGGCTGCGCGAGGTTCTGGGCAAGCATGTGAAGCAGGCGGGGTCGCTGGTGGCGCCCGACCATCTGCGCTTTGACTTCTCTCATTTCACCGGCGTGGCAGACGAGGAACTGCAGGACATCGAAGATCTGATTAACAAAGAAGTGTTAAGCAATCAGAAGATCGAAGTCATCGAGAACGTTCCGATTGATGTGGCCATCAACGAGTACCATGCCATGGCGCTGTTCGGCGAAAAGTATGGCGACAAGGTTCGCGTGATCAAGATTGGAGACTTCTCCACCGAACTTTGCGGCGGCACCCACACCGCCCAGACCGGCGAGATCGGGCTGATTAAAGTCTTGAAGGAAGGCAGCGTGTCCTCGGGCGTACGGCGTATCGAAGCCGTAACCGGGGAAGGCTCGCTGCATCATTTCCAGAAAGATCATGAGCTCGAGAGTGTGGTGTCGAGCTTTGTCGGCCCCACCGTTTCGCACAAGACGCGAAAGGACGGAGCGCCTGCCGTTGAAGAGACCGCGTTGTCGCCGGCCGAGGCGCTGAAGGCCGAGCTCGAAAAGAAAGACGCAGAAATCAAGCGCCTGGGTCGCGAACTCGATCAGGCGCGGATGAAATCGGCCTCGTCCACCGTGGCTTCGGTGAGCGACAAGATCAAGGATGTTCGCGGCGTAAAAGTTCTGGCGCATCGGGTGGACAATCTGGAGCGAGCGCAGATGCGTACCCTCGTAGACCAACTGCGTGACAAGCTGGGATCGGGCGTTGTGGTCCTGGGCTCAGCCACCGACGGCAGCGTCGCCCTCATCGTGGGCGTGACCAAAGACCTGACCGGCAAGATTCAGGCGGGCAAGGTTATCGGGCCGGTGGCGCAGAGAGTCGGCGGGAAGGGCGGGGGCAGGCCCGATCTTGCCGAGGCCGGGGGCAAAGACCCGGCGGCGCTGGATGCCGCGCTGGGCGAGGCGTACGGCGTGGTGGAAGCTTTATTGGGAAGTTAACCTCGGTTGCCGGATACTAGTTCCCGGTTCTCAGTGGCACTCTACTTCCGGGGCCAAAGGAGGGCGGGTGGAAGACCGCATTCGATTCATCACCCACCAGGGCAAGAAAGTTCTTCTGGCGGATTGCTCCCATTGTTCGCCTGAGCAATTGGAAAAGCTTGCTGAACTGGTTCCCGCGCAGGTTACCGCCGAACCTCTGGGTTCGGTGCTGCTGCTGGCGGATTTCAGTGGTTCGAAGATCGACAAAAAGACTATTGAGCGTATTAAGCCGGCGCTGGTGTTCGACCGCCCCCATTTGAAGCGTTCCGCATGGGTGGGCACGGAGGCCCTGCCAAAAATTTTCTACGAACACCTGAAGTCTTTTTCACAGCGCAAATTGCCCACGTTCAGGACCCGCGAAGAAGCTCTGGATTGGCTGGTGCAGGACTAGCTCCGCCATTTGAGCGTGACCGGGGCTGACAGCGGATGTTTCATCTCCTCGCCCGTTTTCCTGGATTCCAGAAGCGCCGCCTTTAATCCGAAGTACCATTTGGCGGGACGGTCGGCGTCGTCGATCAGCATCAGGTGGGGGTTGTGCTTCAGCCCTTCCGACTGCTTCTCCATGGTCTGCCGGTCCTGTTCCACAAACTTGGCAAACACAAACTTCAGCAGCTGCGGCCCCAGCGGCACCCAGCGAAAAATATTCCACGCCGCCACCACATCAATGCGGCAATGGCTGCGCGTGATGGGCGTCACCGTGGTTAGCGAAGAAAACCAGTATTTGCCGGCGCGGATGGTCTCCAGGCGCAGGTTGGGCAGAACAAAATCAATCGTCGTGGTAATCGATTCCGCGTCGGCATACAGCCGTAGCAGCTTGTAGGGTGCGCTGTTCGAGCTGGGCGTGTGCGCGCTCATGCGGAAGCCGTTGGGAATGGGCTCAAAATTCTTCTGTTTTTCGTGGATGCTGCTGCGACTGCGCCACCACCAGGCCTGATGAACGAAGGGCCCGTGCGCAGGGTCCATCAATCCGATGATTCCGTGATCGACGCTGCAGGGCAGATCGGCGGTGAGATAAGCCAGCTTGTATTTCGCGCTGAAGGTCGGGACGCGAGGCGCGGGCATGGGAGCGTCTGCGGCTTTGCTGAATCCTGCTCCCGGCGCCGGCGGCTCCGGAATGAAGACCCAGATGAAATCGTCATGTTCTTCGCAGGCATAGCTGCCGGCGTAAATGCGATCGATCTTCAGCTTCTGGTCCGCGGTGAGCGAGGGAATGAGCTGGCACTGGCCGGTGTGCCCGTCAAAGCGCCAGCCGTGATAGCTGCACTCCACCTGCTGGCCATCGAAATGGCCGTGGGAAAGCGGCATGCCGCGGTGCGGGCAGGCGTCGTGAAGCGCGAACGGACGGCCCAGGCTGTCTCGTCCCAGGGCCAGCGGGGTTTCGAGCAGCATGGCTTTTTGCAGCCGGCTCCCGGCTACCTGCCGCCCGGGCAAGGCGCGATACCAGAAGCCGTAGAGCATCAGGGAGTCTGGGGCTTCGGGTTGCGGCCGGGAGATGTCGTTCATGGGTGCCGGAGGCAGCCTACTACAGCTGCCGAGTGAGGTAAAAGAAGCGCCTGTTCAGCAGCCACCTGCTCGCAATCTTTGCGTCCTTCGCGGAATCCTCGGCGACCTGTGCGGTTAAGAAGTTGATCTTGCCGGGAATCAATCGGAACCTTAAACCGCAAAGGACGCAGAGCAAACCCCGGGACGGGCTCGGCAAAGTAACCAACGCATCACCGTAAATATCTATATTTTCAATCAATTGCTGGATTACTTCGGTGGTTCTATTGGTCTTTAGATTGATTGCTAGGGGCTCACCGCCAGCCTATAATTGCTTCACTCTGGTAGGTTTTCTCCGTCAGGTTCCGGGTCGGTAGGCGCGGGCTGGTTGTCTGTCCGCGTGCACGCACTACCCGGCTATGCGAAAACGCCTGCAAATCGCCCTGATGGCTAGTCCCGTACTCGCGACCTTCCTTTCTTTCACAACGCCATATCTGCGGGCGCAAGCCGGTTCAGCAAGCATCACCGCCACCACCGACAGCTCTGGACGCAAGATCTTTGTCAATGACGAGACTCCGGCAGCTCCCAGGCGGTCAGCCGCCCCAGCAGCGCGCAGCAGCGGGTTGATGTACTGGAGTCCCACTGCGCATCGCTGGAAGTCGGTCCCCTCGGCCAATGTTCGAGCGGCCCGTTCGGCCGCGGCTGAAGTCAGCAATTCGCAGCAGGTTTCCAGCTTCGTGCGCGGTAAGCCGTTCACGCAGCAGGAAATCGATGCGGCCATTGACCAGGCTGCTTCCCGCCACAACGTAGATCCCAGTCTGGTGCGAGCGGTCATCAAGGTGGAATCGAACTTCAATCCCAACGCAGTTTCGCGCACGGGAGCGATGGGGCTGATGCAACTGATGCCACAGACGGCGCGGCAACTGAACGTCGTCAACCCGTTCGATCCGGAGCAGAACGTCGACGCCGGCGTCCGCCACCTGAAGAAGCTGATGGAGAGTTATGGTGGCGACGTCAGACTGACCCTGGCGGCCTACAATGCCGGGGCCGGTGCGGTGGCCAGAAGCGCCGGAATACCGCACTTCCGTGAGACCCGTAACTACGTGAAACGAATCACCCAGCTGTACTACGGCGGGGCGGCCTCGGACTATCAGATCCTGGGCAATCCAGTGCACGAGCCGGTTCGGGTGAGGCGCGACGAGCGGGGCGTTCTGAACTTCAGCAACACCGACTGAGAAACCGGCATCTCTACAGGGCAGCAACCGAACATAGCTTTCGCGAGCTACGGGATTACGGGCTAGGCGACTACAGGCTGGAAAATTGAAGAACTTCGATCGAAGCCAACGCGCAAAGCGTCTGGGGGCGGTGCTCCTGCTGTTCCTCCCCTTGCTGCCCCTGCAGGCGCAGGGTAAGTCTGAAGCCTGGGCGCGTACCCAATACTCCGCCGCCGAACGCATGCGGGAGACTTTGAAAGACCTGCCCTCGGCGCAGCAGAATCGCCGCGACTACCAGCATGTGATTGCCGCCTATCGCCGCGTTTATTACGGGGCGCCGGCATCTTCCAAGGCGGATCCCAGCGTGGTTGCCGTAGCCGAACTGCTGGCCGACATGGGACGCCGGTTTAACGATGACAAGATCCTGCGCTCAGCTATCGGCCAGTACCGGTTTCTGCGCCGGGAATATCCCGGCAGCCGGGATCGCTTCGATGCCCTTTTCACCATTGGCCGGATCTATCAGGACGATCTGAAAGATCCGGCCCAGGCCAAACCGGCATTCGAGGAATTTCTTCGCCGCTATCCTCACCACCATCTCGCCGATGAGGCCCGCAAGGCGATCGCCGAACCAGCGCAGCAGGCAGGGTTGCGATCAAAGGCCAACGACAATCTGGATGAGCGTTCCGGGGATTCGAAAAAACGCGCCGGAAAGACAAATTCCACTGAGACTTCGAAATCCCCGGAGACCGGCAATCCCGCCCCCGACACGGATGCCGAGGTTCCAGCCGGGAGCCAGAAGCCGGCGTACGTTACCCAGGTGCGCCACTGGTCGAAGCCGGATTACACCCGGGTCGCGATTGACCTCGAAAGAGACGTAAAGTTCGAGTCGCAGCGCATTGACGATCCGGAACGAATATTTTTCGATCTCCTCGACACCAATCTCCCGTCCACGCTGCTGGGCAAGACCTTCGAAGTCGATGACGGGCTGCTGAAAAAAATCCGGGTGGCACAGTTTCAGCCCGGTAAAGCCCGGATCGTGCTGGAGGTCGAGGACCGCTCCGACTACACCACTTTTCTGCTTACCGATCCGCCGCGGCTGATCATTGATGTGCACAGCAAGGATGTGCACAGCAAGGCCATTCACGCCAAGACCGTTTCCGCAGAGGACGACCCTGCTCCGGACGTCACGGACAAGCAAATTAAAAAACCGGCATCTTCAACGAGCGAGGCGGCCGCAAACGCGCCGAAGAAAACCGTCGTGGAAGCGGACGATGACGACGATACCGCGGAAGCCAAACTCGATCCGCCCGACAATAAGCCCAGGACCAGGGCGGCAAGCACGCTGGCGGTGTCGACGAATGCCAGGGGTTCCAGCCGAAGCAAGCGCAAGCCGGCGGTGATTTTTCCGGATGTCAGGGAAGCTTCGCCGACAGCCAACGGCGATCGCTCGCTGATCCGTGCCCTGGGATTGAAAATCGGCAAGATCGTCATCGACCCCGGCCACGGCGGACACGATACCGGTACGATTGGCCCCCACGGCCTCGAAGAGAAAGATCTGGTGCTCGATGTGGGCCGCAGGCTGGGCAAGCTGCTGCAGACCCGGCTTGGCGCCGACGTGGTTTATACCCGGAAGGACGACACTTTCATTCCGCTCGAGACCCGCACCTCGATCGCGAACCAGGAACAGGCGGACCTGTTCGTTTCAATCCACGCCAACTCCAGCCGCGATCCGGACGCGCGCGGCGTGGAGACCTACTATCTGAACTTCACCTCGTCCGCCGAAGCCCTGGATGTGGCCGCACGCGAAAACGCGGCGTCGAACAAATCCGTCTATGAACTTCAGGACCTGGTGAAGAAGATCGCGCTGAAAGAGAAGATTGAAGAGTCGCGCGAGTTTGCCGCCAACGTGCAGCGCGCGCTGCACAGCGGTCTGGCCGCCAAGAGCCCCGGAATCCGCGATCGCGGGGTCAAGAAAGCTCCGTTCATCGTGCTCATCGGGGCCAACATGCCGTCGATCCTGGCCGAGATTTCTTTTGTCAGCAATCCCGGGGACGAACGCAAGCTGCGGACTTCCGACTATCGCCAGCGCATCGCGGAATCGCTCTACCGCGGAATATCGAAATATGTCAGTGGTCTGAGCGGGGTCAAAGTCGCCAGCAAGATCGATAAAGACTAGAGCGCATGGTTCATCCTTGGCGCGGTTTGCGGTTAGGTCTCTAAGTGGCTTGGGGCAAGATCAATAACCTTTTACCGCAAAGTTCGCCAAGGAACTCCGCAAAGGACGCAAAGAAAACCATTCAGTCATATCTGTTGAATCGCCGGTAGTGGTTAGTTCCAGATCCCAGCCCCCTTGCGTCATCCTGAGGGACTTCAGTCCCGAAGGATCTGGCGTCTACCGTTCCTTCTGCCGCTGGGAGAGCGGAACCGCTCCCCGCCAGATGCTTCGCAAGCTCAGCATGACGGCATTCGGGTGAGAGCGGGGTGTAACTCGCATGCGGAGCTCAGACGGCCGAAGGACACCGCAGACCGCAGGCCTCCTTCCTTAATCGCGGCGTCATCCTGAGGGACCTCAGTCCCGAAGGATCTGGCGCGCATCGCTACGATTGGCCAGGCGAGGTGCGTGTCCGCTTCACGCCGGATCCTTCCATTAAGAGGCTTTCCAGGCCCCGTAGACTGGCGTCATCCTGAGGGACTTCAGTCCCGAAGAGCCTGCCCTGAGCGAAGTCGAAGGGATCTGGCGCGTACCCTTACACTCGCTGGCGCGGCTGCCCATACGCCTCAGGCCACATACTGCCCCATGGAAACTTTCGCCTCCGGTCTGTAGTCTAAGTAGAAGGGCCCTCGCCCGGATTCTGTCCTATGCTTGGCAAATTCATTTCTGCTGTTATCTTCCTGGGGTTGGGTCTGGGCGCTGCCTTCGCGGGTGAACCGCCTGCGGCCACACCCGCCTTGCCTTCGATTCTTCCTGCGCAATTTGCCGGATGGCATATTTCCGGTGCGGTCCGGACCAGCAAGGATCCGGCTGTCGCGGATTCTGTAAACGCCGGTCTGCTCAAGGAATACGGATTGACCGATTTTGCATCCGGCACCTACACCCGTGATGACGGTCGCAAGGTAGCCCTCAAGGCCATCCGCTTCGCCGATGCCAGCGGCGCCTACGGCGCTTTTACCTATTACAAGATGCCGCAGATGCTCAAGGAATCGATCCCCGACCAGGGTGCGTCGCTGAACGAGCGCGTGCTTTTCTATCGTGCCAACATTCTGGTGGATGCGGTGTTCGAGAAACTCAGCGCCATGTCGGCGGCTTCGCTGCGCGAACTGGCGGAAGCCCTGCCTCTGCCCGCCGGGAACGCGCGCAATCTGCCCATCCTGCCGCAGTATCTTCCCAAGTCCGGATATGTGAAGAACACCGCGAAATACGTGCTGGGACCGGTCGCCCTGGAGAAGATCAGCGCCCCGCTCACGGCGCAGTTGGTCGACTTCAACGCCAGCGCCGAAGTGGCGCTGGGGACATACCAGACATCAGACGGTCTGGCCACGCTGATGCTGATCGCCTATCCGACGCCGCAGCTGGCCGCGGAACATCTGCGCCGGATCGACGCCGCCAACCAACCTTCCAACCCTCCACTGCAGGCCGGAAGTCCAATCGCGATTGCGGGGCCGATGTTTGATAAGCGCACCGGTCCCATGGTGGTGATCGCAACCGGAGCGATTTCCCAAGGAGAAGCCCGCGCTCTTTTGAGTGCGGTGAACTACGAGGCCGACGTTACCTGGAACGAGAACACCTATCAGGGAAAGAAAAATAATCTTGGCAACCTGCTGTTGAATGTCTTCCTGCTGTGTGGAATTCTGATCGTGTTCGCCAGTGTTGCGGGGCTTGCGTTTGGAGGCATTCGCATCTTCTTCAATCGCATTCTGCCGGAGAAGGTTCTGCATCGCGAACAACCCAGCGATTTCATCTCGCTGAACCTGTCCGAGGGTCAGGAAAGGGCCTCCGATTCCAAGGTAAACCCATCAATCAAAGCCGTTTAGGACATAAAAGTCCATAAAATGCCCAAAATGAAGCGCCGCGCAGACCTGTTAACCTATTTTGTAAGTAATTGATTCCAAAGATATTTATTTTCCTAAAATTCCTTGACACCCCCCTTTTTCGGCTCATAAGATTTCGCCAGAAAGTTTTGACGGATTTTTGCCCCGTTGGAACTATTCTCCCTAAAAAAGAAGAGGCCGCCCCTTTGCCAGGGTGGCCTTTTCTTGCATAAGAGTTGTCAGAGTAGTTGGTGGTCCGTCTGCCGTCGCCAGCACCAGACGCAGTTTGTTCGAAGTCGACGAAATCTTTTTTACCGCGAGTGCCTCACCGATTACTGAAAGCTGACAACTGAAAGCTGACAACTGTTCCCGCTCTTTACGCTCGCAGCCTCCACAGTTAAAATCAAATCCAAGGCCGACGTAGCTCAGTTGGTAGAGCAGCCGATTCGTAATCGGCAGGTCAGCGGTTCAAGTCCGCTCGTCGGCTCCAGATTTAGGTAATGTTCATGCGGGTCAGCGCGGGTTCCGCGTTCGGCTCGCTTTTTTCTGTCCCGCATTTGTCCCGCGTGAGGCTAGGGTTCGTTCGATTCGGCGCATGGCCGCCTTCCCCTCCTGCTGACCCTTCAGGACCAGATAATGACGGCGCGTAACGGACGAATCGCTGTGGCGCAGGATTGTTTTCGCCACTTCGACATCGACACCGGCGTCGAACAGGATGCCGACGAGTCCCTTCCTGAAGGCTTGCCATCCCCGGAATCGCACACCGAGCGCAGGGCGGATTACCCGGCGCGTCAGGTTATCGAGATTCAGCGAGAAGCCCTTCGGTCCTGCGAATATCCACTCGTGGGTCCCGTTCGTTTTCCGGTGGGCGTCGAGTAGTTTTCGGAGCGGGCGGATGACCGGGACTCGCGCCTTGCTCTCTGGTGTTTTCGTTTCGCCCACAGCCTTGCGCCAGACCGACCGCCGGATGAATAACTCTGACCCTGTGTAGTCGGACCACTGAAGTCCCCGGATTTCCCCTTCCCGTATCCCGGTGAACGCCGCGACCGCGACGATGGTCCGCGACGGTTCGTCCAGCCGTTCGAGCATCCACTCTACGTCCGTCAGACCGTACGCGTAGCTTTCATAATCGGACCGCCGTCCCTCTGGCTTCGCTTCGTGAACAGGATTGGACCCGGTGATGAACCCGAGTCGAATCGCATGGGACATCACCGCTGAGGCTGCGGTCTTGATTCGTTGGAGCGATGCATGGGACAGGTCGATGTCGTCGAGCATCCTCTGGACGTTTACGGTCTGGATATCGCGGAGCCGAAGGTCCCCGATGACCGGCGTGACGTGAAGCTTGAGGCTGTCCCGATAAAACTTGTGAGTCGAAGCCTTCTTCCGGGCAGAGACGTTTGGTAGAAAGTACGTGTTGACGAAATCCTTAAATAGCAGGGACCCCTCGGCGGAGCCGCCTCGATTCACCGCTGCCAGTTTCCGGTCCGCCTCGTCGAGGACATCCTGCTTCGAGCGGGCGTCAGCGGTCCGCATGAGCTGCCGAGTAATTTCCCGACGACGAGGCTGGCCGTTCGGTCCGATTTCATTGACCCGATACCGTAGGTGCCACGAGCCATGCTTCTTGAAAATAGTTCCGCGCTGCATCGGGTCGCAGTGTACCGTGGGTGACCGGCTCCCAGCGAGTTACGAGAGTGACCGGCTCGAAAAGTCGCGCCCAGCGCGGATTTCGCTTCCAATCGAACGCGGACCGCGTTATAATAATTCTACGTTGCGAATCGAGCAGCGGGGCAAGTAAGCCGGTCCAAACCCGGTTGCCCAGCGGGACGCCATCCCGTAACCCCAGCGGCGAATCCAGAAAAAACAAATCTTCACGCCGGGGGATTCGTGTGCCTGAGATTTTAACGCCGGAAGAAGTGGCCGAACTTTTGCGCGTCCCGCTGACGTGGGTCTACGAAAAATCCCGCCCGCGATGCAGGAACCCGCTGCCATGTAACCGGGTCGGTCGATACATCCGATTTAGTCGGTCCGCAGTTTTGGAATGGTTCGCCGGGACCGCCTCAGTTCAGAAAGCGAAACGAGGCAGCCGGTGAATCAGAAAGCCGAAATCAGTAGGAGAAAGAGATATTTTGCCGTCGAACAGCGCCGCGATTTTTATGTCGTGGACCTGAGCGATGACTCGATATGCGAGAAGGATTTCAAAACGCGGGCTGACGCCAAGCGATGGATACATAAGTACGTGACCCGCGATATGCAGATTCCCTCGGAGGGAAACCGGACGTCGTAACAGCGGACGGAAGTTCTAGGTGGGGCGCGAACTACCATATCACGCGCTAGAGGGCGGGGACGGCTGGGCTACAGACGTTCTGAACAATTCCTCATCACTGGGACCCGCGCATAGTTAACCACGCGGGAACCCTTTTTCATAAAGGGTTTAGGTAGCAAAAAGGGTTGAACGTGAAAAACTTAGACGGCAGTTCTTCGACTCGTTTCCTTTGCAGCAGCGAGTGGCATCTCTCCCGCAGCAATTCCTTTTTCGCAGCCGTTATCTACGGCTTCGCGTTGAAAATTACCAAGCCAATAGTCCCAGCGCCCGGTTCTAAGCCGGACCCGAATGCAGACCAGAAGCGCCGGTTCTTCGTATCCATCCCCAGCATGGCGGAGTATTTCGGAGCGGACGAGCGAACCGTCAGGCGAACTGTTCACAAACTGGAGCGTGAAGGTTTTTTCGTGAAGCTCAAGGAGGTCCCCGGCGAGTCCGTGTCGTATCGTCCAGTGCTGCATAAGGAATGGGCGCACAAGAATCCGAAATGTTGCTTGGACTACGAAGAGATGCCGTGGGCGGACGAGGCGAAGGACGAGCTTGCTATTTGGCTCTTCACCGCCAGCGATGGTTCGATGAAGTGCTTTCCTAACTTTATGCGTGGTCTGCGGAAGTTGGGTCACAGCGATGACGCCCTCCGCGAGCATTTCGGCGCGTTCTACGCGGACGATATCCCAGAAAAGAAGGGTAGGTTCAAGCGGTTCATGGCGTATCTGCGCCCTTTACCTGTTTCAGAAAGTGACCGCCCAGCGGAGCTGGTTGAGGAGGTTACAGCGCAATGACCCCCCGCATCGGATGTCAGGGGTACCCCCCGCATCGGATGTCAGGGGGGTACTAGCATCCGATGCCAGTGGGGTACTGGCATCCAATGCCAGCCTAGTGTTCCGATTTATTCGCCGAAAACATTCAAACGAACCCTATACGCCGACCCTATATGTCGATGCCGAAATATCGGACCGAGCGGGACTGGAGCGGGGACGGGCGTGTTGTTCTTCCAAATGAACCCGAAACACATGGGTGAAGTAGTGATTATGTCCGGAACGCCACAACACGAATCAGCGTACTTTCGCGCAGCAAGTAAACGCTGGCGTGGATACCACGTCCAAGGGAGCGGTCCCTTCGCGGTCATAAATTCCTCCATGCACTACGTCGCCTTGTTCGACTTCCGGCTGTTTGCCGAAGCGTATCTGAGCGAACGCCCTGACCATCGCTTCTGCACGCTGCTGGAGATTCGTCCGGATTACGGACAGCCCGGTCGAGTAAAGAACGCCGTGGACAGAAACACCAGCGACCGCGAACGGGAGCCTCGTCATGCTCGTTGAAGCCTTGCAGAGTTATCTGGCCGGGAACACCAGCATGAGGGCGATGCTGGGAACACCAGCGACCCGCAGTGACACGACCACCGGAATATTTCCCGTCATGGCTCCGAGCGAAGTGCCGATGCCGTATCTGGTCATGGAGCAGGTTACCGGGGACGGTCCGGCGGACACGCTGGCTGGCGCGAACGCCTTCCAAGTCAACCGCTGGCGTTTCTCATGTTATGGGAGCACCTACAGGCAGGCGAAGTTGCTGGCGAAGGCCGCGAAGTCCGCGCTGAACGATATGAGAGGCGACCAGTCCGGCTCTGCCTTCGTGCAGAGCACCATGCTGGCACTCGAAGCCGATGACTCGGAACCGTTCGCGCGGGGGCGCGGGACGATTTTCGGGAGCCACATAGACTTCGACTTCTCTTTCATGGACGGCGAGTGACCGACGAGCAGGCCGCCATCGAGGTAATGCTGGCCGCTGCCCTCGACGGGCGCGTCAAGCTGTGCGAGTGCGGATGCGGAAAGCCAGCACCGATTGCGAAGAAGAGCAATCCAGAATATGGCTGGGTAAAAGGGAAAGCCAAAAAGTTCATCGACGGACACCAGAACGCGAAGGCCGCAGCCGCGCGCCGCATCCCCTTCGGGAAGAGCACGACACCGGAATACAAAGCCTTCATCGGCGCGCGGGACCGATGTACTAACCCGGAGAATCCGAGCTGGGCGTATTACGGAGGCAGAGGAATCCGTTTCGAGTTCGAGTCGTTCCTTCAATTCTCGCTGGAGCTGGGTCCGCGTCCCACACCAGAGCATAGCCTTGACCGCCGAGACAACGACGGACCGTACGCACCGTGGAACTGCCGGTGGACGACGATAGAAGTGCAGAACGCGAACCGGCGACCACCTTGCCGAGACAGGACTGAGGAAAGTGAAGAACCAGAATTTTGCTACTAGGCGTATTCCGGGGACGATGTGGCTGCCCGACGATATTGGGTCGATTGACTGGACGGAGGCGAAGGATGAAAGCAGAAACGGAAATGGAAAGACTCACTCGTCAGATACGGGAATCCGACCAAGCGTTCGGAAACGCACAGGAACGAGCCCGGCTGGCAGAAGCAGCCGCACTCGCGGACCGGCTCGAAATCGAACGCGCAGTCGACCTGCTGACGGACCGCGCCCTCGCCGGGCGAAGGAAGCCGTAACACCTGCCTGACATCCTGCCGAAGCACATTGGACCGCTCTGCGGGACGAATTACTGCGAGGCAAACCCGTTATGTGTGTATTATCCGCAAGCAGCGCCTCGGTTCATAGCCGAGGCGTTCTTGCGTTGTGGGACCCGGAACACCTTGCTGGGGTAGTGACTCCAGAAAGGTCACTCCGATGGCAGGCTTTACAATTGAAACCCAACCCACGTCCGAGCCAGTGAGCTTGGACGAGGCGAAGAATTTCCTCCGCGTCGATATCACCGACGACGACGACTTCATCAGTTTGATGATTACCGCAGCGCGTGAATCCTGCGAGGCGTTCTGTAATCGCAGTTTCGCCACGAAGGGATATCTCCAGACGCTGGACGCCTTCCCGTACTTCGCGGATTCGCAGACCAACCAAGGCGCGTATCCACCGAGCTACTACTCCTCGCCGAACTACAGCACCCTCTGGAACTACAGCCAGATGATTAAGCTGTTTGCTCCCCCGGCGATTGCTGTGCAGTCCATCGAGTACATCAAACCCGATGGGACCACCGGGACGCTGGCGCAGAATACCGATTTCGTCCTCGACAACGTGAACGAGCCCGCCCGAATCTTCCCGATGCCGGGTGGAATATGGCCGCCTTGCCAGTACCTGCCGAACGCAGTGCGAATCCATTTCACTGCCGGATACGGAGGCGATGGAAACCAAGCCCTGCCGGTCCGCTGCAAGATTGCCATGCTGCAACTGCTGGCGAACTGGTACGAGAACCGCGAAGCAGCGATGCAGGGGAACTACGGCGAACTGCCGAACCACATCCAGATGCTGCTCTACTCGATGCGCGTGTTCGACGTATCGCCCACTCGCGGGTAACGACTTCGGAAAGCGAACCCCGATGACCGTCTACGAGAATTACGTGACGTACGCCCGGAATCTGGGAATCGAACCGCTGCCAGAGGAACGCTGGGAACTGCTGACTAATTCCGGATTCCTCGCTGGAGGCGTCGTCGGAACGTACCCGCGACTCGACGTCGCCCGAAAAGGAAAAGAGAAGGCCGAGAGAATCGTGTCCGTGATTGATGGCAAACCCGGATGCGAACTGTGGTAGAGCCAGACCCGCGTCCGAACCCCCCACGGAAAACGATGGTAGAGAAGAGCCAACCAACCAGAACGTACGACCACACCCTAGAAAACACATACCAGTCCTCGATATACAGACCCCAGCGCCGCGTCCCCGTTTAACCACGTGGCCGCCAGCAGAACCCGCTGGACCGGACGCACGACCCCGATGAACGTGGGGCATCGTGGCGCGAAGTAGGCCAGTTTCGCGCCGATATCGAGCACAATAACCTCGGTCCTGACGCCCTGACCCGTCGCTATGGGAGCTACGGCTCATCGCCTTCGCTTCGCTCCTTCGCTAACTAGCGTGCTGTCGTACAGATACACCGATGCTCCATCTTCCCCTCGCATTCTGCAACAAGTCGTTTAGAATCATACACATGGTAAGGGGGGTCTTTCTCCTTTTGCGAGCCACTGACGGACGCGCGCCGTCTCTTCACATAGCATTCCGATACTTTCGAGCAAAATTCGGGGGTGGGGTTCCGGTCCGAATCGGTCCCCTTTCGGCCAGTTCGTTCCGAGTTCCCGCCGGGATTACCCGGCTCCCCGGCAGCCCTGCTGGGACCCCAAGGACCGCCTCCAATGACGGCACTACCCGTCACACGATATCGGACGCAGTGGAGGGAATTATGAAGCGATTATCGGTCACCTTGACCCCTGAACTGGACGAAGCCCTGAAGGAACAGGCCGCCCGGACCGGCTGTCCGGAGGCGGAGTTCGTCCGGCGCGCCGTGAAGGTCGCCCTATTCGGGGACGCGCAGGCCGCCCGCGTTCAAAAGAACCAGCCGGTTCTGTTCGCGCCGAAGCAGGAAACCCGCTAAATGGGACGCCCGAGGAAATCGCCGGAAGAGCACGCCCTGAACGGGACGCGACCGAAGTACGACTCGGCGGCAGGCGAGTCCACGTTCAAAGGCGGGAAGCCGAAGATGCCGAAAGATTTGAGCCCGGCAGCGGAGGCGGAGTGGAAACGGCTCGTGAAGGAGCTGACACGACGCGGAACGCTGACGCGCGTGGACAGCAGCGCCCTCGAAATCTACGTCGTGACTTTTGCTCGATGGAAGGCGGTCTGCAAAGAGGCCGAGGAACGCCCCGTCGTGGAAACGACATGGACGGACCAGCACGGAACGGTTCACGCGAAGGTGACCGAGAACCCGGCGTCGAAGATTGCTGGTCGTCTCGAAAATTCGATGCGCGCGATGCTGCAACAATTTTCGGCCACGCCCGCGTCCCGCGAAAAGACCAAGCCGACGAAGCAGGAGCCGACGAAGAACCAGCCGGTCGAAGGCTCAGTCGAGTGGCTCATGCGCGAATTGAAAAGGCAGCAAGCCGCCGAGGCCGCAGCCGGGGAGCAGGAACCGGAACCGGCGACACCACTGGAAACGGAAAGTGAAACAGCATCGCTCGTCGACTTCGACGAGAACGTTCAAATCTGAAGGGGGATTTTTATGGACTACGGCTTATCTGCAAATCTGAATTTGCGTATTCAACTCGCGGACGAGTGGCGTCCGATTGTGGAAGGCACGGGCGTCCCGGTGTCAGCGGTGTCGCCCGAGGACATGGTGCTCGTCGCTGGCAGCATCATTCGGGACCCGGCGGTGGTAGCGCTGCGCTTTCAGCCCGAGTTCCAGATTCCCGAGCGGGGTACGTGTGCCTTCAGGACGAACTGGCCGAAGCTTTTTGCAGCCCTCGGTCCGGTCGCGTGCGCCGAGCTGGCTGCTCGCGTCCGGAAAGTGTGGAACCGGTGAAAATCTTCGAACGACTCCGAAAGAACCCGTCACAGCACGCGGTGAAAGTGGAACCTAGTGTAGTCACGAACCCAAGAAAGGATTCTATGAACGTCCGCACGGTCAACGGCACCAAACTCCACAAAGATATTCCTACCCCAGTCGCAGCACTGCTGCAGGAGCTGGGACTCGTCCGCATCGTCATCGAAGAGCCAGTAGCCCCACCGACAGTGTCGTGGGGAATCATGGATACGCGATTCGACGGAGTGCTCATCGCGCGCACGCACCTCGGGACGACGACTCATCATCGCACGCCGCCTCCGGACTGTCCGCCCGGAATCGCGGAGCAGTTTTACTCGACCAAGAGTTCGGACGCGAGCGCAGCGAAAGGTTCATCCGAGCTTGAACAAGCACAAACCGAGCACGCGAATCAACGGTTGCGCGAAAGCACCGCGCGCCGCTGGTAAAAACAGGAAAGAAGGAAAATTATGCCGCTCCCCAAAGTAGAACGACGCTCAGTTTCCGCATCGCTTCGCGCTGTCACTGGCAGCGCATTTGAAATCGCCGGACTCGCGGTCGCCTATGGCGTCCACAGTCAGGACCTTGGCGGATTTCGAGAACGAATCATGCCCGGTTCGTTCACCCGTTCACTCCAAAGCAAGACGGATGTGAAAGCACTCTTTAACCATGACCAGAATGTTGTTCTGGGTCGCAGCGCGAACGGAACCTTGTCCCTGCAGGACGCCGCAGATGGTCTGCGATTCGTCGTCAAGCTCAATCCGGACAGCCAACAGCATCGGGACATCCACGCCAGCGTAAAACGTGGCGACATTTCGGAGTGCTCTTTCGCTTTCGCTCTGGACGGTGACGACGGCGCGACGTACGACGATGCTCCGGAATCCGAACTGGTCAACGACGAAGCCTACGGCGATGCGAAGAACGACGAAGCCGGTTCTGATGCGAAGAACGATGAGGCAGGCACGCGGTCAGCGAAGCGTGGAACGTTCAAACGCCGGACGGTCAAGCGCGCCAAGCTGTTCGATGTTTCCGCAGTCACGTATCCCGCATACGACCGAGGGACCGCAGTATCCGCGCGTTCCGCGAGCTACAGCATCAGCCGAAGGCTTGCTGCCGCGCCGCTGAACGTTAGCATCGCGCAACACGATGCCGCGATGCGCGCGAAGGCGAACAGGCAAGCCTTCGAAATCAACCGCAGCGCGCCGGGACTTCGCATCCCATTCGGGACCACCAACGTCGTTCCCATGACCATCGACGAAATTGCGAACCCTTTTGGCTGGGGAAAAGACGAAGTTTTTATTTTCGACCCGGATATTCGGGCGCGGGTGAAGGCTGTCTTTCAGGAACTACAAATCAAGCGAGGCTTCGCGCGTGAAGCCGAGCGAGAGGCCGACCGGCAGTTAATCGCCGACTGCAAGCGTGAGTTTGGAATCGTCTAAAACGTTTTTTCAGAAACCGAACAGGAGAAACCATCATGGCTATACCGTTTGAAAGCACTGGTCCTGAGAATCCCCGGCACCCACATCATCGCTGGTCCGGAGTCAACACCACTTCGCAGCGTCCTCCGATTGTACGGAACGATGCAAACGTCGAAGAGACAAACGTGAACCCGACCCGCAGTGATATCGTGGCCGCGTCCGCGCGGGAATCGCAGTTACTTCTAGACCATCAGCAACGTGCCGCAGCAGACGCAGCAGCCGCAGCAGCCGCCTCAGTCACCCCGGCGAATCTTGCCGAGACACTCGGGCAGCATGGTGTTCCAGTGGCCGCAGCGCGTGCGCTGGGAAACTACATCGCATACCTCGAAGGCCGTATCAAATACGACGAAGGCCGTCTCACCATTCTGGAGCAATGGCGCGAACACGTGGACCAGCCGCACATGGCTGCAGTGGAACGCCGAAAGAAATAAAAAGTTCGCGGCACTTTGCGGAACAAACGAAGCCACGAAGGGAGCCTCCTTACTCCCGCCATTCGTCCGCAACCGAAGTGGGGACCGCGAATCGGCTTCCGGTCCCTTCTTTTATTTCCGGAGAAATCTTGAAATGAATCATCCAGTCTTTTCCCTCAAGTTCAACGGCGACGACTTCGAAACCCCCGGTATCTCTCGAAGTGATTTCGAGCGGATGACCGTACAGACGCGCAAACAATCTTGGGCGCGTCCCTTGCCTACTCCTGAGTGGGCTTTGGATTATGGAAAACTCCGCTCTCTGATTGTCTGCTACTACGAAATTCGCGCCATTGGCTTTCGACGTTTCAAACGAACCTACCAAGTAGGAAATGAAAAAGCACGACTCGCTCGCGCACGCCGAGTCCTGCACGAAGCAAGGGCTGGTCATATTGCTGTTCTCGACCAGCTAGTTAGGAAATACATGGAGCTGAAAAAGTCCGGCGCGGACGCGGAGAGCCTGCGAAAGATGGAAGTGCTTATCGAAGGGAAGGACACGGAAATTGTAAACAATGACCGGGGACCCGGACTCATCGCGGCGATGGTCTATCTCTACTATCGCGTCAGTCTAGATTCGGTGGGTGTTGCTCAGGTTCTTCGAGTCAAGCCGCCCTACGTTCGTCAGACCATGTATCGTCTGCACACCGTGTGGAGACAGATGAACGGATTGCCGATTATCCGGCGGACCCCGGAAGAACTTCTCGCCCGGAAGCAGCATCGTGCGGAACTGGACCGGTTCTACGAACTGGAAATGGAACGCCGCGCCGAAGAACGTCGACTTCGCGCGGAGGAAAAGAAAAAGCAAGCTGCGGAACGGGCTGAGGCCGCCCGGCTACGCGCTGTGGAATGGTTGGAGAGGCGACAACGAAAGCAAGCGAACGAGCTTGAACAGCAAGCGAACCCTTCCCGCCCCCGTCCCGTTCGCGCGCCCCGTCCCGTTCGCACACCCCGTCATAAACAGGACCCGGAAGAACGAGCCCGGAAAGCCCGCGAATATTCTCTCGCCCGTCATTACAGATTGATGAACGACCCCGCGTACAAAGCGAAACGTGTCGCTGCTGTCACAGCTTGGAAAGCGAAGAAGAGGCTGGAGGCAGGACTTCCCCCGGCGCGTCCGTACGTCCGTCGTACCACGCCCAGAACGTTGGAAGAACTTCGCGCGTCCCGGCGCATATCTGCCGCCAAATGGCTGGCGAAGAAACGTCTGGACCCAGTGTGGTTGGAGAATTATCTGGCGTCCCGCCGTGTAGAAAACAGGAAGAAAAAGGAAATAGAAAAGGGGGACGCAGGCGTGTCCTCTTCCCCGGTTAGGGTCGATTCCGCGCCCGCGCTGGCTGAGGCCAATCTATCGGAGGGATGTTAAGGCTTTCAGTTTCGCTCTACGATAATTTCCACCGGCGCGTCCGGCGTCCCGCAGTCCGGCACACTGACTACGGCGAACGTCCCCGGCGCGGAAAACTCATCCAGCCGGACCTGAACCGGCACAGGCTTCGCATTCCGGACCCGAACGAAGAACGCGCCGGTGGTATCCGTGAGGGCTACCGTGCGCCCTACGGCGACCGCTGCGCCCATCACCGGGTTCCCCGCGCGGTCCAGAACCTTTCCCCGGATGACGGCTGCGCCTGAACGAATCCGGGGACCGCTGCTGTGCGGCAGAGCCACGTCCCCGAGCGGTCCCTTCGTGTAATCGGAACCATAAACTCCGTAGCGCACGCGCCCGTCCGGCAGAACGCTGCTGCCGAGATTCACTACCGCGTCCCTGATGCGGAATGACAGCGAGAGCGTGGTCACTGAAACGAATCCGCGCCCATCGAGCGGGAACAGCAGCATCGAGCGGTTCACGGAAATCGTCGCCCGGTTCGATTGATACCCGCCTCCGAAGCCGAGCGAGTGCGCCGCGATATCTTGGGTCGCGGTGAAGTGGCGGAAGATTTTCTCGGTCAGAGTGCTCACGATGGTTCGCTGCCCGGCGGACACGTAGAGATTCGTCTGCGCCGTCAGCGGTCCGAGGCGGACGGACCCGCCCAGCGTTCGTCCCTGCTGCGTGTACGTCCCCACGCGCGCCTGCATCGCGGAGCCGATGGCTGTGAACCGTCCGAAGGACATTGAGGCCGACAGGGCGTTCGCTGTGACCGTGGGTGCGTCCGGAAAGTAGAGCTGCTGGCGCGAGGCGGACACGATTACATGCCGGGGGATTGCAGCGAAATCCGCCTGCCCGGAGAAGAAGGGCTGATTGTTCAGCAGGCCGCCTCCGCCCGCGAAGCCGAACCGATTGCTGACGTACCGAGCGCTGGCCGCTGCGGACCGGTGTGCGCCCGCGAGAACTGCCAGCCCCTGTATCGTCCACTTCCCTGACTTTCGTTCTAGCGCCATCCCTGCGCCAAGTTTCTGGGCGTTTCCCGTCTGGAAGAAAGGAGTGGTCCGGGCGTCCCCGGTTCCGCCGAGGAAGGCCGTCAGCCGTAATTTCCCTCGCGTCAGGTCCCCGGATACGCCGCGAACGTTCACACCCGCCCCACCGCCTGCCACGTTCGCCGAGAAGTTCCGGTCCCCGAGCACCCAGTCGATTCCGCGCGCCCGGAACGATTCGGCGATTCCGAAACCGCAGCCGGTCGAGGAACATCCGCCCGCGAGGTACGTGGTGGACGATGGAAAGTAGAGCGTGGCTCCCGCGCCGGTCCCTTCGAGCAGAGACGAACTGCCCCCGGTCAGGGCGATTACCTGACCGAGGGCGGAACCGGCCAACAGGACGATGATTGCGAGGACGCGCATGCTACTCCGTCAGCCCGTTCGCTTTCCGGACGGACGCCCGGCAGCCGTTCGCCTTCTGGCAGAGATACACGTTGTGGTTCAGGATTAACCGCAGCGCGAATCCCTCGGTGGTCCGCCCGACGATAGAGCCGGTCAGAAACGATACGGCGCAGGGCAGGTTCGCGCATTTGACCGAATACAGGAACGCGTGCTCTTCCTTCGGCGATATCCGCGCTGACCCTTCGGACAGTTCCACTTCGACGCCGGGGTCGAGAGGACGGTAGACGGACTGCCCGGTGACGGGATTGATGCTGAACGAATACGACTCGACCGTGGTGGACATCGGCAGGATGCCGACGTTGGTCACCGAAAATTCTCCGCGCGCCTTCTTGCCGTATTCGCTGACCACCGGGGAAACCGATTGCGCGAACGCCGGGACCGCGAACAGGAACATCAGGATGAGGAATCTGTTTTTCATAATGGCTCCGTGAAAGGAAAACGGGCGGATGGGGATTCCGCCCGGCTGATGGTTCGATTAGTTAGTTCCGGCTTGGATGTTCAGCGTCCCGGTGTACGTCCCTGCAGGCAGGCTCGTGCTGAGTCCCTGCAGTTGGACGCCGATGGTGTCCGATTGCTGCGCCGCATAGTTGGCCGCCGTCAGGGGGATTACGAGGCCGACGTTGCAGGTGGAACCAGCGACCGCGCCGGGTACGAGGATGTCAGGCGCGGAAGTGCATCCTGAATACGCGCTGCCGTCCACGTTTGACAGGACCTGCGATGCCGGAATCTTCGAGCTACCGGCATTCAGGGCTGAGGTTGCGTCCGCGAACCACCAGTTGATGTGCAGGCTGGTGTGCGCGTTCGATAACTGCCAGAGGGTCGTTACCTGAAACGTACTCGGCGGAGTGCTGGTCGCGCCCGCTGTGTAGTTCAGGGGAACCGACTGCGTAGGCGGGATGATGGTTATGGATTCGCCTACGGTCATCGAAAGGTTCGCGGCAGCGATGTTCGAGTGCTGCTGCGCCGCTGCGGCGTACGGTGAGAACATCCGGATGGCGAACAGCAGGGCGAACAGGATGACGTATTTACCGGAACGTCGGACCGGATGATTTGTGTTGAGTGTGCGTGGATGCATTTATTTCTCCTTTGGGACCAGAAAGAGCTGGGTCCCGGTTCGGGCGAGTTGATTCGCCGGGTTAACGTATGGCCCGTAGAACTTCAAACGGGCAGCCTGTGCGGATTTCTCCGCATCGCGGATTTTCTGCAGGACCCGGTGGGCTGTTAAAAAATGGTCCACCGGTAAACACAAAGTGCTGTCGAGTTCCTCCTTTTGAAAAAGCATTTGGTCCGGCACCGAGTCGAACCCGGATTGAACCCCCTTGAAGAAAACGCCCGCCTCCTCGCAGATAGCGAGGCAGGATTTTTCCGTGGGCGTCAGCGCGCGCCGGTCCCAGCCGCAGCGCCTGTCCCTTGGAGAGCGGAGTTTGAGTTCCGGCGTCATCGAGTGCGCCGTTCCCATTCCGTGTACGGTTCCACTTCCGGACACGAAATATGTTGAAAGCCGGTGGTGTCGGTTAAGTCGCCTCGGAAAATCTGGCACCCGCAGCGAATGCAAGCCGGGTATGCGAGGGCAGCCGCTTGTTCGATACGGGAAAGGAACGCGTCGACCGCGTCCGGGGTGGGATTGCTAAGGGGAACGTCGTGGGTTATGGTGCGTTCAGCGAACATCCGAAGGTCCTTTCGTTTTGTTCGTTAGCCCTCGGTGCCGCTGATACGGTTCCGAGGGCGTTCTTTATTACCCACCCAACATCGCTCTGCCGGACCAACCGCGCCATCACCAGTTGGTCACAATCTCGGTCACCAAGTCGTTCCGTTGGTCACCATTTCGCTTGGTTACCAGCGGGGACTATCGCTATTCCCGGCGTCCAAGCGAACATGTGTGAATGGCGTGGGACCGGAACGAAATTCGAGCCTATAACCGCAAGAGGAGGGCTGCCTTCCGCGCCGCCGGACGCTGCCTCTGCGGTCGTCCCCGCGCTGAAGGAAAAAAGAAGTGTTCAAAACACGTCGCGTATTTTCGCGCGTACGACGAGCGGACCCGCGACATAAGAAGGGCGCGCCGCCAGAGCACTCCGGAGTACAAGGCACGTGAACGCGCCCGCGAACGCGCCGCAGCCCGGCGATTGAACCCAAGCTTTATTGCCCGTCAGAAGGCGCGGGACCGGAAACGAGAGCGTGAGCGCTATCACAGCGGAGCGAACGGACGAAAGAGACAGCGCGCGTACCGCCAGAGTCAGGAATACAAGGCTCGACGAAAGGTGCAAGACCACGCGCGCCGCCGGACCCTGAAATGGCGCAATGCTCGTCGTGTTCAGGAACGCGCCCGGATAGCCCGCTACCGGAAACAGGGTCTATGCGGATGTGGACGAAAGCCGTGGGGGAAAAGAAAGTCATGCAGGACCTGCGTGGACAATCTCACAGCAGCTCACCACACTCGCCGGTGTCGACTCGTCGGGAACGGAGGAAAGCACACTTCGGCGGAATGGAATGCGCTGAAGAGAGCGTACCGGTTCCGATGTGCCTGCTGCGGAAAGAGGAAACCGTTAGTGCGGGACCACGCTAAATGCGTAGCTGTGGGAGGACCGAATTACGCCGACAACCTGCAGCCACTCTGTTTATCCTGCAATTCTTCCAAGCACGCCCGAACCGGTCCATACGTCTGCCTCTGCGGGCGTCCGAACCCGGAACCCACGAAACGGATGAAACCCCACCCGAACTGCTGCTGATTTTTCCCCACGCCCTCGGTTCGCCGGGGGCGTTTCCTCTTGGTATTAACCAGCTTGATGCATCGGCATTGCGGGAGTGATGACGGACTGCAAGACTTAGCCAGACGCGACTTTCCACAGGAATGCCGCGTTTTGCGAGTTATTCACTGTTGCGACCGCGCGGGTTTTCCTTTTAACTGTGTGGTTCCCGGTTCGGGTGACTCGCGGAGGCACGTTCCTTCGTGAGCATTGAACTTCTGCCAGAAGAGATTCGCCGGAACTACGACGTGGAAGAGCGCTATCACGCGTGCGCCATTCTGCACACAGATTTTAGAGCCGAGTGGGACGACCTGATTGCTGCGCTGCAGGAGTTTCGCCTAACGCGGACGATGGTTATGACGAGGGGCGGACGCAAGTCTCCCATCGCTCTTTGGATTGACGACTTTTTCTACCGTCGGCACTGGGAAGAGAAGAGGTTCAATATACAGGTGCGAGTGGACGACGCAACGACACTGTCGCCAACGCATCACGTAGACTACTTCCGGAACCGGGTCGCGTTGGAAACGGAGTGGAACAACAAAGACCCGTTCTACGACCGGGACCTGACCACCTTCCGGCTGCTGTTCGATTTGAACGTGCTCAGCGTGGGCATCATCATCACGCGCGCCGATGAACTTCAGAACATTTTCAACGCTCTGGGACGGGGACCGTCCTACGGCCAATCGACCACCCACATGTCCCGGCTGTTGGGTAAGATGAACAATAGAGCATCGGGCGGATGTCCGGTGCTGGCTCTAGGGATTCGAGCAAGTCTCTATGACGAAAATGCGTAAAGCATCGAACGGGAACGGCAAGGACCACCATCCGAAGTTCGGGACGATTCTCGCGGACCCACCGTGGCAGTTTATGAATCGCACTGGAAAAATGGCCCCCGAACACCGTCGCCTTCATCGGTACAAGACAATGAAGCTCGACGAAATCTGTGCGGTTCCGGTTCCTGATATTGCAGCCGAGCAATCTCACCTTTACCTCTGGGTTCCGAACGCCCTGTTGGCCGAAGGACTCGCGGTGATGCGCGCGTGGGGATTCACGTATAAGACCAACATCGTCTGGTACAAAATCCGGAAGGACGGCGGACCAGACGGGCGCGGAGTCGGTTTCTACTTTCGGAACGTGACTGAGATGGTGCTATTTGGGACTCGCGGCAAGCTTCGCACACTGGCTCCCGGACGAACCCAAGTGAACATGGTCGTGTCGAGAAAGCAGGACCATTCGCGGAAGCCACGTCACGTTTATGAAATCATCGAGCGCTGCAGTCCCGGCCCTTTTCTGGAATTGTTTGCCCGCGACTATCGCCGTGGTTGGACTCAATGGGGCGACGAGGTTCCGGCAATAGGCGACATTAAATCCCTTCACGCCCTCCCGTTTATTGTCCAGACTGAGGACGAATCGGCTCCATTCTACGAACAGCGAGTGCTGACCGGCATCCGATAACCCCACCATCCGATTTCCCCACGCCCTCGGTTCGCCGGGGGCGTTCGTCGTTGCACGACGGTAATCTGGCGAACCCGGACCGGCGGGAGTAGAACGGGAATGAGGTGGAACCGATGGAGAGGGAAATTTTGCTGGGCGTTATCGTCGTCATGTTCGATTTCAAAAAGCAGATGACTGTCTTATACAAACCAAAACCAGCCGAACCCTCCGAAAAAGGAGAAGTCATCGGGGAAGGCAAGGCCGCCAGCTTTTACTTTTTGGTTTTTACCACTCCAGACCATCCCGACATGAAGTTCACCCGCTATCTGACTACTGCTGTTAGTCCAGAGTGGACAGACGCTACCGCGCGAGCACTCAACGCGCGCGCCGTGAAAGCTGCCGATGCCTTCATGCGGGAAACCGGAGGACTCTCGGTCGAGATGTCGAAGCGTACGTTCGAAGAAGAGACGATAGACGAAAAACTCGTAGAGGAACTTCTTTCATCACCGGGACTGAAGGAACGACAGGCTCGACGGCGCGCCGGAATCCCACCCTCGCAGGAAGAAATCGCCGATGCATCGCGGCTGGTGGGCGACCTACTGGCGAAGCGACGGAAGAGCGAACGTCCGAAGGGCGAACGCCCGGACCGGAAGGCCGCGAATACACGAGACATGGACAGCATTCCTCGCAAGCTTGCGAAAGGTAGAGTGCTGGTTCACAACCGCATAGTTCCACAGCCGATTCTTGGTGTGAACGGATTTAGGGCGTGGACCCAGAAAGGAACCGGCGGCCTTGAAGTGTGCTCATGCAAGTGGGCAGGAGTGGACCTTGGCGGACTGGTTCACTATCGGGTGAAGAGTGCTCGATTGGCAAAGGCCGCGAAAGCAGGGAAATAAAGCCGGGGATTATGTCAATTTGGCATAATGGTTTGTCCCGCGTTTTGTCCCGCAAAGCGCTGCCAAGTACGCCCGAATGACCCCACCTGACCCCGGACGACCCCGCTGTTTACGCGGGTCCCCGCCGAGCCCGAATGCCGGTGGGCGTTTCGTAATCGGCAGGTCAGCGGTTCAAGTCCGCTCGTCGGCTCCAGTTTTTGCTCGGCTTGAGATTTTTCCCGCATACTGCACTTCGAATTGGGCAAGTTGTCTGCCGAGATTCCCTTTTCAGCCAGTTTCCTCTTGCAACAGGTAGTAACTTTTCCGATAATACAGGAAGAGCCTGATATCAATCGTGTATCGATACAGTCAAGCGGATGTGCTTCGCATCCTGCGGGTCACGGCCCGGCAGTTGGCAGCCTGGGAAAAGGCCGGATTGGTGGCCGCTGCCGAGAGCTATTCTTTTTTCGAACTCCTTCAAGTCAAGAAAGTGCGCGACCTGTGCGCGCGCAAGGTGCGTCCCGCGGTGATCCGGCAGTCGCTCGAAGCCATGCTGAAGCAGGTTGCAGGGATGGAAAATCCGTTGCTCGAGGCGGGCGCGTTCACTACCGGTCATCGGATTGCGTTCCGCCACCAGGGCAAGGTAGTGGAACCCATTGCCGGCCAGTTCATGTTCGATTTCTCTCCCACGGGACGGGTCGTGAGCAGCACGCCGATCTCCCGCCGCCCCGAATCCATGCCGGCCGATGCAGCCGAGCTTTTCGCGCGCGGCATCGCATTCGAGGAAGACCCCAATCAGCACGCGCAGGCCATGGAAATGTATCAACGGGTGCTGGAAATCGATCCTGAGCATGCGGCCGCGCATATCAATCTGGGTACGCTGCATTACAACCGGCAAGAATATGCGCTGGCGGAGAAGCATTACCGCCATGCCATCGAGGTGGATGCGCGCTACGCCCTCGCCTACTTCGACCTGGGCAATGTTCTCGACGAAACGGGACGGGTAGCGGAGGCCATCCAGACCTACAGTACCGCGCTGCGACTCGCGCCCACCTACGCCGACGCTCACTACAATCTCGCCCTGGCCTACGAGAAGATCAAAGAGCCGCGCAAGGCGCTCAGACACTGGCGCGCTTATGCGAAGCTGGATACCGTTGGACCCTGGGCTGTACACGCGCGCAACCAGATCCAGCGCATCCTGCAAACCGACGGGTTGAAACTGATCCAGGGCGGGAAGCAGGACTGATCTCGTCGGCAGCGCCGTCGTCCCGGGGGTGTCCCGCCGGCTGCTGAACCCAATCGTCCGCCGGCTGCTCAATCCTGTCGTCGTGCCGGCTTCTCAACCCTGTCGTCGCGCCGACTGCTCAACCCTGTCATCCCGAGCGAAGTCGAGGGACCTTGCGTTTGCCGGGGCTGGAGCGGCGCAGGAAAACACAAGGTCTTTCGACTCCGGGAGCGGACACGCAAGCGAGTCCGTTCACTCCGCTCAAGATGACAGGTTGGAGGAAGGTGCCGGCGCTACAAATGCTAAAATTCTCCGTCCACCTATCTCTGTTCCCAAGGTGCATTCATGCCTGATGCCACCGTGCAGATTCCTTCCCCCCCGCCCCTGACCTCTTTCACCGAAGACGAAATCCTGTTTCGCGACAACATCCGCCAGTTCGCCGACGAGAGAGTCCGGCCACTGGTTAAAGAGATGGACGAAAAGGGTGTTTTCGACAAAGACCTGGTTCACCAGTTCTTCCAGCTCGGCCTGATGGGGATCGAAATTCCCGAGCAGTACGGCGGCGGCGGTGGCAAGTTTTTTGACGCGATTCTGGCGGTGGAAGAAATGTCGCGGGTGGATGCGTCCGCAGGCGTGGTGGTGGACGTGCAGAATACGCTGGTCAATAATGCCCTTCTGCGCTGGGGCAGCGAGGAGCAGAAGAAGCGCTACCTGCCGCGCATGGCGGCCGATACTTGCGGCGCTTACGCCCTGAGCGAGGCAGGTTCGGGATCGGACGCGTTCGCCCTCCAAACCCGGGCGACGCTGAAGGGCGCCGATTACGTCCTCAATGGCCGCAAGCTCTGGATTACCAATGGCAAGGAAGCGGGCCTGTTTGTGCTCTTTGCCACCGTCGATCCCGCGGCCGGTTATAAAGGAATCACCGCATTCCTGATCGAGAAAGAGTTTCCCGGATTCACCGTAGGCAAGAAAGAAGACAAGCTGGGAATCCGCGCTTCCTCCACCTGCGAACTGATTCTTGAAGACTGCCATGTGCCGAAATCGAATGTCCTGGGCGAAGTGGGCAAGGGATACAAGATCGCGATCGAGACTTTGAACGAGGGCCGCATTGGAATCGGGGCGCAGATGGCCGGGGTGGCCCGCGGCGCCTGGGAGTACGCGGCCAGCTATGCTCAGGAGCGCAAGCAGTTTGGCAAACCGATCGGCGACTATCAGGGCATCCAATTCCAGATCGCACAAATGGCCACCGAAATCGAAGCGGCGCGGCTGATGGTGTATAACGCGGCGCGGATGAAAGATACCGGCGTTCCCTTCGTCAAAGAAGCGGCCATGACCAAGCTCTTCTGCTCCCAGGTGGCGGAACGGGTGACCTCGCTGGCCATAGAAATATACGGCGGCTACGGCTTCACGCGGGACTATCCGGTGGAGAAGTACTGGCGCGATTCAAAAATCGGCAAAATCTATGAGGGCACCTCCAACATGCAACTGGCCACCATCGCCAAGCTGGTCATGAGCGGGAAGTAAAGGCCGCGAGGACCAGTGCCAAAAATTCAGGCAGTGCGCGGATTTCCTGGCATCCTTTCTAATTTCTTGAATATACCTGCTTACAAACTCCCGACTGGCCCGTCGAACGCCTGGGTTAGTCTGGCGGTTGCCTGCCCACGGAATCTCCAAGGAAAAATCAAAATGACAGTGATGAAGAGAACGATAACTGGCACCGCCGTAGCGCTGGCGATGATCGCAGCTTTGATGGCCGCCTCGATGGCGCAAACCGCAGCCGGTGAAAAATCCGCTTCGGAAAAAGCCATCGTACGGTTGCCCGGCCTCGACAAACAGCTCATCGATACCACGGCAGATCCGTGCACCGATTTCTTCCGCTATGCTTGCGGCAACTTTTCCAAGCTGTACCCGATTCCCAACGACCGCTCTTCCTACGGTACCGGCTCGATGATCGCGGACTATACCGAACGCGTCCTGCACACCATTCTGGAAAAGGCCGCCGCAACTGGAGCCGGCCGCACCCCGAATGAGCAAAAGATTGGCGATTACTACTCCGCCTGCATGGACGTCGACGCCATCAACCGGAAAGGGTTGATGCCGTTGCAGGCCGAACTCGACCGCATTGCCGCGCTTAAGAGCAAAGACGAACTACCCGAGCTTCTTGCCCACTTTCAACTGATCGGCGCCAACGCTTTTCTCGGCTTCGGCGAACAGCAGGACTTCAAGGACGCGACCCGGCAAATCGCCGTCGTCGACCAGGGCGGCCTGGGCTTGCCCGAGCGCGATTATTATTTCCGCACCGGAGATGCGGCCGAGAAGACCCGTACCCAGTATGTGCAGCACATCGCCAACATGCTGAAGCTCATCGGTGAACCGGAAGGCAAAGCGGCCAGCGACGCGCAAGCCATCATGCAACTGGAAACTGCGCTGGCCAAGGTTTCGATGGACGTCACCTCGCGGCGCGATCCCAACAAGGTTTATCACCTGATGCCGGTGTCCGAACTCGAAGCCCTGGCTCCTGGTCTGGCATGGGGCCGTTTTCTGGCTGCCTCGGGTGCGCCCCGGATTACTGAACTCAACGTTACTAATCCCGACTTCTTCAAGGGAATGAACGCCCTGCTGGCTTCGACCGACCTCGAAACCATCAAGACCTATTTACGCTGGCAACTGCTGACGTCGACCCCGGGTTACGTGCTGCCCCAGGCCCTCGATGACGAACACTTCGATTTCTACGGCCGCAAACTGAGAGGGCAGCCGGAACAGAGGGCGCGCTACAAGCGCTGCGTGCAGGCCACCGACGGAGCCCTGGGTGAGGCCCTCGGCCAGGTCTATGTGGCGCAGGAATTTCCTCCCGCCAACAAGCAGGCTACTTTGCAGATGGTGAAGGACATCGAGGCCGCGATGGACCAGGACATCGACACTCTGGACTGGATGAGTTCCGCGACCAAGGTGCGGGCCAAGGAAAAGCTGCGTGCAGTGGCAGACAAGATCGGATATCCCGACCATTGGCGGAATTATTCCGCGCTGACCATCGCCCGGAATGACGCCTTCGGCAATGCATTGCGCGCCACCGAGTTTGAGAGCCTGCGCCAGCTGGCGAAGATCGGCAAGCCCGTCGATCGCGGGGAGTGGTACATCAGTCCCGCGACGGTGGACGCCTATTACGATCCCAGCATGAATAACATTAATTTTCCGGCGGGGATCCTCCAGCCTCCGCTGTATGACAGTCACGCGTCGGACGCAACCAATTACGGTCATATAGGAGGCGTCGTGGGACACGAGCTGACCCACGGCTTCGACGACGAGGGTCGTCAATTCGACGCCAACGGAAACCTCGAAGACTGGTGGACCGCCGAGGATAGCAAACGCTTTGACGAGAAAGCGGACTGCGAAGTGAAGGAATACAGCAACTTTGTAGCGGTCGATCACGTCAAGGTAAACGGGAAGCTGACGCTGGGCGAGAACACCGCCGACAACGGCGGGCTGCGCCTGGCTTATATCGCGTTCCTGGCCGATGCCAAGCGAAAAAACATCGACCTGACCAAGAAACAGGACGGCTATACGCCCATCCAGCAATTCTTCCTGGGCCACGGCCAGAGCTGGTGCGGCAGCACCCGCCCAGAGCAGCTCCGGCTGCAGGTGCAGACCGACCCGCATTCACCCCGGCAGTTCCGGGTGAATGGAGTGGTGCAAAATATGCCGGAGTTCGGCAAGGCCTTCGGTTGCAAGCTCGGACAGCCCATGATGCCGGTGAATGCTTGCCGGGTGTGGTAAAAACCAGGGTGGAGCAGGCCTTCAGGCCTGCAATAAATTGCACCCCATTTCAGGGGCTTCAGCCCCCGAGGTACCTCAGCGGCTGAAGCCGCTCCACACCAGCCGCCCCAATGCAGCGCTGAAGCGCTGCTCCACCCAAAATCGCGCCAGCTACAGGGTGGAGCAGGCCTTCAGGCCTGCAATAAATGGCACCCCATTTCAGGGGCTTCAGCCCCGAGGTACCTCAGCG
>JBOGLC010000162.1:0-6204 GCA_050746005.1 Terriglobales bacterium
TTTGGGGCGGCGTGGTAGGGGCTGCCATCGGCGGATATGAAATCACCGCCGGCACGGAAATGGCCATGCCCACTCCCGGGTATCAAACCACGACCAACGGGCCCTGTTACGTGGATATGATCGATCGTTATCTGCAACGCACCGGAGACCAATCTGTCTTCAAAGAGTTCTACGACTCCGCTAAGCGGAACACGATTTACACCATGCAGTTGAATCCCGAAGGCGGCGGGGACGGAATCATCAGCGTGCCCAAGGGCAATGTCGATCCGGAAAATCCTTCGCTTCCTCCCGGTTTTCATCTGGAGTGGTTTGAGAGCGTCCTGTGGTTTGGCATGACGCCGCACGTGGGTGGCATTCATCTGGCCAACCTGAAAATGACAGAGCGCATGGCGGAGGCAGTGGGAGACAAGGAATTTGCCGGGCAATGCCGGTCCTGGTTTGAGCAGGGCAGCCGCTCCATGGAGAAAAAACTGTGGACTGGCTCTTACTATCTGACCTACAAGGACGAAAAACTGGGGAAACAATCAGACGACGTGTTTGCCTATCAGTTGGATGGCGAGTGGATGGCGAAATTTCATGGCCTGCCGGGCGTGTTTCAGCCTGACCGCGTGAAGACTGCCCTCGGCACGATCAAGCGGGCCTGCATCGATCGCTGGAAATTTGGAGCGGTTAATCTTGCGCGCCCTGACGGAGAGCTTTCTCAGGGAGTCGGGTATGGCCCTAACGCGTTCTTTGTCCCCGAGGTTTACATGCTGGCCATGACTTACATCTATGCCGGAGAGCGCGACTTCGGACTCGAACTGGCGCGGCGTTGCGTGTACAGCCTAAACATTCACAATCTGTTGACGTGGGATCAGCCCAATTTGCTGCGCGCGGATACCGGTGATTTGCTGTTTGGAAGCCATTACGTCCAAAACATGATGCTCTGGGCGCTGCCCGCGGCCCTCGAGGGCAAAGATATTGCGAGTTTCTGTGCCCCCGGCGGCTTGGTGGATCGCGTAGTAAAAGCTGCGAAGAGTGGCTCCGCCGCCTGACGGAGGGAAGGTAAAGCAGCGTTCTGAACGGGCTTCATTTCTTACACTGGCGTCATCCCTTCCCCGGGTGTCATCCTGAGAGACTTCAGTCTCGAAGGATCTGGCGCGTAGCATCCCATTTGCCGCGTCACTGACCATTTGCTGCCCGCCGGATGCTTCGCGGGTTCAGCTGACGCCGTATCTATTTTTTTGGCATCACATTCGCCAGCATTCGCCTTGCCACCTCAGACTGACCCGGACCACCAGCCGGGGAATCCTCCGAAGGGGGTTCGATGAGATCGAAGTTGCCGAACTCATCGCGCCCGCGCACCAGCATGGCGAAGGATCGTTCCTTTCCATCCTGCACAACCGCCGTACTGATATACCGCACCGCCAGACCTATTCGTGGGGTTCCGGAAGTGTTGGGGTTCGATCCGTGCACGATTCCGATGTGATGAAGGGACATTTCTCCGGGATGCAGAACGATGTCCACGGCCTGGGATTCATCGACGGCGACCGCAATTTCCTGTCCGCGAGACAAGGCGTTGTCGGGCGCATAAGTCTCGGTCTGCGGCAGAATGCCCAACTTGTGGGTTTCGGGCACGACGCGCATGCAGCCGTTCTCGGAAACGCTATCGGATAGGGCGATCCATGCCGTGGTGACGTCCGGCGGATGCAAACCCCAATACGTCGCATCCTGGTGCCATGTGATGTAGGTCTTGTCTCCCGGCATTTTGGTAAACCAGCGCGATCCCCAAATCATGAGATTCGGTCCAAGGATGGTGGAAACCGTGTCCAGCACTTTAGGATGCGAAGCCAATCGATACACCCAATTCAGGGCGGCGTGGGTCTCCGACAAAATCTTGAATTGTTCCTTGGCGGGCAGTTTCTCCAACTCTGGACGATTGCGTTCGTGAAAATCAAAATATTGCTTCTGGAAATAGCTAATCTCTTCATTCGACAAAACACGGACGGGAAAATAGTACCCGCGGTCGGCATAAGTGGACTGTAAGGCGCTCTCTTCTAAAGATGATTTGTTCATAAGACCCCTTACCACGAATGGAAGCCTCCTAACCCGTTTCTATGTTGTGATTTTCATCCCAGGATCTCGCCCGGCCTCGATCACCCGGCTGACTAAACTGTTGCCCGAGCGACTGGCCGCGATGTCCTCACCGGCTAAGGCCGCGGGTAGCGCCCACAGCATCATGCTCTGGTAGTAATCCGTGCCGTAGACTCGCTCGCCGGTGTCCCCGCGTACGATGTTGGGCATGTCCCAGCCGTGTCCGTGCTGGCAAACGATGGTCTCCCAGTGGCGTCGAGCGAGATCGAGGCCAAAATCCTTTTGTCCGGAATAGATGTAGGTCATCGCCAGCACCAGTACTTCGGCGGGGAACATGGCAAGCGGGCCGTACGCCGCAATCTTACTTTTTGGTTCGAGCGGCCGTCCGTCGGGCCTGGCGAAGTTGGCCGCGCCCACTTTTGGCGTTAGAGCGACATTGATCCGGCGAATGGTTGCCAGCGTGGTATCAATTCTGTCCGGCTGAAAAACATGACCTGCGCCGTGATAGCGCGAAGCCCATTCTCCATCCAGTTGATAGGCCATCACGTCGTCAGAGCGCTTGCCACTTTCCTTCTCATAGAAGTTCAGGTAGTAAGTGCCATTCCAGAGCTCCTGCTCCATCGCTTTGGTGCCATCCGCCAGCCAGGCGTCACATTGCTTCACGTATGCGTGGTCGTTGACGTGTTCGGCCATGCGCCGGACCATGCGGAGTTGGGCGAGATGCAAGCCTCCCAGATGAGCGCACATGCCCGCCCATTCGCCGTGCTCGAACCACTCCATGCCTTTATTGCCTTCCGGCATGCTGATGGGGCCTTCCGGCCCACTGCGCAGATGCATCGTTGCTGTGTTGCAGCGCTTCACCGAATCGTAGAATTCTTTCAGAACATCATCATCGCCGCTTCGCAACCAGACGCGATCGACCATGTCGACATAGCAGGTGCCATTCAGCGAAATTTGCCATTCGTACGAGGGCGTGGCGAAGTCGGGCAGATCGCCCAGCACCCCAAGCCAGAAGGGGACTATGCCATCGTCTCGTTGGTATCGCTTATAAGAACGGATGTTCGACATTGCCAGCGACGGAAAGAAATAAACCACCGGCAAGTTGCCGTACCAGTCGCAGGGAATACAAGCCAGATCAGGGTCGCCCCTCGGACTCTCGATCAGGCCGAATGCGCCATCGGAAATCGCCCACTCATCGAGTGGAGGCCTTGGCAGCACCCACAGCGCATCCTCGGCCAGGAGGCAAAAATTATTGACCAGGCTGTCGCGCAACCAGACGGGAAGGGATTTGTCGGCAAAGATTGCGTCTTGCCAACTCTGCACCCGCTGGAGCAAAGCCGCATGATTCAGAGCGGCTTCGCGCGCCACTTCCAGGGCATCACGATAGCGGTCCGCGTATTTCAACGTATAGTAATTTTCGCTCGACCACTGCGAACCCTTCCATTCCGTCTGGGCGCCACCCGCATGGTGCGTCTGCAGCAAGGCCAACCGATCGCGTTCCGCGCCCTTCCATGTGGGCGCATACCAGGCCAGCAGAAATCGGATGACGCGTGCTTCCCCGCGGCCCAGCTCAAAGTCAACCGCGAGGCTCGTGCCTGCCGCGGAGGAACGAGCCTCCCCGCCGCCGGCTGGTAAAGAATGGCCGATATCTTTCCATGAGTCGGCGCCCAGCGCGGCTCCGGTACGAATGGATTTCTCCCCCAGCGCCCCGGCCAAATAGCTCACTCCCCCATCCGACACAACGTAGGTTCCGCGAACGTCCTCCGCGATATCACGCCGGGTGAAGTGGTCGCTTCCGGCTTCTTGGCGGTCGGGCCCAGGAAAATTGAACGCCAGAGTCACTGGTTGCGTCGTCGAAGCGGAGTTCTTCACATGAACTTCGAAAATCGCTAGCGGTGTGTTGGACGCCAGCGTATCCCCAGGAATAAAAGGGGACCATGCACGCAAGGCGACTGCAATCGGGGAGTCGTTGACATATTCCATGTCCACCGCGGGATAGTGACCCCAGTAGTGAATCTCGCTTGCCGCCCGAACCCCCTGCAACCGGGGGATCTCGCGATGGTCCGCTTTTTCTGCGACCTTGCCGAAGAAGGGATCCTGGCAGACTGGAACGCTGCCACCCTGGACGATTTCAGGCATGGCCAACACCCACACCTGGCCGCCGACAGCTAAACCGAGGATTGGTTCCATCGACTGAGGCTTGCGCGGCATCCGCCAGTTTTCTCTGGTGGGACATTTCGACCAGGGATTGAAAATGGAAGAGAATCCATACACGCCCCGGGCATCAACGTCGAGGCAGCCCGTGCTGATTCCTCCGACGGGAACTCCACAACAGGGAGGATCCGATCCCAGGAATTTCGCGCCCGACACAGGACGAGGAAAACCATGGGCGGAGAATTCAGTCCACCTGCGTGGGGTGATCCGCGGGTCGAAGAGCTGCCCTTGCGGTTCTCCGTCGAGAGACCGGGCGTCCGCTGGCAGTAACCCGGCAATCGATACCGCCGATATTCCCTGAGCGCAGGTTTTTATGAACTTTCGCCGCGATAGCGCGTACATAGCACTCCTCCCATAAAGAAACGTGGCAAGTCGAAGCCGGCGTGGACCGCCAAATCATTCAGTTCTCGATGTGCAGGAAGTCGCAGGCCTTTTGCACCCGCACCAGGCTGCGTCGTGCAGCATCGATCGGAGTAGGGTTGCCATAGACATCCAAAGCCAGAGTTCCGCTGTAACCAATTTCCCGGAAGGCCAGAAGCAACCCGTCCAGGTCCATCTTGCCGTCGCCCGGAGCGAAATGCAGTTCGGAGCTTTGCTGATCTGAGTCCGAGAAATGAATATGACGGATGCGGTGGCCCAGATTTCGTACCGCCTGCACATAGTCATTGGGCCGGCCGACGCCGTAGTGACAGAAGTCGAAGGTGACACCAAAAAACTTGGGATCGAGCGAATCGCACAGCGCAATGAGAAAATCGTCCGCCATTCCCACCGTAAAGGGATGGGGTTCAACTAGAAAGCGCACTCCCTTGGGAGCGGCATAGGCAATGGCCTCGCGGAACAGCTTCACCAGGCGGGGAAGCAGTTGCTCCTTACACTGTTCATGGCTCAAACCTTTGGGCCGCACGCCTTCCCACACCAGGACGTCGGGGGAGCCGAGCGATAGAGCATAGTCGACGTCGTTGCACAATCCGCGCAAAGTCTGTTGCCACTCTTCGTCGGTTCCGAAGGGGCGATAATAGTCTTCTCCTACCACATTCAATCCGCCCATGCGAATGCCCAGCGCGGCCGCGTATTTAGCAAAGGCTTGCCGCAGTTCGGGGGTACGGCAGCGGCGAAGATGGTGTTTCCACATTTCCACGCGAGTGAAGCCCAGTTCGGCCATGGTCGTCATGGCCAGTTCCAGTGGCAGGTCTTCCAAGGTGATCGAACTGCCCCACATAGACGCCTCCAACCGAATTCCAATCCCCTTACTGGGAGAACCTGAAAAGAGCTGAAGCAGCCGTCAAAACTGTGTTTTGACCTTGCTCCCATCCTTCAGCTTCTCGGTGGACGAGACCACCACATTCTCGCCGGCGCTAATTCCTGAGATCACCGTGCCTTCCGGGTGGTGTTCCAGAACATGCACTTCCGCCACATGAGCGACATCGTCGGAAGAGACAACGAAAACTACTTTCTTTTGATTTTGAGTGAGGATTGCGGCCTCGGGTACGACAACCGCCGGCACGGTCGGGGGCCGGCGCTTTTTGTCATCGCTTAAAAACCTGACCCGCGCATTCATTTGCGGCCGCAGCAGAGAATCCGGCTTCAGAATCTGTATTCTCACCGGCACCGTGCCCTTCTGACTGTTGGCCTCTGGCGACACTTCAACCACGCGCCCCTTGTAAACTCGATCGGGCAACGCATCGACCGTGATGCCCACTTCCTCCTTCAGGTGTAAAGATGTGAGCTTGGATTGGGGACGATCGAGCGCAACCCGGAGATCGTGAAGGTTGGCCAGCGCCACGACCGATCCCTGCGGTCCGTCTTCCGATCCCCCGGCGAATTGTGCGGTTACCAGTTCGCCTTTTTCCGCGGTGCGTTCCAGGATGGTTCCGGAAATGGGGGCGCGAATGACAGTGGCCTCAAGCTGGGATTGGG
>JBOGLC010000163.1:0-3593 GCA_050746005.1 Terriglobales bacterium
CCCGCGCACCGGGCGCGAGACCACGAGCAAGCTGTATGACGGGACGATTTTCCACCGCGTCATTCCCGACTTCATGATCCAGGGCGGAGACCCGGCAGGCACAGGCTTCGGCGGCCCCGGCTACCAGTTCGAGGACGAAACCAAGGGTTCGCCGCACAGTTTCGACAAGCCCGGCAAGTTGGCCATGGCCAACTCCGGCCCCAACACCAATGGCTCGCAGTTCTTCATCACCATCGCGCCCACGCAATGGCTTACTGGCAAGCACACTATTTTTGGAGAAGTGGTTGAGGGCTACGAGGTGGCCGAGAAAATCGTCGCCGCCCCGCGCAATCGCCAGGACAAACCAGTGAAAGATGCGGTGGTGAAGTCGGTGGTAATCGAGAGAGTGTAAGGTTCAGCGCACAGCTTCCCAGTCGTCCTCGCTGCCCGTCGGGCCGACGATGTCGCCCGTGATCCGCACCGTTCCTGCCATGCATCCTAGCCAGTTGGCAGGACGCTCTCCTGGAGTAGACCCAACAGCCCCGGTGAGCGGGATCGCCTTGTTCATCTCGCGCACTTTTTCCCGAGGGCGTGACTTTTGCGGCTTGCGATTTGATATGGGCATCTGTTTCACAATTTCTGTCTTAGCCCCTTGAACACTCGAACAAGCCTACTCAACCACATGCTCTGCAGTGGGGCACGAGGATCTCCAAGATTGCTCTTTTTGATACTTTCTGAGCGGGTTTCCGAGCAAAATGCCATCTCCACGCCGATAGACACGAAAATTGTGGTCATTCTCGAAAGCAGAAATCGGCACAGGACTATAGTTCGCACATTCCGGGTTGAGGCAGTGTGCAGCTTCAATGCTGGGCAACGTTGCCACAGTCCCGGCTCGGTTAGTTGTCAATGCTGATCGGCACACTGCACAGAGATGTGTCATCAGTTCGTAGTCCTCATAGCAATTTTACATATTCGCCATTTGTTCGTCTAGCTTGCGCCTTGTTTGGTGGTGCCCAGGTCGGTACTGGCCCTGAATCCCGACACCACCCCTAAGAGCTTCAGACGTCGAAAGGATCTTGCGCGGGCCCTCCCAAATGCAGATGCGGCCGCCGGATCCGCTTCGCGCCAGATGCTTCGCAAGCTCAGCATGACGACACACGATATTGAACCTGGATTTCAAATTGAGCCACTACCCATGGTTTAGGTTTTCGCTAAACCCCAATCACCGCCACCAGTTCCTTCACCGCCGCCGCGCTCTTATCCAGCGCGGCTTTCTCCTCGGGCGTCAGCTTGATCTCGATAATCTGCTCCAACCCCGCAGCACCAAGCTTGCAAGGCACTCCCACGTACAACCCGCTGATCCCATACTCGCCTTGCAGGTAAGCAGCGCAGGGCAAGATCTTTTTCTTGTCTTTAAGAATCGCTTCTACCATCTCGGTCGCAGCCGCCGAAGGCGCGTAGAACGCGCTACCGGTTTTCAGATACTTCACAATTTCCGCCCCGCCGTCGCGGGTACGCTGCACCAGTCGCTCCACGGTGGCCGCATCCATCAACTCCGTAATCGGAATCCCCGCGACGGTCGAATATCTTGGTAGAGGGACCATCGTATCCCCGTGCCCGCCCAGCACGAACGCGGTAACGTTCTCCACGCTGACTTTCAATTCCTGCGCGATGAATGTACGAAAGCGCGCCGAGTCCAGCACTCCGGCCATCCCGATCACCCGCTCCCTCGGAAAGCCGCTCATCTTGTAGGCCGCCTGGGCCATGGCATCCAGGGGATTCGAAACAACGACCAGAATGCAATCGGGCGAGTACTGCACCACCTTGCCGACCACGTCCTTCATAATCTTATGGTTGGTGTTCAACAGATCGTCGCGACTCATGCCGGGCTTGCGCGGGATGCCGGCGGTCACGACGACCACGTCGGAGTTCGCGGTGTCGGCATAGTCCTGGGTGCCCAGCACGAACGAGTCGCGCTTCTCGATCGGCATGGCTTCCAAAAGGTCCAGGCCCTTGCCTTGGGGCACGCCTTCGATGATGTCGATCAGCACCACATCCGCCAGTTCCTTGGCGGCAATCCAGTGAGCCGCGGTTGCGCCCACGTTTCCCGAACCCACAATTGTGACTTTCTTTCGCATGATTTCCCTGTGTCCTCAGTGTCCTCGGTGGTTGAAAAGACTTAATCGGCCGCGGTCAGCACACCCGCGCCCATGTTTTCGATGATGTAATTGGCGAACTCGCTGGTCTTGACCTTGGTCGCGCCTTCCATCAGCCGCTCAAAGTCGTAAGTGACTTTCCTCTGCTCGATGGTGCGCTCGAGTCCGTGTTCAACCAGGTCGGCCGCTTCATTCCAGCCCATAAAGCGCAGCATCATGACTCCGGAAAGAATGACCGATCCGGGATTGATGACGTCTTTATCCGCATACTTCGGCGCTGTCCCGTGAGTGGCCTCAAAGCAGGCGTAGCCGTCGCCGACATTGGCGCCGGGCGCGATCCCCAGGCCGCCCACCTGCGCGGCGCAGGCGTCCGAAATATAGTCGCCGTTCAGATTGGGACAAGCGAGCACCGAATATTCATCCGCCCGGGTCACCACCTGCTGGAAAATCGAGTCGGCGATCCGGTCGTTGATCATGAGCTTCTTCTTCCACGCCCCCTTGCCGTGCGTGGCATAAATCGTTTCCAGAACTTGCTTCACTTCTTTGTAAACCGACTGCCGAAAGTCTTCCGTGGCAAATTCCATGCCCGGCTCCACCAGCGCGGCATTCTGCTCGATCGAAAGGTCCGGCTGCCGGTCTTTGTTGTCGACAATCCAGCTCTCGCGCTCGGTGACTATCTGGTCGCGAAATTCTTCAGTCGCCAACTCATATCCCCACTTGCGGAACGCTCCCTCGGTAAATTTCTGGATGTTCCCTTTGTGCACCAGGGTCACGCTCTTGCGTCCGCTGGCCAGCGCAAACTTGATCGCCATCCGCACCAGCCGCTTGGTCCCGGTAATCGAAATGGGCTTGATGCCGACGCCCGAATCCGGACGCACCTGCTTTTTACGGCCCTTCAACATGTCTTTGTTGAGGAACTCGATCAACCGCGCCGCTTCGGGAGTTCCCTCTTCCCACTCGATGCCGGCATAAACGTCTTCTGTATTTTCGCGGTAGATCACCACATCCATGCGTTCGGGATGCTTCACCGGCGACGGCACGCCTTTGTAATACTTCACCGGCCGTATGCAGCAGTAAAGATCCATAATCTGCCGCAGGGCCACATTTAACGATCGTATGCCGCCCCCAACCGGGGTGGTCAGCGGTCCCTTGATGGCAACGCGAAATTCGCGAATCGCAGCCACGCTGTCATCCGGTAGCCAGGTATTGAAGTTCGCCATGGCTTTCTCGCCCGCAAACACTTCGTACCAGGCGATCCGGCGTTTGCCCTTATATGCCTTCTCCACCGCCGCGTCGAATACCCGCACCGATGCCTTCCAGATGTCGCGCCCCGTACCGTCGCCTTCGATGAAAGGCACAATCGGATGATCAGGAACCTGATAGGTCCCGTTGCTGTAGGTGATGCGCGCGCCATTTGCCGGCACCGGCACACCGTTGTAGGAAGCCGCCATTAAACCC
>JBOGLC010000164.1:0-19346 GCA_050746005.1 Terriglobales bacterium
ATCATGCCCTGGTCGCCGGCCCCGCCCGTGTCCACTCCCATGGCGATGTCGCCCGACTGCTTGTTGATGCTGGAGATCACAGCGCAGGTATTGGAATCGAAGCCGTAGAGAGCGTTGTCATAGCCGATGGAGGCGACGACGCCGCGCACCAGCGACTGGAAATCCACGTAAGCCTTGGTGGTGATTTCGCCCGCGATGACCACCAGACCGGTAGCGGTCAAAGTTTCGCAAGCCACGCGGCTGGATGGATCTTCGGAGAGGCAGGCGTCGAGGATGGCGTCGGAAATCTGGTCGGCGATCTTATCGGGATGGCCTTCAGTGACTGACTCGGAGGTAAAAAGATAACGGTTATGGGATGACAATCGGCTTCTCCTTAAAACTATCTGGACTTACAACCTGGCGGGGAGGTTGGATTACAACAGCCTATAAATGAGCACTTTGCGGACTCTAATAAGGTAACAGAGAGGGCGGCCGGGAGGCAATGATTTCAGGCTGGAAGTAGATTAGAGCCAGCCATCGGCGCGCTTCAGAGCCTGGGCGGTAATGGCCGGAGGTCGAATGGCATTTGAGGCTCTGGCGCGGCAAGAGTTCCGGCCTCAATGTCGCAGGCCAGCCTGGTCAAAAGTGAGGGTCTTCACTTCGTTGTTCTCACCTTGCGGCGCCAGCTTCTTTCCGTTGAACGAGATATCCAGGGCGCCAACGTTACCGGTTTTGATTACCACCTGGTTACGGGCTTCAATCGACTTTTCCCCAGAAGCGGCAAGTGTCTCTTCGACGACCGGCTTTCCGTCCGCGGTAATCGCGACCCATGAATCCTGACGCGCTTTGATCAATATATTTATATTAAAGACCCCCGCATGGGCTGCGGACTCAGCCGGCAGTGCGGTGGACGGGGCGGCGTCCCGGCCGCTGGGCGTGGGTTCGGGCGCGAGAGGCTGGGTTCCCGCGCTGGTCGTTTCGGGCGAAGCGGATTTGGCCGCCGCGCCGGCCTCGGCTTTTGGAGCGGCCTCCGCAGGGTCAGACCTGACCGGGGTTGGACTTACGCCCGGGCTGGGAGATTTTTCGCGGGAATAGAATCCCCACAGGGCCAAGCCGAAGGCCAGGACCAAAAGCACAATCGCGAAAAGACCCCACGGGATACCGTCATCCTTACGGTTATTCCTGACGGTTTGGGGCACCCGAACTGCCATTGCTGCCAGCTCCGGGGCTTCGACCGGCTCAACCTCGGGAAGGCTGGGAGCGCAGGCCGACTCAAAATCGGAAATGGTCTGGGCTTCGTCAAGGCCCACATGGCGGGCGTAGGCGCGGACAAATCCTTTGTTGAAGATACCGCCGGGAAGCTGGTCAAAGTGGTCCTCCTCGAGCGCGAGCAGGAAGCGGGTGCCGATCTTGGTGGAGATGGCGATATCGTCCAGTGAGATCTTGCGCGCCTCCCGCTCTCGCTTCAACCGTGCCCCAAAGGATTCCACCTGGCCCCTCTCCTGCTGCCGTCGAATGCTGGTAGCCGCATCCAAGATTATTTTAATGAGTAATCTGAAGATAACTATATGTTAACTAAGGTGCATCATGCCCATGAATTTGGGGTGGGAGAGAACCGGAGTGTTAAACGACTGGACTGCGCTGGGCGGACGGTTGGGGACCCAGGTCCTTCCGGACGTGGCTTCAGGGGTTCAGGTTACTAAGGTTGATTGCCGCCCCTTTCCGGGGCCGCATATAATTTCAACACTTCCTGCCCGCATCGAGGACAGCAGTTCATGACCAAGGCCGCCGCCGACCGCAAAGTACAGGAACTGGGCATATTTCATGATGTGGCCAAGGCCCTGACCTCATCTCTCGACCTGGATTCCATCCTGCAAACCATCATGGAAAAAATGGCGGAATATTTTCGCCCGGACAACTGGTCCCTGCTGATGGTGGATGAAGAACGCGACGAACTCTATTTCGCCATCGCGGTGGGCAAAGCCTCCGAGGCGCTGAAGAACGTCCGCCTCAAAGTGGGTGAAGGCATCGCCGGCTGGGTGGCGAAACATGGCGAGCGAGTCGTTGTGCCCGACGTGTATACCGATCCTCGTTTCGCCAAGCGCATCGATGAGATGACGCAGTGGGAAACCCGTTCCATTATCTGCGTTCCCCTGCGCTCCAAGCTGCGGGTGCTGGGCGTCATTCAACTGGTGAATGTGAGAATGGAAAACTTCACCGACCAGGAATCGTTTTTCCTGCAATCGATTTGCGACTATGCGGCCATAGCCATTGAGAACGCGCGCGCGGTGGAGAAGATTCAGGAACTCACCATCACCGACGATTGCACCGGCCTCTACAACGCCCGTCACCTGTACAAAACGCTTGAGACCGAGGTCTACCGTTCCGCACGGTACGGATATGAGTTCACCGTGGTTTTTATCGATCTCGACCACTTCAAACAGGTCAACGACACCCACGGGCACCTGGTAGGAAGCAAGCTGCTGATGGAGATCGGATACCTGATCAAGGCGCAGCTTAGATTAATCGATTACGCCTTTCGCTATGGGGGAGATGAGTTCGTGGTGTTGCTGCCGCAAACCAGTAAAGACGCCGCGCTGATCGTGGCCAAACGTTTGCGCGACAGCCTCCGCACCAGCATGTTCTGCCAGGAAGAGGGATTGAATCTGAACGTCCGCGCCTCGATGGGCGTGGCCACTTATCCGCACGACGCCAAGACTCCGCGCGAAATCATCCGCCAGGCCGACGAGATGATGTATCTGATCAAGAATACGTCGCGCGACAATATTGGGATCGCCGCGCGCGGCGTGATGAAGTAGAGCGCTTCTAGCTTCTAGCTTCTGGCTTCTGGCTTCTGGCTTCTGGCTCTTAGCTGTACCGTCACCGCGCTGTGAAACCTGGAATCCTTGGGTTGAGTTCCCTCCTCTACATTGTCATCCCGAGCGGAGCAGGATGGTTCGTTCACGAACCATCCTGCGGAGTCGAGGGACCTGCTTTCTGCCGGCGCTAAGCGAAAGGTGTCCAAGGGCAAATCCGTGGTGCAGGCAAAACACAAGGTCTTTCGACTTCGGGAACGGACTCGCGCGCGAGTCCGTTCCCTGCGCTCAAGATGACAATTTTGAAAAGATGAAAAGTGATGAAAGGGGGTGAAAAGTGGCGCAACTACTTTGCCGGGGCTACGGCTGGTTGAATTATGCACGCGGGCTGAGGTTTTCGCTCCGGATCGGGCTGCTGCAGCCACTTTCGGATTTCCGGCAACGCCGCGCGAGTTGCCGCTTCTCCCGAACGAATCAGGTCGGCTGAGCGTTCGAAGTCGTCGTACTTGTACCCGTTCACGTCTGGATCGATGATCAGGTCGGCGGCAGCTTTCCAGACTCCGCAGTTCATTTCCTGAGCGATCGCAAAACACTGGCCGATCACGTCGAACAGATGCCGCGGACCAGTATCGCCATTGGTCCACGTCCCTCGCAGGTGCACCGCAAGCACGCGTTCCGCCCCCATCTCCCGCAAAGGCACGGTGGGAACAGCATGGGCCAGCATGCCATCCACCAGCAGGCGGCCGCGAATTTTTACCGGCAGAAACATTCCCGGATAGGCGCAACTGGCGCGCACCGGGTCAACCAGCGGTCCGGAGTGAAAGACGACTCCCGCACCTGTGGAAAAATCGGTGGCGGTCACAGCCAGCGGAATTTGTAATTCTTCGAAGGTCTTGACCTTGAGAATGCTGCTGAGAAACTTGATCATGCGTTCGTTGCTGGCGAAGCCGTAGCGTGACAGGGTCCAGCGGGCAAAATCCTTGAAGCGCACCCGGGTGGACATTTGTTCCAGCTCAGAGATGGTGACACCGCTGCAGTAGGCTGCGCCGATCAGCGCGCCGACGCTGGTGCCGGCAACCAGACTCACCGGAATGTTTTCTTCTTCGAGGACTTTGAGGACGCCGATGTGGGCTATGCCGCGGGCAAAACCGCCGCCCAAAGCCAGCCCTATACCGCCGGAAAGCTGGGCCTGCTCCGGGCCGGACGCGCCGGAGAGGCCACGCCCGAAAGCCTGCACCGAACGAATGATCCTGTCGAGACGCTTCACCGGAACCTCTATTCCTCCAGGGCCGCCCCGGGGTCTTCAAACCACTCCAGCTAGCAGCTAAGATGCCAGTTTCCGGGACTTAGTTCCAGGCACCTCGGTTAGCTCATCGGCGTTACCTTCGGGGCCGCCCCGGGCCCCCCTGTCGCCCATGACTAACTCCCGCAATCCTGTTAACTTAGGGGCCATGGTCAGGGAGATCTCCGCCGGAGGCGTGGTGGTGCGAAGGACTGGGGAAACCTTGGAGATAGCGGTTATCGAGCCGCAGATCGAAGCCTCTTCCGCCCGCCCAGCAAAGAAGACTTCCGGAAAAGTGATCATGGCATTGCCCAAGGGCCTGGTCGATCCGGGCGAAAAGCCTGAACAGACGGCTCTGCGCGAGGTCCGCGAGGAAACCGGACTGACCGCGACCCCAATCACCAAGCTGGCCGACATTAAATACGTGTACGTTCGCTCCTGGGGAGATGGGGAGCGCGTGTTCAAGATCGTTTCGTTTTTCCTGCTGCGTTATCACTCAGGAGAAATCGATGACGTATCGCGCGAAATGCGGGTCGAGGTCAGGCGCGCTCTTTGGGTCCCCCTGGAAGAAGCGCCGCGCAAGCTGGCGTATCGGGGGGAACGGGACGTGGTCCGGCGCGCCCAACAATATTTGAAATCTCATCCCGAGGTCTGATCATGCCGCATGAACATGTTGAAACGCACTTCATGGCCACCAACTTCGTGCGTGACGTGGTCATCGGCATGGCCGACGGCCTGACCGTTCCCTTCGCTCTGGCCGCGGGCCTCTCCGGCGCGGTGCAGAACACGCGCCTGATCGTGGTGGGAGGCTTGGCCGAGATTGCGGCAGGTTCGATCGCCATGGGACTGGGCGGATACCTGGCGGCCCGTGGCGATGCCGAACATTATGAGCAGGAGCGGGCGCGCGAATATCGCGAGATCAAGGAAATTCCCGAAGAAGAAATGGCGGAAATTGGACGGGTCTTTCAGTCCTATGGCATGACCGAGGCCGAAAGCACGCCGGTGGTTGAAGCCCTGAGCCGCCGTCCCGACGCCTGGGTGGATTTCATGATGCGCTTCGAACTGGGGCTGGAAGAGCCCGACCCGCGCCGTGCGCTTACCAGTGCGGTCACGATTGCAGGCTCCTATGTTGCGGGCGGACTGATTCCTCTTTCGCCCTACATAATTCTTTCGAACGCTGCACATGGACTGGCATACTCGGCGATCGTGACCCTGGCTGCCCTCGGGACCTTCGGTTATCTGAAAGGACGTTACACGGGAACCGGTCCGACCCGCAGCGGATTGCAGACCATGGCGATCGGCAGCGTGGCTGCTGCCGCCGCCTTCGCGCTGGCGAAACTGATCTCGTGAACACACGCACTCTCGCAGGCGCGATCGCGCCCGCCTTCCATCGCGGATGTGATCGCGCGTCGCGCAGGAGAACCTCAATGGTGTCTTGGAGGAATTTGCTCGTTCCCGCATAATCTGGTTGTGAATTCTGAATTCATAGCGCCGGCGCCCCGCCGGCTTGCGGCAAGGCATCTGGCCATCCCGCTCATGGTTGTTTCCCTGGCTTTGCAGGTGTCCACGGTTTCAAGCGCCAAAACCAGGCATTCGATCACCGTCCGCGCTTCCGACCCGGGCTATGCTTCGGCGCTGGCCGCCGCCAATCGCTTTCTGCAAGCCTGGCAAACGCAGGACCACGAAACCGGCCTGCTCATGCTGACCGATGTCGCGAAACAAAATACATCCCAGGACCGTCTGGATGATCTCTTCTCGTCGGGCTCCGACGCCGCCTACGAAATCGCCCGAGGGAGAAAGCTGAAAATCGGCCGTTACGCCTTCCCGGTTACTCTGTTTACCTCCCGTTCGGATGCAAGCCGGCCTGGTCGTCCGCAAAAATCGGAGATCATTGTGGTTCGCGCCGGCGAAGGCGAATGGGCGATCGACAAATTGCCATAGAAGTCCTGGACTGCGCGGGGCAGACACTCTTGTCGCCGCTTTTGAGCTTGACCGGATAGCCGGATAGCCTCAGTGCCTCCAAAAAAAATCACTTCAAGCGGAGAAGCGCGCTTGCGCCACACGAATCGATTCGTGTCGCTATACAATCGTTGTTTCGTCACTGCTCCGAGGTTTTGATGAAACGTATTCATAAAGTTGCCGTTCTCGGCGCCGGAACCATGGGCGCGCGCATCGCCGCGCACTTCGCCAATGCCGGCGTGCCCAGCTATCTGCTCGACATCGTTCCCGCGGATTCTGAGGGTCTTGCGAGGAACAAAATCGCGTTGGCCGGGTTGGAGGCAGTAAAGAAGTCCAAGCCTGCCGCCTTCTTCGAACCTGGACTGGCGCGACTGGTGACCATTGGCAACTTCGAAGACGATCTCAAGCGCCTGAGCGAAGTGGACTGGATCATCGAAGCGGTGGTCGAAAATCTCGACATCAAGCGGGCGCTACTAAAGAAGGTGGAGGCTATCTGCAAGCCGGGAACGATCGTCACCACAAACACCAGCGGCCTGCCGGTAGGAAAAATTGCCGAAGGGTTTTCCGACGATTTCCGCAAATCGTGGTTTGGCACGCATTTTTTCAATCCGCCGCGCTATATGCGACTGCTTGAGATTATCCCGACACCGGAGACAGACCGCGCCACCATCGAGGCCGTCACCCACTTCAGCGACGTGAATCTCGGCAAAGGTGTGGTGTTCGCCAAGGACACGCCCAATTTCATCGCCAACCGCATCGGCACCTTTTCCGTGCTCAATGTGATGCGGCTGATGCAGGAGATGGATCTGAGCATCGAAGACGTGGACGCCCTGACCGGCGATGCCGTGGGCTGGCCGAAGTCGGCTACGTTCCGCACCATTGATCTTGTCGGTTTGGACATTCTGGGGCATGTGGTCGGCAATATGGAAAAGGCCGGCAGCCTGGAAAGCCCTCCGCACCCCCGCCCCCTGCCCGATTTCTACAGGAAAATGCTGGAGCGAAAATGGCTGGGCGACAAAACTAAAGGCGGCTTTTACAAACGCGGCCAAGGTCCGGACGAGCGGCTCGCGCTCGACTGGAAGACGCTTGAATACCATCCCCGCCGGAAGCCCAGGTTCCCTGCTCTCGACATGGCGAAAAACATCGAAGATCCGGGGGCGCGGCTGCGCCAGTTGCTCGGACTCGAGGGCGGTCCGCAGAAGGGCGACAAAGCGGGCGCCTTTTTGTGGTCGGTTCTGTCCGATCTCTGGAACTACTCGGCCAACCGCATTCCTGAAATCTCCGATTCCATCGTCGAGATCGATCGCGCCATGCGCCTCGGCTTCAACTGGAAACTCGGTCCTTTCGAACTATGGGACGCGGCCGGAATTGAATCGACTGTGGCCCGCATGAAGAAAGAGGACCGTCCAGTGGCGGCGAACGCCGAACAACTGCTGGCCGCCGGCAAAAAGTCATGGTACCTGGATGATTCCAGAGCGCCTTCCGGCCGCGTGTACTGGGAACTGAGAACCGGAAACTATGAACCGGTGAATGTTCCATCCGGCGTGTGGTCAGTAGAAGTTGCAAAGAAATCCAACGGCGTGGTCAAGCGGAATTCGGGCGCATCCCTGGTGGATCTTGGCGACGGAGTGGCCTGCATCGAATTCCATTCCAAGATGAACTCTCTCGGAGGCGACATTGTCGGTCTGGTGAATCAAACCCTGAAGCCCGGCGGCCCCGGGGATGGCTTTGACGCTTTCGTCATCACCAACGACGCCGACAATTTTTCGGTCGGCGCCAACGTCATGCTGCTGCTCATGTCCGTCCAGGAAGAAGAGTGGGACGAGGTGGACCTCGCCATCCGCCAGTTCCAGGGCATGACCCAGGCCGTCAAATTCTCGCCCAAGCCAGTGGTGGTGGCGCCTTTCGGCCTGTGTCTGGGCGGCGGCACAGAAATCACTCTGCACGGTGCAGCCCGCCAGCCTCACGCCGAACTTTACGCCGGACTGGTGGAGGTCGGCGTTGGGCTGTTGCCGGGCGGAGGCGGCTGCAAAGAAATGCTGTTGCGCGCGGTGGACAGCGCGGCTTCGATTCGTCCCGGTCGCGGAGAGTCGATTGAGCTGATGGAGGCAATGAAGAAAGTCTTCGAAACTATCGCCACCGCCAAAGTTTCGACCTCCGCCCACGAAGCCCGCGGCCTGGGATTCCTGCACGAGTCCGACGTCATCACCATGAACCGCGAGCGTGTGCTGGCCGATGCCAAGGCCCGCGCCCTGGAACTGGTTCGCGATGGATACGAGCCTCCGCAGCCCCGCAGCGACATCCCTGCGCCCGGGGAGAATGTGCTGGCGGCTTTGCGGTTGGGTGTGCACATCATGCGACAGGGCGAATACATTTCCGACCACGAAGTGAAGATCGCCACCAAGGTTGCGGAGGTGTTGTGCGGAGGGAACGTGACCGCGGGCACGCCGGTGAGCGAGCAGTACATTCTCGATCTGGAGCGCGAAGCGTTTAAGTCGCTGTGCGGGGAGAGGAAGACGCAGGAGCGGATTCAGTACACCTTGAAGACGGGAAAGACACTGCGGAACTGAGAGATCGTAGGGGCAGGCATCCTTACCGGGCCGGCGGACGCAGTCCGCTCTGGCGAGCTTCGCCCGCCAACCGAGAACGGCTGGGCCTACGTGGTCAAATTACGGTCCCTTTGATCGATCTCCAACTGAGTCGGAAAACGTCGCACCGCGGGTTGCCTGCTACGTCGAGCCCTCCAGAGGTCGTACTGGGATTGCATGTTGATCCAGAGGTCGGGCGACGTGCCCAAGGCAGCCCCCAGGCGGAGAGCCATGGTAGCTGAGATTCCCGCTTTGCCATTCAGTACTCGGGACAAAGTCACCCGGGTGACCCGCAGGTGCGCCGCTGCGGCCGACACTCCTATGTCTCCGAGGTATTCGCGGAGAACCAGCCCGGGATGCGGCGGATTGTGCATGCGCATAAACAACTCCTAGTGATAGTCCTGATAGTTGACGAGGACTGCGTCCTCGCCTTCAAACTTGAAGGTCAGACGCCAGTTCCCGCTGACCCAGACTGCCCAGTGGCCGTGGAGCTCACCAGCCAGCGGATGCAGTTTCCACCCCGGAGCATTCATGTCGCCCGGACGCTTGGCGTTGTCCAGAGCGAACAGTTGCAGGCGCAGCTTGGCGGCGTGCTTCGGTTGAATCCCCTTCTTCGGTCCGGTACGGAAAAACTTCTCGATGCTCCGATGCCGGAAGTTCTTTACCACTACGTATAGTGTAACGATACGAGATACAATTGGTCAAGCATGGAATGATGGGTCGTCGAGATTCCATTTGGAACCTCGAGCATCTAATAGTCTGGTTGTCGAACCGCAGGTTGACGTTATGGGCCGGGTGCTAGACTGGTTGACATCGGCCGCTGGAACCTTCTATGAGAGAAGTCGTAATCGCCTCGTCCGTTCGTACCCCCGTGGGACGCGCCTTCAAAGGCACATTGCGCACTACCCGTCCCGATGAACTTGCCGCCGCCGCCATCAAGGGCGCGCTCCAGCGCGTGCCGCAGGTCGACACCAAAGAAATTGAGGACGTAATTCTCGGCTGTGCCATGCCTGAAGCCGAGCAAGGGATGAACGTCGCCCGCATCGCCGCGTTGCGCGCCGGGCTGCCCGTCGAGGTTTCGGCCATCACCATTAATCGTTTCTGCTCTTCCGGCCTGCAGGCCATTGCCATGGCGGCGGAGCGCATCATGAGCGGCGGCGCGGAGATCATCGTGGCCGGTGGGACGGAATCGATGTCCATGATTCCCATGGGCGGCCACAAGATTTCTCCCAACCCGTGGCTGATCGATCATTATCCCGACGCGTATCTCACCATGGGTCTGACCGCCGAACGACTGGCGCAGCGCTTCGGCATCACGCGGCAGGCAGCGGACGAATTTTCGTTGCGCAGCCATCACAAGGCGCTGGCCGCGATCCAGGCGGAGAAGTTTGCCGACGAAACCATTCCCGTGAATGTGAGCTTCACCACTCCGAATGGTTCCAAACCGAAGCGCCAGGAAATTGTCTTCCAAGTGGACGAAGGCCCGCGGGCTGACACTTCGCTCGAGGCCCTGCTCGCGCTCAAGCCGGTTTTTCACGCCAGGGGAACCGTGACCGCGGGCAACTCCTCGCAAACTTCCGACGGAGCTGCGGCCGCGGTGGTGATGTCCGCTGAACGGGCCGCGGCGCTTGGCATCAAGCCCCTCGCCCATTACGTTTCTTTTGCCACGGCTGGATATAAACCCGAGGAGATGGGACTGGGCCCGGTCTTTGCGATCCCGAAGGCGCTGAAGATGGCAGGACTTAAGCTCGCAGACATCGGCGTGATCGAACTGAACGAAGCGTTCGCGGCGCAGTCGCTGGCGGTGATCCAGGAGGCGGGGCTCGATCCGGAGCGGGTGAATCCGAACGGCGGGGCCATCGCCCTGGGACATCCGTTGGGATGCACCGGGGCGAAACTTACCGCCACCATCATTCGCGAGATGAAGCGGCGTGGAGCCCGCTACGGGATGGTGACCATGTGTGTCGGCGGAGGCATGGGCGCGGCTGGCATCTTTGAAAACCTATAAGGATTGCTTCTCTTGTTTCTGCCCTTTGGCGGATAAGGTGCTTTTTGAAGGATTGATTTTCCGCTAGATCTAAAGATGCCGCTGAACCCGGCATCCTGGGAGGGATATATGACTTCGCGAGCGGTGAAGATGAAGGTCACGGCCAGCATAGTGAGAGACTGCACATTCTGGGTCGAAGACGACGGTTGGGCTGGACGTTGCGAAGAACTCTCGATCTCGGTACGCAGCAACAGCTTTGAAAACGTGAAGAGGGAAATGGAGGCGGCGCTCCAGGTCTCCATAGAAAAGGCCTTACGAAAGCACTCCGGGACAAGGGCAAAGAAGGTCGCGTAAAAGGCCAACCAGCGGGACGGTCTCAGAAACGAGGGTTGCTGTTTGCCGCGTGCCGGATTTCGAAAAATTGTGTTGGAGGCGCGGGTCGGAATCGAACCGACGTATAAAGGTTTTGCAGACCTCTCCCTTACCACTTGGGTACCGCGCCCTGGTGCCTAAATTAGCGCCATCTGGTGCAATTGTCCAACTGGCGCAGCCATCTCAGACATTGAAAAAGCCCTCGCCTGGACGCGGGGCTTCGTCTCAAAATCTGGAGCGGGAGACGGGGGTCGAACCCGCGACTTCGACCTTGGCAAGGTCGCGCTCTACCACTGAGCTACTCCCGCTCGGCGAATCTGATTATAAACAGCGGACGAGATTGCAGCAATGATGAGGCTGGAAGAGTGTCCGCCTTCACCTGTCAAGCGGGATGGGCCTGAAGGCCTGCTCCATGCTCGAGTGGAAATGGGTGGAGCAGGGCTTCAGCCCTGCATTCATGGCGGGCTTTAGCCCCGTGAGGACTTCGTCAAGTTTCAGGATCGTGGAACTGTAGGGAAGCTCCTCAGGACTTGATTGTCATGGAGTACCTCAGGGGCTAAAGCCCCTCTACTGTCAGGCTTAAATGCAGGCCTGAAGGCCTGCTCCACCCATCCAGCCTGAAGGGCTGCTCCACCCATCCAGCCTGAAGGGCTGCTCCACCGGTCAAGTCTGGAGGGCTGCTCCACCCGTCAGGCCTGAGAGCTGGTCCACCCATCAAGCGGGATGACCTGAAGAGCTGCTCCTTACCAACGACTACTCCCTCTGCATGGCTTCGTTCGCTTGCGCGGTGATGCGGTTGCGCACGTCCCAGAGTTCTTTATAGAAGAGGTGTTCCATGCGCTGATGCAGAACCTCCACCGGCGTGCCCATGGTTCCCACGACTCCGCCGCCGATGATCCGTTGCGCCAGTTTAAGGTGGTGAAAGCGAAACAGGTGCACGCGTTCGTCAAAATCGAGCAGACGCTCGGCTACATCGTGGAGGCCGAAAAATTCTGCGTGGCGGCGATAGAGTTCGTCGACGCTCAGGTTGCTCTTGCTCAGCTGGCCGTGGAACACTTCGCCCAGGCGGGGGCCGACGTGCAGCAATCCGAGAAATCCCGGTGAGTCCAGGCCGCTGCCATGGCCCAGGCCGGCACGAATCAGATGATAGTCGTAGGGCGTGATGGTCTCCAGTTCATGCAGCATGGAGATCGGGTACTCCAGCATGTGATTGCCGCGGCGCAGGAGCTGGGCCGAGTTGAAGAAGTCTCCCTCGGCAATCAGCGCTCGGGCCCGTTCGAGCTCCCAGGCCACGCCTTTCAGCAACAGCTCCGAGGCCTGGTGCACTACCAGGAAGGTCATCTCATCCGGATGCCGGAATTCTTCCGGGCTTTTCTGCAGCGCCAGCAGTTCATCGGTGCGCAGGTAGCGTTCGTAGTCGGACGCGCCCTTGCCGGGCAGAATGGGTTTTCGCAGATCATCCATGCTGGTTATCCCTGCCGCTCCCTGCGCCTGCCAAACTTTGATCCCCGCTCGGGGCAGCGCAAAAACACAAACCTGCCCCTCAGGCGGAGTGGCCGGTCCATTGCGGATCTTTATCCGGAGTGACGATCTCGCCGTCGCGCATGTGAATGATGCGATCGCCGTAGCTGGCCGCTTCCGGGTTGTGAGTGATCATGAGCACGGTCTGGCCCAGCTCCTGGTTGGAGTGCCGCAGCATGGCAAGAACGATGTCGGAGTTCTTGGAGTCCAGATTGCCCGTCGGTTCGTCGGCCAAAACGATGGCCGGCTTGTTAATCAGCGCCCGGGCCAGAGCCACCCGCTGCTGCTCGCCGCCGGAAAGCTCGGAAGGCCGATGGTGCAGGCGTTTATCCAGCCCCAACAGCCCTACAATCCGGTTGAAGTAGGCGGGATCCCGGGCGCCATTCGCGCCGGCAATATCGAGCGCAATGTCGATGTTCGACTGCGCGCTGAGCGTGGGCAGCAGATTGAACTTCTGGAAGACGAATCCGATCTTGCGCTTTCGCAACCGGGTGCGCTCGGCGTCGGAAAGCTGGGCAAAGTCGTCTCCCTCAATGACGATGTGACCCGAGTCGGCGCGCGTAAGTCCACCCAAAAGATAGAAGAGGGTCGATTTGCCGCTGCCTGAAGGGCCCACGATGCTGACAAATTCGCCCTTCTGCACCTTAAAAGAGATACCCCGGAGGGCGGGAACGTCAATCTTGCCCACGCGATAGGTCTTGCGAAGTTCAACGGCTTCGATGAAGGCAGGCATCCAAATGATTGATATTACACGAAGCCCGCGGGGTGTGCGGGTGGATGAGAGTCTCTTGACCTGTCATCCCGAGCGCCGTCGAGGGACCTTGAGTTTTCTACTTTGAATGGGGCGTTGGAGCGAGAAAGCGGGTTGGTGATGGATGTCGAATTTTTTCTGGTAACGCATGCTCAACACAAGGTCCCTCGGCTCCGCATCGCGATTCGCGAGCGAATCGCTTATGCTCCGCTCGGGATGACAGGGTTTTTTGGAATCAGGCGGCGCCGGCCTGGCCGGGAGCTCGTGCCGGGGACTGCACCCGCTTGGGACCGCGCTTGCGAACCAGCAGAAGGCGAATGCGCTCCAGCAACTCAACCGGCGCGTACATGCCCTTGGGCAAGAAGACGTCAGCCCGGGTATCGCGATCGTAGATGCGTACTTTTCCGGAAAGAAGAATCGCGGGAGTTTCAGGTGAGAGCGTCTTGACCGCGTCAATCAGCTTGCTTCCATCCACGCCTGGCATCACCAGATCGGTCAGCACCAGATCCACGCCTCCCTTCTTGAAGCGCTCCAGAGCTTCCTCGCCATTGTGGCACGCGATCACGCGATAGCCGCGAGTTTCGAGCATGACCTTGCGGATGGAAAGGGATTGTTCGTTATCGTCCACGCAAAGAATGGTTCGTTTCGGCTTCATTCCGGCTTGGATCCTGCTTCCGAGATGGTGGCCTGCAACTCATGCAGGCGCCAGAGGTCAAAATGTTTTTTTGATATGGAGAACTCAGAGCGAGACAAAATGCTAAAGGCAGAACCGGCGGCTGTAAAGTATCGCCGATGCTAATGGTCAATTCGCCCCATTGAAAAAAATTCCGGCTTGTGTATCCACGGGTTTTTCAACGGCAATCCCACCCCGTCGATCAGAAGAAGACTTCTCCGCGCAGAACTTCCACAACATTTCCTCCCACGCGAACGTTAACCACTCTGTTATCCGGCCGCGACGCGCGCACAAAAATCCGGCTGGGTCGCAGCATCTCGAGTCCCTGTTCGATCAACACCTGTTCGTCGGGTGCGGCGACGCCGTGAGCCACCATCCAGGCAGTAGCGCAGCCGGCGGCCGAGCCGGTGGCCGGGTCCTCGCCGCCGTTGAACAACATGCGGGCGTGCAGGCGGGCGGCGGGATCGACGGTCTGGCGGGTCACGAAGTAAAAAAAATTGCCGCCTTCCGATTGCTGCAGATAATCGCTCGAACTGGCCAGGTCCACTCGCATCCGGCGTATGACCTCCATCCCGCGCAGCGGAACAATCGTAAAGGGCAGTCCCGTCGAAATGGTCTGAATCGGCAGTGAAGGATCGATGTCGCCGTCGCGCAAGCCGGCAGCCCGCACCACAGTTTCACGATCATGGATCAGGCCGAACTTGGGCTCCGCCTGGGTCATCTCGCCGAAGACGGGTTGCCCGGGCCTTTGCTCGAAGCGGACCGGGACTTTGCCCACATTGAGATCGAGAGCGACTTCGCCCGCGCCCGTCGAACCACGCAGAGCAAAGGCCGTGCCCAGGGTGGGATGGCCGGCAAAAGGCAACTCATCCTGCACGGTAAAAATGCGGACCCTCACCCCGCGCTCCCGCTCCACGGCCGGGTCGCGCGGCAGGACGAAAGTAGTCTCGGAAAGATTCATTTCGCGGGCCAGGGCTTGCATCTGCGCATCGCTCAGCCCGCGCCCATCGGGAAACACGGCCAGGGGATTGCCCTCAAAGGGGCGAGAGGAAAAGACGTCGAGTTGCACAAAGGAAAAGCGCTGATGGTCGCCAGTCATGAGGCCATATTGTAGCGCCAGTGGCCGGGAGTCTTTGCGCCCTTTGCGAACTTTGGCGAACTTTGTGGTTCAAGATTTTGCTCGATTTGCAATGAAAATCAAACTCATTAACGCAAAGTTCGCCAAGGGGCGCAAAAAATCTCACCGGCAGTTTGACTGAATTTCCGTCGCTGCGTATCCTATGTATTGAATGCGAAAGCGCTCCACTCCGTTCGTCCTCTGTTGTTGTAGGCGGACGCCCGGGCGGGGGTAGCGCAGCAACGGTTTTCGACACCCACCCGCTCTCAATCGGGTGGGTTTCTTTTTGCCGCGATTCCCGCCGCTTTTGAGAAAGTACCCGGGAACAGGTTAGAATCCCGGCATTCGAGAATACGATTATCCAAATCAGCGACTGAGGAGAAACAATCATGAGTACCGATACCGCAACGCTGGCCGCGCCCAGCATCCCTCGCATCAATGACGTAGCTCCGGATTTCACCGCCGAAACCACTCAAGGCACGATCCATTTTCACGATTGGATGGGAGACGGTTGGGCCATCCTGTTTTCACATCCCAAAGACTTCACTCCAGTGTGCACCACTGAACTCGGCTACATGGCCGGTCTGCAGCCGGAATTCGCCAAACGCAACACAAAAATTATCGGCCTGAGCGTCGACCCGGTGAGCAGTCACGGCAAGTGGGCAGCCGATATCGAGGAAACCCAGGGACACAAGGTGAACTATCCCATGATCGGCGACCCCGAGCTCAAGATTGCCAAACTCTATGGCATGCTGCCGGCTGAAAGTGGCCATACCGCCGAAGGTCGCACTGCCGCCGACAACGCTACTGTGCGCACCGTGTTCGTGGTGGGCCCGGACAAGAAAATCAAACTGCAGCTGAGCTACCCCATGAGCACGGGACGCAATTTCGACGAGGTGCTGCGAGTCCTTGATTCCATGCAGCTCACGGCCAAGCACAAAGTGGCGACGCCGGTGAACTGGAAGCAAGGCGACGAGGTCATCATTCTGCCTTCGGTTTCGAACGACGAAGCACAGCAGAAATATCCGGGCGGATGGAAGTCGCCCAAACCGTATCTGCGCATCGTTCCTGAGCCGAAATAGCTGGGCCAGACGCAATCAGCCACGGATCTCAGCCGATCCACGGATCAAAACCGCTTCAGATTTTCGTAGCCGTCTGATCCGTGACCGGGCTCGAATCCGTGGCTTTTTGGGGATGGAAGCCAGGGTTTTTCGGGCATGGTCTTACTTCAAACATCCTTCTGAACCTTCACGCGCATTATCCTTAAGCAACAGCTCATCCCTCGAGGCCATCTGATGTAGGTCGCTGGCCAATTAGCGCCACGCCTGGAGGAATTATGAGTATCTGGACAATATTATTTGTGATCCTGCTGATAGCCTGGGTCGCTGGATTTGCCGTATTTCACGTCGCCGGTGGCCTGATTCACCTGTTGTTGGTGCTGGCAGTCATTTCTTTGATCTTGCACTTTGTCATGGGAGCCCGTACAGCATAAGGGGCTATTTTAAAAAAGCCCCGCAGCCGGGCGGCTACGGGGCATCCCAAGACACGACTCACAGCCGATCTACTTCTCGCATGAATCGCTGACCATCTTTACACTGGTAACCTTGAGATGGCCGTGCTCCTCATTGCTCTTCTTCATGCCGCTGTCCTTGGCGGCGTCTTTGGCGTCTTCCTTCATGTTGTGCATCGAAGCATTTGAAACCACTCCAGTCGCGGTCACGGTGTGACCCACATGGTCGGCCAATGCCACGCTGCTATTGCTCTTCACTTCCCAGGTGCTTCCATCCGTTCCCGTAAGCAGATACTCGTTGGCGCTGTCACCCTTTGAAAGACAGCCCGTGATATCCCGCACTTCTGCCTTGGACTTGGCAAACGCAGCCGTGGTTCCGAAACTCGCAAGCAGCACGCACGGCAGCAACAACTTAGCAACTCTCATGTTTCCTCCTAGTGATGAAAACGAACTCCTCTGAGATGGCCTGATTGGTAGATGCGCTGCCTTGCTATTCCGGGGAGGCAGACGATTTCCCGCAGAAGGCGAGAGGCAAGCGCCTGGTTCCTTGAGGAAGTTGGGCGCCTGCCTGGCGTGAGGGACTAATTAAGGGGAAACCAGAAGCATAGACGTAGAGTATCGGCGATGCATGATGGGCACAATCCAGTCGAGTCGGTAATTTCACGCCATAAGATCATGTAGAAAGACGCGCCCGTGGATTGCGGCGCTACTGTTTATTTTCCCCTCGGCTACAGCCTGTATCTGATCGTTCGTTGCCGGTCGCGGGAGTAATCTACGCCAGCATCGAAGCGCGAGATCGATAAAGGGCCCCGGTTAAGAATTTATTTCTTACTAAGGAGCGACAAATGAAGTCACACATTCTGAAAGCAGTTGCGCTGGTTCCAGTTTTGTTGATCGGTTTGGCTTGCACGAACCATACCTCGCCGACGGCTTCGGCGGATGACAACACTTACAAGGACAGCGTCAAGCAGGCTCTTCAGCAGGCGGAGCTCCAGGACGTGACCGTCGATGAGGATCGGGCGAAGAACACGATTACGCTGAGCGGCAAAGTTCACTCGGACAACGCCAGGCGTGAGGCCGGGGAAGTCGCCAAAGCGGCGGCCGGAGAACGGATCATTGCCAACGAGATCAGTGTCCAGCCGGTGGGAGCGGAATCCGAAGCCAAGGACATTGCTTCCGATCGGGATACTGCGATTGAGAAAAACTACAAGGCATCGTTGACAGCCCAGGGGCTGGACAAGCAGCACATAAACTTCGATGCCAAGAATGGCGTTCTCACTCTCAAGGGTCGAGTGAAGACGCCCTCGGAACGGAGCCGGGCCGAACAGCTTGCGCAGGCGACTCCCAATGTCCGGCAGGTCCTGAACCAGATTGACGTAAGCCGGTAATGCGGGGCGGGATGTTCGGATCTTTATTCTTCGAGCCGAGCGGCTGCAAGTCGCCCGGCTCGATGCTTTTTACCGTACAGCAACCCCTACGCGCGAGTACAGAGAGGACCCGATAGACCCAGCCGTGCACTCATCCTAAGCTGGCAAGGCTGGAGAGTTGGGCCAGTTGAAACGGAGGGAACGACTTTGGTTGCCATGGCTGCTGCGAATCCTGCCGCGCTTTCGTTGGGATCGATTGCGGGGAAGGTCCCGGGCCTTCTGGACCGCGCGAAAGAAGGCGAAAAGCAGGCGTTCCGCGCGCTTTTTGAGGCGCACGCCGGGCGTATCCACTCCTTTACCTTGCGGACTCTGGAAGATAGGACCGCGGCAGAGAATCTGACCCGAGAGATTTTTATCGAAGCCTTTAGCGATCTGGACAGCGTGGAGGACCAAACGGAGTTTGCCGACAGGCTGTATCGCGAGGCAACAAAAAAGGTTTTTTTAAGCCATTTGAAGCGGGGTTCGGACCGCTTGAAACATCAACACCCATCGCATGAACATCTCAGTTTCATGGGGCAAACACATGCGCCCATGAATGCAAAGTCGGAGGCAAACTGAATATGACACCTCAAAGGCGCGTAGTCGTCAAGCAAATGCCTCTGCAAATGAAAGTGGGCAAGATCCGGGAATTTCTGCGCGAAGTCACTCCCCTGATCACTGGGGACCGGCCCTGTATCGTGTTCGATTTTTCCCATGTAACCGAGATCGACAGCGCCGGCGTGGATATGTTGCTGCACTGCATGGAGCAGGCCATGAGGCGGAATGGGGATCTGAAACTGGCTGCCATCCCTCCAGCCTCAGCCGTGATTCTGGAGCTGACGCGGGTCGATCGTCTGTTTGAAGTATTTGAAACGGTTTCCGAGGCCGTAGACAGTTTTTATGGATTTTGCGTTCCCGCCCAGCAGCTGGCAACCAGCGCCATAAAAGAATACAGCGCGGCTCGGAATCCATAATCCCGCGACACTTCCATCTACGGACCCGGGTGATGATGGCTGCGTGAAGCGCGGTCGCCAGATTAAGGTTCAATCTTCAGCTTCAATCCAAACAGACCCCTGTCATCCCGACCGAGCCGGCTGATTCGCTTGCGAATCAACCGGGGAGTGGAGGGACCTGCTGTTCCTGGCCGCCGATTCACCCCCGCACCCGCGTCGGTAACCGAGCCCTCAAGCTGGTGGCGGCAGACACTGGATTTGTTGCCGATTCTCAACCGCTGTGGCGCTGCCTAGCAGCAGGTCCCTCGACTCCGCATCGCGATTCGCAAGCGAATCGCTTATGCTCCGCTCGGGATGACAGTTCAGTTCAAGGTTCGCAGTTTGAATCCAAACAAAACCCTGTCATCCAGACCGAGCCGGTTGATTCGCTTG
>JBOGLC010000165.1:0-41901 GCA_050746005.1 Terriglobales bacterium
CCCTTGATGCGATCTCCCGCACGGGAGAAGAAGCGATCATGAGGCTCTGCTGTGTTGACTAACCGGTTTAGGGAATCGAACTCTTCAACGCTCTTCCTTGCTATTTTCCACTCTTTGAACTTGGCAACCACGCCCGCTAACTCGTTGAAATTCCGTTCCGTTCAAAACTCATAACCCAAAGGTCGGTGGTTCAAATCCACCCCCCGCAACCAAATTCGAGTTTCGCCAACCCAAGAAAACTTAAAAAACAGAGTTTCCCTGGAATCGAGCTAAGGCGGACTCCTGGCTGCGATCCTTTGGTTCATGGCATGCTTAACGCGGTTCGTGCCAGGCTCGGCGGAACACTTCGGGCGGCCGCCGAACAACACTGCAGGCGGACATTAGTCCGGTGGATTCGTGAACCGGCAGGGCGGGATTCTTGCGGTTAAGTTTGAGCACGGACGTCTTTTGGGCCGCTCGACCGAGGCCTGGGTTGGAAACCGGTCGCAGCTCGACTTAAGAAATCAAATCCGTCCAGGAGGACGGATTTGAAAAGACTGGAAATCAAGAGCTCAGGCCGACGGCAAGAGGCGGCGTCAGTTAATTTTCCGCAAGTGTTTGCTGATGGCTTTGGTCATCTGAAACATATCCAGTCTGGCTTTCCCGAAGACCGGCTTCAACTTTTCATCGGCTATGATCTCGCGCCGTTTCTTCGGATCCTGCAGTTTGTGTTTCTTGATGTAGGCCCACACTTTCTTCGCGACTTGCGGCCGGGAGATGGGCGCGGGTGATCCCAATATTTCGGCCAACTGGGGTGAGGGCTTCAGGGGCATTTGAGCCATCTTCAGGAACGCGGGGTTCGTCTTTCGCTTTGGCATGGCAGAATCCTCCGTTAGTTTCTACCCAACACATTGTAGGCCTGAGGGCGCATATTCCGGGAGTGACGACTTGATTCACTGCCCGGATTGGAAAGCAGGCGCCTTGCGGCGAAGATATCGGACGGACGAACGCCAACCGGGAGTTCATGGGCAAGCGCACCTGCCGGGCGTGACTGCGCCCGAGCCATCGGGGACGGCGCCACCAAACACGGATCAGATCCGGGAAGGATCGATGGGTGGGAGTTCACGGAGCCTTTTGGCCTGACGACACGGGCTGATCGGGCTTGGCGGCCAGGATCGCCTGCCAGTTCAGAATCGCATTCCAGACCAGGCGTTGGTCGCCCCGGTTGAGGTCGCGGTGCAGAGGATTGAAATTGAATGTGATCACGTGACCGCGACCCGCCGGCATATCGAGGATGGCGGGACGTCCGATCAGGCGATTTTCGCCCCAGGCTTGCCCGCTGACTACGAATGGCTCTCCGCCGCGATCTCCCCATTCCATAATCATGTGACTGCGGTCTTCGGGACCGTCGAGGCAGGTGGTGCAGAAGGCCATGCGCAGCCAGTGCCGCGGAATATCGTAGAGCGGAAAGTTTTGCCGGAACACATGCGTGCGCACCGGATAGCCGTAAGCCAGGGGGTGATCGGGCTGGTCGAAAGTCACGCGCACATGCGCGCCCGGGGTCCGCGTGGCCGCCTGTTGCGCCGCGGCGGCAGAATCGGCACCTCCGCCCTGGGTACTCCGCGGCACACCGCCGGAAGAGCGGCGGACGCCGCGTACCATGCCGGCTTCGAGGGGAAGCATGGATGCGCTGCCCAGAGTCACGAGCAAACCGCCATCTTCGACGAAGTGTTGAAGCTGCGCCAGGCCTTCCCATCCGATGCCGCCGGTGATGTCGTCCGACTCCGCGGGCGTGCCGAAGCTTGGCGTCTGCGGGGTTTTCTTGAACGGCATGGGCCCCCAGATTTTTGGCAGTCCCTGAATCTGTTCGGCCAGTTCGAGATCCACGTGGCCGTAGAGCAGGACGTCGACGCGATCGCGCAGGGCTCCGGCACGGATATCTTCGTCGCGAATATAGGTGTAAGGAACTTTGCGCTGATCGAGCGAATAGCGCAGCCAGCCGATGGAATCAGTGTCGGCCCACGGGACCCATACGCCGATGCGAGCAGCTGTGGCGGCGTGGCGCGGCACATCGGGCACGGCGGCGGCACTGGTAAAGTCGAGCCCCAGATCGGTGGCAGTGCGGCGAAGGGCCGCGGCCAGTCCTTCCTGCGCCGGCATGATCCAGGACCCGGCAGGGAAGTCGATCCCGCCCACGCTGAATGAGTGCTCGGCGATTTCGAGACTGAAACCAGCCAACTGGTAGCGAGCGGCAAGCAGTTCCTCCTGACCAGTGTCCTTCATCAGGAAGACCGGACCGGGGCCGTTCACGACCCCGGCCGGATGCGGCTCCGCGGTCAGAGGAGTGAGGGCGGCGGAGCGCACCGTCGCATCCGCTGTGGGAATAGCCCGAAGATGATAATGCGCCGGCAACTCCCAGGAGACATCATCGTAAGGTTCGCCGCCGTCCTTGGGGTAATGCTGTGGAGTAAGCAGGTCTACGGCGTAATTGCGGTAGGGCTGGTTGAGAAGCACCACGTAAGTGCCGGCGGGATAGTCGCCGTCTTTCAGTTTCAGTTCCGCCTGCGCGCGTCCTGCCTCGATATGCTGACCAAGCAGGCGGCCCACCATCTGCGCCACCCGAGTGGGATCGCCCTGATCCTGCGGAATCAGAAACGCATAGGGTGGCTCATTCAGGCCTTTTTGCCAGGAGTCCCAGCCCTTGCGGTAGAAGTTGCGGAGCATGGCTTTGGCATTTTCCGCGCTGTAGTCGAGGACGGCGAGGGAGGCAGTTTCCTGGTAGTTGAGGTTATCGCGGGCCGACCAGATGACATCTCCTTCCGGAGGGGGCAAAGGCCGGTACCACTGCATGCTGGCCTCGGACGGGGGAACGGTTCGATGCAGCGTCTCGGCCGTGCCATTACCCCAGGTCTCGTATCCCCGGCCGATGCTGTTGTGATTCATAGCGACCGAATCAAGGTAGAGGTGGGCGAAGGCTTCTCCAAAGTTCCAGGTGGAGACGCCAGGCATACCCATTGCGGTCAAGGTCTGAACCTCGTGAAAGCTTAATTCCAGAAACTCGGCATAGGTGATGGGATCGATATTCGGGTTGTAGGGTCCGGTGCCGTTCCAGGTCATCAGGAAGGGCTCGCCTTCGTGTAAGTCGTGCACCACGGTGGGGTGCCATTCGTGAAACATGCGATGTACGGCTTTGGTGGTCTCGTGCGTCTGCTGGTGAGTGTCGCGGTTGATGTCCACGAAAGTGTATTTGGACCAGTAGGGAGGCGACTGCCGGGGCAGAGTAGCGCGGTCGGTTTTGCCTTTGAGGTAGCGGTAGAACCATTCCACCATCTTGTCGCGTCCGTCGGGATTGGAAACGGGATTGATCAATACGACGAGCTGCTGGCGGATGCGCTGGATCATGGGCTGCTCGGAAACCGCCAGGCGATAGGCCATCTCCAGCATGGCTTCCGTGGACCCGGTTTCATCCGAGTGCAAAGCGGCGTTGAAATAGTAGATCGGGCGGGCACTCTGGATAAGGCGTTCGGCGGCCGCCGGGTCGGTGCGACGCGGATCCGCGAGGTCGGCGGTTGCAGCCTTCAGACGGTCGAGGTCCCGAATGCCATTCTCATCTGCAATGGCAAGCAACACGATGTCACGTCCTTCTTCACTGCGGCCGATGGTGAAAACTTTCACCCGAGGAGAAGCAGCGGCAAGCGCGCGACAGTAGGCATAGGCCTTTTCGGAGTTTACGAGTTCGCCCGGCGCGCCCGCGATGCGACCCAGAAAGCGTAACGGTGAAGGAACAGTCGCCGACTGGGGCAGGTAGGACACCCAGGGCGAGAGAAAGCGCTTGTCGCCGGTTGCCGCAGCGATGGCCTCAACCGACCCGGGTTCCGTGGCATCGACAATCTGGGTGCTCTGCGCCGCCGAGAGCTGCAAAACACTTTGCAGCAGAAACAGCACCAGAACGATGCACCGGGTCATGGACGCCTCCGCCAGAAGAATTTGACTGATGACACAGTCTAAGAGTCGGACCGTTTTCTGACAACCGCGCCGCTTGGCGAAGCGAATGGAGCAGCCGGAGTCGGCACTCGGCAGTCTTCCGCGGGCGCCGGTAGCGCGCGGTTTGCGAAAAAGTTGGCGCCATTCTTCCGGGTTGGTGGGCTTGACAATCCATAACCGAACAGCTATCTTTTATTCATAACCGGTGAGCTATAGGTTATCTCCCATGCACACCACGCCTGACGCCATCTTTAAGTCTCTGGCCGATCCCACCCGCCGGGCGATTTTCGAGCGCCTGAGTCGCGACGGTGAACAGACTGTGCGCATGCTGACTGACCGATCAGGGGTCTCGCAGCCGGCGGTATCCAAGCACCTGGGAGTTCTCAAACATGCCGGCCTGGTGCGCGGCCGGCACAGAGGACGCCAGACCCACTACAGCGCCCGGCCCCGAGCTCTTGAACCGCTGGTGGACTGGATGAGTTACTACAGCCGCTTCTGGCACGACCGCTTCGACCGCCTCGAAGACCTGCTCAAAAGGATGGATCCATGACTACTACGCGCTCCCTTGTGATCGAGAGAGAAATACCTTACCCGCCGGAAAAAGTCTGGCGCGCTCTCACCGAAGGCGCGCTAATTAAAGAGTGGCTGATGGACAACGACTTCCAACCGGTGGTTGGCCATAAGTTCACTTTTCGCGCTACCCCCGTGCCCAAGTGGAACGGGTTCATCGATTGTGAGGTCATGGTTATCGAACCTAACAAAAAGCTTTCCTATAGCTGGGGAACTCTGGGGCTGGGAAGCACGGTCGTTTGGACGCTGGTCGCGACAAGCGGGGGAACGCTGGTGCGCATGGAGCAGTCTGGCTTCCGTCCCGATCAACAGGCCGCCTACAAGGGCGCCAACTATGGCTGGCAGAAATTCATCGGCAACATGGAACGGGTTGTCGCGCGGCTGCAATAACGCCGGCATCAAAAAGGAGCCGGCCCTGAAGGCAAAGATGATTGCTTCAATAGCCTGAAAAAGAGGGTCCACGATGAAGGGCGGAGTGATTGGGTATTCGCTAAAAACACTTACGATGTAATGGAGGGAAATGCAATGAAGATCAAATGGACCACCGTGTATGTGAACGATCAGGAAAAAGCACTGCGGTTCTACACCGGCGTCCTGGGCTTCAAGAAGAAGGGCGATTTCTCACAGGGCCCATATCGCTGGTTAACTGTGGCTTCACCGGAGGACCCGGACGGGGTGGAGCTGGTGCTGGAGTCCAATGCCAATCCGGCGGGGAAGGCCTACCAAGAGGCTTTGTACGGCCAGCAGATGCGAGCGGCACAGTTCCTGGTGAACGACATTCAGGCCGAACACGAGCGCCTGGCGGCTCAGGGAGTGAAATTCACAATGCCAGTCACCAAGGTCACCGGGTCGATTATTGCGGTGCTGGATGACACTTGCGGGAATCTGATTCAGCTGGTGCAGCTGGCCTGGTAAGCGACGGTTCATCGGTGGCCTGGAACGAGTGGAATCCTACTATGCCGGTACGGGGTTTCTTGGGTGGCTGAGTCTAAATTTGGACCGGGTGCTGCGGCTTGCGCCGGTGTCGGCGGTGGCCCATTCAGGCCCGGCTTTGTTTCCGCACAAACATTAAACACAAGGTCCCTCCACTGCGCAGATCATCGCTTCGCGATGATCTGCTCCGGTCGGGATGACAGGGTTGGGAGATCTGAACGTTCCCGCTCATATCAGAGCCGGCTTGAGTGGATTGGCCTGCGGCATCCTGGAGTTGGCGGATCTGCGGGCTAGCCATCGTCCCATTCTTGCCGTTGGCCCAATCGAGACTCCACGGGCTCGAATCTTCTTACAGCTGAATACGATAAACTAGGGGCCAATCCATGTTCAGATCCATGCTCCGATCCATGCTCCGAAACATGTTCCGATCCCACATTTGGTTTGGCGGTGTTGGCAGGACGAGATCACATCTCGCCTGGGCTAGCTTCGGAGTTTGGGCCCTGTTGATATTTGCGACGGCGTATCGGGCGGCTGCCCAGCAAAATGTTGTGGTGGTGCGTCCCAAAGCAATTCAAGATGTGCTGGTGAATCCCGGCATGGGGATCACGACCTTTCAGCGATTCAACGGCCAGGAACCAAACTCTCCGCTGGAATGGTCGGAAGCAGGGCCGGTAAACATCCTGCCCCAGGCGGCTACGAAGCCGGATTTCCCGGAAGCTTCCGTGTCCTATTGCCGATGGTATTGGAATGTGCTCGAACCAGAAGCGGGAAAATTCAACTGGGGAATTGTCGATCTCGCCATTAAGGAAGCCCGGGCTCACGGCCAAACCTTGGCCATCCGGTTGATGCCGTATTCGAACAAGGATTCATTGCCGGAATGGTATCGCAAGTCGGGAGCAAGACGGGCAAACCAGGATTCTGATAAGGATGGAAAGATCTGGCAGCCGGATTTTTCGGATCCTCTTTTCCTCAAGTACTGGGGAGAGTTGGTTGCGGAAGCGGGGAAGAGATACGACGGAAATCCGGATTTAGACAGCGTGGATATTTCGTCGGTGGGCTATTGGGGAGAAGGCTGGAGCCCTTACATGCCCGCGTTTTCCTATCAGAAGGCACTGATCGATATTTGGCTGGAGGCGTTCAAGCGCACGCCCTTGCTGACGAATTTCGATGAGCCCCAGGCGCTTGCCTACGGCACGCAGCAGGGCGCTGGGTGGCGGCTGGATTGTTGGGGAGACATGCGGCAGAGTTCGGGCGATCCGTATTTTCCGGCGGAAATGCTGGAGATCTATCCCCAGCAGGTGGTGCGGACGGGAATTGAGAATGTCTGGCAGCGGAGTCCGGTTTCACTGGAGGTCTGCAGTACGGTTTCTGCATGGAAGGAGCGCGGCTACGACCTGGACTACATTATTGCGCAGGGCCTGCGCTGGCATGTGAGCACCGCGAATCTCAAGTCCTCTCCGATTCCAGCGGAATGGAAAGCCAAATTCGACGATTTTCAGAGAAAGATGGGATACCGCTTTATTCTGCGCCGCCTGGAGTATTCGAAAGTGGTACAGCCCGGAACCATGATGCCGGTGCACATGTGGTGGCTGAACGCAGGAGTCGCGCCCATCTACGTCCCATACGATCTCGCTATGGAGCTGCGATCGCCCACGAGCTCTTCGGTCATTCGCATACCCGTTGATATTCGCAAATGGCTCCCCGGCGATGCCGTGTATGACGGCACCATGTACATTCCGGAAGCAATGGCGAACGGCGTTTACGATGTGCGCCTGGCGATGCTGGACCCGAGGACCGGCAAACCAGCGATTGTTTTTGGCAACGAAGGAAAGCAAGCCGACGGTTGGTACGCCATGGGATCACTCACGGTGAAGGCGCCGTAATTTACTGCTGACTATTTCACCGATTATTATTGTCTTGTCTGGCCGCCCCCACTCCCTTGCCACTCTCGAAACATAAAATCTAGAAGTTATACTTCAAGCCGAACTGAATTTGGCGCATCGGGATGGCAACTGAAGTGATTACGCCAGCGCTGCCCGGGCCGTCATCGACGAAGTTATCCGGCTGAGCAAAATTAGGGTGGTTGAAAGCGTTGAAGAATTCCGCTCGAAATTCCATGCGCTGGGATTCAGTCAAGGCAAATACCTTGCGGAGCGACCAATCAAGAACATTCTGTCCGGGACCGGTCAAGCCATTTCGTGGCGCATTGCCGAAGGCGAACCCGGTGGGCGCGGCGAAAGCGTCGACATCGAACCAGTGGTCGGGAGTCCGCTGACCTGAGGGCAGATTGCCGTCTTTGAGTTGGTTTGGCCGCACTATGCCTTGCGTGCCCGTATTCGAAGGATCAAAACCAAGGTATGGCGAGAAAGGAAATCCACTGGCCAAGGTGTAGATTCCTCCCAGGTGCCATCCTGCGATTGCCCCATCGATGACCCGATTGCCGGAATGATAGTTGCTCCCTCCAAAGGGCAGTTCGTAATCGAAGCTCAGCACCCAACGGAGTTTTTGATCGAAATCGGCCCTGCCCCGTTCCGCCGCCAGGTTGTAACTGTCCTGGGCGAACGGCGCGGCGCAGCAGATTTCCGGCAAGTCGTTAATGGCTTTGCTGTAGGTGAAAGCGCTCAGGAAATAAAGGCCATGAGTCGCGCGTTTCTCGACTTTCAACTGGAGTGAGTTGTAGTTTGAAGTCGCGAGGTTCCGAATCGCCGTGAATGAACCGTACTGCGGGTATGGCCGGCGGGCCTGGACATCCCCGGGACCCGGCACCGGATCCTGATTTGGGTCGGTCACGCCTTGCAGGTGAGTGCCCCTTGAGCCGGCGTAAGCGAGTTCAAGGCTGATCGCTGCCGGCAACGAGCGTTGCACCGCAAAGTTCCAGCTCTGGTAGTAGGGGGTATGCAGGCGCGAGTCCACACTGGTCACGCCGGGATCAATCGCCTGACTCGGATTGAGCGGCGGAAAGCCCTGCGAGACCTCGATGACGGGGGTTACGCCATCGCTGGTGAAAGCCGGTTCATAGAAAAACGGCAGATTGTATGCCAGCTGCAAAGGGGCAGCGGTGCGGATTTCCTGGCCACTGAAGAAGATGCCGTAGGCGCCGCGAATGACTGTGTTTCCGCTTGCGGTCGGAGTCCAGGCAAATCCAAGCCGCGGAGCAAAGTTGGCTTTGTCACCGGTCACGAGGCTATCGGAAGCACCGCCGGTTCCAGCCGTGATCAGAGTTCCGGTCGCATAATCAAAATTGCTTTGGCGATTGTTGGCCTCGACAGTGGGAGAGAAGTAGTCGTAACGAATACCGAGATTGAGGGTCAAGCGGGGAGTTACTTTCCAATCGTCCTGAACAAACAACGATGGTACGTGCTGCCGATTGTAAAGGCCAATCACGGTAGAGATTCGCGCGGTGATCGGAAGTCCCAGCAACATATCCGCCAGCGGACTGCCGCTGCCGGCGATCGCGCCCCGCGTAAACTGCCCCGTGAATGAGAATTGTCCCCGGGGTGCGGCCTCTTGCGAGATGTTGAACTGGCTCCAGCGAAGCTCGCCTCCCAGCTTGATGGTGTGCGAGCCTCGCACCAGGGAGAGCACATCGGTGATCTGCCGTTCTTGGCTGGCCAGAAGAGTAGGAGCGTATCTGGGATCTCCCACGCGACGGTAGCCGCCGTTCGGAGCGAATAAGGTTAAACCGTTGACGCGAGGATCGTCGGGCACACCGGGAACCCGCAGGTCATCCGCCGGAAGGACCGTACCGTCCACTGGCAAGCCCCGCCGGACGTGCACGTGATTGAATCCCACGCGGATTTCATTGATGGTCCGGGGAGTGAAGGTGCGGGTGTATCCCACGGATGCGCCTTCGGTATCTTCGAAGCCGACGCCGGTGCTGGAATCGCCGCCGTTAGCCAGCCCGGGCAGAGGCGCCGGACGGACATCTTTTCTTCCCGCCTGCGAATAGCGGACGAAAAATTGGTCCGCCTGCGAAGGCGTGTAATCCACACGGCCGTCTCCCTGGTCGATCCCATCGTTCTCAATCGGAGAAATGATGAAGTTGTTTCCTCCTCCCGGCTGGTTGGGATTCGGATACAGGTTCATGTAGGCCTGGCTGATCGGATCGATGCGACCTGCCGGAATCATATTTCCCGGAAAGGGCAAGCCGGTCGTAGGATCGTAAATAATTGGCTCAGAGGGGTCGGAGAAGTCTCCCGTGCGCTCGGCGAGCAGGGGAACCTTGGATACCCAGGTCAACGGGTTGCGAATGCGCGTTCCCTGATAGTCGCCAAACCAGAAAAGCTTGTTCTTAATGATTGCGCCGCCCAGGGTCCCACCAAACTGATTTTGCTTGAAAGAGGCCTTTGGCGCGGTTGGGTCTTCAAAATAGTCGCGCGCATCCAGCGCCGAATTTCTGAAGAATTCAAACACGCCTCCGTGATAACGGTTGGTCCCGGACTTGATGATGGCATTCATCACGGCTCCGCCGCTGCGCCCAAACTCCGCGGAATAGCTGTTGGTTTGCAGTTTGAATTCCTGAATCGCATCCACATTAGTCCGCAGCACGACGCCGCCGTTGTCGTTGGAATTATTGTCAATTCCATCGAGAAGAAAGTTGTTTAACGTTCCCCGCGTGCCATTGGCAACGAAACTATTTTGTCCCCCCGTACTGCTGCCGCCGGAGTTGCCATTGGTGCCTGAGCTGGTGCGAACCACGCCGGTACTCAATGTGGCGAGCTGAATATAGTCACGCCCATTGAGTGGCAGTTCGGCGATCTGGGTGGCGGTAATGACCTGTCCAAGAGATGATGTCTCGGTCTGAATGGCCGGAGTCTCGGCATTCACCTCGACGTTTTCTGAGACCGAGCCTACGGCCATCTCGAAGTCGACTCGCAGACGGTCCTGTACTTTGAGCGTGACCGTAGTACGAGTCTCGGTCTTGAAGCCCTGAGCTTCTGCGATAACTTTATAGTCTCCGGGGCGCAGCGGTGGTGAGACGTATTCTCCGGAGCCGTCGGTCTGTGTCTTCACGGTCACATTGGTTGCGATATCGACGAAGGTGACCGTGGCGGCCGCAACCTGCGCGCCCTGGCTGTCGCGAACACTGCCGGCAATGGTTCCGGTGTCGACTTGAGCAAAAGCCGAAGCAACGGTCAGGAAGCACATCAGGCAAAAGGCGGAGAGTTTTCCCATAGGGCACTTTTATCCTGTTCGGAGAGTGTGAAAAGAGAAAGTATTAGAACATAACTAGAAAGCAAAAGAAAGTGCATAAAAAGCGGATAGAAAGAAATGGCAAGTTTTTGCCTGGCAGGCTGCCAAAATCCTGAGGATTGGCCACTACCGGTCTTGAGGCACAGGCGGGCCATCCTGGTGCGGGTCATCCTGGGGAATGAACGCTCCGCCCGGCAGCAGATATTGAATGGGCCAGAGTTCCTGCCGATGCTCCACCAGGTCAGACCACTTCATGATTTCACCTCCGGGTTGGGGAAGAAGTCTGACGCCGGGGAGCGTTCCGGCGATCGCATCCGCCAATGTGTAACTTTCGCTGTCGCTGGCGACGACCAGGTCCGAGGCGTGCAGCTCCATGCGGGAAAAGCGGGCAGCGATTTCCGCATCTTCGATCATTTGCAGGAAATACGGCCGGCCGGTCAGAACCGAGTTGTACACGTAGTCGGCCAGCACGCCGGATATCGGATTTACGTAGGCACGATCAAAATCGAGCTGTGCCAATGTGGGATCGTCTTCCGAAATTGCTTTGTACCGCATGCGGGTCTCGCCCAGTCCGCGGAAATCAAACGTGACTATGTCAAAGCCCGCATCCAAAAGCTTCGTCAGGTCAGGCCAATCGTTGGCCGTCGCCTTGCCATTCTTGCCGAACCACAGCAACACCTGCCGTTTCGAGCGGCTGGTTTTGTGGATGTACAACAGGGGCATCACCAGATAATGGCTGTGGTGCAGGCGGTAGCGATCGATAGAAACGTCACCGAATTGTGAAGCTCCAGCGGATTCCCACAATATTTGATTCTCCGCAGGGGCCACACCGTCGTATTGCTTCAGGCTCCAGTTGCGAATGTCGGCATAGCCATTTCCGTAATAGAGGCGGGAGACTGAAGTAGCCGGTTGCTTTTTGTGTTCGTGGAAATAGTCTCGAATCAGATCCATCAGCGGCCTGGCGTCTTCAAAATCCAGCATGACCTGGCCGGTACGGGTGCATTGCAGCGTCTCCGCGTCGAGTTCCCGCACCTGCACCGGCGTCTGTCGGGCCGGCAATTGATTGAAGTGATCCAGAAATTCGAGCGCTGCCTCCTGGTTCTGCACCGAGAACTCGTGGCCGTGATAACCCTCCGCCATGGCGATGCGATCGGCTTGACCAAAACGGCGGTAAAGCTCTTCCACTTCCCGGAAGGTCTTGTGCGCGCCCTCGATGGGGAAAAAATCAAGCACCGCCGAGGCGACGAAAACCGGGCGAGGGTACATCATCAAAAGCAGCCCGGGGTTGTCCACGCCTTTCGAAATCATGCCAAACAAGTCTTGCTCGGGATCGCTATCGGGGTCCTTGAAGATGCGGTTGTAGACTCGCATGGGCAGCGCGGTAATGTAGCAGGAAGGGGCTGCCACCTTGATTCGCGGATCCAGCGCGGCAATGTGCGCGGTTTGGAAACCTCCTCCACTGGTGCCGGTGATGTTGATGCGGTTGGGATCGACTTCCGGGCGGGTAAGCAGGTAGTCGAGCGCGCGTATGCCGTCCCAAATTTCCCAACGGGCAAGATTTGTGCCCGCCAGGTAGGCGAGATTGCCGAGCACGGCGTGTTCGGCGCAGATCAGGTTGTAGCGACTCTTGCCGGCTTTGGCATCCCAGAACTGGCTTCGTTCCCCCTGGCCCACCGGGTCCCAGCAAATGACCACGTAGCCATGCTGCACCAGTCTCTGGCAAAGCGCCTGATAGTGCACCTTCCCGTCGGCTGCGTGGCCGGGCGGCACCAGGACCGCGGGATGCGTTGGTTTCTTGTCCTCGGGCACGTATACCAGGGCGGTTACATAGATTCCTGGAAGACTCTCAAACACCAGCTTCTCGATGTGAAAGCCATCCATCTGAATGCGGCCGGTAATGCGTGGGCGGAGCGGAGTTTTTGTTGCCGGCAAACCGCCCAGCATGGTCAAAAGATTTTGCCGCAATTCCCCCTGCACACGGAACAGGTCCTGTTCGCTGCGGATTGAGCTCCAGGCCTTTTGCCGCATTTCATCCTGGCCCCATGCCAGCTCGGATTGGTATTTCAGGTAGGGTGTGATCTGCGGGCCAGACAGCGGCGCCGGCAACACCACGAAAGCTTCCGGCGGCGGCGCCGATTCAGCCGTTGCGTTCAAGGTGAGCGCGACCCCAAAGGTGAAGGCGAGAAACGTGGACTTGATCATAATTCAGCGTACCGCCGGAGCCAGCGCGCCCATGGCAGCGCCTTTCCGCTCCTGGCCGGTAAGATCCTTTCTGGGGAGTTCGGCCGAATCGCCCCAGCCCGCAAACAGCCTGGAATCAGTTCTGGGACGGAAATCCGGGCGATTCGGATTCAGACGCCACCACTTACCTTCAACCATGACCCAGGGCTCCATGCTGTAACCGACGAACTCCGGCGCCGCTTTTTGCCGCGTGACTCCCGAGACGGTCTGCGGACCCTCCGGCAATTGCTTCGCCAGACGCTTGAGCGCGTCCGGCATGCCGGTGTAACTCAAACTATTGATCACATCAAAACTCGAATCCAGGCGGTAAATGCTGGTGTTGAACACCTCGATGGAAAAGGGTTGATCGTTGATGAAAATATTGTTTCGCATCTTTGTGCCCCAGCTTCCGTTGCGGCATTGCATGGCAGCGCGGTCGGGATTGTTCATGAGTACCGTATTGTTCCGGATCAAGTTCCTCTGACATCCCCAGAGGGGCAGGTCCTCCGGTCCCTTCACTTGATCGGGGGCGGTAGGACCGGGATCAACATAAGCCGCGTCGTAAGGGTTGGCATCGTCCCACTGGGCGATGCCGTGATTGAAGTTGCCGTAAATCAGATTATTCTGGATGAGCGAATCCTGCAGGCCCGCCAGGTTGAGCGATCCGCCGCCCGCCCGGCCATTCTGATTGATGACATTATCTTCGATGATGAAGTTGACGCCCTTGCCGTCGGGGAAGTTGTTCGCCCCGAAGGTCTCAGTGGCCAGCTTCAGCAACCCCACGGCCCACTCTCGCGTGGGCTGCTCCCTGGGATAGCCCTTGAGACGGGGATTTTTGACCAGATCGTGCAAAGAGCTGACGCTGTCCAGGTTGCATTGCAGGCCGCTGGCATTGCTGCCAAAGAATATGTTTCGCCGGATCACATAGTTGTCCGATCCGTCGCTGGCATAGCCCGAGTGCTCCTGCTTTGAAAAAGCGAACAGATTGTTCTGGATCAGCACGGTATGGGTATCACGCGAGTGAAATCCCCACTTGCGATGATGGTGCGAGAAATTGTCGATCAGAACGATGTGATGAGTCTGCTTGCTGGTCTGGCTGAAATCGCCGTCCAGCATGATGCCGGCCCTGGGACCGTGCGGTTCGGCGTCGGCGCCGTTACTGCCCGCGATGTTGAAACCCTGAACGATAATGTGGTGCGTCGCCCGCAGAAGAATCATCCAGTCGGCAATGCGGGCGGGCTGATCGATGACGACGTCTCCCGGCTCACCCATCGCCTTGAAGTGAATGTAATGCCCGTCGGCGGCACTGGGTTTGTCTTCTAGCACGAAGCCGGCATAGTGGCCTGGCATCACGGCGATGATGTCGCCTCCCCGGGAAGCATCCGCCGCTTCCTGCAATGTCCTGTAGGCGGCGTAAACCTTGTAGCTGCGAACCGGAGCAGATTCATCCTGGCCACGAGCATTCAGGTCCAGCCGGCCAATTCGAATCTGCCGGGGCGGTTGAGCGGAAGCATCCACCACCAGAACACGGGAGTACCGCTTCTGAATGTGAATGGTGTGATTGACCCACTCATCCGAATTTTGCGTTTTGTAAAATACCGGGGAAGGCGGCGCCCCCTGGGCTGTGATCTGGTAAGGCAGCAAGGCGAGCAACATCGCTGCCCCCACGAAACGGAAAAATGTTCGCGCGGCGGCGGAGCCCGCGATGCGGAGCGAAAACAGGAGCAGAAGATTCATAGATTAAGCCCGCTCAACTCAGACCGGCCGCACCAGTCCTCGCCGGGTGGCCTCGGTATTACGCACCAGCAGCAGAACCAGGATCATCGCCACCAGCGGCACCAGCCCCGCCACGATGACAATCGGATCGAAAGAATGTCCCGCCATGGACCGGCGGGCGTCGGAAAAATGCCCAATGAGTTCGAAGGCCACAATCGTACCCAGGCCGGCTCCGGTTCCGCTGAATCCGCTGACCGTAGCTACCGATTGGCTATGGAAAAGGTCGGATGGCAACACGTTGGCGATGGTTGAAAACGCGGCATAGGAAAAGGTGGCAAGAGCAAAAAGGAACGCAATCAAATAAAGGTTGGCGGTAAAGACGGTGGGAATGAGCATGGTCACACCCAGTCCGCCAAAGACGACCACCGCTTTTCGGGCCGCGCCCAGCGACCATCCCCGCTTGATCAGATATCCGGAGATACCGCCGCCAAAAAAGTTTCCCAGATCTGCGGCCAGGAAGGGGATCCAGATGGCGATGAGGCCGGTCTTCAGCTCGATGCCTTTGGCCACCAGATAGATGGGGAACCAATCGGTCACGAAGAACCAGACGGGATCGGTGAGGGCTTTGGCGATGATGGTTCCCCAGGTCTGCGGCAAAGTAAGCAGCTCGCGCCAACCTAGCGGAGCCTGATTCTCGCGCTGCACCTGGAAATCCTTGCGGTCATCCAGAATGAGCCGCAACTCTTCCTGGCTGATGCGCGGATGGGATTCGGGCGGGTAGTAGAGCCAACGCCAAAGGCTCAGCCACAGAAAACCCAGCACTCCGGGAATGGCGAATGCGGGGCGCCAGCCCCAGCGGAAATAAATTCCCAGAACCAGCCATGGAGCAATTGCCCCGCCGATGGAAGAGCCGCTGTCGAACAGGGCTGTGGCCAATCCGCGCTCGCGTTTGGGGAACCATTCCGAGACCGCCTTGGTTGCCGCCGGCCAGTTCGCGGATTCACCGGCCCCCAGCAGAAAACGGAAACCGGCAAAACTGGCGAAGCCCCGGGCCAGCGAGGTCAATATCGAAACGGCGGAATAGAAGACGACGGTAAGAGACAAGCCGCGCCGCGTGCCAATCCGATCCATCAGACGTCCAAACACCGTTTGCCCGATCGAATAGGCGATACGAAACCCAATCACCAGATTGGCATAGTCGGTGTTGGTCCAGTGATATTCGAGTTTGAGGTAAGGCGCCAGCAGCGAGAGCGTCTGCCGGTCCAAATAGTTGATGACGGTGGAGGCAAACAGAATTCCGCCAATCCACCAGCGCAGGTTGGAGATGGGCCGGCGAGAAGAGATGCCGGTCTTACCGGACGTCGACGGGATTGCTGGTCCTCTAATAAGGGTGCCTCAGTGCCTTGCAAGGTTGCCGCAAACTTACACTCGAGCAATGCGTAAACGTAGATTCCCCAAATTCTGCCGCTCCGCTCGTACTACACCCTTCGAGTTGGTTCGGACTCGAAGCGTGCCTGCCGATACTCCAGGCAACACGGCTGTGGGCGACGGCGAAATATTGAGCCCTCCGAAGTTGAGCTCGTAGACCGAGTCCGGATGCAGGCCGGTAATGATGAGCGACTCGCAACCCAGGTCCGGCAGCGACACTTCACCTGTGCTGGCCGCTGAACCGGTCGAGTTGAACAACACCATCAGGGCCCGTTCCAGGGCTGCGCCCTGAAAATTTACTCCGTCCAGAAGTTCGGTGCGTTTGTTGCCGGTGGTTCCCCGGTTGCCGATTTCAATCACGTGGAGAAAGAAGTCTTCTTCGGCCGGCGAAACCGGAGCCACTTCGATCCGCCACGCGCCGGGCACCACATTCTTGCGGTTCGAGCTGAGGATTTTGTTGAAGTCCTCGCCCCAAAAGAGTTTCCACATGTGGCGAAGTTTCGGATCTTCCGGCAGCGGAGCGCCCTCGGCTGGCTCGAGTGGCCAGTTCTCTCCCGTGCCCCAGTCTCCCCCGTGGTCATTGCCGGGAGTGTAGAATTCGTTGCCCGCGCCTCCCCGCCGGGTAATGACGCGTTCCCGGGGGAGCAGCGAATGAACCAGCATCTCTCCCGATCCCTCCGCAAAGCGAAACTGGCTGGCATTGTGAAAATCCTGCGCGCCGGGCGCTGCTCTGCCCTCGTCCTGATCGACGCTTGGCTGGTTTACGCCATGCAGCAGCCAGGCTTTTCGCAACGACGCCCGGGTGCTGATCACATGATCAAACACAAATAGAACTTTGTGCCCCGGTGTGTACAGAACTTCCCGCGTAAAGCGCCGGAGCTTTTCGTGAGAGTAGGCATTGCTGGCGTCGCCCATGGCGTATTGATACCGGCCGGGGACGTAATCGACGACCCGCATCGAACCGAGGTCCCACAGATCACGGGTGCGGTTCCAGTCTTCGGGGCTGCGAATGGAGTTCCAGTAGCGCGAGGAATCCATACGCTGTCCGCCATCGTTCGCTGCCGCCAGCAGGTTGTCCGACCAGAAGAACTTTTCCCCGGGATCGTAAACCAGCACGGAGTTGTGGGCCACAGTGCGGCGATAGTAGTTCAGGTAGTGGGGGCTTTCCGTGTCGGTGTAGTCCGCGCCGCTGTCGATGGCGAGATATCCGCCGCAGTAGATCGCGATCTGGTTCTGGTCGAGGTGCTGGTGTTTGGCAAAATATGGTCCGCAATCGAACTCGATCCAGGTCGAGTCCGGCTTCCATCCGTCCCGCATCACCAGATGGCCTACTCCGGGAAAGAAGCGCTGGTGCGGCAGTTCGTCCACGCTGGCCAGGGCTGGATCTCGCGGCGTGACCTCGGGGTCGTCCCACAAAAACTCCAGAACCGGCAGTACCCACTGCTTCGCAAAGAACCCGCTGCGGCGCAGAAGCCAGGCGCTGTAAGGGTCCTTGAAGCGGTTGATGGCATAGCCCAGCAGCGCCGTGTCGCGGGAATCCAGAATGGGATATTCATTGTCCCCTTCGCGGGACGGCGTCCCGTCGGGAAGGAGCTTGTAGAGATAGGTGGCCCCGATATTCCGAAACACGGAAAAGTGCTGCGCCGGATCCACGCCCGTGGTGGTTCGCTGCATTTCGGCCAGCAAGGTCATTGAGGCCCACGTGATCCGCATGTAGTCCATGGATTCGTGGTAGCTGCCCTCCGGGCTGACGACGTTGGTCGTGTCGAGGACATTGGCCAGGCATTTTGCGACGGTGTCGCGCCAGCCTGCGCAACGCTCCTCGCATCCCGGGTAATCTTCGACCGCAGCTGAAGCAAATGCTGCCAATGCCAGATAGCGCAAAGCATAGTTGTGGTAGGAGTATGCGCCCGGGTCGGCAAAATCGGCGGTCGACAGCATAACGGCCGCGCCATCCCTCAGTTCGCCGGCCACGCGATCCTGCAAAGTCCGATCGAAGCCTCGATAGCCATGCAGCCAATCGAAGGCCAGCGCCCAACGAGTGTAGTCGAGCCAGGATCGCGAAGGCTTTCCGCCGCTGCCAATATGTTTGGCGCGCATTTCGGACACAGCACGTTCGGCGAAGCTGACTTGCCCGGTCAGGAGCCACGACAGCGCCCAGCCTTCCATATCCTCTGAGGGGCGGCGTCCAGCCGCGTAGCGTTCTTTCAACAGCGGTATTCCGGTAAACGGGTCCGTCTCTGCGATCAGCAATCGGGGATGGCGAAGCTGCGTCTGCGCCCTTGCCGGCCACCGGGCAGCCAGGGCGGACGCTGCCAGTGTCGCCATGAAGTCACGCCTTCTCATGTCGCCAGTCTCTCTTTCCCAAGTTGCGCGCTTTCGCAAATTTGCGCGGCCTCTGAAGGGCGCTCCGACGTGGCTGGCGGCGTCAGGTCGACAGGAAGGAAAGGAAGGAAAACGAAATCAATCGATTCGTCTCCTGCCGCCTTTGGGGACTGGGAAATCAGCCGAAATGCTTTGTGATCTTCGATCTCCAGCCGCACGCCCATACCTTTCGTTTGCGTGCTATTTTCTTTCTTATTTGCAGCCAGCGCAAGTGTATAAATGGTTAGACAGGAATCAGGGGTATTGGCCTTCAGGTCAATATCGGAGGACCGTCTTGATGCGGAGCACCAAGGATTTTCATTTGCTGGCGGAACAGCGGCGCCGAAGAATTCTGGACCTGGTCGAGCAGCGCGGGCAAATCACGGTCCGCGACCTGGTCGGGACGTTTTCCATTTCCGCGGTTACGGCGCGAGGCGATCTGGACGCGCTGTCGTCCGACGGGATGGTGGTTCGTTCCCACGGCGGCGCTGTTCGACGACTCGAGGCCAGTGAGGATTATCCTCTGCGCCTCAAGAAGGCCCTGCACCACGCCGAGAAGGTCAAGATCGGGAAGGCATCGGCGGAGCTCATCCAAAACAATGAAACCATCATTCTGGATTCCGGCACTACCACCGCGGAGATTGCGCGCCACTTGAAGACCCGCAGGCTGCAGTCCGTCACCGTCATCACTCATGCGCTGAACGTCGCCTCCGAGTTGATGGACGCCACCGACATCTCTGTGATCATGATCGGAGGTCTGCTGCGCCCGTTGTCCGGCTCGTTCGTGGGACCCCAGGCGGAAGCGATGGTCAGAGAATTTCATGCCGACCGCCTTTTTCTCGCGGTGGACGGCTTTGACCTGGAAATCGGGCCCTCCACCCCCGACGTACTGGAGGCCCAGCTCAATTCTTTGATGATGCATGTTTCCAAAGAGGTCAACGTGGTTGCCGATTTCAGCAAATTAGGCCGCAGAAGCGTTTCCCGCATTGGCCCGGTGGGGGGAGTCCACCGCTTGATTACCGACACCCACGCGCCCGCCGATTTCTGCGAGACCCTGCGCAAGTCGAAGATTGAAGTAATTACGGCGTAGCTTCCGACTTGGCAAGGCGTGTGAAGTGGTATGCCAGCATGCGGTCCGGCAGCAACAAAGCCTTCCGAAATCTGAGGTCCGCTTCCTGCTCCTTGCCCAGTTCTTTGTCCAGCGAGCCCGCCGTGTACATCCACCAGCTCGGGTAGGCGCTGGTTTGGCTGCGATGCGCCGCCTCATCCAGTGAGGATTGCAGGCGCTCCCGCCATTGGGTCGGATTGAAGCCTGGCAATTTCTGTGCGGCCAACCATGCCCAGCGGATCTGATCCGGATCGGACGCCGCAGCGGCCGCCTCGAATCTGGTCCTGGCTTCCCCGGGGTTTCCACAACTCGCGTAAGTCGAGCCCAGCAGATAGTTGGTCCGGGCCGATTGAAGAATGTGTTCCAGACCGTCGCGCGTGAACGGCAGGCCTGGAACTTCCGAGCCCAGGTGCTGGGCGAGCGACAGAGCATCCCCGCAACCTCCCGCCCGGGCAGAAGCTAACAGGCGCTGCAACTGCACTTCAATCCATACCTGGCGGACATTGGTCCCGCCTTCCTCACGAGGGAAGAAGCGGTTGTGAAACAGACTCTCCGCGCGGTCAAAATCTCCCGCTTCGGCAAGGTTGAGAATCAGCTCGAAAATCAGCTCCGGCGTCGCAGCATCGAGCTTGGGATATTTTTCCAGAGCCTGCACGCGCTCGCTCGCGGGCCGGTTGAGCAGGCTGAGCGCCTGGTCCATGCCCATGTAGATCGCGATATTGGAAGGATCGCTGTGGAGCCCATCGTGAAAAGCCGAGAGCGCACGCTCAGGATCGTTCTTTATTTGCAGCAGCGCCAGCCCGGTGCTCGCGCTCAAGACCGGAAGATCGGGTCCAAACTTGCGAGCTTCCGCCCACTCGTTCAGGGCAGGATCGGTCAAACCTCGGGAGAAATAAAGCGTTCCCAGCAGATAGTGTGCAGTCGCATCCGAGGGCCGCGTGCGCAAGACCCCACGCAACACGGCGAGCTGTTCCGCGGTGCTGGGAAAAACATACGCCGTTGAAAGTTTCGACGCGGCGCTGTAATCGTCGGACCCGGACTGCCCGAGCTTCTCCCGGCACTGGCCGCGGAAATAGGCGACCAGCGGATTTTGACCCGGGGGCAGCGCCCCGGGCTCGCTCTGGTCGCTGACCGCTGCCGGATATTGCCTGGAGAGCACATCCAAAGCTTTTTGGTAGAGGCCGAGCCGCATATATTCGGAGGCAATGTTCAGCACTCGGGTGGCGTCATCAGCCAGATGGTTGAGATCGGGATCACCAAGCTCTTCGCGAAGAAAATAGCTGAGGGGAAAACGGGCTAGCGCGTCGTGGGCGAGGGCCCGCGATTCTTCGCGCTCGCCGGCTGCGTCCTTCACGGCAACCAGTTCCTCGGTGAGGCGAAGGTCCCGGGGTGCGGCCCGCAGGGCTTCCGAGAGATGATGCTCTGCGCCGCTCAGGTCGCCTTCCCGCGCCAGCAGTTCGCCCAGGCGCAGAGCAGCAGCGGAATAAAACGGGGGCAAGCGCTCCGCCTGTTCATATGCGGCGCGCGCGTGCCGCATGTCCCCCAGCCCGTCATACACAACGCCGAGGTAGTAGGAGATCTCCGTGTCCGAAGTATCGCGCAGGTGAAGCGGCTCCAGCAGAGCCTTGGCCTCATCGAAACGCAGCAGGGCGGCCAACAAACGGCCCGCCGCTTTACCGGCAGAGAAGCTTCCCGGAAACCTGGAGAGCGTTTCCGTGTAAGTCTGGAGAGCGCTCAGATTTCTTCCGTTCAGTTCGTCTTCTTCTCCCTGCCGCATCCAGTCGTCGTAGGTCCGCTGGTCCGGCTCCGGAATGTGATACGAGGGTTGGGGGCCGACGTGAATCTCAGACTTGGGCGTCCAATCGTATTCGCCCTCGGTCTGGCGCAAGAGCACGGCGCCTTTCGCGTCCTGAATCTCAATGGTGTACTTCGCCTGCGCATCCACATTGGGAAACTCATGAATCCAGGAGCGCTCGGGCGTCAAATCCAACTTCTCATGCAACAACACCTGCTTGCCGTCCAGAACCGAAACTGAAGCCTGTGAGATGAGCTGGTTGGCATTGAAGCCAGCCATCAGGGTGTTGCTCTTCCGGCTGAGGCTCGCTACTCCGGCGAGATTGGCCCGTGAAATCCCCCCGATCTCGCGTACCGGCATCCAGTACTCCGAGAAATGCAAGACCTGCCGCGGTCCAAGAAAGCCATAGGTCTCCTGATTGCGAAACAGGCCGGCTTGCACCTCGAGGTAAGCGCTGTTGTCGTCGGAGAGCGCTTTACGCCAGTCCAGGCCGTCTGCGTCCGCGCCCCACGACCAGATTTTCTTGGCCGGAAGTTCCTCGTATTCCGCAAAGTGCACGGTGCCGGTGTTGGTGTGTGGATTCCACACTCCCATGAAGTTTTCCCGGGTTCCGTGAGCGAACATGGAAACCGGACCCTTGGTGTGATTGCGAAGGATGCTGTAATCGACGCCATCCTGATCCACCGGCCAGGGATGGATTTCGGTAAAGCCATGAGTGGCCGCAAACCGCATGGGATAGGAGATACGCGAATCGTCCCAGGCTCTAACCCCGGCATTGTTCCACCAGTAGAAGCGATGCCTGACATCGCTGCGATTGCTGAGGGTGACGCGCTGCTCCAGCACCGTCGATTTCGGGCGGAGCACCAGCTCCACCATCCATTCCATGCCGTAAACGCGGTCGATGTTGCCGACACTGACCGAAGCGCTGCCATCGTCGTGCTTGGCGAAGGCAAAATTGATCGGCGACATCGTGACCCAGTTATGCGAAACGGGAAAATTGAACTCGTCTCCGAAAGCAGCCCATGCGCCGCGATAAGCGATGGCCGCCTTCTTGATCGAGGAATTGGCGTAGAACATGGATTGGCCCGAGATCTTGTCCACGCAGGTGTAAAGATGGCCGCCGAGATCGGGCAGCACGGAACATTTCAGGTATTCGTTCTCGAGGTAGATCGCGCGCCAGGCATGCTCCACCCGCTGACTCGTAATGTCATTGCGCAGAGTGTAAGGGTAATTGAAACGACTGGTGGTGAACTGGTCGAAGGGAGGATTAGGGTCGGGCTTCCCCTCCTCGTAGGTCGGCAAAGTAAGCGTGCCTTGCCACACCCGCACTTCGGCCTGCATAAAGGCCGGTGCAAGCAATCCAAGAATCGCGATTCGGCAAAGCGCCCGCATCTAGATGGAGACTCGCAGCATCCGCGCTGCGTTCTGCTGATAGACCTTGCGCAGGATGCCTTCCGGCAACTGAATGCCGTAAATGCGCCAGCGTCCCTGCGGCGGTATGACCGCGGGAGCATAGTCGAAGTATTCGTCTTCCGTTTCCAGAAAGCGGTAGTAAATTTCGTACAGCTTGTCGTTGAAGACTTGCTGGGGAAACTCGTCGCCGTGTGGCGTCGCATCGGTGGCGAACATGATGCGGTCCTGGTATTTGTCGAAGAATTTTCTGGCAGTTACCGGTTGCCGTCCCAGTTCGCCGATGCGGGCCGCGATATCCACGGTCATGTTGGGAAAGCGGTCCAGGTTCTCGGACACGTTTTGCAGGTTTTCTGCAAAGTTGCCCACGTGCAAGGTCACGAACTGCGTCTTCGGATGCCGGGCTATCACGCGATTGCGGGCCGCAATCAGTTCTGCGTTGCTGGGAAAGTCTCTGTCATAGAACGACCAGTCCGGGTGATTGTTCAACTCTTCGTAACGCTCATTGAAGCGATCCGTCGGAGTGAAAAACGCCACGGGATCTGAGATGTGAATGGCCACCGGCATGTTCAGCTGCCCGCAGGCATCCCACATGGGATCGAAACGCGGATCGTCAATTTTCACCAGCGTGCCCGAGGTAATATTTTCGCGCAGATAAAGTCCCAGGGTCTTCAGGATCTTCAAGCCATAGGCGCCATCGCGATGGGCTTGCTCAATCGCCTGCGCTTGCAACTGGGGATAATTCGGCTCTTTAAAGAGGGAATACGAGGGCTCGGTGAGGGTGTAGAAGCGGCCGGGATACTGGCGGTCATATTTCGCAATCGTGTCCCGGAGTCCCTGGCCGTATCCGCCGGTCAGGTTGACCATGGCCCGAATGTTTTTGCGATCCATGACCGCCAGCAGCTCCTGGGGCATTCCCAGGTATTGCCGGTCGGGGGAGAGTTCTACGCCATTTTTCGATTCGGTGGAGATGGTAATGTGCGTGTGAAAGTCGATTACCGGGAATTTTGCACGCTCGATGCGCGACTCATGCACCTGCAGCATGCTTTTGGGCTCGTACTGCGAAAGTTCCAGGGATTTGGGATGGGGATTGGTCTCGGCCCCTACGGCGGCTGCCGCACTGCCGATCTGCGTTCCGGCCCCAGCCACCAGGCCCACTCCATATAGCCACTGACGGCGATTGATCAATTGTCTCTCTACCTTTCCGATCTACTGTCCGGGCTCAAGTGCCGGCGTGGCAATATCCACCGGGCGTTTTTGACCATCGATCGAACCATGCCACACGCTTCCGCCGAAGGTCGTAATGTAGACCTTATTATGATCCAGCGGATCGGGGATCACACGATGTGCCCATTTGAAGTTGAACCCGGGAATGCGGGTCCAATGCAGTCCGCGGTCCACCGATCGCCAGGCGGAAGACTCAAATCCGGCGGCATAAAGAATCTTCGGGTCCGCTGGGTCGATAGTTACATCATAAACGTGGCGATCCTTGTTCAGCACCTGTTTCCAGCTTTTTCCTCCATCTTCTGAAAGGAAGACTCCTCCACCGGTTCCGTGCTCTCCGGTGGCGCGGGCCCAGGCCGCGAGGTAGAGACGATCCGGCGAATCGGGATCGATGGCAAGGCCGTTGGGCCCATTTGTTCCCTCGGGCAGCGCAACCGCCTGCCAGTGCTCCGCGCCGTCGGTGGAGCGATACAGCGCGCCGTCGCCTGCATTTCCGATGCTTCCATCTTCCGAGCGGCGAGCCACGACTACGTAGAGGGTGCCATTCGAGCTGCGGGCCAACCTCCACGCGAAGGGATCGGTCTGCGTAATTCCCTGGTTCTTCAGGCTCCAGCTGCGGCCGCTGTCGGAGCTCTTGTAAACTCCACGGCCAAAGCCCGCGACGTACAACACGCGCGCATCCACCGGGCTGGTGGGATCGAGCAAAATGTGCGTGGCCGCGGTCTCATCCATTCCGGTGCTGGATTTGGTCCACTGCCCGCCGCTATCATCGCTGCGGCAAACCCCGCCTTTGTAGTTCAACACGGAGTTGTGGCGCCACATTTTGGGGCGGGGAAGATCGTGGGTGCCGCTGTTGACACTCCACATCCGGCCGCGCACCTTGGGATCGAAGACCACCCAGTAGGTCGTATTCAACCACTCGCTGGGCACGCCCGCAGTCGAACTGGTCCAGGAAACCCCGCCGTCTTCGCTGCGGAAAAGCCCGATATCGGTGTAAGCGATGAACTCTCGTTTTGAATCGACGGGATCAAAAAATATTCCGTAGCTGTTGGTGACGTCGAGGCCGGTGCTGGTCCATCCTGAATTGTCCACTTTGCGGGAGTACAACGCCGTCCACGTGGTGCCCCCGTCGCTGGTGCGCATGGTTCTGCCGAGATCGGTCCCGATGCTGAGATTCGGGTCTTGTTCCGCCACGGTAAGGTTCAAGGGATTCTCTCCCCAGCCGGGTCCAAAGCGCTCGGTGATCCAGGCGTCATGCACGTTTTTCGCAGCGGCCTCGGCTTCTTTCCACACCAGCTGCCAATCTCCGCCGGAGTTGGTGGTCTTGGCCACGCCCATCCAGGACTCTCCCTCGAGCGCGAGATGATCGTAGGAGACATAGGCCGTCTGCGGATGGCGCAGGCTGGTCGCGATGGCCCGGACCTTTGCTCCACTGCCGGGCAGATCGGATTTATGCCAGGTTACGCCGCCATCGGTGGAAATAAAGATGCCCTGGTCGGAAGTGCCATACACGGTCGGCTGCGGTCCCGAGCCAAAGCCGAGAGAACAGTCGTTGAAAACCGCCGGAAGGGGAAGGTTGCGGACGCCCGCTCCATCGGCGATGGCGAGGTTGTGCCCGCTGCCCAGAAACAACCTTCGCGAATCTGCAGGAGAATGGGGATCAACCCAGAGCCGCCGCGGTACGTCCGGCAGGCTGGCTTGCCTTTGCCAGGTCTCGCCCGAGTCCCTTGAAACGAAAAGCGCCGCGCTCTGCTTCGTGCCGGCAGCGGCGTAGAGAATCTTGGAATTGGCCGGATCGATCGCCAGGGCCGCGATCGTGCCCAGCGGGTCGGGGTCAGCCAGGATGTGCTCGTCCGAATGATCGGAATTCATCTGCACGCCCTGGACAGCCGACGGCTTGGGGTAGACCAGATTCCAGTGCTCTCCGCCATCGGTACTCCGCCACAAACCGGTCGCGTTGGCATACATGGTCTTGGCATCGAGCGGATCGAAGACAAAAAAGTCCACCACCCCGCGCAGGTTGAACATGCGCCAGGTCCGTCCGCCATCGTGGGTGATGTAGGAGCCGGTCATGTCGCAGGAGATCAGGATCGTGTTGGGATCAAGCGGGCTGATGGTGGGATTAAACATGGCGCCGCCGCCGCCCGGTCCAATGACGCGAAAATCACCGGGCCGCTCGGCAAATGCGCCGGTCAAACACACCACGATGAAAATTGCTGGAAGGATACGAAGTTTCATCGACTCTTGCCTGATGTTGCCACGCCGGGTGTCGCGGTACAAGTCTTCAGCCGCAATTCGGGTCCCGGGTGGCGTCGGAAGGCGACCGCTTGACACTCTGTCTTGGGTGTTGTCGCGGCCGCCTGCGTTCACAGCAGTGCGGGCTCTAGAACGTAATCCTCAGCCGCAGACGTACCGTTCGGCGGCTGTTCACGCCTTCCTGTGTGAAAGTGTTTTCCAGTCGCCCGAAGTCCGGGTTGGGAGTTACGTCCGCTATGATCGGCTTCAAGGTGGTCGGATCAACCCCGATATTGAAGTCGCCCAGGAAAGCGAAAGGTCCGCCCCCGCCGCCGTAGTCGCTGTCGGGCGAGAACAACGGGTGGTTGAACACGTTGTCGATGTCTGCGCCCAGCGAAGCAGTGAATCGCTCTCCGACGTGGAACTCCTTGTGCACTCCCAGATTCACTCCCCAGGTACCCGGGCCGAACATCAGATTCCGCTTGGCGATCTGAGGATTGCTGAACACGTCGGCCCCGAGAGGAGGCAGTCCGAAAGCATTCGGGTCCCAAATCTGGTTCCCGTTGCGATGATTGAAGTTGCCGGTCACCGTAGGCCGGAAGGAAGGCTCGGAGTTGAAATCGCCGTACGCGTCCACCGATCCTACACCCACATTTCCCGGCGTGGCCGGGTCACAATCGTCGCACAACCAGAACGGCGTGAAGCCGGTACCCGTCTTGGCGAACATATTAAAGGTGGATTGCCACCCTCCCAAAATCGCGTCTGTCCAACGGGAGAATGACGTACCGAACTTTTTCCCCCGGCCGACCGGCAAGTCCCACACGCCGTAGGCGACCACGCGGTTCTTGGGAACAAATGCCTCCTGCCCGTAGTCCTGGTTGGGTTCAAACGGGTTGTAGGCAATGCCGCCCAGACTGGAGTTTCCGGTGTCGAGGCCGGAGGACTTCTGGTCCAGATAGGTGTAAGAAATATTCAGCATCAGACCGTGGGTGTAGCGCTTCTCCAATTGGGTCTGGAATGCATTGGAACGGCCGTGCCCGAAATTTCCGTAGGTCAGCAGGTAGTCGCCCAGGCCGGGAAAGGGCTGGCGCGCCAGATCAGCCGGCGAATAATCGCAGTCGAAGTTATTTTCCGGATCGCACGCCGTCACCCCGTCTCCGGTGGTCGTTCCGAAGGGAGTGTTGCTGGGTTTGAGCTCGTTCAAATCCACGCCTGCGATCAATCCACTCAACGTGCTTCCCAGATAGGAGAAGCGCACCGAGGTGTCGCGCGCAATTTCCCGTTCATAGGTCACGTTGTACTGTTGAATCCGCGGCTGCTGCAGGCCAACCGGGACGGCATTGATGGCCGGCAAGCCACCGAAACCCTTGGTGATGTCGCCGCCCGTGAGCGGGCTGAAACCGTGGGAAAATCCCGGCCAGCCCTGAAGCGGATCTGGATTCGCGCTCTTGGTCAGACTCTGGTTGAAGGGGTTGGTGGCAATCGGGTCGCGTATGCCCTGGGCTGCGGAAGTGGGATAGTAGAAGCCGTAACCGCCGCGCAGCACGGACTTGTCCCCGAGGCGAAGCGCAAAACCAACCCGGGGCGCGAGATTATTCTTGTCGGTGCGCACCAGTCCTCGCCCAATGCCCAACCCGGACTGCGCCGCCGTCACCACTCCGAGCGTAAGGATCCGAGTGTCCAGGAAGGGGAGGGTCTTGTCCGAAGGCACGACGAAGCGGCCCTTCTGCCCGGTCGTGGTGTTCACGAAATTCGGGTCGAAATTCGCCAGGAGATCGTTGTTCTCGATAAAGGGCGTGACCAGTTCGTAACGCAGACCCAGGTTGAGGGTGAGGCGTGGCGTTACCTTCCAGTCGTCCTGAACGAAAAAGCCCTGTTCCCAGTTGTAGACGTCCATGGGAGGACGTGGTGCATTGATGTATGTGACCGTGGTGGGAGCATTCCCGAGCAGGAAGTCAGCGAATGGGTCCGTCCCACTGCCCAAATAGGTCATGGAACCGCGAGGATTGCCGCGGTTGACGGCGAAGCCATCGACGGCCGCGTTGCGCACGAAATCCGCGCCCATTTTCAGATTGTGCTTACGCACCACCCAGGTCAGCGTGTCCCCGAAAGTCATCAGGTCCTGGTCCAGCGGGCGATCGGTATTGCGGCCTCCGTTCTGGAATGTGGCGAATTTGTTGTTGAAACTGATGGCGGCGTGACCGAAGGTTTGGAGCTCATCCGGTCCCACCACGTCGCCGTAGGCAGCAATGTCCGACTGGTCGAACCCTATGCTCGAAAGGAAGCCGTCCAGAGTGGTATTACTGTGCCGGCGCAGGCGCTGGTGATTGAACCCGGCCCGGGCCTCGTTCACGATGTTGCTGTTGAAAACCCGGGTGTAGGAAAATGAAACCGTGTCGTTCCGGCGGTCGTTTTGAGTCAGGCCAAGGCCACTATAAGGCACCTGCACCAGACTGTTGGCCATGGTTTGGGCGGACGCATTGTAGGTACCGTAGATGCGGTCCTTCTCTGAGAAATCGTGGTCCACGCGCAACGTCCCCAGGTCCTGTACCGCCCGGCCCGGCAGGATGGTCTCGAAATTCGGGACGCGACCGGAGGAAGATATGATCGGTGCGGAGAGCCCAATTTTCGGAAAGTACGAGTTGATCAGTGACTGCACGGTGGGATTCAGCAGGCGGGACGGGATGGTGATGAATTGCAGGCCCAGTCCGCCGACCGTATCCGTCGCCATCTCTTGCGGAGTCAGACCCGTCCCCGCGGGCACGTCCGGCTTGATCGCGTCATCGACGAGCGAGAAATCCCCACCCCATAAACTAGGGTGCGGCAGCGTGCTCGACTGCAGGGTCACCGGGGCCACGGTCCAGTTCCTCTCGTAAGCCGCGAAAAACCAGGTTTTCTTCAAACCTGGAATCGGTCCCCCTATCGAGCCTCCGATATCCGTGATGTTGAAGTAGGGATTGGGATACTTGCTCTGAAATGGGGTGGGAGCGAAATTGGCTTTGCCGATCTGGTCCTGCAGCGTCCAGGCCGCAAGCGCTGAGTTACTGTTGTTGTAGAACATCGAGCCGTGATAGCCCGCGCCTCCGCGCTTTGTGGTCACACGGATATTGGCGATGCCGGCGTACTCTGCGCTGAAATCGTTCGAGAGCACGTTAATGTCTGCGACTGCTTCCAGACTGGGCTGGCTGCTGGTGGGCTCGCCGAAGATTCCTCCGTTGGAACGCTGGCCATCCAGCGAAAAGCTGGCGCCGTAGCTTTGCGCGCCCAGGAACTTGAACTCGCCGTCGGCTGAACCCTGCGTGATATTCGGGTTCAGATACAGAAACGAATAAACATCGCGGCTGTCGCGGGGAAGGTCAATCACGGCGCGGCTGGTGATGGTGTCGCTGATGGTCTGATTTTCGACGTTGACCAGCGGCGCTTCTTCCGTGACCTCGACCGCCTCTTTCGTGGATGCCACCCTGAGCACCGCATCCGCGCTCTTGGTATCGCTGCCATTCAATACGATACCTGTGACCTGGGTAGTGCTCATGCCCGGAGCGGAAACCGAGACCGTATAACCGCCGGAACTCAGGCCGAAGACGCGATATTCCCCTTGAGCATTGGTGGAAGTCTCGCGCGACGAGTTCGTGCCAAGATCGAGAATCGTGACTCTCGCGTTGGGGACCACCGCGCCGCTTGAGTCTGTCACCAGGCCGCGAATAGTACCCAGATCGGTTCCTTGCGCGAACAGAAATTGGAGGCTGCCACAGACTGACAGCAAGGTGAGCCACAGAACCAGGTTTTTCGCCGACTTCATAGCCATTGCTCCCATTTGGCGATAGTTTCTAACACCGATCTTCTAGCACACTTAAAAATCAAAAGCAAACAAAGAATAGCAAATGAAGATATATGAGAAATCAAACGCAAGCATCCCGTTTTTTGTAACGGCTTAGAAAGAGCTCGGTACCGCCGCCTCAGCTTTCCGGCAGATGCAGTGCGAAGGTTTGCACCACCCGGCTGATGACACCGTCTTCCGAGGGCGAATCCGGGCGCAGCCCCGCTTCCAGGCAGCAAAAAAAAGCCAGCAGCTGGGCGGCCAGGACATCGATGACGGCAAAATTCTCGTCGCCCACCTGGGCCAACCCTTTGCATTCGAGAACAATGTCGTTCTCCCGAATCAATTCGCGGGGGACTTCTTCACCCACGATGAGTTTGAGCAGTCCCAGTTCTTTCTGGTCGAGCTCGCGCAGCAGATCGGCTTCGTAAGCGCGCCGCGTGGGATCGGACGAGAGAAAGCACACCACCAGGGTGTCGTCGTGCACGTAACTCATGGGACCATGGCGAAGTCCGAGGTAAGTCTCACAAAGGGTGGTCACCCGGCCGGCCGTCATCTCCAGCATCTTGAGCGCGGCTTCGCGGGCCGCGCCGAACCGCGAACCGGTGCCCAGAAACAAGGCTCGCCTGAAGGGTGCCTTCGCCGCCTCGGCCAGGGTGCCAAAGTGCTGGTGAATAAAAGGCTCGGCCATCTCGCTCAATTGCTTGCAGATGGTTCGATAGCGGCCGGGCTGCTCCCGCAACCCCAGAAAACGCGCCCCCAGCGCCAGGTTGGTGAAGCTGCTGGTCATCACCAGGCCCCGGTCATTGGTATCGTCGCCCAGGGTGATCAGGGTCACCCGCGGGTCTTGCTGATAGGTCCGGGCCAGATTGCCGGCTTCATTGCAGGTCAGCACCACATGCCGGATATCGCGTCGCGTCTGCAGCATCAGGCGCAATGCCCCGACGCTCTCCGGACTGTCGCCGGACCGGGCCAGGGAGACGATTAACCCCGGTCCACCGGGAGGGAGCGCATGACTTCCGTGGGCCAACAAAACCCCGCCGCCGGTCGCCTGGGTAACGATTCCCAATTCGTTTTGCAACGGTAGACGCACGCAATCGCCCGCGTATTCCGAACTGCCCGAGCCGGTAAGGGTCAGGCTGGAAATGCCGGCCAGGGGCGCCTGCAAAGTGTCCGCCCGGCTGCACATTAATTCCGCGGTTTGCATCCAGGTGGATGGTTGCTGGCAGATTTCGCGCAGGGTATGAAAGTAGCCCAGCCGGCGCTGCTCTTCCACGCTTTGGGCCAGCATTGCAGCCGCTTTTGGCTGCCGCCGCGCGAGTCTGCGCAGCCATTCGGGTTCCACCAGAGACGTCGGATACATTCAGGACTCGAAAACTGCCTCGCCCGAAGGAAAATAACAGAAATATATAATAAGTAAACGAAAAAATATTACGGAATACGAGCCCTTCGCGTGAGGATCCCGCGACATTTCAAGACCGATGGCGCCAGCACAGTTCATTCCATGGGTGGAAAGCAGCCCGGGCAAGCGCTTTGCCGGGCCGGTCGCGAGGCGGAACGCCTGCCGCTCGGGGTGTAGCTCTAAACCGCACTGTCATCCCGAGCGGAGTCGAAGGACCGGCTTTATGGAGCGTCACAGCGATTGCGTATCCATGGTGGTCAGCAAGTCGCGCATGCTTGATTATTTCGTTTTCCTTTGTATACTGTCGATTTTGATCTGGTAACCGCAGAACCCCATGAATCGTCGCAACCTGCTGAAGAGCGCGCTCCTGCTGCCCGCGGCCCTGGCCGCCAATGCCGACGTCCCACCCCATTTGTGGCAAGGTTATGAATTTGGAGCAGGCCCTCCCGTCCGGGACCGCCTCAATCAGGGTCCTTTTGGTGTTGAACAGGACCAGGGCTGGCAGACGGTGCTGTTTACCACGCCCTCCGAGAAACCGCTCCGTAATCCCGGCCTTGGCCTGATCGGTTATGCCTGGGAGGAGAGCGGCCCGTCATTGGCAGTGCGCGCCGGACGGGAAACACTGGAGCAGCATGTCGAGAAAATCTCCAGTCTGCCCTTTGTCGACGTGCTCTACATTCGCTGCGATTGGCGCAACGTGCAGTCGCGCCCGGGACGGCTCGATCTCGACCCGGTCTGGCAACTCACCCTGGATGCCGCCAGGAGCAAGGGTTTGCGAGTCGCGTTTCGGATTCAACTTTCCAACCAGTCGTTCCAGCCAGAACAGGTCGCTCTCCCCGAGTTCTTGCGCGATCGGGTGCCCCTGGTAAAAATTGGACGAATACCCGGAAAGGGGGACGGAGAATACCGCGAGCCCCGCTACGACCACCCGGAATTCCAGAGAGCCTTCGCCGAGCTGAACCAGTTGCTGGCTGCGCAGTTCGAAGGCAATCCTCTGATCGAGTGGATGGACCTGATGCAGTACGGATTCTGGGGCGAAGGACACACCAGCGATTTCCCCAACCCGTTCCCCGACTATCCGACCGCCGAGCGCACCTTCGTGGCTATGACCGAGCGCCAGCTTGATACCTGGAAACGAACGCCCCTGGCGGTCAATACCCAGCCCGACATCAGCAACGTGGGCAATCGCACGGTCATCGACATGGCGGTGCGGGCAGGGGCCTGGCTGCGTTCCGACAGCATCATCGTGGAGGAACCGATCCAGATAGAAGAGCTGGCGAACCGGCCACCCTGGCTCGCCGCGATTCTGGAAGACGGCTATCTGCGGCAATACGATACCCGAAAACTGACGGTCGATGCCGCTGGGGTCAATGAGCTGGAGAACTACATGCTGCATGTCCTCGACCTGAGAGCCAACTATTGGGCGCTGTGGACCGAGGCCGATAATCTGGCGCGCTACAACGAGAAATATCCGCGCGGCTTCGACCGGCTGAGAACCAGCATGGGTTATCGCCTGCGCCCATCCTGGGTTTGGCAGCGCAAGAGGTATGGCACTTTCGAGTTGATTGTCTGCGTTTCCAACCGCGGCGTGGCCGGAGTTCCGGGTGTGTTGTGGCTGCAAGTGGAAAGTCCCGACCAGAAGATAAAGCTGCAGGGCGCGCTCGATGCCGGGCATCCGCATGGGGGCGGCATCCGGCAAGCTTCGTTTCTTCTGCCCAAAGGCTCCAGTGGCAAGGTCCAGTTATCGGTACAGCTTGAGATTCGGCCTGGAGTCCAAAAACCTGTGGCCTGGGCTTGCGAACAACCGACAAACCCCGACGGCTCCATCACCGTGGAGCTCAAAAGTGACAATGATCGCGGCTGGCGCAAAGGAGTTTGACCCGGAAGATTACGCCAGGATATCCGGTTGAGCGATGGGCGTTATGTGATTCCGACGGCGGCTGATTCGCGAGCCATCCTCCCTTTCAGGAAGCCGAAGCCAGCGTGGCCGGACTCAACAGCGCAGCGGAATGCTGGTCCAGATAAATCGTGGTGTCCGCGTGGGTGCGCAAAATTGACCCCGGAGCCAGCGGGCTGATCTCTCCCTCGAAACATGCCAACACCGCCTTGGCTTTGCGGGCGTCAGGCACGATACCGAGAATTTTGTTTGCCTTCAGGATCTGGCGCACACTCATCGAAATGGCGCGCTGCGGCACATCGGCGAGGGTCGCGAACCATCCTTCTCCAAGCTGCTGGCGCCGGCAGGGTTCGTCCAGGGCAACCACAATATAGGGCTCTTCGATTTCGAAGTCGGCGGGAGGATCGTTGAAAGCCAGATGCCCATTCTCACCGATGCCGACAAAGGCGATGTCGACCGGAGCGGTTCGCAAGGCCTCGCTGGCGCGACGGATTACTTCCGCTGGGTCCTGCTCTGGGTTGAGCAAAAAGTGTTTTGTAATTCCCGTCTTCTGAATCAACCGCTCCTGCAGAAAGCGGCAGAAGCTGGCGGGATGCGAGGCTGGAAGCCCGATATATTCATCCAGGTGAAACATTTCGACGCGCTGCCAGTCGATTCCCGGAAGGCTGGTGAGAGCTTCGAGAAACTCGAACTGGGCCGCCCCGGTGGCCGCGATGATTCGGGCTTGCCCGCGTTCCTCGATCGCGTGGCGCAGTTCTGAGGACGCTTGCGCAGCCGCCATCCTGGCCATTTCGCGTTTGTCGTCGAAACACCTGATCACCATCCTCGTTTCCTCCGCTGATCAGACTTTCGCAGCAGCAAGCTTTTCCGCGTCCTCTGCCGCGTTCCTTGCCATTGCCAGGCAGAGTTCCACGGAAGGAAAGACTTCTTCAATTGAGGGACGCGGCACGTCCTTGCCGGCGAGCGCTCTGATAAATTCCGCCGCTTCATCGTAACAGCCGCTCAGCACATCTTCCGCGGAGCCCTCGGGAGCAACCTCCTCCATCATCAGACGATTCTCCCGGAAACCGCGCCAGGCGCGCTGCGGGCCGAATGGGCAAGTGACCGAAGCGCGAAAGCCTTCGCCGATCAACTCATACGTCTCTTCCAGCATTCCCGCCGTCGGCAGGACGTCAATCCGTCCGGCCATGCCGCTCTCGAAGCGCAGATCGATTACGTACCATGATGCCGATCCGCCGGCATCCCTCAGAGTTCGAATCTTTCCTTCCGCAACCTGGCCTTCTGCAACCTGGCCCGCGATATAGCGCATTGTATCTATCGCATGAACCGCAGTTGCCCAAAGAAACTCGGGCTCACGCCGCGCGTGCCGCGTGAGCGTGCAACGCAGGTAGCGCAGAGGCCCGGCGCTGCGCGTCCATTCAATCGCCCGGTTGAGAAATGGCATGAAGCGCCGGTTCACCGACACCATGTTAGGCGTGCGGGTTGCCCGGGCGGCGTCGAGCAAGGCCTGTGCCTCCGTAAGCGACGCTCCCAGCGGCTTCTCCACTGTGCACGGAATGCCCAGGCCCAGCAGTTGGATGCCGAGCTGAGAAATTCTCTCCATCGGCACAACCGCGATACAGCCATCGAGCGTTTGCCGGGCCAGCATTTCGTCGACGTCGGTGTAGGCGCGCTGAAAGCCGTAGGCGCGGCAAAAGTATTGCGCCCGCTCAGGCTTGAGGTCGCACGCCGCCGCCAATTCAATCTCTCCCGGATGTGCACCGTTATACCGGGCCAGCGGGATAGCATGCCCGTTCTCCGAATGCTCGCCGCAGCCAATCAATCCCAGCCTGATCATAGAATCAGCCTGATCGTAGAAAATGAAAACTGCTTTTCACCGTCGTGAAGCCACGGGTCTGCTGTCATCGTATGCCGCGGCTTTCTCAGTCGCTGCGGCTTGACCTCGAACCAGATGCAGCGAGCCGCCGACGGAAAGAGTAAGCGCCGCAAACCACAAAATCGTGAGCCGCTGATCGGCGGGAGCAGTCAGCAGCAGGAGCAGGCTGAGCAACCCGATGCAGGAAATTGTCCGGCTGAGAAAGCGGAATACGGGCGCGGTATGGTCCGGCGAATCCTTCAACTCCACGGCAACGTTGATGGGAGTATTCAGGTTCTTGAACAATTGCGCGCGCGCGGGCGTGTCCCCGCGGTCAAACAGCATGCTCAGGAAAAAGATTCCGAAAGATGCCGGAATAATGATCGCGACCTGCTGAATCAGCGACCAGTGATATACGAATGCGCCCAGCATTCCCAGGACAAGTCCGGTGGCAAACGAGGCCAGGCCGGACCAGGGGGGCGTCCGGCGCACCACCAGACCCAGCAGTGCCGGCGGCCCGTAGGCCAGTGACATGAGAGTATTAAATGTCAGCATGATCTGGAAAATGCTCTGCCCGCTGGAGGCCATGACGGCGGCAATCAGTGTAGTCGCTCCTCCGACCAGAAATGTAGTGATCCAGCCCACCACCAGCAACTCGTGTTCCCCCGCGCTCTGGCGGAACAACGCCTGATACACATCCTTCGACAGAATCGCCGACTTGAGATTGAACTGAGCGGAGAGGTTGGCCATGGTGGCGCTGAACATCGCAGCCAGCATGACCCCGATCAAGCCGTGCGGCAGCAAGGTCAAACTGGCCACCGCGTAGGCCGCTTCGCTGGGGTTAGCCAGCGCCGGCCACACCTTATGCAGATCGGGGTAAACGACCCGCATGGCCATCGGTGGAATGAACCAGAGAAACGCGCCCGCGAAAAACAGGCCGCAGCACAGCAGCGCCACCTTGCGCGCCGAGCGTTCGTCGTCAACGCTGAAGTAGCGCTGCGCCATGGCGCTGGTGTTGTATCCGAATGACACCATGATGGTCCAGGACACCAGATAGATCCAGCCAAACTCTCCTGAGACATGCAGCGTCTTCATCTCCGGGGGCAATGAATGGATGAGCCCACTCACTCCCCCGACGCGGGCCAGAGAGGTAAACACAAGGACCAGGCAAAACGGCATGAGAATGGAAGCTTGCAGGAAATCGGTGACCACCACCGCCCACAGCCCACCCAGCACGCAATAGAAGACAATAATCGCGCCCGCTCCGAATATGGTCCAGGTCACGGGAAACCCGCATGCGGAGGAGACGAACAGGCTCAGCCCGTACAGGGTGCTGGCGGCGGTAAACAGCTGAAACAGGATTGTCGTCCAGGAAAAAGTTTGATGGGTGGTTGAATTGAAGCGGCCCGAGAGATATTCCATCACCGTGGTAATCCGGCTGCGCCGCCAGCGCTGGGCGAAAACAAAGTAACCCAGCAGGAAACTGAAGGCGTTGCCGATGTACAGTCCGGTAGCCGCGAATCCGGCCCGGTAAGCCACTCCCGCCGCGCCGGTAAAGGTCCAGGCGCTGAATCCGGACATGAAACAGCTCAGGCCCGCCACCAGCCAGGGAATGCGGCTGCCTCCGCGAAAATATTCGGCGGCGCCGCGATTGAAGCGCATCACGTAAATCCCAACCAGCACCATCAGGATGGCGTATATGCCGATGACGGCGTAATCCACGGAGTTTGCGCTGTTCATGCCCATCGGAGACTACTTCTTATACTGTGTTGCGCAAGAAAAGAGAAGCTAATAGATACCAAAGGAAGGAATAAACCAGAGAGCGATGGTAGACTAACCCTCTGATGCCGCCCCCGCGCCTCATTGTCTGTGCCGGCCCTGAGCTGTTCAAATCTTTCTTCCCGCCAGCACAACAACGGCGCCTGTCCCAATTGTTCCGCTGGGAGAGGGACGGGGCCCGCAAGATCACTCCGGCCCTCCGGCAAAAGCTGAGCACGGCGCAGGCCCTGATCACCACCTGGGACAGCCCCCATTTTTCCGAAGATCTGCCTCGTCTGGCGCCGCAACTGCGCATCATCGCGCACTGCGGCGGGGAGGTGAAATCGCGTTTTGCCCGGTCCCTCTTTGACGACTTGACGATTACGGCCGCGCCCACTCCGATGGCGCGCGCCACTGCGGAGATGGGTGCGGCGTTGCTCCTTTATAGTGCGCGCAATGTGGATTTCTACCGCAGCGAGCTGCGCAAGCGATCAAATCGCATTTACCAACGGCTGCACCTTCATGGCGCCGGTGAATCGGTGATCGGACGGGAGGTTGCCATGATCGGTTTCGGCCGCATCGGCCGGGCCCTGGTGGATTTGCTGCGGGGCTTCGATCTGAGCTGGCTGGTTTACGATCCCTATGCGCCGAGGTCGCTGGCCAAGCGGTATCCCGTGCGCTTCGTCGGCCTGCACTCACTTCTGCGCCGTGCTCATCTGCTGGTGTTGACCGCAGCCTTGACCGAAGAGACGCGCGGTCTTCTAAGCCGCGACCGTCTCTCGCGCCTGCCCGACGGCGCGGCCTTGATCAACATCGCCCGCGGTGGTCTGCTCGACCTTGCGGCGTTGACCCGGGAAGTGCGGCGCGGGCGCCTGCGCTGCGCCCTCGACGTAACCGATCCCCTGGAACCACTCCCCGTCCGCCATGCCTTGCGTTCTTTGCCGGGGGCCATCGTCACCCCGCACGCGGCGGCCAGCAACCACAGCGTCCGGCGGGAGATGGCGGAGGTCGTGATGGATGATCTGCAACGTTTTTTTCGCGACCGGGGAGTCGAAAACCGCGTGACTGCCGCCATGCTCGACCGGATGACGTAGGCATGAAATTATCGTTTTCTACTCTCGCGTGCCCGGACTGGACAATGCCCCAGATCATCACGACGGCCTGCAGCGCGGGTTACGACGGTATCGAACTGCGTTTCGTGGAAGGGGAGGACTCGCTCTGGAAACTGCCGGTTTTTTGCGGCAAGGAATTGGCCGCCACGAAACGGGCTTTGTCCGATCACGGCCTGACGATTTCATGCCTGGATACCAGTTGCCGATTCCATTCTCCCGATGCCGCCGAGCGCTCGCGCGGGCTGACGGAGGGCGAGCGCATGGCCGACTTGGCCACTGAACTGGGCGCGCCCGGTTTGCGTATTTTTGGGGACACGATCCAACCCGGTGCGCACCGGGCCTCGACTCGAAACTGGATTGCCGATTCCATCCGCAAGCTGGCCGAAACTACCGGACCGGCCGGCCCGGAAGTGTGGCTGGAGACTCACGGCGACTTTGCCAGCGCCGCTGAGACCGCGACCATTCTCGAAAGCGCCTGCCCGCAGGCCGGAGCCGTTTGGGACCCAGCCAACTGCTTCCTTGAAGCCCGAGAGAGGCCGGGTGAAGGCGCAGCCCGGCTGGGGACAAGGATCCGCCACATGCATATTAAGGACCTGCGGCAGAGCCATGACGGCTGGAAGCCGACCCTGACTGGCGAAGGCGATTTCCCTCTGTCCGAGGTCTGCGCCGCGCTGCGGCAACTCGGGTACGATCGCTTCGTGTCCTTCGAGTGGGAGAAGAAGTGGCATCCTGAAATCGCGGACGCTGCAATCGCGCTGCCGCATTTCGTGCGTTGGGTCCGGGAAAGCTAAGACCTATGGGGAACCACGCCGGTGCAACCTTGCGGCGGATGAATGCCGGCGACATTTCCGCGGCTGCGCAACTGTCGGCGCAGGCGGGCTGGAATCAGACAGAAGAAGACTGGAGGATGTTGATTGAGCTGGCGCCGGAGGGCTGCCTGGCGATGGAGTTTGACGGCGAACTGGCTGCGACCACGACCCTGTTCTGCTATGGACGGCGGCTGGCATGGATTGGCATGGTGCTGACCAAGCTGCCGTATCGCGGCCGCGGCCTGGCACGAAGTTTGCTGACGGAGATTCTCGCGCAAGCTGATCGAAAGGGAATTGAAACCGTGAAGCTCGACGCGACCGACCTGGGTCAGCCGCTCTATGAGAAGCTGGGCTTCCGTTCCGAACAAGCGGTGGAACGCTGGTCGCGGCCAGGCCAAGCCGATGTACCGGCGCCGGCCGCCTACGCGCCGCGCGAGCAGGAATGGCGCGATTCAGACGCTCCCGCATTTGGAGTGGACAGGTCGCAATTGTTACAGGCCCTGGCGCTCCGCAATCCGCCATTCTGTGTCGCACGGTCATACCTGTTCACCCGGCCGGGCCGGCAGACCGCTTATCTCGGACCCAGCGTGTGCGACGGAGCCGGGAGCGCTCGAACTTTGTTCGAACAGGCGCTGCAGACCGCAAGCTCCTTCGGCTGGTCCTGGGATTTGCTTCCCAGGAACGCTGGCGCGGTGGCCATCGCAGAGGACCTTGGCTTTACTCCAAAAAGGCACCTGCTGCGCATGGTCCGTGGAAAAGATCTGCGGGGAAATGAAGAAGCAATTTACGCCATCGCAGGTTTTGAGCTCGGCTAATGACGAAAATCCAAAGCGTTGCGGAATTGGAGGAGCGGCTCTCGCGTCCGGGTGATGCGGATGTCGCCGCCATGGCAGCCTTGAACGGCGATCTACTGATCCTCGGCGCAGGCGGCAAGATGGGGCCGAGCCTGGCCCGCCTGGCGCGCCGGGCTGCGGATCAGTCGGGAAGCGCAAAGCGCATTGTGGCCGTAGCACGTTTCAGCGACCCCGGTTTGCCCGCACAACTGGCAGCGGAACGAATTGAACCCATTGCCTGCGATCTGCTGGAGCCCGGCGCGTTAGCCAAACTTCCCGAGATTCCGAACGTCATATTCATGGCCGCAAGGAAGTTTGGCACCGCCGGCGCAGAGCACCTGACCTGGGCCATGAACACTTATTTGCCCGGTTTGGTTGCCGAGCGGTATCGCCATTCACGCATCGTGGCCTTCTCCACCGGAAATGTTTATCCCTTGCGTTCGGTGGCGGAGGGCGGAGCGGTTGAGTCCACGCCGGTCGGTCCCGTCGGGGAGTACGCGCAGTCGGCGCTCGGCCGCGAGCGCATGTTCGAATACGGATCGCAGCAATGGGGGACCCCCATCGCAATCCTGCGCCTGAACTATGCCATCGATTTACGATACGGCGTTCTGCTCGACATTGGACGAGCCGTCTTCGAACGCCGTCCGGTCGACCTACGCATGCCCCTGGTGAATGTCATCTGGCAAGGGGACGCGAACTCCTGGTGCCTGCGTTCGTTCGCCCACTGCCAGTCTCCAGCTTTGCTCTTGAACATCACTGGACGGGAGATTCTTTCCGTACGCGAGATCGCAATGGAATTCGGCCGCCACTTCGGCATCGAGCCCGAATTCGCCGGCCGGCCAGGGGCGACCGCTCTGCTTAACAATGCTGCCAGGGCGCACAGCCTTTTTGGCGAGCCTACGGTCGGCACCACTGAAATGATCGAGTGGACTGCGCATTGGATTCGGGAAGGAGGCGCCGTGCTGAACAAGCCGACTCATTTCCAGGCGCGCGACGGAAGCTTCTGATGCAACTTCGCGAAAAACTCCGTGAGGGGCTGGTCATACCAGCGCACCCGCTGGCTCTAAACTCGGCTCGCAAACTCGACGAGCGGAGACAGCGCGCCCTCACCCGTTATTATCTCGCAGCTGGCGCGGGCGGCATCGCCGTCGGAGTGCACACCACCCAGTTTGCGATTCGCGATCCGAAAGTAGGATTGCTGAAGCCGGTGCTGCGCTTAGCTATAGAAGAAACCCGAGACAGCAAAGTGGTGAAGATCGCAGGAGTATGCGGCAAGCTCAGCCAGGCACTAGCGGAGGCGCAATTGGCTGCTGAGTTGGGCTACGATGCCGCGCTCCTGAGCCTGGCGGCTCTCAAAGATGAAGACAACGACGCGCTTCTGGCCCATGCCCGCTCCATTGCCTCGGTGATGCCTATCATGGGCTTCTACCTTCAGCCTTCAGTCGGGGGGCGTGCTCTGAGCTTTGAGTTCTGGCGGCGTTTTGTTGAGATCGAGAATCTGGTTGCGATCAAGATCGCTCCCTTCAACCGCTATCAAACGCTGGATGTAGTCCGCGCTGTCGCCCAGTCTGGCCGCGCGCCCGACATTGCTCTTTACACTGGCAACGATGACCACATCCTGATGGACCTCCTGACCAATTTCGATTTCGGCGGTCAGTCCGTTCGGATTGTCGGAGGCTTGCTTGGACATTGGGCGGTATGGACGAAGCCTGCAGTGGCCCACCTGGCAATGGCGAAGAGTCATGCCGATGTGATTCCTGGGCACATCTTGACTCTGGCAACGCAAATCACCGATGCCAACGCCGCGCTATTCGATCCGTCTCATCAGTTCCGCGGCTGCATTTCCGGAATTCATGAAATTTTGCGCCGCCAAAGACTTCTCGAGGGCCGCTGGTGTCTTGATCCCGACGAAGATCTCTCCCCAGGTCAGATGGAAGAAATCGATCGCGTAAGCCGCCTCTATCCACACTTGCAGGATGACAGTTTTGTGCAGGAGCATCTCGATGAATGGCTTCGTTAGAGTGCTAGGTGTAGTGCTGCTGGGCTGCAGTTTCGTAATGGGCGCAGATCGCGCTGTGATCGAAGTGGTCCAGGCTGCGGCAGACGTGCCTTTGAGCACCGACCCGATGGCGGAATTCTGGAGTGATGCGCGACCGGTCTATCTGGAAAGAGACCCCCAGGGGAAATTCGTCCCCGGCTACCGCAGCGAAGTTCGTTCCCGGTGGTCCAAGAACAATTTGTACTTCCTGTTTGCCTGCC
>JBOGLC010000166.1:0-5669 GCA_050746005.1 Terriglobales bacterium
GAACATTCGCCAGGCGTCGCAATACCTGGGAGTGAGTCCGGACACGCTTTACAAGTACGTAGGCGAACAGAAGATTCCTGCTTTCAAACTGGGCAATCGCTGGCGCTTCAAAAAATCGAGGCTGGACAAGTGGATGGAAGAGAAGTCGAGCCAGATGGAAGGCAAGAGCAAGAAGAAACCGAAGGCGGCTGGTAAGGCTGCCGGGCAACCGTAAAAGGCGGGCACATGTTTGGATTGGGATCAAAAACGATTGTGGGTCTGGATGTAGGCTCCTCCAGCATCAAGGCTGTCGAACTGAGGAAGGGGCGCAACGGCATCGAGGTGACGCACCTGGGCCTGGAACCGCTGGCGCCGGATATCGTCGTCGATTCGATGATCGTGGATTCCGGAACCGTCTCAAGCGCGATCTCGAAGCTGTTTACCGACAACGCCATTAAGGCGAAAGCCGTGGCCACGGCGGTAAGCGGGCATTCGGTGATCGTGAAGAAGATTTCGCTGCCCTCGATGAGCGACCAGGAACTGGCCGAAACCATCGAGAAAGAAGCGGCCCAGCATATTCCCTTCGATCTGGCCGACGTGAATCTCGACTACCAGATCCTTTCCGAAGACGCCGGCAGTCCGCAGATGGACGTTCTGCTGGTGGCTGTCAAGAAAGACAAGATTCTCAACTACACCAACGTACTCTCGATGGCAGGCAAGACTCCGGCTATTGTGGACATCGATGCCCTGGCCTTGCAGAACTGCTACGAGTACAACTACGAACCCGCGCCGGGACAGGTGGTGGCTCTGTTGAACCTGGGCGCGAGCGTGATGAACATCAATATCGTAAAGGGCACCACCCCGCTGTTCCCGCGCGATGTCAGCGTGGGCGGCCACCAGTACACCGATTCGCTGCAGAAGGAACTGGACCTGAGCTTCGACGACGCCGAGTCGCTGAAGCTGGGCCACAAGGTGGGCACGGTGAGCGAAGACGCCAAGACCCCCATCCTGCAACAGGTGACCGAGATTATCGTGCTCGAGATCCAGAAGACTTTCGACTTCTTCCGCGCCAGCTCGTCGGGAGAGCATATCGAAAAGATTTATCTGGCAGGCGGCTCTTCCAAAGTTCCAGGTTTGGTCGAAGCGCTGCGCCAGGAGTTTTCACTGCCGGTCGAGATCTTCAATCCCTTCCAGAAGATCGGATTGCCGACGGAAGGACCGGGAGTGCAGCTGATCGAGGAGAATGCCGGCCAGATGGCAGTTGCGGTGGGTTTGGACTTAAGGAGTTTTGAAGACTTATGATCCGAATCAACCTGCTGGGTGCACAAAAGGGAAAGAACAAGCGATCCGCCGCTTCGGCCGCCGCTGTCATGGAAGTCGGTGACGTCGGTTCCCCGAAGATGAAGATCCTGGTGGTGCTGATTCTGGCTGCCCTGGTCAACGTGGGCTACTGGCATCAGCTGGACAAAGAGCATCGGGACATCGCCGCCCAGATGGACGTGGCGATACGGAAAAACGCCGAACTGGCCGATGTGAAGGCGCGTTATATGGAGCGCCAGCGCGAAGCCGAGAATTACAAACGGCGAGTGGACGTGATCGACCAGTTGCGGGCGGCCCAGGGTGGCCCGGTCAATCTGCTCAATACCATTGGCCAGACCGTGAACAGCACCGAAGCAGTCTGGCTGAACAGCATGAAGGACCAGGGCGCCAGCGTCGATATTGACGGGATGGCTTTGAGCACGGATGCGGTCGCCAGTCTGATCGCTAATCTGCAAAAGACCGGTTACTTCTCCAACATCGAAATCAAAGAAACCTACCAGGACGACACCTACAAAGAAATGCAGGCCTTCACTTTCACCTTGACCTGCGAAAAGGCGAAGTCCTAGGAAGGCGGAAAAAATATGGCCAACTTTAACGAAATGTCGGGCATTAAGCAGTGGGCAGCGGTGGTCGGCATCGCGGTAGCGCTTACAGCCGCCCTGTACTTCACCATGTTCAAGAGCCAGCGCGAAGCCAACACCACCGCGCAGGCGGCCCTGGACAGCAAACTCCGGGAAAATGCGGAGCTCGAAGCCTACCGGCCCAAGCTGGCCGAGATCGAGCGCCAGCTGGCCAGTCTCAAGCAGCAGCTCGAGATTGAGCGCAAGATCGTGCCCGACGAGAAAGAAGTGCCGGGCTTCATGAAGATGATGAATGCCGAAGCCACCAAGGCCGGGATCGAACTGCGACGCTACACCTCCAAGGCGACTTCGGCGAAGGACTTTTACACCGAAGTGCCTTTCGAGATGGAGCTCGATGGTCCGTACTATTCGATGCTGAACTTCTTCGACCGGGTCGGCAAGCTGGAGCGCATCGTCAATGTCTCGGTGCTGATGGTGGCGACGACCAAGCATCCCACCGAAGCCAAGGCGAAGCACACTTACCAGTACGCCCCGAACGAGAGCGTTGTGGCCACCTGCACGGCCACCACTTTCTTCAGTCATGACTTGGAACCACCGGCCGGTGTGCCTGGAAGAACGGGCCCGCCCGCGTCGAAAAAGCAGGGGACCATATGAAGCTGACGACTGGAATTGTTTTTCTGGGGATGGTGGCGGGCACGGCCTGGGGACAGAATCCCAACGTCATCAACAATACGCGGGACACGCTGAACGCGGTTCAGCAAAAAAAGGCGAGCCGCTCGGATGCTGCCCTGGCGGGCTCAAAGGGAGTGGCGGCCAGTCCCTTCAAGTCTGCCACCCGGGCGCAGAATCCGGCCAGGAAAACGGCTGGCTCTTCCGCCACCAGAATTTCTGCCGGGCCGGTTTCGCCCAAGGTCAAGCCCGTAGCCGGACACAAGAAAGCGCAACCCAAGCAGCAGATTGCGGTGGAGAACCAGAAGAAGCCGGCAGAAGCGAAAACCGGACCGACGCAGATTAATCTGATCAGCCGGCGCGACCCTTTTGTCAGCCCGGTGGTCAATCGCAGCATGCTGGGTTCGGGTTGCAGCACCGGCAAGCGTTGCCTGGCCATAGAACAGATCAACCTGAAGGGTGTGGTGAAAGCCGATTCCGGCATGATCGCGGTAGTGGTCAACAGCTTGAACAAGGCGTATTTCCTGCGGGAGAACGATCCCGTGTTCAACGGCTATGTAGTCCGGATCACCGGCGATTCCATCATTTTCAAGCAGACGGTTCAGGACCGCCTGGGCAAGTCGATGACCCGGGAAGTGACCAAGAAGATTACGACGTCAGCAGTCTAGGGGCGGCGAGGGTGTTGAGCCGGGAACCCGGCAGAAACGAATCTTGCGAGAAAGATACGGGGCGAGCCAAAGCGCGGAGCCCGTTGGGGAGAGCGAAATGCGAAAGCAATTTCTGATGGTTTTACTGCCGGTGCTGGTAGTGGCGCTCATTACCGCCTCGGCTCAGACGCAGGGCGCGGGCACGGACGCTCCGCAGCACGCCGCACTGCAGAAAGTAAATGTCGTGCGCACTGCGGACGGCGTCAGCGTGGAGATCGTCACCCGCGGGGTGGTGAAGCCTCGCCTGAGCATGCTGGACCATCCAGCCCGGGTGGTGCTCGATCTGCCCAACACCGTGGTCGCCACCTCGCGCGGCTTGATCGGCGTCGACGGCGATGGGGTAAAGGACGTGCGTCTCGGCATGGATGGCCAGGCCACTCCCACGGCTCGCATCGTGGTCGATCTGGCCCAGGCCTGCCGCCACGAACTGGTTTCGGGCAGGGATAATTCTCTGGTCCTGAAGCTGTACACCAAATCGGCAGTCGCTAAAGTCGCGCCCCAGCCCATCGTGGTGAAGGCAGCGGCCGCTGTCGCCGCCCGCAGTGAAGTTACGGTCGCGCCGCCGGTGGCAGAGATTGTGGCTCCGGCGAAAGCGGCAAGACTCGTCGAAGTCTCGGCGACTCAGGCTTCAGCTCGCGCCACCGATTTCGCATTTATCGAACCTTCTTACAGGCCCAAGGATTCCGTCGCAGCCGACGATTCCAAGCCGTCCCTGATCGATCCTTCGCTTCGGGCCACCGCCGCCGCGGGAAAGTTTGCCGCCCGGCCCGAGGGCAACCTGCTGCCCCAGGCCAGCGCCGCCATGCAGTCCAATGGTCCGCAGCCCGCGGTGAATATGGCTGCCGAGCAAAAGGTTCAGGCCGCGCAACCGCCCGCCGTCACCGGCCCCAAGTACACCGGCGAGCCTATCTCGGTGAACCTGAAAGATGTCGATCTGAAAGATTTCTTCCGCCTGATTCACGAGATCAGCGGTTTGAACGTCGTTCTTGATCCTAACGTCAAAGGTACTCTGACCATCGTGCTCGACGATGTGCCGTGGGACCAGGCGCTGGATATCGTTCTGAAGAACAACGATCTGTCCCGCCAGCTCGAAGGCAACGTGCTCCGCATTGCCACGGTTGAGACCATGCGCAAGGAAGCGGAGTCACGGCGCGCCCAGATTGAAGCCGAAGCCCTGGCCGTGGACAAAGTTACGGTCACCCGTTTCCTGAGCTACGCTCACTCCAAGGATGTCGTCCCCACGGTGAAGAACTTCCTCACCCAGCGGGGAGACGTCATCTCCGACGATCGCACCAATGCCCTGATCATCCAGGACATCCCCTCGGTGATGCCGGCCATTGACCGCTTGCTCACGCAGCTTGACCGCAAGACCCAGGAAGTAGAGATTGAAGCCCGGGTGGTGGCTGCAACCCGCAGCTTCGCTCGCGATATCGGCACCCAGCTTGGTTTCGGATGGGGCGACGGAAGGACCGCAGTCGGCGGCGCTTCCGCAGTCGGAACTTCACCCACCACGGTGGGCGGTGTGACGCCCGGCTACATTACAGCCGGCAGCTCCACTACCGGTAGCCAGATCCCGTTGTTCTCGAACCTGCCGGTTACCAGTCCGAGCAGCGGTCTTACCTTCGTCAATGCCAGCAACAATGTGCGCATTGATGCCATCCTCACCATGGCGGAGTCGCGCGGCTTGCTGAAAATTCTTTCCCGTCCGCGAGTAGTGACGCAGAATAACATCCAGGCTCTGGTTCGCCAGGGCGTGCGCGTACCCATCGTCACCCAGGCGCAGTTAGGCGGACCGCCCACCGTAACTTACGTGGACGCGTTCCTGCGCTTGACCGTGGTTCCGCAGATCACGTCGGAAGGCACGATCTTCCTGAACGTAGACGTGGAAAACACGACTCCCGACTTTGGCCGCACGGTCCAGGGCAACCCGACCTTGATCACCCAGCAGGCCACCACTCAGGTCCTGGTGACCGATGGTGGTACGGTGGTCATCGGCGGCGTCATCCAGACCCAGAACTCGGTCAACGTCACGCAGGTGCCGTTGCTGGGCAACATTCCGTACCTGGGCAACCTGTTCAAACACAGCACGGTCAGCACCTCCAACCAGGAGCTGATCTTCTTCATCACGCCGCGCATCATTCAGACATAGCACAAGGTAGAAGTAAGACAGCCGCCGGCGTCCTGAAGCACTCAGGGCCGGCGGTTTTGTTTTGCAGCGTGCCGGTTGAAGACCCGACGGTTCGCGGTGAAGGAGACTCATTCCGCACGTTTTGGGGAAGGGCACGGCTTCAGCCGTGCCACTGAATCGTTGAAAGGGTTGCGCTTTAGCGCCTGAGGTCCGCTTCACAGCGGAACCTCAGGGGCTAAAGCCCTTTGAGCGGAGATCGCCGGCGGCACGGCTAAAGCCGTGCCC
>JBOGLC010000167.1:0-28080 GCA_050746005.1 Terriglobales bacterium
ACGCAAGGTCCCTCGACTACGCTCGGGATGACAGAGGGATGGCACTCGTTAGTTGTTGGCCAATGGCCACGGAGAAACGGAGCGGAAGGATGTCCTTCGTCAAGACAATCGCCTTATCGCCCGTTTCTAGACTATGATTTCTTGTTGTGAGTTAGCAGTCGGGGTTGAAGTATGTTTGAACGCTATACGGAGAAGGCGAGGCGCGTAATCTTTTTTTCGCGCTATGAAGCCAGCCAGTTTGGCTCACCCTACATTGAGACCGAACACCTGCTGCTAGGCCTTCTGCGTGAGAACCAGGCGCTGACCCGGCTGGTTCTCCCATCTACTGCCTCAGTTGAGGCCTTCCGCAAGGAAATCACGGAACGCACCCCTGTTCGGGAGAAAACCTCCACCTCTATAGATCTTGAATTGAGCAATGAGTCAAAGTGCGTACTGGCTTATGCGGTTGAAGAAGCGGAGGGCTTCGGGCACAAACATATCGGAAGCGAGCATTTGCTGCTGGGATTGCTGCGGAAAAAAAATGGGTTGGCCGCTCATCTTCTCAACGCGAGAGGGCTCTCTCTCGAGCGTGCCAGTGAGATCGTGTCCAAGGGTCACAGCACCGCTGGGCAGGCCGAAGACATCGTGCAGATACACGGCGAAGCCTGGGACTTGAGCTATGTCCGGGCACAGTTGGTAGAACTGCGGAGGTTTGCATGGCGTAAACGCCCGTGGAAGCCCTTGGACACGCTGGTCGAAATCAACAGCGACCGTATTTTCTTCGATCTGTCAGGACCGGCTGATCCCGGGTTCAAGCTCCTGACTGGCGGGTGGCCTCGCGAGTTCTGCGCGGTCTGTCATTGGGAGCTCGGTACGGAGGGCGGTCCCGAGCACTCTGAGGGCTTCACCAACGGCCGGGAGTGGTTGTGCACCGAATGCTACGAAAGGTTCCTGGAGCCAAAGGACAAGGCAGAATGAGGGGATCCGGATTCCAGACGCAGGCCCTGTAGAGAATATCTAAAAAAATCGCGCGCCCGAAGACGCGCGATCAAACCAACGACTACCGACTGCTACTAGCTACTCTTGCTCTTTAAGACCTGAATCGCCTTATGCAGTTGTTCGTCCTGCTGCGGAGGCTGCTTCTTTTCTTCGTCCGCCGGAGCCGCATTGTCATCGTCGTCCGGAAGCGCGGCATCATCGTCACTGTCCGCGATGACGATGTTTGGGGTGACGGCGCTGTCCTGAATGGCTTTGCCGCTGGGCGAGTAGTACTTGGCCACTGACAGGATCAGAGCCGAGCCATCCGGGAGGGGAATCGTTTTCTGGATCGATCCATCGCCGAAGGTCTTGTCGCCCACAACATCTCCGCGCGCATTTTCAAGTATTGCGGCGGCCACGATTTCAGCCGGTCCGGCCGTGCCCTTATTTACCAGGACAACCAGGGGCAGGTTGGTAATGGCCTTGGTAGCGTCTGCGTTGAAGGCCTGGCGCGGATACTTCTGACCCTGCAAGTAAGTGATGGTGCCATGGTTGAGGAACAGATTGGCAACCGCGATGCCCTCCGATTCATCCCCCTCAGCGCAATTGCGCAAGTCGAGAATCAGCCTCTTGGCCCCCGACTTCTGCAGCGCGCGAATCTTGTTTGCGACTTCCTGGGCTTTGCCCTTATTGAAGGCATCCACCTGGATTTCGCCGATACCATCGTCGAGCATTTTGTCCGTCACCGGCGGCACGGTGACGATTTCCCGGGTGATGACCACCTTCGTCGGCTCGGCGCGACGGGCCCGTACCACGGAGACGTTCAGGTTCGAACCGGGCTGGCCCTGCAGCAGGTTGTGGATTTCGGCGAGCGACATCTCGCGCGTGCTCTTGCCCTCGATGGCTTCAAAGATATCGCTGTCCTGGATGCCGGCCTTGTCGGCTGGCCCCCCTGGAATGACCGAGATGACCGCCGCGTAGCCAAAGCGTTTGGACACCGCCGCTCCGATTTCGCCTTTCGCCTCGGTCTGATTGGCCTTGTAGGCTTTGAACTCGGCCGCGCTGAGATAACTGGAGTTTGAGTCCAGCGACTCGAGCAGGCCGTGCAGGGCGCCGTCGGTCACGAGCGGAATGTTGGGCTCTTCCACGTACTCGCTGCGCACCCGCGAAAGAACTTCGCTATAAACCTGTAATTGGCGGTAGGAGCCATCGTTGTTGGAGGCGCGAACGCCGTCCAATCCGCCAACATACATGAACAACAGAACAGCGGCAGACGAAACTACAATTGCGGCCTTGGTCTTCATCGACATCGGGTTTATTCTTCTTTGGAAAAGAGATTACGGGCTGAACCCTACGGGAACATTATATCTGTTTTGATGCGGCTTTCCGGTCCTTTGCTTCGAGTAAAAATGATCTTCGGTAACTGGCGTGGCCGGGTTCCGGCCGTCGCGCCACAATTCTGCGCGGCCATTCAGGCAAAAGGACTTACCCTGTACCGCCGGCACACTTGTTTGGTGTATATTTCTCCCGCCTCGAAAGGTCGACCTAATGCGATTTCATCTGGCAATACTCATTGTGGTGACGGTTTCTCTCGTGGCGGGTGCGGTTTCGCCGTCGCCGGCGCAGGCGCAGACGGAAGAGTGGAAACAGTTGTTTGACGGCAAGGACCTGGTGGGCTGGAAGCATGTCGGTCCCGGCGAAATGACGGTTGAGGATGGCCTGATCCACACCCACGGCGGGATGGGATTGCTCTATTGGACGGGCGGGACATTGGGCGATTGCGTGATCCGCGTGGTATTCAAGATGCGCGATAAAAACGATAACTCGGGAGTCTACATCCGCATTCCGATCGAACCCCGGGAAGCCTGGATGCCGGTGCACTATGGCTATGAAGTGCAGATCGACAACGAGCCGGAAAAGTCCAACGAAGACGACTATCACGCAACCGGCACACTCTATTCATTGACCAAGGCGATGGCCCGCCCCGGAAAACCCGGGCCAGAATGGAACACCATGGAGATCACCCTAGATGGCCCCCATACGAACGTCACAGTAAACGGCGTGAAAGTCACCGAGTACACGGAGGGCGATCCCGTGCCGGCCCGGAAATTCGACTTCGAGCCGCAGCGCGGCCCACGTCCTCAGGAAGGCTACATCGGGCTGCAGAATCACAGCGAAAATGACATCGTATTTTTCAAGGAAGTCGCAGTCAGGATGTTGAAGAAATAGGCTCCTGGCTTTTAGCCAATCCAGCTACTGGCTAAGTTAAAAAGCTTAAGAGTTAAAAGCTCAAGACTAAATCGGCAATCGGGGGCGGAGGCCTAATGATCAGGAGCCGTTTTTCGCGTCGTGAATTCATTGGACTGAGCGCGGCTGCAGCGGGCGGGTCGCTGGGACTGAAGACCATTGTGCTCGATCCGCATCCGCTGTGGGCGTTGCCCCAAACCGTGGCGGCCAGCGATCGGGTGCGCTTTGGCATGATCGGGATCGGCATGCAGGGATCGGGACTGCTGACCAACGCGATCGAGTTGCCGGGAGTGGAGTGCGCTGCGGCCTGCGATCTTTACGATGGCCGTCATGAGCTGGCGCGGGAGATTGTCCGTCCTAATCTGCCCACTACGCGACGCTATCACGAGTTGCTGGAGAACAAGGACATCGACTGCATCGTGGCTGCGGTTCCCGACCACTGGCACAAACAGGTGCTGGTGGATGCAGTCGGCGCCGGCAAGGACATCTACATTGAAAAGCCCATGTCGCACACCGCTGAAGAAGGGGTGGAGATGGTGGCGGCTGCGAAAAAGTCGGGGCGCATCGTGCAAGTCGGATCGCAGCGCGTAAGTTCGGTGATCTGCGCTAAGGCCAGGGAACTGGTGGCGCAGGGCGCTCTGGGCGACCTGATGCTGGTGGAGGGCTCGCTCGGACGCAACGATCCCACCGGAGCCTGGGAGTATCCTCCGCCCACCGATCTTTCTCCCCAGACCCTGGATTGGGATACCTGGCAGGGAACCGTGCCCAAGCGCCAGTTCGATCCCCTGATTTTTGCCCGCTGGCGCTGCTGGAAGGAATACGGGACCGGCGTGGCGGGAGATCTTCTGGTCCACCTGGTCAGCGGAATGCAATACGTGCTGGGCATCAACGAGGCGCCCAGGCGCGCTATGGCTATGGGAGGGATTCTGCGCTGGAAGGACGGCCGGAACATGCCGGACGTGCATTGCACCCTCTTTCAATACGGCGACCTTCCGGTTTATATGCGCCTTAACCTGGGAACGGAAATGCCCGAGATTTATCGCTTCCAGGGCTCGAAGGGGATCCTCGAACTGACGGAGTTCAGCCTCACCTACACGCCGCAATCGGGCGTGGATACCAGTCCCAGCTATTACGCAACGAGCTTCCCGAAGGTTATGCGGGAAGCATATTTCAAGAAATGGCACCAGGAGAACGATCCCGTGCCCGGAAAAGAACCGGCGCTCGAAGGCACCAACTATCGCAGTGCGTCCTGGGATGAGGTAAAGCCGCACTTGTGGAACTTCTTTCAGGCGGTTCGCACGCGCAAGCCGGTGGTCGAGGACGTGGTCTTTGGCCATCACGCGGCGCTGGCTTGCCACATGGCCAACCAGTCGTACTTCCGCAAGAGCGCAGTGACCTGGGATGCGGAAGCGAAGAGCATCAAAGGCTAGAAGTTTTTGTACGGGCTGGCGTCGGGCCACCAGTGCCGCTTTTCAGGCTGCGCAAGGTTGCGACAACCCGATCCATCTGATTTTCCTGGAACAGGCGGATTGCCGCGATCCCGGCTGCGCCGGCGTGGATGCATGCTCCTACATTTGCCAGCGTAACCCCACCCAGTGCCAGCACCGGAATCTTTTCCTGGCAGGCGTCGTGCAAGGCCTCCAAGCCTGCGGGCTGGCTCTGTCCTTTTGCAAAGACCGGCCCGAAGACGGCGAAATCTGCGCCATCCGCCGCGGCCCGGGCAACCTCCGACCGGGTGTGGCAAGAGCTGCCCACTGTCGCGCCGGCAGAAGTGCTCTTGCCGCCTTGCGCCCAAATTTTTCGGGCGTCTCGGGGAGAAATGTCGTCGGAGCGAAGATGTACGCCGTCGGCTCCGCAGGCAACAGCAATGTCGGTGCGGGCGTTTATGAGAAGCTCAGTTTTCAGTTTATCGTTCCCGGTTCTCAGTCGGACGACAACGTCCCGGGCCAGAGTTTCGAGTTGCAGAGCGGGCAGGTCTTTCTCGCGCAGTTGGATATAGTCGACGCCGCAGAGGGCTGCCTGGACGATGGTTGCGAGTAACTGGGAGCGGCGGGAATGTTCATCGCCAGCGAAGCGGGAGCGATCGGTGATGTAGTAGAGCAGCAAGGCGCTACGGATTGGTTTTGGCGATTTCCGGCTCTACGTCGCCGGCCGGCTTGGGGTGCTGGGGGGCGAGATGGTACTTGACCAGCCCCTCCCGAAGAAATTCGAAGCCCTCTTCCGGAGAATCCACCATGCGGAACAGATCCAGGTCGGCAGCGGAGATGGTGCCGGCGTCGATCATGGCGTCAAAGTTGATCAGCCCCTTCCAGTAGTCGCTGCCATAGATGACCACCAGAATTTTCTTGGCCAGCTTCTGAGTCTGGGCCAGAGTCAGGATTTCAAAAAGCTCGTCCAGAGTGCCGAAACCTCCGGGGAAAATTACCAGCGCCTTGGACAGATATGCGAACCAGAACTTGCGCATGAAGAAGTAATGGAACTCAAAATTAAGCGCGGGCGTGATGTAGGGATTCGGGTTTTGTTCAAACGGCAGATTGATGTTCAGGCCAATGGTCTTTCCCCCCGCCTCCTGAGCTCCAAGATTCGCGGCTTCCATGATGCCGGGGCCGCCTCCGGTGGTAACCACGAAACGCCGCCTGCGGGCTGGAATCTGGATCGACCATTGCGTAAGCAGGAAGGCAAGCCGGCGAGCATCCTCGTAATAGCGCGCCATATCCACCAGAGCCAAGGCCTTCTTCCGTTCCTCCGGATGCTGCACCCCGAGTCCTTTTTCCAGTTCGGTGAGATTGCGATTCGCGTCCGCGTGGCTGTGAAAACGCGCTGAACCGAAGAACACGACCGTGTCCTGAATCTGTTCGCGGCGGAAGCGCGAGAGCGGTTCCGTGTACTCGGCCAGGATGCGCAATACGCGGCCGTCCGGACTGTTCAGGAAGGCCGGATTTTCGTACGCCAGAGGCGCGGACTTGAGCTTGCCGTCACTCATGCTGAGATTGTCTTTCTGTCAGGACCGGGTTTCGTCGTGAAAGTGAACTGCCTCCCCGAACCCGATCCAGATATCGAGCAGTCCGAGGCCGCTGCACAGACCGCGAACAAAACCGTTGGAGACGAAAGCTCGCAGGCCGGGAGAACCGAGCAGGAAGTAGTTGTCCGTCCATTCCGGCCTCCAGGGGAGAATGACTAAAAGGACTCCCACGGTGGCGCAGAAAAATACGAACAGGAGCGTCAGGATTCGGTGCAGCCAGAGCCGAAGGCCGGTCCGGGACGGGCCTCTTTCCGTGCCCGCACTGCGAAGCTCTTCACTCGCCAACTTCCCGGGTAGGGGCTCGGAAGGAATTTTATCGATGGAGGAATCCGGACTTGCGGTCACATCGTGCTCCCATGGGTCGTGCATGCGACCGACTGGTGCCATCCCGCTCCCAAGCATAGAACGAAACCCATTCTGCCATTCTACGACTTCAGGGCTTTGATGCGCTCGGCTACATCGCGGTAGTCAATGTTACTGCCATATACCTCCGTGAAGTAATTCAGAGCAGCCGTCTTGTTGCCGGCAGCTTCATAGGAGGTTGCCAATTCATAGTTCAGAGCGGTACGGGTCTCTTCGTCAATATGGGGCAGCTTAAGAGCACGTTCATACCAGCGGATAGCGGCCTCGGGCACGCCTTTATCGAGGAAGCACTGGGCCAGCCAGGTATAGGTCTGCATGAGTTGTGGAAAGTTGTGCCCGCGATCCACCGCCTGGCAGACTTTCTGCAGTTCACCGATGGCTTCATCGAGCAGGCCCATTTCACGGAAAGCCACGCCCAGGTTGTAATGGGTCTCGGGATCTTCCTGAGTGCTGGCCGAGTCCTCTTCGAGTTCGTGCTTCAACTCGCCGAACATGTCGGCGAGATCCACGCTGGCAGCGGCCGCTTGCGGCGTCGCTGGAGAAACTTCAGGAGCAAGAGTGCGTTTCCTGGTGGGCTGATAGGTAAACGTCGGAGCCGGAGCGGGGATGGCTGAAGCCGGGTCTGGAGCTGGCGCAGCCGCCGCAGCCGCACTGTGTGTGGAACTCGCAGCTACCGGCTCGCGTCCGATTCGAGATTGCGGTGGTGGCGCTGGCGCCGCAGCCGGAGGCGGCAAGAAGCTGTCGCCCAAAGAGGCTTCCAGATCAGAGACGAACCCTCCCAATACCCCTGCAGGTTCCGTTCCCGCGCTGGCCGCGGCGTATTCCGCTGCCGGCGGCGTGGGCGCAGGTGCCATCGGCACCGGCATTCTGAACTCTTCCTCGGGAGCCGGGTGCTGACTTGAAACAAACTCCGCGACCGCTGCGGGTTCCGACTTTGCCGGGTATGACATCGCGCTCTCCGGCGGCGGACCCTCGTCCTCGACGGCAACCTCATCCCCCACGCCGGGCTGCTTCGATGCGGCAGTCTGGGTGGCGGCAGCCTCGATTTCCTGCCATACCGCCGCCAGTTGGGCCGCTCCGGGTTTCTGCTTCTCGAGCTTGGTGAAGACCAGGCGCGCCTGTTCGACCATGGAGTGCGCGAGATAAAAACGAAGCTCTTCAATGGTCTCGTTGATGGTTTCGGCGGGAGCGTGGTCGGTCTCTGCCTCAGAAACGCTGGTTTCTTCGGCGAAGGCCGCCGGCCCGGGCTGGTCAGAAACTTCGCCCTCCCACTCGGCAGAGATGTCGATTTCGCTCGCTTCCGCGGGAGCCGCCGAAGGGATTGGAAATTCGATGGATGCGGGCGCGCTTGACGAGGGCGCCTGATGAAAGAAAAGTCCGGAATCCGAAGCCTGGGCAGGCGGGAAAGCAGGAGCGTCCGCTACCTGTTGGGATGCAAAGTGATCGGCTGTGGATGGGGCCATGGCTGCCGGCTGAAACGATTCCATCCCCTCTGCGGCTGCCTTGCTCTCTTTGGCTGACTTAGCGGAAGTGCGCTCTTCGTATTTCCCGGCCAGATCCGCATAACGGGTGGCTTCGTCCGGATGCCCGGCATCGTGATAAAGCTGTTCCAGATTGCGGCAGCAGACGGCGGCCTCGCTGAAGCGGCCGGCGCGGGTGTGTAAGGCCGCGAGGCGCTGGTTCAGGCGCAGGTCGCAAGGGGCTTTTGGCAAAGCGGACATCAAAGGTCCCAGTGCCTTGGCCGGCATGTTGTAGGAAACGAACAGTTCCGCATCCGTCAGCGCGGCCCGCACCGCCAGAGCGACATCGTCGGCATAGCGCTGGTCGATAAATGGCGCAGTGGCTTCCAGTTCCTCCACCAGCACCGCGCCTTCCTCCGGAGTGATGAGCCGCGAGCCGGGAGTACCTCCGCCCTGTCTGGCTAGCACCTGCTCGTAATTGCGGGTGTGCAACTGGTTCTGAGGCTCCATCTGCGTGAGCTTCAGATAGTAATCGCGGGCTTTCTCAAGATTTCCGGACTGCACCGAGGCATGGGCCAGCAATTCGTAGAGCTCGGTAATGTGGGTCGTGTCACCGGCCTTCTGCGAGAGATCGAGCAGGACCTCAAGAGCGGGCGCATTGTCGCGCATATGCCCGATGAGCGAGTGCATGCCTTCGAGAACTTTCCCTGAGTCAGTTGCCACGAGACGATCGCAATATTGCTGGTAGACCTGCAGAACTGCAGGGAACTGTCCCGCAGCCATGAGCGCGTCCGCATAGCCGGTGATGGCGCCGGTGTCGTTGTGAACCGTGCACAGTTTGGCGGCCAGGGTTCCCGCTTCGGGCAGGCGGTCGCTTTGCAGATAAGCCTGCATGAGGGCGCGCAGTCCCTCAGGATGGCTATCGAGGTCAGCCACTTTCTCCAGGTTCTTGATCGCTCCCGCCAGGTCGCCGGAGTCAAATGCGTTGCGCCCGCGCAGCAGCAATGCATTGCTGTTGCTCGGGTCCAGGGTCAGCATCCGGTTCAGAATTTCTTCCGCAGGTCCCAGTTGGCCGCGCGCCCGCAGGCTGTCGGCGGCAGCCGCGAACAGCTGCCAGGCCTCCGTTTTCTTGTTGAGCCGGATATAAACCTCAGCCAGCCGGGTGCGCATGGCGACGTTTTCCGGATCCATCTCCAGGGTCTTCTGGAAAATCCGCACTGCCTGTTCCAGTTCGCCGGAGCGCAGGAATTCTTCCGCTACCTGCAGGTATTGTGCCCGAGCATCGTTAAAGAGTCCCTGTTGGGTATAAAGCTCGGCCAGTCGAAGCACGCTCTCCAAGGTGGGTTTCAGCTTGGAGAGCTTCTTGTACATGGCAATAGCCTTGACGGTGAAGCCCTGGGCTGCATAGGAGTCGCCAACGCTCTTGAAGGACTCGACCGCTTTGTCGCTCTGGCCAAGACGGGCGTAGAGGTCTCCAATGGTGTTGGAGACGGTGAGTTCCTTGGGGTCGGCTTTGAGAACCTTTTCGTACTCAGCAATGGCATTTTGCAGCTTGCCCTGCTGGACGAACTTCTCCGCAGCGCTGAGAGCTTTCTGTTTGTTGAAGCCAAAACCGAACGCCATAAGATTGCTGACTCCAGCTCCGGTTTATTTCCCGCCAGAAAACATCTTCCGTGAGAAGGTCACCGGCGGATTGGCCATCCCACCGGCCATGTCTGCCGATCATAGGTGGGATGGTATTTCGGACAAGGGTCATTGTAAGACGGGTTACCCAGAATCGTATGGTTACCAAGGGTTACCGAAAGGGAGTGTACGACCGAGTTACGTCCGGAACCGGCCAGCCAGACCGGAATCAAGACAATTCTGGAGCATCGAAGACGGGCCTCCGCGGGCCCGGCCGCCAGTTCGATTTCCAAAGTTCCGCTGCACGAGATCGATTGCCATGGACTTCGCAGAAAGGAAAGCGCGACAACGCCCGTCCTCATTATTTGATAAAAGTTCACCGGGTGGTGGTTTCCCGGATCGCCACTTCTGTTCGCCGGCCGGGTCTTGTAAGATTGCTGCCGGTGAAATTCAGCGTCCCGGGGGGGCGCGCTGGGTTCAAGAGAGCCTCGCTTTACAACTTGCACCGCATTCCAACCGGGAAGTAAAGAATAATGAGTGTGGGACCCATCCATTCTTTACCCCCTGGGACAAAACGACGGAGAACCATGGGCAGGTGGCTTACATGGGTGTCGCACCAACGCTTGACGGGTTGGGCGTGTTCCCAGTGTGGCTGGACTTTTCCGGTGCCCGCCATGCTGACCGATCAGGAAGCCAAAAGCGCCTACGACCGGCTGGCGGCGAGCAAGTTCCAGGAGCACGATTGCTCGTTGCATGGCCAACCGGCAGCGTTTGTGGACTCCGAAAGTTTTTCGGCGCGTGCCAGAAAGCTGGTGACCCGAGGCTTCAAGCCCAAAGACGCGGCCCAGATTACTCTGCAGGAGATCAGCTTCGAGAACCGTAACGACCCCCATGTTGTGAAAAAGGCCGAGGCCGATGCCGAAGATTTTCTCCGTCGGGTGAAAGACGGATTGATCTGAAACTTTTATGACCTGGATTCGCACCATTCCGATTTCGCAAGGCGACGAGAAACTGCGCCAGGCCGTGGAAGGCCAGAAGGCGCTGTATCCAAAGGAGTACGCAACCCCGGTGCATCCGACCGACGGCGGCGGTTCGATGATCGCCGAATCCCACAGTCTGATTCCGGAGGCCCTGTACCACGCATTCGCCACGTTCGGCGTGCTGATGTCTCCCGATCTGCCGCTCTCCCGTCGCCAGCACGAGCTGATCACCACCGTGGTGTCGGTCACTAACCGCTGCGTTTATTGAATCGACTCACACGCAGAGTTTCTGCGTCGGGTCACCTTGGACCAGAATCTTGTAGACGCGCTGGAGAAGGACTACACCACCGCTCCCATCACCGCGCAGGAGCAGGTCATGCTCGACTACGTGGTGAAGATTACAAAAGATGCGACGAAAATCTGGAAAGACGATCATGAACGTCTGCGTTCCGTCGGCTTCGATGACAAGGCGATTCTGCAGATTACCTTGATCGCATCCTGGTTCAACTACATCAACCGCGTAGCCGACGCGCTGGGCGTGGGACGAGAGTAGCGGCTGCGCCGGTTTAGGCGATTCCATCATTGAGGCTGTCTTCGGCGGCGAAAACCCGGGCCCGCGATGTACGCCTGTCAGCGTGACCCCATCCGAAATATCCAGGTGTCATCCTGAGCGAGTCTGACCGTCCGCTTGCGGACGGTCAGAGGAGTCGAAGGACCCTACCACTACCAGGACGTCAGTATTCACGCAAAACAGGAACCTTAAGCCTTGTGCTTTAAAGAGGGATCCTTCGGTTGGGTAGCGGCTTCGCTCGGCGAAGCCGCTACTTCGCGCAGGATGGCACCTGCCGCTGGCGCGCTCACACCTGACAAAGAGATAACATCCTAGGCATGGAGCGCCGCTCCGTAGTCGAATACCTCGAAGCTTTTCTGCGACGGGGGCGGGAGTGTGCGTATATTCAGCATCGCGGCTACCGCACCGTGCGCTGGAGCTATCGGCAGGTGGCGGAGACCGCGTTCCAGTTTGCCCGTGAACTGGAACAGCGAGGAATTGGCAAGGGCGAACGCCTCCTGCTTTGGGGGCCGAACTCGGCAGAGTGGGTGGCGGCGTTTTTCGGTTCCGCGCTGCGCGGAGTGATTATCGTCCCGCTCGATGACGCCGGCACTGCCGCCTTCGCGCTGCGCGTGCATCAGCAGGTCGAGGGCAAGTTGCTGGTCTGCTCGCGTGAACATGCCCTGCCTTCAATTCCAATGATTGTGCTGGAAGACTTGCAGACGACATTGTCAGTTCACTTGTCCGCACCCTACGAAGCGACGGAGATGACAGCCGCGGATGTTCTGGAAATCGTTTTTACTTCGGGAACCACCGCCGCACCCAAAGGGGTGGTTATTACCCGTGGCAATGTGCTTGGCAATATTGCGCCCCTCGAAACCGAAATCCAAAAATATTTGAAGTATGAATGGCTGGTCCATCCGGTTCGATTTCTGAACCTGCTGCCCTTGAGCCATGTGTTTGGTCAATTCCTGGGAATATTCCTGCCTCCATTGATGGGAGGCACCGTGATCTTCCAGGAGACGCTCAATCCCGCCGAAGTGATTCGCACCATACGGCGGGAGCGCGTTTCGGTGCTGGTGGCGGTGCCCCGCATGTTGCAATCGTTGAAAGAGAAAATCGAACGCGATCTCGAAGATGAAGCCAGGCTCGAAGATTTCTGGCGGAGATTTGAAGCAGCGGAAGGAAAGCATTTCCTCCGCCGCTGGTGGATCTTCCGGCGGGTGCATCGCTGGTTCGGGTGGAAGTTCTGGGCGTTTATTTCCGGAGGAGCGGCGCTCGACCGCGTGACGGAACAGTTCTGGGGGCGGCTGGGATACGCCGCCATCCAGGGCTATGGGCTCACCGAGACTACATCCATCGTCAGTGTGAATCATCCCTTTCGCCTCGGCCAGGGATCGATCGGGAAGGTACTGGCGGGGCGCGAGGTCAAACTGGCTCCCGATGGCGAGATCCTGGTCCGAGGCAGTGGCGTGGCGGCCGGATACTGGACCGGAGATGAACTGCAGCCGATCACCGAGCAACAGGGCTGGTACGGGACGGGGGACATAGGCGCGCTCGATGCCGAAGGCAATCTGTATTTCAAGGGACGCAAGAAAGATGTGATCGTCACGCCCGCCGGGATGAATATTTATCCCGAAGACCTCGAGGCTGCGGTGCGCCGGCAACCCGAAGTGAAAGACTGCGTGGTGGTGGCGCTACCGCGGGAGGGAAATGCAGAACCGTGCGCGGTGATGATCATGCGGGACGGCAACGCCGATCCGGAATCGGTGGTGAAGCGCTCGAACGAAACTCTGGCTGATTATCAGCGCATCCGGAACTGGCTGGTGTGGCCTGGAGAAGACTTCCCGCGCACCTCCACGCAGAAGCCGAGAACCAGCGTCATCCAGCAGTTTGTGCAGGGGCGACTTGGGGGAACATCGGCCGGGCAAACTGGGTTGAGTCCCTTAGCTGAGTTGCTGGCGCGGGTGAAAGGGAAGGCTCCGGGGAAGTTGGGCGAGGAATCCGACCTGGAAAGCGATCTGAATCTAAGCTCTCTTGATCGGGTGGAGTTGTTGGGCGCGCTCGAAGACCGTTACCAGTTGGACTTGAGCGAAACCCAGTTCGCTGCGGTCAAGACAATGGGCGATGTGGAACGCATGCTGCGGGGCAAACTCCCTCCGCGGGTGCACTATCACTATCCGGCATGGGTGCAGCGTTGGCCCGCCACGTGGGTACGGCTGGCCGCGCATTATCTGCTGTTGCGTCCGGCCATGTTTCTGCTGGGCTGGCCCCGCGTTGCCGGCCGGGAAAACGTGCGCGGACTTCGCGGGCCGGTAATGGTTGTGTGCAACCACATTGCCGACGTAGACATCGGTTTTGTGCAGACCGCGCTTCCCGGCCGCTTTCGTCATCGGCTGGCGACGGCCACGCGCGGGGAGGCGCTTGAAGCTCTGCGCACTCCGCCGTCCCAACGGAATTTGCTGGCCAGAGGTTATGACCGGGTGAAGTGGGCAGTGGGAGTCTCGCTGCTGAACCTGTTTCCCCTGCCGCGCAACGCGGGTTTCCGGGAGAGCTTCGCCTATGCAGGAGAATCCGTGGATCGCGGCTACAGCATTCTGGTTTTTCCCGAAGGCCGCCATACCACCGATGGCAAGATAGGTCCGTTTCGCGCAGGCGTAGGACTACTGGCGAACAATCTGGCGATTCCGATCGTGCCCATGCGGATTGACGGATTATTTGAGTTGAAGAAGGCGAAGAAGAGATTTGCCCGGCCGGGGAAGATACAAGTGAAGATCGGAAAGCCGGTTCGATTTCCGCCGGTCAGTTCTCCGGAATGGATTGCGGCCGAACTGCAAAAAAAAGTAGAAGCCCTGTAGTCGCCGGGACCGCGTTACGCACGCCGGGCGCTGTTTATTGATCTTGTTACCCTGATGACAAACCCGCAGAACAGTCTCCGCATCGAAGGTTGAGCGTGTAGTATTTTTTCAGGTGGCCGGCTTCGCCCGGCCTGGACGGAGCAGAGATCTGCCCCCACAGTTGTCCACTACACGATCGGACTAAAGCGGCAAAATCCAGCGGAGGTTGCACGACATGCGTTTTGATATTAAGCAGGCATCCCGAATAGCGGCGGCTTTCCTTCTGGTCGCGGTTTTTGCTCTCCCCCAGAACCTGGTCGCGGAAGCAGCCACCCATGTGGTGAGTCCCTCAGAGCTGCAGCAGGCGGCGGTCAAGGCCTCCGCGGTGCGGCAGCAAAACGCCGAACAAGTCCGGCAATTTTTCTCCTCCAACAAGGCTGAGAAAGCCCTGCGGTCGGCGCATATGAATCCGGAGCAGGTCAAAAACGCCGTCTCCACGCTAAACGACGCTGAACTGGCGCAACTGGCATCACGGGCGCAAAAAGCGCAGGTCGATTTCGCCGCCGGCACTCTGAGCGATCGTGACCTGATCATTATTCTTGTGGCGGTGGCCGCGCTGATTCTGATCATTGTTGCGGTCCGGTAGGCATCCCGGATGTCGGGTCGCATGCTCAGGATCGCAGTCCTCCTGCTCGGGGTCTGCGGCATTCTGTGGGCTGCAGACTCTTCCGGCGTCTGGCTGGATGTCCCTTTCGTAAAGCAGGAAAAAGACGGCTGCGGAGCCGCCAGTATTGCCATGGTGATGCAATATTGGCAGGCTCAGCAGGGCCAGCCGGCGACCGATATTTCGGACGCGACCCGTATCCAGCGCACGCTCTACTCACCCAAAGCTCACGGCATTTTTGCTTCCGACATGGAGCGCTACCTGCAGAAGAACGGGTTCCGCACGTTTACAATTCGCGGAGAGTGGGAAGACCTCAAACAGCACCTCGACAAGGGACGGCCACTTATCGTGGCGTTGAAGCCCGCCTCAGGCGGTGCCTTGCATTACGTGGTCGTGACCGGTCTGGGACCGGAAGTGGTGATGGTCAACGATCCCGCCCAGCGCAAGCTGCTGCAACAGGACCGGGCGAACTTCGAGCGGGAATGGAGCGCGGCCGAAAGATGGACGCTGCTGGCTCTGCCTCAAGCCCAATCTCGCTGATCGCGGTATTTGTTCTTACCTTCTGTTTTGCCTTTTCCACTCTGGCTGGCGCTCAAACATCGAACGGTTCATTGGTCGACCGTGCTCAACAGCTTTCTGCCGAACAGCGCTGGCAGGATGTTGTCGCGCTTGCCGAGTCCGCGCAGCGAGCTTCGGCCGATCTCGATTTTTACTACGGCACCGCGCTGGTCCAGTTGGGACGGTTGCAGGATGCCAAGCGAGCGTTCACCGCCGGGGCTCACCTCCAGCCAGGCGACAAGCGTTTTCCGCTCGAACTGGCTGGGGTGGCATTCAAGGAGAAGCAGTATCCCGTCGCGGCACGATACTTGCGGCGGGCTCTTCGTCTCGATCCTGGGGATGCCTATGGCAACGACTTTCTTGGCACCGTCTATTACCTGCAGGGAAATACCGACGCCGCATTGAAGTATTGGAACCGCGTGGGCAAGCCCCAGGTCGCGCAAGTGCAAAGCCAGCCCGCACCACAATTGAATGCAGCGTTGCTCGATCGCGCCATGGCGTTCGCGCCGGCCAGCGTCCTGACGCTGCCCGATCTCCGGACAACTGAAGTCCGGATCAAAGGGCTGGAAATCTTTCCTAGCTACCAATTTGATCTCCAGGCCCGCGACGACGGCAAGTTCGACATTCTCTTCCGCAATCGCGAGCGCGACGGCTGGGGCCAGGGCACGCTGGAAAAACTTTTTCTGCTGTTCCGGGGCTTGCCGTTTCAAAACGTTACTCCCGAGGTTTACAACCTTCGACATGAGGCTATCAACTTCGTATCGATGTACCGCTGGGACCCGGACAAGCGCCGCCTGCGGGGACAACTTTCAGGACCATTCAACGGAAATCCAAAATTTCGTTACAGACTGAATGGCGACTTGCGCAGTGAGAACTGGGACATCAGGAATTCGTTTCAAGGGCCGGCGCCGGTGCTGGCGAGCTTTAACATGCGGCGAGAAGCCGTAGGCGCAGAATTCGCGTCCATGGAGAGCGGGCGCTGGCAATGGTCGGCCGGAGCGGAGGTTTCCCACCGCGACTTTCGCAGCGTGATTCCAGGAGCCACGCTAAATCCAAACTTGCTACTCAGGGGCTACCAGCTCAAGCAAATCACGCAATTAAACGTCGCGCTATGGCGCCTGCCGGAAAGAAGAGTGACGCTCGAGGGCGGAGCGTCGTCGCAGTTGGGACGCATCTGGACGCAACCCTCGCATTCCTTCGAGAAGCTGCAGGGTTCTCTGCTCTTTCATTGGTTTCCGCAAGCGCAGGGCGATGACTACGAAGTGCAGCACCGCATCCGGGCCGGCAAGACGTTTGGAGACGTTCCCTTCGATGAGCTGTTCAGCCTGGGGCTGGAACGCGACAGCGATCTGGAAATGCGAGGTCATATCGGAACCCGTGACGGTAGAAAAGGCAGCGCGCCCATGGGACGGAATTATTTCCTGTCCAATTGGGAGGCGGACAAGAACGTCTATGGCAATGGAATCTTTACCCTGAAGCTGGGGCCGTTTCTGGATACGGGGAAAATCAGCGACGCCTCGTCGGGGGTAGGCTCGCAAAATTGGCTCTGGGACCTGGGAGCGCAGGCGAAAGTGCGCGTGTTCGGAGTGGGATTTGCTTTCTCGTATGCCAAAGACCTGCGCTCGGGGAACAACGCTTTCTATGTCTCGATGCGCTAGAAGAATGACCACGAACTACGTGGGGACATCCGCTCCCGGCTCTCTGGCGGAGCAACGCTCCGCTATGTTTACCCGGGCTATTTTTATTCTCAGAAATACGCAGTCGAGCTTCGCTCGACAGGACAGCTGAGGGCAGCTGTTCCCAGGTGGCTTGTGGTTGTCCCTCGCGGGGTTCGTGGAGCGTTATAATGCGGGGGCCATGAAAATCATAAGACTCTTTTCTCTTGCCATCGCGTTTGGCTTGCCGGTGCTGGCCTTGTCGATCACAACTGCGGCCAAGACCACAGTGGAACTGAAGGACGCTCAGGGCAAAAGCGTGGGAACGGCTGTGCTATCGAGCAAAGGCGCATCATCCGGCGTATCGATGCAGCTCAAGCTGCATGACCTGCCGCCTGGGGAACACGCCTTGCACTTCCACCAGAAGCCACAGTGCGATGCGCCGGATTTCAAGTCGGCCGGTTCGCACTTCAATCCGGAGGGAAAGAAGCACGGCCTGGAAAATCCCGAGGGTCACCATGCCGGGGACATGAATAACTTTACGGTGAACGCCAAAGGCCGAGCCCATCTCACGGTCGTGAACAAGGACGTAACTCTCGGCGACGACAGCCATTCACTGTTCAGTAACGGCGGTACGGCGCTGGTGATCCATGCCAAAGCGGACGACATGAAGAGCGATCCGGCCGGGAACGCCGGCGATCGTATTGCCTGTGGGGTGATCGCGAAATAGGGCCGAATCACACAGTTTGAACAGGTTATGCACACCTGGAGGGCCGGAATATACGGAAAAGACCCTATAGACGATGTAGTTTTCCGCTCTGGATGACCCGTCTTCAGTCATAGTTTCCCTCCACCCGCCACTGCCCGTTGAGCAAATCCCGCACCAGGCGATAGAGCGTGATGCCCGCGGCTTCCTGCAAAGCGATGTCCCACTCATCGCGGGCCCATCCTTCCTGCTCCCACCAGTCTCCGGACGTACGCCAGGGGCCTGCGGCCCAGACGATTTCCCCGGATATTTCCTTGCGCCTGGGACAAGCGATGCGCGCGGGCCGGCCTTCCTGCAGGGTTACCGTGGCCAGCAAGGGTGGGCGGAAGATGCGTATCGCGGTGACCGCGCCTTCATTCTGTTTTTGTGGCTCTGTGGCTTGGCTATTCCGGGATGCCCTGGGCTCGCGAACCGCCTTTTCCTGAACCGGGCCGGGAGCAAAACGATGCATGCGGAAGGCATCCGGACGATGAGTGTCCAGCAGTTGTAGCGACCCCACCTTATTCTGGCCAACGATTCCCGCAATCCTCGCTAATGTGAGCTCGAGTTTTTCCGGCTCCGGGGAAGGGGGCAGGAACAATCCGTTCTGCGCGGCACGCGGCCGCACCGGTTCCGCCGACAAATGAATTTTCACGATGGGAGCGCCGGGCGGGTTGGCATTCAAATCAAGTTGCAGCAGCTTGAGAAAAACTTTGGGATCCAGCAACGGGACGGGAAGGCGCAGAGTGCGTTTAAAACTTTGTCGAGCCTGGGCTCGGCCAGGAAGGGCGGGAGCGCCCGTCCCCACGTAGTCTGGAGCGCTGCATTCCAGGGTCAGGGCCAGGGTCAGTTCCTGGGTAGCCAGGCTACGCGCGCCCAGACGGGCACACAACTGGTCCAGTAACCGGGCCAGTAGAAACGCCAGCGGTTCGAGAAGCACCAGGGGATATTCCAGTTCGATCGCCTCTTCAAACTGAAGCGGCGGTTCGACCGGGACCAGCGACCGGGAACTGCGGCCACGCGCCAACTGTTGCAGGCGAATGCCTTCCTGCCCCAGGCGCTCGCTGAGAGCGACTTCAGGCAAGGCAGCCAGAGCGTGGAGGTTTCGAATACCCCAGCGCTGAAGTATGTCCAGGGTCTGGAGATCGGGAACTCCGTTAAACAAAACTTCCAGCGGAAGATTCCCCAGTTGCTCAGCCTCCTTTCCTTCCGGAATCACAATCACTCCGGAAAAGCCGAGAGCAGCGAGCACGGCCGTGTCCGGATTGGAAGCCACGGCAACATTGGCTTCAAGGCCGAGGTCGGAAGCACGCCGCGCTACAGCCCGCGCGATTTTTGGCGGCGGCCCGAAAAGCGGCTCCAGGCCGATTAGATCCAGAAGCACGGTGTCACAGCCCACATCTTCCACCCGGGGAGAAAACGACTGGGCGCAGTCGAGCAGCGCCGCGTGGGCGGCTGACTCCTGCAATAAGGAGCGGGGACGAAGCACAAGATCAGGGCAGGCTTCCACCTGGAGTTTCGTCATTCCCGGCGAAACTCCAGCGTGACGCGCCTTTTCATTCACAGCGAAAATCGTTTGCAGCGGCGCTTTGCCTTCGAGCATGGCCACAGCGCGCGAGCGCAGATCGGGTTCGGCGCGCAGCAGGGCCTCCACCGGAAAGTCAGGAACGTAGATGCAGGCGAAAGCAGTCATGAGTCGTCAGGGAAAGCTCTCAGCTTTCAGCTCTCAGCTCTCAGCTCTCAGCTCTCAGCTTGTAGCGCCGGCGTCCTGCCAGCTGCCGCGAGGGGGTGTCTTGCCCTCGCAGCGAAAAGAAGAAATTCCGTCCTACCCAATCCGCACCGCTTGTGTGGCGAATGCTGTCGTAACGGATTGCGCCGGCTTCCGTTGCATGCGCGAACGCAGCAGCTCGCCCTCGATTTGCAGTCCCTCCAGGAGCTGCGCATGCGCCGGCCCGGGATCGCCTTTAACTGAAAGCTGAGAGCTGACCGCTGAAAGCTTTTCCCCCGCCTGCAGCCTGAGCAGCAAAGAAGCGCAAGTCTGAGCACATGGTGCCTGGGCCACTACCAGCAGCACCGTGGCCGTGGGCTCAACCGCGCGCTGGAAGCGAAACCAGGACGCCAGCGGAATGCGCCGGGCCGCGGTGTCCGGGACATCCCCGAGATCCATTGCCACCAGACCAAAGCCCCCGCTTTGCAAGAGCAGATCCGTGACTCGCAGTGCCTGCTCGATCCGGGCATCAAACGCTGGACGTCGAACCTCGGACGTCGGACTGCGGACCTCAGGCCTGGGATATTGGGTATCCATGGAGTCCGGGCTTTCCCACCCGGCTGGACGGGCGAGACGCCCGTGTTCCCTTGCGCTCCGAGGTCCGCCGCCCGACGTCCGGGTGCACCGTACCCACAGCAATCGTTCCAGCTCAACTCCGGCTGCCGCGGCCGAAATAGCATCGAGCGCGTCCGTGGCGTCTACCAGGGCGCAGACTTCCTGGCGCCGGGTAGCTGCCGCCAGGGCGGCCAGCAACACGCTGGTGCGTCCGGAAGAGGCGGGTCCAAAAATTTCGCTCAGACATCCCCGCGGCAGCCCCCCGGTAAGCTCATCGATCTCGCGAATCCCGCTGGAAATCATTTCCGGCGTGGGCCGCACCTCAAGCCGCGATGCCGCAGTCACGCCCGCCAGCTTGGGCAACGCCGTCAGGCGTTGTAAAACCAGCGCCGGTCCCTTTCCAGGAGCAGGAGCAACAACGGCGCCGCCCGTGGAGGCGGAAAACGGCAGGGTAGACATCAGGGGACCTCAATATTTCAGGGAACGCCGAGGCGGCTGGCCGAGGCTGCGAATCGCAGTTTCGCTTTTTATTCGCTAAAAGAATTTAGCTCCGGGAAGGAAAGATTGTCAAGCGGTAAGAACGGTCGGTGGGTCAGATTGAAACGCCCATCCCCATGGCGTCATCCTGAGGAACTTCAGTCCCGAAGAGCCTGCCCTGAGCGATGTCGAAGGGATCTGGCGCGGCCTGACCAATTGCTGACGCGGCAGCATATTCGCTTCACGCCAGATGCTTCGCAAGCTCAGATGACGCCTGCCGAGCGGGGGACAATTCAAACTAACCCACTACTGAATGGTCTTTAATTTCGGCAGCTTTACGTTCTTTACGGCCTGGCAAAACTTTGCGATCCAAAAATTTCAATCTGCTTTGAGGCAAGACCTACCCCTCGCAACCGCAAAGTACGCCAAGACCCTCCGCAAGTTCGCAAAGAACCCCAACCGCACGGCCGAAAGGACGGTTTCGACATCGCAATCAGCCTATTCCGCACGCCCGGCGCGCCGTCTTCCCCTGTCTGCTTTGTTATAATGACTGCTCTGCGGCGGCGCTATCGTCTAGGGGTTAGGACGGAAGATTCTCAATCTTCAAACACGGGTTCGATTCCCGTTAGCGCTACCAGTTATCATTCGCTAAAACCCGCTAAATCGGCGGGTTTTGTTTTTGCCGGGAAACCCTGCGGACACTCCCTGGCAGTAATTGGCGTCCACCCCGTATACACAAAACGGTACACAGGCAATTCGGTCAGTCGCCCAATCGAGTCCTCTACTATTGGACATCTTGCTCCCTTGGGGGCAAACTCGCCGGTCGCTTCGGTCAGGAATTCTGGCGGAAGGAATATCCTCGGGCATTTATCTTTGAGTTGACCGGTAAACTAAAAAGTAGTATCAAGTGTAGGTCGCCTGCCCAGCGGAGAAGAGCATCGCGGCGGGATCGGTCAGCTCTACTTTAGATGACGCGCACGAACTACCGGCGAATTCCCATCGGCGTGATCGGCACAGGAGTCGCTGCCGCTCACGCGCATTTGCCCGTCGTGGCCCGAAGGGACGATTTCGATCTGGTCTCCGTTTGCGATCGAGACAGCAAGCGGGCTGAGAGCACGGCGCGGAAATGGAACGTCCATCATTTCAGCAGTGAAGTCAGCGGCGTTTTGAAATTGCCGGGCCTGGAGGCTGTGATCATAGCCACGCCGCCCGATTCCCACCTTCAAATTGCCCTTGAGTGCATCACGGCAGGCAAGCATGTGCTGGTGGAGAAGCCTTTGGCTACCAGCGTCGAGCAGTGCCTGGAAATCACCGTCGCGGCCAACGCGAAAGGGGTGCAGGTAGCCGTCAATCACGAAAAGCGCTTCCATCCCACGTTTCAGGAGGTCGGACGCCTCCTGCGGGAAGGGGCCATCGGGCAACCCTATTTTGGCGGCGTCCACTGGGCCAGCAATGCGAAGCTCGCGCCGGAGGCTTTCATTCCTAAAGGTTTTGGCGAAGGCTACCGCTGGCGCTGGAGCAATCCACAGATTGGTGGCGGCATCGTGCAAGACCACCTGCCTCACTATGTGGATTTGATCACTCATTGGACGGATGCCCGTCCGACTGCCGTCTACGCTCAAACTTTCAATGTCGGCAGAGACTTGCTTTCCTGGGCGCCTCCGGACTCCCTCTGGGAAGACATGGGATTGGTCCTGACCCGCTTCTCCAACGATTTTCTTCTCCGCCTGGAGACCGGTGTGGTGGGACGCAGTCTTTCTCCCCTATGGTTGCTGGGATCCGGGATCGGCGAATGGACTGAATACGGGTACATCCTGGGGACTGCAGGTCAATTGCTCTTCGATCTTTTGCCCTGGGATTCTTCGGAAAACGGACGCATCGCAATCTGGCAACTGGACCGCGCGAAACGAGAACGCACCGGTTGGGCCTTTGTGGAACAGCCGGAGCCGGCGCGAAGCCAGGGTTCGCCGGCGGGCGCCGCGCATGCGATGTTTGACGCTCAACTCAGCCATTTCGCCCGCTTGATACGTGGCGAAAGCTCGAGAATTGCTACGGCGGAAGACGGTCTACTGGCCGTCGCTGCGGTGGAAGCGGCTTACCGTTCGGCCGCCAACCACGCCGAGTGCGCCATCCGAAGTACTGCTCCTGCCGGGCACAGCACAGAAGGAATGGTCCATGTCTGAAACCCCGCCCGTCACGATGAAGTTATGGAACGTGGCTGCGAAAGTGCGCGACCTGGATTCCGAAGTCGAGTTCATTCTGGCGCTGGGAGGCTTCCTGGTTCTCGACGAAGTCCTCACCGTGGATGGGGAATCGATCCGCGTGGTCCTGATGAAATGGGCGGACAAGTACCTGCATCTGTTTGCCCGAGCGGTGTACGAATCGCGGCTGGGAGTTGAGCTGCAATACGGACTCTGTCATGTCGTGCTCGAAGTCAGCGATTTGGATTTACAGCGGCGCCGCGCATTGGAAGCCGGCGCCGCTGAAATCATGCCCCAGCAATTCATTTCTGCCGGGTTCGGCACAAGAGATGTGGTCTTCATGCGTTCTCCAGGGGGAATTCTGTTCGAGTTAATCCGGGTTGAACAACATCGAGTTCCCGAGTTGCCTTAGCTTCGACGCAATCGAGAAAGTATGAGCAATCCTGCACTGCGCGGACTTCTTGGACGAGGGCGTCCGGTCTGGATCATGGGCGCGCACGACGTCCTTTCCGCCAAGATCATCGCGGAAGCGGGTTTCGATGCCATCGGCGTGCAAAGCCTGCAGATGGCTTTTATCAACGGCGTCCCTGATATCGGGGTGATAGGGCCGGAGGAGTTAGTGCGGGTATGCCGGAGAATCCGGCACGCAGTGGACCTTCCTATCGTGGTGGATTTTGAGCAGGGCTTTGGCGAGCCCTACGTTTGCGTGTACTGGATGAAAGAGCTGCAGGCTGCGGGGGTGTCTGCGATCCACATTGACGACTACGGTTTGCCTTACAAGTGCCCGTTTATCCCTCCTCATGTAATGGGACTGGAGGACATGGAGCTGACGGCGGCAAAGATCCGGGCTCTGGTGGGGGAAAAGAAGGATCCGGATTTTATGGTCATTGGCAGGCCGGGAACCTACGTGGCCGCGGTGCATAAAACTGAAGAAGAGCGCCGGGCGGATTGGCTCCTGCGCGCCAAAGCTTATCTGGCGGCCGGGGCCGACGCATTGTTTCCGATTTGCTGGACCGTCGATCAGGCCCGCTGGTTTCGTTCGCAGGTGTCCGGTCCTCTCATGACCATCCGCACCCTGGGGACGAGGATCAACACGGAACGCGTGCAGTATAGCGACGCCATTATGAATCTGCCGGTCCAACAGCTTTATGACCTGGGGTATGAGATGTACATCGAACCTACGACGCTGACCGGCGTTGCTGCCAACGCCATGCACGCGGCGGCGCGCAGCATCATCGCGGCCGGGAACTCGAATATCGTCGCCGAGCAGCACGGCAGTTTGTACGAGCATTTGGAACGATGGATGGATGTGGAATCGGTGCGCCGTTTTCGCGCGAAATATGTGGATCGGGAGAAACAGGAAAAGTGAGTTCGGAGAAGGCGGAGAGCGAGCCATTATGGCTGAGTTGAAATCCAAATCAACGCACATAACAGACCAGGCTGCCTTCGGTGGGCACGACCGCACGATTGACTACCGGCGGCATATTCACGATTTGCGCACCCGCAGCTATGAGGGCGCAGTTTCCCGGGAAGATCGGGAAGAAGTTTTTCGACGAGCGTTTGATCTTGTGACGCCAGTGGCGCGAAGAGTGCTGGCAGAGATCAATGACAGTTTTCTCTCCGGTTCCGGCCGTATCAGAGTGGTCTGCCCCACCCGAACCGAAGAAGGCGGCCTGATCGGTTTCTGGGAGATGTCATGGTCTCTGCAGGAACAGGCGAGGAACCGTTTCAATCAAGAGCCCCTGCAACCGCTTGCCATCCACGCGGTATTCCCACTTAGACCGACGCTGGGAATGGAGTGGACCCATCCTCATTTTGCGATGTTGCGCCCCTGTTGCAAGGAAGGATTCGCAGCTGCGTGGCCCATGCAGGTGGTTTCGGAAGAGGATGCCTGGCGACAGGAAGCAATACTTCGCGTGCTGGCCGAAGGCGAATTGCACCAGCAGACTTTCCTGGCGGACCTGAACTGGAAGTTGCTGTCGTCCTTATATGAAACGGAGTGAATGTCACCATGTTGTATTCCACGGCCGTGGCGGCCCAACGGGCAGGCCGGGCAGCAAGGCTGATCCGCGGTCCGCGACCGTTCTTTCCCTGTCAGGTTACCGGGCCTGCCCTGCCCTGCAAGTGTGCTCCCGGCGACAACCTGGCATTGCACCGGGCAATCGTTGAAGCGGAAGCAGGAGCGGTGATTGTGTGCGATGCGCAGGGCCGCGACGATGTAGCCCATTTCGGGGAGTTGATGGCGCTCGAATGTCTCCGCAGAAAGATTGCGGGCCTGGTGATTAACGGCGCAGTACGCGATACGGCGGCGCTCGAAAGAATTGGTCTCCCGGTTTTCTGTACGGTTGTCTGCCCGCTGCCACCGGCCAAAGAGCAGGCGGGCCACGTCGGCCGGACGATCACGATGGGAGGCATCCGAGTGACCGCGGGCGACCAGATTATCGCGGACCGGGACGGAGTGTTGTTGATTCGCCGTGCCGACTGGCCTCGGGTGCTTTCCGCAATGAAGCAAACTCAAGCCCGGGAAAAAGAAGTCAGAAGGCGGATGCGCGCAGGCGAGCCGTTGGAGGACATCCTGAAACTGAAAGTCTGATGCCATCCCTCCGCGAATCGCGTTTGGAGTGGAGCGGATTGCCCAGACCAGAAGAATTGCGTTACTTCAGCAGGCCGGAGGAAATAATGAGGAGAAGGATGGGCGGTTTGATGATGGCAGTGAGGATGGGTTTAGCCCCAGTGCTTGTCCTTCTTCTTCTGCAAGGGGCGATCGCATCGTCGGAGAGGCCGAAACTGACCCAGGCGGATGTTGAAAAAATGGTGGAATCTCTTTCGAATTGGGGGCGTTGGGGAAAGAGTGATGAACGGGGAGCCCTTAATCTAATCACTCCGCAAAAGCGTCAAGCCGCGGCGCGCGAGGTCGAGGAAGGGATCTCAGTCTCGCTCGCGCACAATGTCATCAAGACCAAGCTCGATGGTTCCCAACCTTTCGAGCACCGCATGATCTCGACCGGACAAACTCCCGGGGCCGAAGGCGCGATGGACATATATTCAGTTCAATATCACGGCTACAGTCAGACTCACATGGATGCTCTGGCGCATGTCTTTCATAACGGCAAAATGTACAACGGCTTTTCTCAGCATGAGGTGACCGATACGGGCGCCGGCAAGCTCTCGGTCATCAATATCAAGAGCGGTATTTTCACGCGCGGAATCCTCATGGATTTTCCCCAACTCCTGGGAGTGCCGTATCTCGACGGCAAGCGGGCGATCTATCCCGAAGATCTTGATGCCTGGGAGAAGAAGACAGGCATACGGATCAAAAGTGGCGATGCGATATTCATCCGAACTGGGCGCTGGGCGCGCTGGAAGTCGCAGGGAGGATGGGATGTTGAAAGCGATTCGGCGGGTCTGGATGTTTCTTCAATGCCCTGGTTCCGAAAGCGCGATGTGGCAATGATGGGCAGCGACCTGGCGCTGGATGTGATGCCTTCTGGAGTCGAAGGCGTAAAACTTCCGGTTCACCTGATCACCATTTTCGCCATGGGGGCGCCGATCCTTGACAACTGCGATCTGGAGGCCCTGAGCCAGGAGTTGGGCTCCCGGCATCGCGTCACCTTTCTGCTTACGGTTGCTCCTTTAGCAGTGGACGGCGGCACGGGTTCTCCCGTGAACCCGGTCGCAACTTTCTAGCGTTTGGCAATACTTCTGTAATTGATTTGGGCATCCGCGTCGGTGACTTTGATACCGAGGAACGAACAACATGAATAGAAGACACTTCTCCCAGATCCTGCTGGGTTCATTGGCTGGTTTGTCCAACCTGGCTGGAATTCAGACGAGTGAGGCTCAATCATCGGCCAGGGATCGACGGCAAGCGAACACGAGCACGAATCGGAAGAATCGGCTGTTCGCGACGGACCTCCCGGGAAACGAATGGAGCGTGTTCCCCGCTTACGGGTTCACCGAGCCGGCCTGCGGGATTATTTATCGCCGCCAACTGGCCCCGCAGAATGGCATGCCCTTAGGCGCGATTGATACCGGGCGAATCGACTTGCAGCCCGACGCAACCCTTGGTTTTTGCACCGCATTCAATTCCATTGTGCCGCAGCGCGGCCCTTTGAACGTGCCCTTCCTGGGCATGAGCGTGGCGGACCAGAAGTGGCTGTTGTGCCATCCCCCGGGCACCGACGGCGAGTACATGTTCGCCGGCATGCAGACTCCTGCGGAGATTCACTACTGGGGCCATTATCCGGTGGCCGACCTCGAATTCGATATGCCGGGATCGCCGGTGGAGGTCGGCTTGCGTTGCTGGACGCCGTTTCTACCCGGAGACGCCGCAACCAGCAATACTCCGGGTGCCGTGTTCGATGTCCATTTGAGGAATGTCACCAAAGCAAAGCAGTCGGGAAGATTGGCGGTTAGCTTCCCCGGACCTACTCAGGGAGAGGCGCAAATTACCGCCGACAGTGCGCGAGAAAAGGTTCCGTACCGAGTCTACGGACACACCTGGATTCCAGTAGTGCGAGAAGCTGTGACTCCGAAGCGGGAAGTTGTACGCGGAGAGTTCAGCGGTCTGGTGGTGAGTTCGGCACAGAATGTGGGATACGCCCTGGGCGTGGTGGGTAACGCGGAAGTGGAAGCCGGCGGGGGATTGAACGGCAGTGAAGTCATCTATGCCAACGGTAAAGCCTGGGCAAAAATTGGTTCTGAGCTGCCCAAGCCTAACGATCATGATTTCAGCGGTTCGGTTTCCGTGGCATTCGACCTGGAGCCGGGTGAAGACAAAGTGGTTTCGTTCATCCTGGCCTGGTACGCGCCCATGTGGATTGGGGAAGGGCCACACACGTTCATGCACATGTATGCCACGCGTTTCCCAGGTGTCCGGGAAGTCGCCGATTTACTCGCGCGCAAACACGATGATCTGTTGCGCAGGGTATTGGCCTGGCAGCAAGTGGTGTACAGCACTGAGACATTGCCGGTCTGGCTGCGAGAATCTCTCATTAATATTCTGTATCTGTTTCCGGTCAACAGCTTCTGGGCTGCCGCGCGCCCACCGGTCGGACCCTGGTGCAGACCCGAGGACGGCCTGTTCGGATTGCTGGATGGAATTGTGGAAGATCCGGCGATCGAGCCGATTCCCGACACTTTCTACGCTAACGCACCGCTGGTCTACTTCTTTCCCGATCTTGCCTTGTCGACGCTCCGGGGATACAAGGCCTATCAATTCGCCGACGGCGCGGCGGTATGGATTTGGGGCGGCGTGGTAGGGGCTGCCGTCGGCGGCTATGAAATCACCGCAGGCACGGAAATGGCCATGCCCACTCCCGGGTACCAAACCACGACCAACGGACCGTGTTACGTGGATATGATCGATCGATATCTGCAACGCACCGGTGACCAATCTGTCTTCAAAGAGTTCTACGA
>JBOGLC010000168.1:0-68659 GCA_050746005.1 Terriglobales bacterium
AGAACCACCACACCGCCTGAGCCCAGCATGGATCCGGCCTTGGCCACGCTGTCGAAGTCCATGCCAATATCGATCTCGTCGGACTTCAGCACCGGCGTGCTTGACCCGCCCGGAACCACCGCTTTGAGCGCGCGCCCGTTGGGAATTCCGCCGCCAACCTCGAAAATCATCTTGCGCAGGTTATATCCCATGGGCAGCTCGTACACTCCGGGCCGCTTCAGATGCCCGCTGAGACAAAACAGCCGCGTCCCGCCATTCTTCGGCGGGCCCAGCTTGGCGTACCACTCCGCACCGCCAAGAATAATGTGAGGAACGCTGGCCAATGTTTCAGCATTGTTAATTACCGTCGGTCCGCCCCAGAGTCCGACCACGGCAGGGAAGGGAGGCCTGATCCGCGGAATTCCGCGCTTGCCTTCGAGCGACTCCATGAGCGCCGATTCTTCTCCCACCTCGTAGGCGCCCGCTCCGCCGTGCCAGTAAATGTCGAAATCCTGGCCGCTGCCGAAAATGTTCTTGCCCAGAAATCCCCGCGCGTAAGCGTCGGCGATTGCCTTCTGCACAATTTCCAGAAGGTAGCGATACTCGCCGCGGACGTAGATGTATCCAATCTTCGAACCTACGGCCAAGCCGGCAATCATCACGCCTTCAATTACTGCGTGCGGATCGTGCTCGAAAATCAGGCGATCCTTGCAGGTGCCGGGTTCGCTCTCGTCGCCGTTGCACAGAACATATTTCGGCTTGGGCGCTTGCTTGGGGACGAACGACCACTTCAGCCCGGTGCTGAAGCCCGCGCCTCCGCGGCCGCGCAGACCGGAGTTCTTAACTTCGTTGACGATGGCATCCGGCCCCATGCTCAAGGCCTTCTGCACTGCCTTGTAGCCGTCGAGCTCCAAGTAGCGGTCGAGATTGGTCGCACCCAGGCCGAATCGCCGGGAGACGACTTTCACTTCGTCGGGATGGGAGACCAAGTCCGCCATGATGAAGATTGTAGATTGATGATTTCAGATTGCAGATTTAACATCCCTCAGTTTTCAATCTGCAACCTGAAATCCCCAATCTGAAATTTCTACGCCGCTCCCTTCCTGGCATACTGCTCCAGCACTTTGTCCATCTTCTCTACCGTCAGGTTCTCGTGGAAGTCGTAGTTGACCTGCGCCGCCGGGGCCCAGCTGCAAGCGCCAATGCACTCCACTTCTTCCAGGGTGAACAGGCCGTCGGGGGTGGTTCCCTTGTGGCCGATGCCCAATTTTTTCTCGCAGTGCTCCAGCAGTTCCTCGCCTCCGCGCAGCATGCAGGCGATGTTGGTGCAAACTTGCACGTTGAACTTGCCTCGCGGCTTGGTGGTCAGCATGGAGTAGTAGCTGATCACGTTGCGGACCTCAAGGTCAGTCAGTTCCAGTCGGCCGGCGAGTTCGGCAATGACTTCGTCGGAAAGAAAGCCCGTTTCATCCTGCGCATACAGCAGCGTCGGCACCAGGACGGATCGTTTCGTGGGATAGTGCGTAAGCATCTCTGCGAAGCGCCGCTCGAATTGGTCGGAAAACTTCATGACTTTTTGTCAGTGCCCTCACACCGAGGACACGGAGTCAATTACCGGTCGATTTCTCCTAAAACAATGTCGATGCTGCCGATGGCTGCGACCACATCCGCCAGCAGCCTGCCTTCGCACATGCTGGGCAGCAATTGCAAATTCGCCAGACACGCCGCCCGCATGTGGACGCGATAGGGTTTCGCAGTCCCGTCGCTGACCACGTAATATCCCATCTCTCCGCGCGGCGATTCTACCGCCTGATAAACCTCGCCCGCGGGGACGGCAAAGCCTTCAGTAATAATCTTGAAATGATAGATGAGCGCTTCCATCTGCGTCTTCATCATCTCCCGGTCGGGCAGAATCACTTTGGGAGCGACCGCCTTGATCGGACCCTCCGGCATTCCGTCCAGCGCCTGCTGCACCATCGCAATCGATTCCCGCATCTCCCGCACCCGGCACAGGTAACGGGCAAACACATCGCCATCCTGCGATACCGGAACTTTGAATTTAAAGTTCTCGTAGCCGGAGTAGGGCAGGTCGCGCCGCAAGTCGAAATCAACTCCGCTGCCGCGCAGCGTCGGTCCGCTGGCTCCGAGGGCGATCGCGTCTTCTGCCGTAATCCGCGCTACGCCTTTAGTCCTCATCCCCCAGATCGGATTTCCGGTCAGCAGGTTCTCGTATTCGTCTACTTTGGAAGGGAAGCGCGCGGCGAAATCCTGCACCCGCTCGAAAAATCCCAAGGGCGGTTCGAGCGCCAGCCCGCCAACGCGGAAGTACGAAGTCATCATGCGCTGTCCGCTCACCATCTCGAACAGCCGCAGAATGTCTTCGCGCTCGCGGAAGCAGTAAAGAAAGACGGTCATCGCCCCGATATCGAGGGCGTGCGTCCCCAGCCACACCAGGTGTGAGTTGATGCGAGTCAGTTCATTCAGCATGACCCGCATCCACTGCGCTTTGGGTGGAATCTCCAGGCCCAGCAGCTTTTCCACCGCCAGCACGTAACACAGGTTGTTGGTCAGCGGGCAAAGATAGTCAATGCGGTCGGTCAGCGGCACCACTTGCTGGTAGAACTTGGCTTCGCAGGTCTTTTCGATCCCGGTATGCAGGTACCCGATGTCGGGCATGATGCGCACAATGTTTTCGCCGTCGATCTCGAGCAGCAGCCGCAGCACGCCGTGGGTCGACGGATGATGCGGACCCATGTTCAGGATCATGGTCCGGTCCTGACCGGGTTCGAGCGCGGGAACGGGGGAAAGATGGGCCATGGCGGGACCTAGCGGTAGCCCTCCACCGGATAATCCTTGCGCAGCGGATACCCTTCCCAGTCTTCCGGCATCAGCAGCCGCCGCAAGTAGGGATGGCCCGCGAAACGCACTCCGAATAGATCGAATACCTCGCGCTCGAAATAATTGGCGGCGGGCCACACATCCGTTACGGAGTCGAGCACCGGAGCGCTGCCATCGAGCCGCACCTTCAGGCGCACCCGCTCCTTCCTGGAAAGAGAGAGCAGATGGTAAATCACTTCGAAGCGCGGTTCGGAAGGAAGCCAGTCCACGCAGGTCACATCGGCGAGATAGTTGAAGGGACAATCGCTATCGTCGCGAAGCAGGACGCAAGCGTCGCGGATGCACGACCGCTCCAGATAAATGCTCATTTCGTCGCGATCGAACTTGGCGCCTTCGACCGCGACGGAATTCCAGGCCATCAATTTAGCGATGGCAGGGTGGTTCTTCAGTTGCTCCAGATCGGTGATGGCCGGCGCGAGAGGCATCAGATTTCGCCTCGACGGGCTGATGGGTTACCCCACTCCAGCGCGCCTTTTTTCCAGACATAGAAAAAGCCCACCAGCATGATCCCGATGTAAACCAGCATCTCCCAGAAACCAAACATCTTAAGATCGCGCAGGACCACCGCCCAGGGATAAAGAAACACCGCCTCAATGTCAAACAGGATAAACAGCATCCCCACCAGGTAGAATTTGACCGAGAAACGTTCTCTGGCGTCTCCCACCGGCGTCATGCCACACTCATAAGGAGACATTTTGGCCCGCGTCGGCCGCCGGTACCCGATCAGATAAGAGAGCAGGACGATGACGCCCGCAAGGGCTCCCGCAACCAGGAAGTGAATCAGCAGAGGCAGGTAACGGACGAAGTAATTGTCGGGCATGGGAGAGCTATATATAATTCGCGCCAAGCATTACTTAAACATTCTAGATTAGATTTCGACATTGTCGGTGTCAAGCGACCGGCTGTGCTGGTGGTGGGTCAGTTTGAACAGGTTCGGCAACCCTGCGTCATCCTGAGGGACTAGTCTCGAAGAGCCTGCCCTGAGCGAAGTCGAAGGATCCTGCGAGCATCTGTTCAACGGCGCCCAGGGGGAGAGACGCTTCACGCCCGATGCTTCGCACGCTCAGCATGACGCGTTCATGAGCGGGAGAGAGTCAAACTGACCCACTACCGCTGTCTTTGTTGTAGCTTTATTAGACTTTCCTAATCGATAGAAATAATCGATAGGAACGATCTCTTTTTTTTGACAGTTTACAAAAGAATATGATCTTCGGATTTAACACCGACATCAAGCAGGGTGACACCGTCTACCACGTGCAGAGCGAGGCTCGCGAAAGCGAACTCCTGCTGCAAACCCAGGTCTTCGTGCGCGGCCGCTGTATTGGGAAGCGCGCAACACCCTACGGGGACAAGCTGGCCGGCGGCTTCACCGACCAGCAAAAAGAGCACGGCCTGCGCGACCAGCACCGCCTGGTTCTCGACGCGATCCGTGATGGCCGCGTAGACGAAATCCTGGACAAGCGGGATTCACCGGAGACCCTGGCCGCGGTCAAAGAGCTGGACGTGCAATGGCTCAACGCCAACTCTGTGCACTCCGACCGCAATCTGACCATGCGCCTGCGGGTCACGGAAAGCGGTTCCGGTGTGCCCGGCGCCCGCCTCACCGTCCGCTTCGCCCGTCCTGATGCTGCGCCCTTCTACGCCCAGATCGTCACCGACCCCTCCGGCGACACCGAGATGAAGATTGAAGTCGATGAGTCGTCCCTTCCCGATTCCTCGGTTCTGGTGCAGGCCAGCTACTCCGGCCGCACCGCCACCCGTAAATTCCAGCTCAGAAAAGTAGAAGCCTAAAAAGACCGCGTAGGGGCCGGATGTCCTCATCTGCCGGGCGCAGCAAAAGCTCAGCCTGCTTTGGTGGTGTCGAGCGGCCCTCGACCGGACCGCCGATGGCGGCTGGTCGTCGCGCGGCCTCAGCTTGCCCTCCCGCCCGAGAGTTGCGAAAATCGCTGCAATGAAAATCGTCATCAATGGGCAAGCGCAAACCCTCGGCCCCACGACCCTGTCCCAGTTGGTCGAGCACCTCGGCATGACGCAGGACCGCGTAGCGATTGAGCTGAACCGCAATATCGTTCCTCGAACCCAATGGCCGGAAACCAACCTGGCCGAAGGCGACCAGCTCGAAATCGTCCACTTCGTGGGCGGCGGATCCTGCTAGCGGACCCATCCCGTCGGCGTTCCTGAGGGAGGGCCGGTCCACCGCTGGTCCCCGCGAGGAACTCCTCTAGTCACCCCACGACTCAAATCTTCCATTGACAGTGGGCCAGTCGCGCCTAAAATGTGTCAAACATTTTCTACCTGTAATGTTTGAAACATTTGTGTTGGTGGAATGCAGACTCGATTTACATCCCGCGAAGTGATGGCTCTGACCGGCATCACGCTGCGCCAGTTGCAGTGGTGGGACGAGCGCCGCATCGTGGTTCCGGCGCGCGAAGGTCATCGCCGGGTGTACTCGGCCGAAGACCTCGCCGAGGTGGCGGTGATTTGCGAACTGCGCCGCCGGGGCTTCTCCCTGCAGCGCGTGCGCAAGGTAATGCGCTTTTTGCAGCGCGAGTTCAGCCAGCGGTTGGCGGCGACCGTCACCGGTTCGTCCGACTACCATCTCCTCACCGACGGCCAAACCTTATATCTGGAAACGTCAGCCCGGCAGATTGTGGACATCCTCAAGAATTCCCGTCAGCCCATGCTGGCCATTTGTCTCAGCGACACCGTGCGTCGGGTCCGCGCCGAGGTTCGCAACGCGGAAAAAAAAGCTAACGCCGGCGCGCCGCTTTTGTATCGACCGGCTCGCAGAAAAGTTTCTTAAGCGGGGAAGTTTGGCTCCAAAACGCTAGGCTCCGAGGGAGGAGAGATGGTTGGAGAACTGAACGTCCTGAACGAGTGGATTCCCGAGCAAATGCATCCGGGCACCATCTTCGTGCTCGAGAATGCCGGCCACGTCGGAGAGAAAGAAGATCCCTACTGGGCGGTGCTCGCCTGCCCCGACTGCGGCACTCTGGGGCTGATCACGCGTAAACAACTCGCCGGCCTGTTGCCGGTAATCTGCGGCTCCGATCAATGCTCCGTGCAGTTCTTCATCAATGACAGCGACATCGTAATTCGCAAGCCCAGCTGATTCTCGGCGACTGTCCAACCAAAACGGGCGCTTGTGGACTCCCTATTTTTTGCACCGAACAACTCTGGTTTGGGGTGGAGCAGGGCCTGGGCCCTGCAAAAGCGGCAGAAAAGTCTAGCGGCTTCAGCCGCCGCGGTACTTCAGTTCTAACAACTCTGGTTTGGGGTGGAGCAGGGCCTCGGCCCTGCAAAAGCGGTAGAAAGTCTAGCGGCTTCAGCCGCCGCGGTACTTCGAACAACCCCGATTTGGGGTGGAGCAGGGCCTTGGCCCTGCAAAAGCGGCAGAAAAGTCTAGCGGCTTCAGCCGCTGCGGTACTTCATTTCGAACAACTCTGGTTTGGGGTGGAGCAGGGCCTGGGCCCTGCAAAGCGGCAGAAAAGTCTAGCGGCTTCAGCCGCTGCGGTACTTCAGTTCAATCTTCCGTGACTCGCTAGCCCGAAGGTCTTTCGAAGTTGGTCCATCTTGACTGTCTCTGTGCCCAAATTGATGCCGCGCAGCAAAGCGGAGATTTTCTTGTCATCGCGAATAACCACGGCCAATTCAGGTCAGTTGCGGCTCCGCTTAACCCCGGACCGCTCCAGCGCCACCGGAATCTGCTCCACAATCTCAATCCCGAATCCTTCCAGCCCGGCGACTTTGCGGGGATGATTGGTAAGCAGCCGGATGCGTCGCAGATTCAGGTCCGACAGAATCTGCGCCCCGATGCCCACTTCGCGCTGCGTCTTGCGCTCGCTTTCGGGCAACGCCGGCAAGCGCTTGTCCCGATGAAACGTGAGCGCCGTCCGCTCCGCCAGCTTCTCTACGGAAAAACCTTTGGAAGTCTGATGCAGATAGATCAACGCGCCGCGGCCTTCGCGGGAAATCCGCTGCATCGAACCTTCGAGAGTGGCGCGGCAGTCGCAGCCCGTCGATCCGAAAACATCACCCATCAGGCAATGCGAGTGCATGCGCACCAGCACCGGTTCATCGCCGCTTTCGATGTCGCCGCGCACCAGTGCCATGTGAGACTCGCCGCCGTCCACTTCACTTTCATAGGCGATCAGACGGAACTCTCCATGCTGGGTATCGATCAGCGCCTCGCCCACGCGATGCACGTGGCGTTCATGCTGCATGCGATAGCGAATCAGTTCCGCTACGGTCAGCATCTTCATCCCATGCATTTGGCAGAACTCGATGAGATCGGGCACCCGGGCCATGGTTCCGTCATCGCGCATGATTTCGCAGATGATGCCGGCCGGCACCAAGGCCGCCATTCTGGCCAGGTCGACCGACGCTTCGGTCTGTCCCGCGCGCACCAGCACTCCCCCCTTCCGCGCCCGCAGGGGAAACACGTGGCCTGGACGCGCCAGGTCGGACGGACGGGTAGCCGGATCGACGGCAACCTTGATGGTGCGGGCCCGATCATAGGCGGAGATGCCCGTGCTCACGCCCTCGCGGGCATCTATCGCCTCGCAGAATGCGGTCCCGTAGTTGGAGGTGTTTTCCGCCGTCATTGGACCGATGCGCAAATGGTCCAGGCGCTCCTCGGTCATGGTCAGGCAGACCAGCCCGCGTCCGTATTTCGCCATGAAATTAATGGCTTCCGGGGTGACCTTCTCCGCCGCCAGCGTGAGGTCGCCTTCGTTCTCCCGGTCCTCATCGTCCACCACCACAATCATCCGCCCGGCGCGGATTTCCTCGATTGACGTGGGAACGTCAGTAAATGGCGAGTTCGTCATAGCTATCTGATTTTAACAAAACCGGCCCGGCTAACCGGGATCACATGGGACAGACCACGCGGAGACAGCCGCCCCCGGCTGTCCGGCGGAGCAAAGCTCGGCACCGCTCGGGCGACGCGCCTTGCCAAAAGTTTGAAGATCACAATGGCTGCTATCCCGCGAGTACCTCTTCCGTCCCCCGGAACAGGGCCCGCAGCGCACGCACCACCCAGCGCGCAAGAAGGACGATGATCGCCAGCAGAAAAGACGCGATCCCTGCCGCCCAGTAAGGATGCCGGGTGGCAAACCAGGTCAGAAAGATAGCCAGACCGTCTTCGCTCAGGCTCAGCGCCGCATTGGAGAATGGTTCGGGAGAAGTAGTCACCGCCGCCCGGGCAGCGGTCTTCCCTCCGTGCGCGGCAAAAGCGATGATGCCGCCCGCCGCGGTCGCCGCCAACTGCTCCCAGGGCGATAGCGCAGCCGTGGCGCGATACGCCAGCAACGCCGCCACCGGAATCCGGATGAAAGTGTGTAACGTGTTCCACACCAGGTCAAAGGCGGGAATCTTGTCGGCGAAGAACTCGATGGCGAAAAGCAGACCGCTGATTCCGATCACCCACCAGTTCGCCAGAACCCCCAGGCCCGACGGCAAAGACAATACTCCCAGCCGGCCCAGCAGCCCCAGTGTGGCCACGGTGGCATACACATTCAGGCCGGCCGCAAAACTGATTGCCACCACCGCCGCCACGATCTGATCGCCGGTAAACTTCATAACGCCGTCAGGATAGTCCAGGGGACGCGATCCGAAACCAGGTTTTTTGCCGCGATCGGTCACCCAAAATAACAAAGGCCGCCAGCCAGGCGGCCCTTCGTGTCCCTAGCGGATCGCTTTACAGCGTGGACTCAATTTCGAATCCCCAGGCCTCCAGGAGAGGCTCCGGTATGTACTTGGAATTCTTGTTGCGCCGCGCCCACTCGCGCAGCCGGGTGGAGCGCAAATACTGGTCCGGAGAGAGCTTATATTCGCGCACGACCTGCTCGAATTCGGTGATGGTCGGGGTAATCGGCCCGATCGGCTCGGGCTTGCCCCAGTTGGGATTTCCACGTCGCTTCGCCATGAAGACTATTCCTCGTACCTGGGAGTAAACGACTTACCTTTGAAAACCAACCCTCTAAACCTTAGATTCCAATCGGGGCCGAGAAGATTCACAGCGAATCATTCAGCTTCATTTAGAAACTGTATTCCCACAGACCACTATCCCTATGACCGGAAGCTGATGATTCTAATGCATTTGTCACGGCATGTCAACGAAAATATCCTTCACCCTCAGCCCTCAAAAATCAAGCTATATTACACAAAATTAATGGTTTAATGCCGAACCGAATCGCGCATCCGGAACTCCGTCCTCGTTTCTGCCTCTCCTTATCCTTATGGTTCCTGGAACAGAATGAGCTAACTGCTGTGAATAAAGCCTTTTACTCACGCTCGCCATTGCCGAACGCCTGCCCATTGTCGCACTGGATTACTCCCGTAACGCAATGCCTATGTGCGGTCATTGACGATGGCCGCGGACCTACCTAGAGTGCGATGAGGGGGTCAAAACTGTGAGGGATATCTACGAAGTGCTTCGGAAGAAACAGGCGGAGCAGGCTCAACTGGGCAAACAGATCGAGGCTTTGCAGACCGCTGCGGAACAGCTTCGCGGCGTGGCTCACCTGCTCGACGACGAGCGCGAAGAAGCCGAAGGAGCCGCTGCCCGGGGCTGACGCGGACCGCTAGCTTTATCAGAGTGACCGCTTATGAGTTTACAAGCGCTGATTTTTTGTGCTGACGAGAAAGTGGTACGCGTCCTGCGCCGGGTGCTCGGGGAACTGGAAATCGGCCTGGAGCTTTTTGCCGATGCCGAATCCGCGATTCACCGCCTGACCCGCCGCAGATTTGAAGCCGTGATCGTGGATTGCTCGGATCCGCCCACTGCCTCGCGCGTGCTGCGCAGCGCCCGTTCCGCTCCCTGCAACAAGCGGGCTGTGGCGGTCGCCATTGTCGGCGCCCAGAGTGCGCTCGATGGCGCCCGCGACCTGGGGGCCCACTTCCTTCTCCACCAGCCGCTTTCTCCGGAACGCGCCAAGACCAGCTTTCGCGCCGTGCGCGCCTTGATGAAACGCGAACGCCGCCGCAATGCCCGCATTCCGCTCGAGACGCCCGTCATCCTCCAGGTCAATGACGGCGCCGGCCAGTTGCGCGCCGTCAGCACTGATATTGGCGAAGGCGGCATTGCCATCCAACTTACCAGCCGCCCCAAAAAGCTTGGACCCGTGATCCTGCAATTTTCTCTGCCCGGATCGGAAGATCAAATTCAGTGTAACGGTGAAGTCGCCTGGGAAAACCCCCTCCGCCAGGTAGGACTTCGCTTCCTCGATCTGGCGCCGGCGATGCTCGACCAGCTGAACGCATGGCTGCAAGGCCACGCTCCCGAATTCGAAGAGGATGATCCGCCCGTGCCCTGCAAGCTGACCGACCTCAGCCTGGGCGGCTGTTATCTGGAAACCGCCTCCCCGTTTCCGCTCCGTACTCGAATCATTCTCTCCCTGAAAGTTGCCGGGGTGAGTTTCCGGGCCGCAGGCATCGTGCTGGTGATGCATTCCGATCTGGGTATGGGGATTGAATTCACCCAGAATACGGAACTGCAGCGCAACCATCTCGAACGATTCATCCAGGCCCTGACCACCAGCCGCGGCGTGCTGCCTGAACTTATGGTCGAACCGGAAGGTTTGGACATTGGCGAACCGGCAAGCCCTCCCAAGTACGCCACCGGTTTCGACGACCCCTTGCTCGATCTTTTCCGAAAGCAGGCTGGCCTGCCGCCCGAAGCTTTTCAAAACGAACTCCGCAAGCAGCGGCGCTCCGGCCCCAAAGCCGCCGCTCAAAAAGCTTCAGGCTAAAAGCACGACATGGGTTTGACATTGGTTTATAGAGGGGGCGACTCGCTCGCCCGGAGTTTCCGCTCAGGAAGTCGAAGTGTAACCGCGATTCTTCGCCGAAAACTTCACTAACCCCAGTTCAACATCTGCACATTCATTGACTTACCCATCCCGCCAACGTAAGATTCGCGGCGGTGATTGACCAGACAATTTCGCACTACCGTATTATCGAGAAGCTCGGTGGTGGCGGGATGGGCGTGGTGTACAAGGCCGAGGACACCCGCTTGCACCGTTTTGTAGGCCTGAAATTCCTGCCCGACGAAGTGGCCCGCGACCCGCAAGCGCTCAGCCGCTTCCAGCGCGAAGCGCAGGCTGCATCCGCGCTCAACCATCCCAACATTTGCACCATTTACGACATCGGCGAAGAGAACGGCAAGGCATTCATCGCCATGGAGTTTCTGGACGGCGACACCCTGAAGTATGCGATCCGGAACCGTCCGATGGAGTTGGACACCCTGCTGTCACTCGCCATCGAGACCGCCGATGCGCTGGACGCGGCCCACTCCCAGGGCATCGTGCACCGTGATATCAAGCCCGCCAACCTGTTCGTGACCAAGCGCGGGCACGCCAAAATTCTGGATTTCGGTCTGGCGAAAATGACCGCAGCCGCACCCATGAAGGAAGCCACCGCCACCCACACGGCCGACCCCAATCTCACCAGTCCAGGATCGGCGGTGGGAACCGTGGCTTACATGTCGCCGGAGCAGGCGCGCGCCAAGGAGCTGGATGCCCGCACAGACTTGTTCTCCTTCGGAGTGGTGCTTTACGAGATGGCGACCGGCCAGGTCCCTTTCCGGGGGGAAAGCACTGCGGAGACCTTCGATGCGATTCTCAATCGCGTTCCAGCAGCGCCCGTAAGGTTGAATCCGGGCCTGCCCGCCAAACTGGAAGACATCATCAACAAGGCGTTGGAGAAAGACCGGAACCTGCGTTACCAGCACGCCGCCGACATGCGAGCCGACCTGCAGCGACTGAAGCGCGACACCGACACTGGACGGACGGGCGCGGCCAGTTCCGGCGCCATGCCAGTGGGGTCGGACAGCAGCTCGCAGGCGGCAGCGGTGCCCGCCATTGCGTCGTCGGGCTCGGCTCCCGCAGCGGTTGCCGCATCTTCGTCGAACTCCGCTCCTGCGCCGGCCGCTACGGCAAGTGGGGGCAGCAAGCTTTGGAAGGTGCTGGTCCCGGCTGCTGTCGTACTGGTCGCGGCGCTGGTCGGCCTTGGCCTCTACCTGCGCTCGCGGCCACAGGCCGGCGCAACTGCGGCGGAGCGGCTCACTGAAAAAGACACCGTGGTGCTCGCCGATTTCGACAACAAGACAACGGATGCCATCTTCGACGATGCCCTCAAGCAGGCTCTGACGGTGCAACTCCGACAATCGCCCTTCCTCAATATTCTCTCCGACCGCAGAGTCGAAGAAACCCTGCGCTTGATGGGCCGTCCTTCCACCGAGCGCATTACCCGCGACGTGGCGCGGGAACTTTGTGTCCGGACAGGCAGCAAGGCCATCGTCCTCGGCTCGATTTCCAACCTCGGTGGCCAGTACATTATCGGCCTCAACACCGTCGGCTGCAGCAGTGGAGATACCCTGGCCACCGAACAGGAGGAAGCTGCTACCAAGCAGGACGTGTTGAAAGCACTCAGTACAGCGGCCTCCTCGCTGCGGGGAAAACTTGGTGAGTCCCTGGCCACCCTGCAGAAGTTCGATGTCCCGGTGGAGGCAACCACCCCTTCGCTTGAAGCCCTGAAGGCGTATAGCATGGGCATCACGACGGGACGCACCAAGGGCGACGCTGAAGCCATTCCGTTCATGAAACGCGCCATTGAACTCGACCCCAATTTTGCCATGGCCTTTGTCGGGCTGGGCGTCGAGTACGCGAACCTGGGGCAGGCGAGCCTGGCCGCCGGATATGCCAGGAAAGCCTATGAGCTGCGAGACCGGGTCAGTGACCGCGAGAAGTACCGTATCTCCGCGTTTTATTTTCAGTTCGTCACCGGGGAGTTGGAGAAGGGCACGCAAGCGTATGAACTCTGGGCCAAAACCTATCCCCGGGATCTGGTGCCCCACGCGAACCTGGGCAGCATGTACAGCAGTCTGGGACAATACGAAAAAGCTGCGGCTGAGACTGAAGAGGGGCAGCGTATCGAACCCACCCTGACCGGATACGGCAATCTGGCCGGCATTTACACCAACCTGAATCGGCTGGACGACGCGCGGGCACTCTTGCAGCAGGCTGATGCGAGCAAGCTCGATGGCCTGGTCATACGTGCTGACCGTTATCTATTGGCATTTTTGCAAGGCGACGCGATCGGAATGCAGAAGCAGATGGATTGGGCTTCGGGCCGGCCCGGGGAGGAAGATCAGATGCTCTCTCTCCATTCCGACACCCAGGCCTACTTTGGGCGATTGTCTCAGGCCCGCGACTTATCCCGCCGCGCCGTCGACGCTGCGGTACGGGGGGATTCCAATGAGACGGCGGCGCTCTGGCAGGCTAACGCCGCCTTGCGCGAGGCCGAATTCGGCAATGCTGCCCCCGCCAAACAGCAACTGGCCGCTGCCCTGGCAAAGGCTCCCGGGCGGGATGTAAGAGTGCTGGCCGCCATGACCCTGGCACGAGTGGGAGAGACCGCACGGGCGAAGGCCATGGTCGAACAACTGGAAAAAAGTGAACCCACCAACACCATGCTGAAGATTTACTGGCTGCCGACGATCCGAGCCGCCATCGAACTCAATGGAGGCAGTTCATCTCAGGCACTGATCGATCTGGAAGCGCCCGCTCCCTACGAGCTTGGCGGCCCGTCGCCCATTGGCAACCTCTACCCGGTCTATGTCCGCGGCCAGGCCTACCTTGCGGCCCACAATGGCGCGGCCGCCGCTGCTGAGTTCCAGAAGATTCTCGATCACCGCAGCATCGTGCTGAATTCCCCTCTGGGCGCACTGGCGCATCTGCAACTCGGCCGTGCCTACGCCTTGTCCAACGACCCGGCAAAGGCCCGCAGCGCCTATCAGGATTTCTTCAACTTGTGGAAAGACGCCGACCCCGACATACCCATCCTGAAAGAAGCCAGGGCAGAGTACGCGAAATTGCAATCGTAGCGCGGTGTCCGGCCATCGCCGCCTCACCCGCTTGAATGCCCGGTGCCTCGTTCCCTGTTCTGTGTTCTATGGCCGGCTCTATGTCCGGCGTCATGCTGAGCTTGCGAAGCATCCGGCGTGAAGCGGATATGCGGCCGGGTCAGCAATTGGCAATGCCCCCGCCCGATCCCTCGGGATTCTAGTGCGGCGCCACCAGCGGCTGAGCCGCGAGATTGAAGAGCTCAACAAGAAGTAGCATTGTCACTAAAGGTCTGTGTCATCCTGAGCGTAGCAAACCGATTCGTTCCGAATCGGTTTGCGGAGTCGAAGGACCCCTACCACTTCCCTATCGTTTCAAGCCAGTTTGCTCGACATGTGTGCGGATAAAGAAAAACAGGAAGTCCCTCAGGATCACGCCGGGCTGCAGGGGCACGTTCAAACTGAGCCACCGCCTCACCTGTTCCATCCCCGAAACCTCCCTCGTTGTAAAATAACTGATTACCCAGGCTCGCCAATTCCCCTATGCCACAGGAAGAAAAGACAGCCGGCACGGATGAAGTTCAAAACGAGGCCCGCTACGATGCCCAGCGCATCGAGGCCAAATGGTTCGAGCGCTGGCAGCAGGACTCGTCCCTCTACGCCGCCGAGCCGCACTCCACCCGGCAGAAGTACTACGTGCTCGAGATGCTGCCCTATCCTTCCGGGGCATTGCACATGGGGCACGTGCGCAACTACGCCATCGGCGACGCGCTTGCCCGCTTCATGTGGATGAACGGATACAACGTTCTTCATCCCATGGGTTGGGATTCCTTCGGCCTTCCGGCGGAAAATGCAGCGATACAGAACAACACCCCTCCACGCGAGTGGACGCTGCGTAACATCGCTGCCATGAAAGCGCAGATGAAGCGCCTGGGCTTCGCCTACGACTGGTCCCGCGAAGTCACGACCTGCCTCCCCGACTACTACAAATGGAACCAGTGGTTCTTCATCAAGCTCTTCGAGAAGGGCCTGGCCTATCGCAAAAAAAGCAGGGTCAATTGGTGTCCCCAATGCGCCACGGTATTGGCCAACGAGCAAGTACTGAACGGTCGCTGCTGGCGCCATGAAGATACTACGGTTGAACAGCGCGAACTCGAGCAATGGTTCCTGCGCATCACCAGTTACTCCGAGGAGTTGCTGCGCGATCTCGACCGTCTTCCCGGCTGGCCGGAAAAAGTACGGACCATGCAGCGCAACTGGATCGGCCGCAGCGAAGGCACACTGGTCGATTTCAAACTCGACGGCGGAACCGATCCGGCCACTTCCACCATCACCGTCTTCACCACCCGCGTGGACACCATTTTCGGCGCGACTTCAGTTCAGCTCGCGCCCCAGCATCCTCTGGTCGCCCGCTTCACCAAAAACAACGACCTGCTGCGCGCGTCCGTCGATCAGTTGATCGCCGAGCAACGCACGGCCAGGGAAGTGGGCGACATCGGCGAGATCGAGAAGCATGGCGTAAACACCGGCCGCTATGCCATCAATCCTTACAACGGCGAAAAGGTCCCCATCTGGATCGCCAACTACATCCTGATGGATTACGGGACCGGCGCCATCATGAGCGTGCCTGCCCACGACGAACGCGATTACGAGTTCGCCACGAAATACAAACTCGAGATTCGCCTGGTGATCCTGCCCCGCGCCGCCGATCCCGAGGAAACCGTGGTTGACCCCCGGCTGCCCTTTACCACAATCCAGGGCATGCTGGTGAACTCCGGCCGCTTCAGCGGCATGGATTGCGAAGCCGCGATCGACGCCATGGCCGAATACGCTGAAAAGAATGGTTTCGGCAAAGCCACCGTCACTTATCGCCTGAAGGACTGGGGTATTTCGCGCCAGCGTTACTGGGGCACGCCCATTCCCATGCTGTACTGCGAGAAGGATGGCATCGTCGCCGTGCCTGAGAAAGACCTGCCCGTAATCCTGCCGGAAAATGTGGACATCACACTGACCGGCGGATCGCCGCTCAGCCGGGTCCCTGAGTTCGTCAACGCTACCTGTCCCACGTGCGGAGGCCCGGCCCGCCGCGAAACCGACACCATGGACACGTTTGTGGATTCATCCTGGTACTTCTACCGCTACATCGATGCGCACAACGACTGGGCGCCATTCGATGGCGAAAAAGCTGCCTACTGGTTTGGCGATCGCGGCATCGACCAGTACATTGGCGGCGTCGAGCACGCCATCCTGCACCTGATTTACTCGCGCTTCTGGACCAAGTTCATGCGCGACATGGGACTGATCAGGAACGATGAACCGGTGGAACACCTGTTCACCCAGGGCATGATCATCAAGGGCGGAGCGAAAATGTCCAAGAGCCTGGGCAACATCGTTTCGCCTGACGCTATGGTCGAGCGCTACGGCGCCGACAGCACCCGCATGTACACCCTGTTCGCGACCTCCCCCGATCGCGAACTGGACTGGCAGGACGAAGGCGTCGAGGGCATTGAGCGCTTCCTGACACGTGTGTACAAGTTCGTCCGGCAGAACGCGAAGCCGCAAGCGCCGGATTGGCACGCCCCTGTGCCCACACAGCTCAGTGGATCCGCGCGCGGCCTCGAACGCAAGCTTCACCAGACAATAAAACGCGTAAGCGACGACTTTCGGGGACGCTGGCATTTCAACACTTGCATCTCTGCGATCATGGAACTGATAAACGACGCCAACCGCAGGATGTTGGGAAGTGAAGACACTCGCCACCCGGTCGCGGGAGATCACGTCAAAGGGGAAACAATCCCGCTGGCACTTCTCGCCGAAGTCCAGCGCGATCTCGTCCTCCTGCTCGCTCCCTTCGCTCCCTTTCTCGCCCAGGAACTCTGGGAAATGCTGGGTGAACAGGGAGGTCTTTTGCGCGCGCCCTGGCCGAAGTACGATCCCGCGCTGGCCAGAGACGAAGAAATCGAAGTCCCGGTGCAGGTCAACGGCAAACTCCGCAGCCGGATTGTGGTTGCGGCGGACGCGTCAGACGATCTGGTTCGCGAGCGCGCTTTGTCCGACGAGAAAATCCGTGCGGTCGTCACCGGCAAACAGGTTGTGAAAGTGATCGTGGTTTCGGGCAAGCTGGTAAGTATCGTGCTGCGCTGAAGAATTCATCCGTGCAGTGCAAATCGAAGACGGCAAATCTTGTTGTCCAGCATCTCAACCGGTGGAGGAATTCGTTTGTGCCTTGGCTTTGTCCTGAGGTTTTGAGTTCCGAAGGATCTCGTCAATCAGCGTTAACATGTCTTTCTCGCCGTCGTGATCTTCCACCAAACGTGACTTTTCGAAATAACCCGCCGCCCCTTCTTTCCTGAGTTTTGTTTCATTGCTTTTGGGCAGACCACTCAGGATCAAAATCGGGATTTCTGCCGTAGCCGGATTATCCTTCAATGCGAGCAGGACTCGCCGGCCGCCTAGACCGGGCAGCAGCAAGTCCAAAAGGATGAGGTCGGGAAGCCCTTCGCAGGCCATTCGCAACGCCTCGTCGCCGTCCGCCGCGTGCACCACGGTGTAGCCTGCTTTGTGCAGGATTCTTTCATTCATGAATCTCTGGACCATGTTGTCTTCGACCAGAAGCACAGTTGTACGCACCATGAATCCCTCCTGGTATCAAGGTCTGCTGCGCTCGCTTCAACCGGACTTAATAGTTAATCGGCAGCGGGATGCCAGAGCTTGAAGACGGCCGGAATTCCGCTGTGCGGCTACCGTGGAAGTGTCCCGAAACGGGCAACGGCGAAGGCGCAGCAAAAAAGGCGGGCCCTTGCCCGCCTACCGATCGGCAATGCTTTTCTCTTTTCTCTAGCTCGTCGGCGCCAGCTCTAAAGCTTCCTTCTGTTTTCCAAAATCGATTTCCTTGAGTGTCGTTTTCTGAGTACTGTCAGCCGCCGGCTCGGTCACAAACGCGTCGTGCCCCGCGGTGTAGCCGACCACTTTGGCTGAAGTCGTTGCCACGGTCTTGTTATCTTGCAGAAAGTTGACATTGACGCTCGATCCGGTGCCCTGCCACTCCACTTTGTAATTACCCGGCTCCAGCGTGGTTGATCCGACCTGTACCGGGTTGGAGAGGTTCAGTTGGCCCTCATTCTTATCTCGGGCAAAGGCGCTTGCCGGCAACAGCAGCAACCCAGCCAGGGCCACGCCGCCCAGAAATTCCATGTATTTCATAATTTATCTCCTAAGAATCTTGCTGCGAGGCAGGTACAAAGAGGCAAGCCTGAACGCACACCACCTCGTCGTTATCGATCCAACGATAAAAAACCCTACACTAGAGAAGATGCATGGTCATGGGTCAGAGGTTGCTGCGCAAGTAGGTCAGAAATGGAAGGCAAATCCTGGCCGTAGCTCATTTGAGTTATCCTGACAATAATGAAGCGGCGCTCGCCTACGCTCGACGGCTTTCAAACCATGTTTCACCTGCCGCTGCTCGGCTTGGCTGAAATTGCGTGGCGCTGGAGTTTCGGTCTGGCGGCGGCTGCGGCGCTGCTTTTCTCTCTCCGCGAATATCTGTCCACGCTGCCGATCACAGCCGGGGAAATGTTTCTGTTGCGCACCCGGCAGCCAGGCTTGATTCTCCCCACCCTTGTTCGCATCTTCCAGGGCACCGCCGCGCGTGCCGGACTTGCCGTTGTGGTGCTCATCGTAGCCCTGGGCCCGGCATGGATCGCGCTCGCCTCTCTCGGCCGCGCCGCCACCCTCAAAACCTTGTTTGAAACTTTCCACCCGGCCCGGGGTCGCGTGCGCCTGACTTCGCTCATGGCCCTCAACTCTCTTCGTGCCGCTGCTTTCCTGGCTGCTATTGTGGGTGTTGCTGGCGCCATGCTGGTGGCCGGCTCTGCCTCGTCGCCCGCCGACCCTTCCCCCGCAAGCGTGCTGCTCATCTTCTGGATGCTGACCATCCTGATCGCCCTTGCCTGGTCGCTGTTGAACTGGTACCTGTCGCTGGCTGCGATTTTCGTTGTGCGTGATGGAGTGGCTGCCTTCGAGGCCCTGGCCGCCGCCACCGATCTATGCCGCGCTCGACCCGGTTCCCTGGCGGCTGCCGCCACCTGGTTTGGCCTTGCCCACACCGTTCTGTTTCTGGTGGCCACCTCCGTGACCGCCCTGCCCCTGGGCTTTGCGGAGGTGCTTCCCGGCGGTATGGTGTTCGGCGGCCTGCTGCTGGTCATGCTGCTCTATTTCGCCGCGGTAGATTTTCTCTATATCGGCCGCATGGCCGCATACGTGTTCATGATCGACATCCCCGCCGAGGGCTGAGAACCGGGAACTAAGAACGATCAACTGGTTGAAATCAGGCCGCGGGTGGTCGGAACTGTCTCCGCTCATAACGGTGGGATGCCGAGCCTGCGAAGCACAGACCCGCTACCGAAATCAGGTTGCCCTTTACACGTCCTCGGCAATCTGAGAAACTCCTCCGTGGAAACTGAGTCCATCGTAGTCCTCGATTTCGGTGCGCAGTATTCGCAACTCATCGCGCGCCGCATCCGCGAACAAAACGTCTTTTCGGTCGTGCTCCCCTGTACCGCCACTCTGGAAGAAATTCGCAGCTACTCTCCGCTCGGCATCATTCTCTCCGGCGGCCCCTCGTCGGTGTACGACGCCGACGCTCCGGCTGCCGATCCGCGCGTGCTTCAACTGGGCCTGCCCGTGCTCGGCATCTGCTACGGGCTTCAGTTCATGGTGCACGCCCTCGGCGGCAAGGTGCGCGCCGCCGACAAGCGCGAGTACGGTCATGCCGACGTCCAGATTCAGGATGGCTCCCGTCTCTTCGAAGGCCTCCCTGCAAAACTTTCCGTTTGGATGTCTCATGGCGACGAAGCGGTTGAACTACCCGCCGGGTTCCAGCTTCTGGCCAGCTCTCCCAGCGCGGTGGCCGCCATCGAAGCTCCCGAGCGAAAAATGTGGGCGGTGCAGTTCCATCCTGAAGTGCGCCACACTCAGTCGGGCACGGAAATTTTACGCAACTTCGCGCTTAATATTTGCGGCGCCCAGCCCACCTGGACAGCGCAGCACTTCATTGACGCCACCATTGCCGGCGTGCGCCAGACCGTGGGCGACGGACGCGCCATCTGCGCTCTTTCCGGAGGCGTCGATTCCGCGGTTGCGGCAACGCTCGTGGATCGCGCCATGCGCGGCGGCGCCGGCCCTTCACGCCTCACCTGCGTGTTCGTCAACAACGGTGTCCTGCGCAAGCACGAATTTGAAAAAGTGCAGCAGGGCCTGCGCGACAAGCTGGGCCTGCAACTGGTCGCGGTCGACGCCACCGATCGCTTCCTCGACAAGCTGGCCGGCGTTACCGATCCTGAGACCAAACGCAAGATCATCGGCAACGAATTCATCGCTGTCTTCGACGCCGAAGCCCATCGCATCGAGCAGGCGGAAGGCAAGGTGGAGTGGCTGGTGCAGGGCACGCTCTATCCCGACGTGATCGAATCCCGCTCGGTACGCGGCCCCTCGCAAACCATCAAGACCCACCACAACGTCGGTGGCCTACCCGACAAGATGAAGCTCAAACTGATCGAGCCTCTGAAAGATTTGTTCAAGGATGAAGTCCGAAAGATTGGCCGCGACCTGGGCATGCCCGAAGAGGTTCTCCAGCGCCAACCCTTTCCGGGCCCCGGCCTGGCCGTCCGAATCCTCGGCGAAGTCACGCCCGAGCGTTTGAAAATTCTGCGCGAGTGCGACGACATCGTCGTGACCGAGATCAAAAAAGCCGGTCTCTACACCAAAATCTGGCAGAGTTTTGCGGTCCTGCTCCCGGTGATGTCGGTCGGCGTCATGGGCGACCAGCGAACCTATGCCTGCACTTGCGCCGTGCGCGCGGTCCATTCCGAAGACGGCATGACCGCTGACTGGGTCCCGCTACCGCACGAGGTCCTGAAAACAATTTCCAGCCGGATCGTCAACGAGGTAAAAGGCGTCAATCGCGTGGTGTACGACGTCACCTCGAAACCCCCGGGAACCATCGAGTGGGAGTGAAATCACCAACCCGTGCCGTGTCATCCTGAGCGGAGGGTTTCCATTCGCACGCGAATGGAAAGCCGCAGTCGAAGGACCCCTACGCTCTTCACGCAACCAGACGTTGAAGGATTTGATTCCGCAAAGCTCCGCAGACTTCAAAGTCCGTAGGGATCCTTCGACTGCGCAGCCGCTTCGCCATTGCGAAGCGCCAACTTCCGTCAGGATGACAAGGTTCTAAACCTTAGACTTCAGAGTCCGTCGAGCAGCCAGGGATCCTGCGACTGCTCAGCCGCTTCGCTTTGCGAAGCGCCAACTTCGCCCAGATGACAGGGTTCTAAACCTTCTCCGATACCCAGCGCGAAATCGCAGTCACCAGCTTTCGCGGCGAGAAGCGAACCGATTCCGCCACCAGCCAGTTCCGCAGTCCCGGAATCACCATCGTCTTCCGCTTGAGCAGACCATGGTAGCCGGCGCGAGCCACGCTCTTGGCGTCCATGGGGCGAAGCTTTTTGAACAAGCGAGTCTGGTCGTTCCCGGCACGGCCGGCGAACCCGGTTTCGGTCGCCCCCGGGCAAAGGCAAGTCACAGCAATATTCTTGTCCGCCAATTCATTGGCCAGCGCCTCGGAGAACGAGATCACGTATGCCTTGGTGGCGTAGTACACCGCCATCAGCGGGCCAGGTTGAAAGCCCGCGGTGGAAGCCACATTCATGATCTTGCCGGCGCGCCGTTCCAGCATCGGTCCGGGAAAAGGTTTGGTGAGAGCGGTGAGCGCAGTGATGTTGAGCTGGATTTGGCCAAGGCTCTCTTCTTGCGGGACCTCGGCGAAGTCTCCAAACCTGCCATACCCGGCGTTGTTGATCAGCGTATCAACCTTAACTCCTTCACGCTGCAACTGGTCGAAAAGGGATTGCGGGGCTTTCGGATCGGTCAGATCGAGCGCGACCGCGGTGACTGTGATCCCGAACTGGCGCTGCAGTTCATCGGCAATCTGCGCCAGCCTGGGCCCGTTGCGGGCCACCAGAACCAGATTGTGGTGGTCATTGGCAAAGAGCTTGGCCAGTTCGTATCCGATGCCGCCCGAAGCTCCAGTGATCAACGCAGCCGGCGCACTCTCATTCACAAGACCCCTCCAGAGACCCCCCAGAGGCATGTCATCCTGAATGGCCCTCAAGCCATGAAGGACCTATGCATTTGCTGTAGGTGCCAGAAAAGCTCGTATGGATTCAGAAAAAAGGGCACGATTAAAGCCCCCAGAGGCATGTCATCCTGAATGGCCTTCAGGCCATGAAGGACCTATGCATTTGCTGTAAGTGCCGGAAAGCTCGTATGGATTCAGAAAAAAAGGCACGATTAAAGCTCCCCAGAGGCATGTCATCCTGAATGGTCTTCAGGCCATGAAGGACCCCTGCATTCGCCATAGGTGCCGGAAAAGCGGATATTGATTCAGAAAAAAGGCGGGCCGCGAAGCCCGCCCTCTCTAAAAGTTCTCAGTCTTACGCGCCCACCATCGCCGGCTCCACCCCGTAAATCGGATACCACGATGTCGCGGCCTTCAACCGGTCATTCACATTATTGATATTCTTCACCCCTTCGGACTCCAGCCACTCGCGGAAGGCAGCGGCGCCAAGTTTGGCATAAATGGGGATGCCCTCTTTCCAGGTGGCGCGGCCGCACAGCACGCCATTGAACTTCACCCCGGATTCTGCCGCCAGTTCGAGCGCTTCGGTAAACTCCGCATTGCTCACGCCGGCCGAAAGATAGATAAACGGTTTGGTCGTGGCGGTTGCCGCCTCCAGAAACAGTCCCTTGGCCTCCATCTTGCTGTAGGCTTTTTGTCCGCCGTAAGCCTTGGCGCCATCCACGAATTTCATGTTAATCGGGACTTCCACTTTTAGTACATCGACGCCATACCGGTCCTTGCTGAACTCTTTCATGCTGGCGGCTACGATCTTGGGTTTCTTCTTCGCGTAGTCCAGGCCTTTTTCGTCCGCGCCTTCCTCGTAGCCCACGAATTCAAGAAAGAACGGGATATCGTTGGCGCGGCATTCGTCGCCAATACGTTCCACCCAGGCATGCTTCTTGTCGTTGACGTCTTTGGGATCGAACGGCGTGTAGTACAGCAGAATCTTCAGGCAGTCCGCGCCCGCTTCCTTCAGCCGGCGCACCGACCACAGGTCCAGCAGGTCGCCCAGACGCCCGGGTCCGGTCTTGTCATATCCCGTTTTCTCGTAGGCCAGCAGCAGTCCGGCATTGGGCGCCCGCCTTTTGGAAGCCGGCAGTCCCCACTCAGGGTCGAGCAGGATGGCGCTGGCGTGCGGCGTGAGCACCTCGGTGACCAGCGACTTGAATTCCTCCATCATGGCATCGCTGACATCGCTGCCTTTTTCCTTGGCCAGCGATTTCTGCAATGACCCGCGCTGGTCCATGGCGGCGGCCGCAATGACTCCTCGATCGTTCGAAACTTTCCTGAGCCCGGCCAGCTTTCCTGGGGTGATTTTCATAGATTTCCTCCAACGAGTGCGTAAATTTAGCTCTCAATTGTAAACCATGCGGAAGCAGTGCCCTCACCGCAGACGACAGTCTCAGCATTGACAAAGCTCGATGTAGGCGCGAGCGCCCCGCTCGTGCAGCAGCGCCACTAACGCAGCGCCCAGCGTGAATGCCCGCGCTGCGACCATAATGCCGACGCCCAGTCCGCGCCCTGCGTTTCGACGACACGCTGGCTTTCAGCAAATCTCTGCTTCTCTAGGAAAGAGCACAACGCCTAGCCTGATTCCGAAAAACACCCACAATCCAGGAAGAACAGCCACTTACACCCGGCATATCCAGGCCAAAAACCGGAAAAACAGAATAAATCGGCAAAATTCACGGTACATTAACTAAATATTTGCTATAGTTTGCAAGCCGCTTATTCGTCTACAGCATTAGCTTCCTACTCTGCCCGGTCCCTCGTCTGGCCAGGCATCGCACTGCGTTTTTTCGCGTTGAGCAATTAAGCCGTTCCCGCAGTTCAGGCCCTTGCAATTTTTCTGGCCATCAGGGATTGGTCCGCCAATCCCCATCCCCTACTACGAGAGAGAGATTTTTTTTATGAGAGTGATGGTTTTAGTCCTGGCAACTCTTTTGCTCGCCGGCACACTGCAAGCCAGCGGGCCGGCAGCTCCGGCTGGCGCCACCTTCTTCGACAACTTCTCCAGCGGTTCGCTCGACACTTCTAAATGGATCGCCTCCAACTGGGGCGCTCCCGGCGGAGGCAAGTTCGTTCCTTCCTATCTCGACTTCTCCTCCGGCATGCTGCGAATCAAAGTCACGCAGACCTATGCCTCGGGCGGCGGGATTGCCTCGGTTGGCGGCGAGCTGCAGTCCAAAAAGGCCCTCGGCTTCGGCACCTATGAATGGGTCATGCGCGCTTCTTCAACTTCAAGCACGCCGACGGGATCCGGCGTGACCGTTTCCGGTCAGATCAGCTCGGGCTTCATCTTTGTGAACAATTCACAGACCGAGATCGACACTCCGGAAATCGAAGGCCAGAACCCCGGCACGCTGTGGTGGACCAGCTGGACAAGCGTGACCCGGAAGCAATACACCGCGACTCAGGCGCCCTTTGCCCCCGAAAAAGGCTTCCACTCGTACAAGTGCGTGTGGACGCGCACTCAAATCAGGTTCTACGTTGACGGCATCCTGGTGTCCTCACACACCGGCGTCGTCCCGCAAACCCCAGCGTTCGCCATGATCAACCATTGGGGCACCAACAGCAGAGGCTGGGGCGGTTACGCCAGCCCCAATACCACCCGTTACATGTTCGTGCGAAGTTTCAGTTTCATCCCGCTCCCCTAGCCGCGAAGAGTTTTTTGCAGCGATTGAGCGATGGTGAGGACCAGGGAGTGCCTCAGTTTGAAACTGAGGCACCACCCGGTTCCTGCCAATTTTATATCTGGCGTCATGCTGAGCTTGCGAAGCATCTGGCGTGGAGCGGATTCGCTCTGCTCCTGGCACGTGGAGCTGCGCGCCAGATCCCTTCGACTTCGCTCAGGGCTCTTCGAGCCTAAAGTCTCGAAGGATCACGCCAGGGGGTTGAGCCGCTATCCCGGCCTTCGGTAGTCGGTCAGTTTGACGCTCTCATACTCATGAGGCGTCATGCTGAGCTTGCGAAGCATCTGGCGTGGTGCGGATTCGCTCTGCTCGTGGCACGTGGAGCTGCGCGCCAGATCCCTTCGACTTCGCTCAGGGCAGGCTCTTCGAGGCTAAAGTCTCGAAGGATGACGCCAGGGGGTTGAGCCGCTATCCCAGCCTTCGGTAGTCGGTCAGTTTGACGTTCTCATGCTCATGAAGGCGTCATGCTGAGCTTGTGAAGCATCTGGCGTGGAGCGGATTCGCTCTGCTCGTGGCACGAGGAGCAGCGCGCCAGATCCCTTCGACTCCGCTCAGGGCAGGCTCTTCAGGATGATGCCGGATGAAGCCGGGCTGCCGGGCCTGTTCAAACTGAGCACCTCCCAGCCCTCGATCCATTGGCATAGCCAAAAAAGACCTAGTACACTGCCTCATCCCGGCCGCCCGCGGGAACCCGGTATGTAATCGCAGGATTTTCGGGCGGCGTATTCTATCCAACTAATCTGCTCTTCGCGGAAAAGAAAATGTCAGCCTCAGCCGTCGTCCCCGATGACGTTGCCCGCCGCGCCCGCCGCCGGGTCGCCATGCATCTCCTGCCCTATGTTTTCCTCATGTACGTGATCGCTTACCTGGATCGCACGAATCTCGCCACGGCGGCTCTGCAAATGCCGCACGATCTGGGCTTCGACTATCGCGTGATTGGCTTCGGGGCCGGCATCTTCTCCCTGGGCTACGTCATTCTGGAAATTCCCGGCACCATCATTGTGGAGCGTTGGAGCGCGCGCCGCTGGCTCTCGCGCATCATGTTCTCCTGGGGGATCGTCACCATCGGGATTGCTTTTATCCGCACCCCGCATCAGTTCTATACCATGCGGTTTGCCCTGGGACTGGCGGAGGCGGGATTTTTCCCGGGAATCATCGTCTATCTCACCCACTGGTTCGTCTATGAAGATCGCGCCAAGGCGGTGGCCTTTTTCATGGCCGCTATCCCTTTGTCGTATGCGATTGGTTCCCCCATCGGAGGATTGCTGCTGGGTGTTCACTGGGGCGGACTGCATGGCTGGCAGTGGTTATTCATCCTCGAAGGTATGCCCGCCCTGTTGTTTGGCGTTGTGACCTGGTTTTATCTGACCGACTGGCCGCACCAGGCAAAGTGGTTGCCGGCCGATGAGCGCCAGTGGGTGATCAATCGACTGGAGAGCGAGAGCCAGGCCAAGAAATCCGTCCATGCTTATACCGTGTGGCAGGCGCTTCGGCATCGCGACGTTGTCATCCTGACCGCGTTGCACTTCGTGCAGAACGGTTCGGCATACGCTTTGGCTTTCTGGTTGCCCACCATGCTCAAGCGTTTGTCAGGATTGAGCGATTTCAAGGTAACTCTGCTGGTGGCCCTGCCCAACCTGCTGGGTTTTGTTGCCATGCAGGTGAACGGTTGGCACTCCGACCGCACTGCCGAACGGCGCTGGCACACCGCGATTCCACTGTGGGTGACGGCGGCTGCGTTTCTGACCCTGAGCCAGGCGGATTGGGGAACAGTAACTTCGGTCTTCCTGTTCTCCATTGCCGCCGCTGGCCTGCTCGCGTTCTTGCCCAGTTTCTGGTCCATGCCATCCGCATTCCTCTGCGATTCCGCCGCGGCCATGGCTACCGGCACCATCAACTGTGTCGCGGCCGGGTTCGGCGGTTTCCTCGGGCCGGCGTTGGTCGGTTATCAGGCGGCACGAACCCACTCGTTCAGGTCCGGTTTTACCGTGCTGGTGATCGCGTTGGTCATTGCCGGCGTGTTGCCCCTCACCGTGGGAGTTCGTGGCCATGTCATAGCGCCTTCAACCGGAGATTGACTGCACGTCCTCAGTGGCCACAATCCGAGCGGCCCGAAATCACTTTCCAGGACGCGAGTCTCTGCTAAACTACGCGGCCATGAAAACATTCCTCGTTCGAACCGTTTTCTTAGTGGTGTTCGTGGCGACTCTGGCCGCTGCCCAGGATGTCATTCCCCTCTACCCGGCCACGCCGCCGGGCCCGACGCAGGAGAACTATCCCGAGAAAGAGTACTTCTCGAAAGTTTGGAACACCGAAGTCGTCACCAACGTGACCAAGCCAAGCCTGACCGTTTTCAAGCCTGCTTCAGAATTGAAAAACGGCACCGCTCTGGTGATCTGCCCGGGCGGTGGTTTTATGGCCCTCTCCATCAACAGTGAGGGCATCGATGTCGCCAAATACATGGCCGCGAGAGGCGTCACCGCATTTGTGTTGAAGTACCGCCTCGCACACACCGGCGAGGACGCCACAAAGGAATTCGCCCCGCTGTTTGCGGACCGGCAGAAATTTGACGAACTGGTAGGGCCAGTCGTTCCTTTCGCCGTCGCCGATGGCGTAGCGGCGGTCACCTACGTCCGCCAGCACGCTTCGGAATGGGGAATTTCACCCGACCGTGTCGGCATTATTGGATTCTCCGCCGGTGGAAGGGTTGCAGCGGGAGTTGCCTTCCTTTACTCGCCTGAAGGCCGGCCCGCTTTTGTAGCCCCGATCTATGCCGGCGGTGCCATCTCCAGTGAAGTTCCCGTTCCCGCGGACGCGCCGCCCATGTTCGTTGCGGCTGCGACCGATGATCAACTCGGACTCGCGCCGGAAAGCGTTGCCTTGTACCAGCGCTGGACTGCCGCTCATAAATCGGCAGAACTGCATCTCTATGCGAAGGGTGGCCACGGCTTCGGAATGCGCAAGCAGAACCTCCCGACGGATCATTGGATTGACAGGTTCGCCGACTGGCTGGAGTTACAAGGCTGGTTGAAGAAGTGACGAGGGGACCGAGCGATGACCCGCGTCAGGGCCTTCTGCTCTTCGTATCGTCACCAGGACGGAGGACTATTCCGCCGCGTCGCTCCGTGTTCCGAACGCTTCCGGAAGAGTCTCAATGACAATGGCCCTCACGTAGCGTATGTGATCGCGGATGGCGGCTTTAAGTTCCGGGATGATGGCGTCCAGTTCGGCCTGAGTCTTGGCCGCAATGGCCTGATCGCACAGCATGCGGACGCGGTCTTCGAGGCTGGATGGCACCATGGCAACAATTGCTGGGAGGGATTTGCCCGCCGGACAGATGAATAAATTAAACGAGGGATGCAGCCGAGCGTGGGCACCATCCCTCGAAATTGAAACATGCGTTAGGTTCGCACAGGGTAAAATTCCTGTCAGGCACACACCATCGGGTAAATACTGTAAATTGCGGGCCTTGAATCTGTAAGGGAAGAGCTTAATCCATCAAGGATCTTGCGACTTTCCAATCCGCCACTGGAGACTTCCGAAAATCTAATCGGCTGTGGCGGCGAAAACCTTTGGCTGCGCGGTGCTTTCAGCTAGGTTGATCAATTCCTCGAACGCCGCGAATACCGCCGGGTCCCACCAACCCTTTTTGACTTCATTCTTCATTACCTGAAGGGCAGCCGAAGGTGACTGTGCGGCCTTATAAGGACGCTGCGTACTCAGGGCATCGTAAACATCCACGATCTGCAGCACTCGGACGGTGAGCGGAATCTGATCGCCCCTGAGTCCATCTGGATATCCGGAGCCGTCCATCCTCTCGTGATGATGGCGAATGATCGGCAGCACCAGTTGAAAAGACCTTAGCGAAGAACAAATGCGCTCCCGGCTGCCGGATGGAGGCGGAGGATCATTTCCTCGCTCCGCGTAAGGCGGGAAGGCTTGAGCAGGATGGAATCCGGCACCGCGACTTTGCCAATATCGTGGACGATGCCGGCGCGCCGCAGCGCCCTGATTTCCTCCTCGGACAATCCGATCTGTTCGCCCAGGCGCGCCGAGTAGTCTGCCAGTCGTTCACAGTGTCCCTGGGTATAGGGGTCCTTTTCTTCGATGCTGCGCGCCAGCGCGAAGAGCACGGTTTCGGCTCGCTCCAGGTCGTCGGTGAAAGCCTTCAGCCGCAGCAGCGACCGAACCCGGGCGAGCAATGTTTCACGCTTCACCGGCTTGTTCAGGAAGTCGTCGGCGCCGGCCTCAATCCCGGCGATTCGATCCTGGGTAGCAGTGAGAGCCGTAATCATGACTACCGGCACCAGCATGGTTTCGGGGTTGTTCTTGATGCGGCGGCAAACCTCGATGCCGCTCAGCCTGGGCATGTTCACGTCCAGCAGAACCAGGTCCGGCTGCACCCGCCTGAACTCCACCAGGGCCATCTCGCCATCGATTGCGGTCGCAACCTTGTAGCCTTCAAGAATGAGTAACCCCTCCAGGCCGGCAAGGCTGGATTCGTGGTCATCCGCAATGAGAATCGTGGCTGGCATCCCCAACTGGCTTGGCGACTCAAGAGCCTTCAACGATCTTGCAGGACACGGTCACAAATTGGAAGATTACCCGTGTAAGTTACTTTCGTGCCGCCGCGTTTCCGCGGATCGCAGAACGATGCGGTTGGGTGATTCAAGGCGCTTCTGGATTGCGCTCAGCCCCGCTTGCGCGTGCGTCGATTGATGAGCATCCCCCCAAGGCTGAAACCAAGGAGCGCTCCGAGCAGTGCTGCGGTGAGCATTATGCCCGGTGAGGAACCGGGTGTTGTGCGGGAGAAGAGGGCCGCCGTATATGCCAGGGAAAGAGTCCAGAAAGCCAAGCGCAGGTACATAAGAATTCCTTCTTGCACAGATTCTGCCACGAACTCTTGATCATTGCAAAATCGGTACGGGAGCGCACGCACAGAGAACCTTCGACTGCAGATTTCTCAAGGCGTACGAGAGCCCCCTGAGTTCAGGAGATGAAATGAAATGTGCTGGGGATGCCCGGATTCCCGGCGTGCTCATTTCAGCGTGGTGGTTTTGATTTCTACGAGTTTGTCCAGCGCCAGCTGTAAGACAATTTTTTCGTACTGGCAGTTGCTCTTACCTTCCAGTTCCATCATACGTCGGAAGATAGCCTCTTCCACCAACACAATGCGTTCCTTCAGTCTCGCCGGCTCGGTTTCCGAGACCGCAGCCTGATACAAATGTGCCCACGGTGGCAGTGCCATAAAGGCCCCATCTTCCGCTTTGTCTCCCGAGGTCCTCAGCATGGAGATGAATAAAAGATGCGAACTGCGCCGCCAAGTTGTTCGCTGAAATGCCAAATTCGCAATTCAACGGACCGATCATCAACGGATCGAAGTAGCGCCAGAACGGACCGGGCAACCTCTGCCATGCTGGGCGCCATCCGAATCGTTTCGGGTTGGGGTGAGAGATCGTATCGTGATGAACCGGATTCTTCAGACCCTTCGGAAGAAACAGGGTCAGGCCCTCGTCGAGTACGGAGTCATATTGGCCGTTATTCTGATGCTGGTCATAGGCACCGTCCGCCTGGTGGGACACAACACCGATAATGCTTTTTCTTCAGTCGCAAGTTCAGTCAACTGATCTGAGGCTGGGGTAGAGAATCTGGGCGGCAAGCACCGCGGCGCAGCGATGCTCTACGTCTCTCTCGGTATCTTGGCCAGCGCCCACCCCGTGATGCATCCCGAATAACTAGCGTCGGGTTTCCGGCGGTCGGCGCAGTGCCAGAAAAAAAGACAATATCGAAATGGCTACAAACACGAAAGCGGTTTGATAGTCCATAGGAAGCTCCCTGAATCTTAATGATGTTGGCTCAGTGCGGTTCGTGAGCTGCCTCGCTCATTCGAGGCGCGAACGTACCTTAAAATGTCGGCCATATTGCCGATGACTCCCATCGCCATCAAAAGAAGGAAAACAAGCAAGATGATTTCCATTGCGCCCATAAGATGATGCCTCCGGCCCGGGATACAATCCTGCGACAGTTCGTCGCCGCCCGCAATACAGTGGATTCCCTACAAATCGGCAACCGGATACCTTATCCCGGCTTTCCGGTGCCCAGCACAGTTTGCTGCTTGGCGATCAGCGCATGCACGCCCTGGCTGGCCAGCGCGATCATCTTTCCCAGTTGTTCCTGGTCGAACAGTTGATGTTCTGCCGTGGCCTGCACCTCGACCAGCTTGCGGCCGGCGGTCATCACGAAATTCATGTCCACGTCGGCGCGCGAATCTTCTTCGTAGGCCAGGTCAAGCAGAATCTCCCCGTCCACAATCCCAATGCTTACCGCCGCCAGATAATCCCGGAAGGGAACCGAAGCCAGCGTTCCCGCCGCTACCAGCTTTTCCAGCGCCAGTCCCAGCGCAACGAAGGCTCCGGTCACCGATGCAGTTCGAGTGCCGCCGTCGGCCTGAATTACGTCGCAGTCGATCCAGATGGTGCGTTCTCCCAGGCGCTCCAGATCCGTGACCGCGCGCAGGGAACGCCCGATCAACCGCTGGATTTCATGGGTGCGTCCGCTGGGACGCCCTTTGCTTACCTCGCGCGGCGTCCGCGTCAGAGTGGCCCGCGGCAGCATGCTGTATTCGCTCGAAATCCAGCCCTTGCCCCGGTTGCGCATGAATTGAGGCACGCTTTCTTCCACCGAAGCGGTGCAGATCACCCGGGTGTTGCCAAGCTCAATCAGGACCGATCCCTCGGCCGTATTGATGAAGTTAGGAATGATATTGACGGGCCGCATCTGGTCCGGTGAACGATTGTCCGAGCGATAGAACATGAAAGGATTTTAGCAGCCACTCGGAATGATCTGAGAACCGGGAACTAAAAACTGAAAACTGGAATGCAGAAACCCGAAGCTCACCGTTGCAGCTCTGCAACCATCTGCCCCACCGCAGACACATCGTAAACTCCCGACAAATCGGCATGCCCTGCCAGGGTCTCGCGTTCTCTGCCACCCACCAGAATCTTTACCCGGGTAATTCCGGGAATGCCGGTGGACAGAGTCTGCACCAGCGAAGCCACCGTGAGTTCTTCCACGAGGATTCCGGAGCGATGACCATCGGCAAAGGCATCATTGAGATCGATCACTGCCAGCCCGGGATCGACCAGGTACACGTCGCGTATTTCCGCGCCCGCCCCCAGGGGATGGGAAGAGGATTTGTCCAGATACAACGCCAGCAGCGCCCGAAGCAATTCCTGCGCCCGCTCCTGACGCCCCGCGGGCAGCGGAATGCTGGCCGCTTGCGCCCGCAGCACGCCGGGATCGTCATAGGCGACATAAAGCGTGACCTGCTCGGTGGGGCCCTGCACCGGCGCTGCCACCGGATGGGAATATTCCGCGGGCGCCTCGGTCTGGGCCACTCGACCTCGCATCCGCCAGGCGTAAAAGCTCATTCCCAACGCCACTGCCAGCATGACCGCGATGCCGATAATAAAATGACGCGGGATCATCGTGCCTGTCCCGGTTGGGCGCGGATCGCTTCCATTCCCGCCGTGACCGACTCCGCCACCAGTTGCTGATAGTCGGGAGAATTCAGCTCATCGAGTTTGCCGGACTGGGGTGCGATTTCGATGGCCACGGCGGCCGCGGTAATGTTGTTCAAAGGACGCAGGGCCGCGAGCAGGGAACGAACCGCGATCCGTCTTTTTCCCAATTCCGTCGCCAGGCTCGATGCGGCAGCCTGGCTGGCGGCGCGAAATCCGGATTGTGCCGTGCTCCAGTCGAGAAATGGCCCGCGGTTCTCGCCCCCGGTGGGAAGCACTGCGGTGTACAGCCGAACTCCGGTGCCCTGGGAAGTCGCGTGCAGGCAAATATAGATCGTGGGGTGCGCTGTGTTGGTCATGTTCGCCCGTTGATCCAGGCTCATGGTGGTGTCTCCTTCCCGCAACATCAGGGTTGAAAATCCGTGCGCCACGAGCTGCTGCCGCAGCCGCAAGCCGAAAGCAAGCGTGACATCTTTTTCCGCCAATTGATCGCTGAGGGCTGCTCCGCGCTCTTCCCCGCCGTGACTCGCGTCCACGACCACGAAATACTGCACCGGATTCGGAGCCGCTGCGGGCGCAGCGCCGGGTGGAACCTGCAGAGTCGAGCTTCCCGGAGTAACTGCGGGCTGTAGCGGAACCGCCGCCTGCGCGCTTGACGCCGGCTTCGGCGCCGGCGTAATCGTGATGGTGCGGCCATTGTTGCTGAAAGTGGCAAATAGCGGTTCGGGCCCATTCACGGCAATCTCTGCCGCCCCGTTGTTCTCTTGAAATGTGGCGGAAGGGATGGCCGGGCTGTTAAAGGTCAGAGTTTGTGAACCCGGTGCAACCAGCGGTTCATGGGCAAACACCATACGCAACTTTCCCGGTTCCGTCGCGATCGTCGGATTCACCGGGGAAGTAAAATTCATGACCAGGGTGGGAGGGTTCGTCTGGTTCACCTGGGCGGTAAAGTGGACGGCTGCATTGCCGATAAATAATCGCCGCGAAGTTTCGTGGAAATTGATCGCAGCACCCAGAAAGCGCTGCATCAGTCCCGCCAGCGAACTTACCGGGACCAGACCGTTCCCGCCTTCCAGCAGGAAGTTGGCGGAAAGATTGAAGGTTTGTCCTCCCACCCGCGCCGGTGTTTTTCCCGGAGTGAATTCGCTCTCCACCCGGTTGTAACTCAGCCTCCAGGCCCGGCCATCCGACCTGGCGCTGATCGTCCCCAGCGGCTGCAGCATCTCGATCAAGCCTACGTAGTCGGTGCCATTCCTTTCTCTGACCGTGACCGAATAGTCGACGGTTCCGGAATAAACCGACAAACGTTTTTCTTCCGAAGTGAAGCCGGAAACCGCCAGCACCGCGACCAGAGCAAGCAGAAAGGCGATGCCAGGGGTCGCTGCCGCGGTAGCGCGTTGGATCAGCCGGCTACTCCAGCGCATAAATCGTCAAACCGGTGAGCAGCTTGGGATAAAAATCGGTGGACTTCTGGGGCAGGACCTCGCCCGCAAAGGCAATGTCGCGCACCTGCGCCATGCGAGCGGGATTGATAAGAAACGCCACATCGGCAGCTCCACTCCTGACCTGGGCCATGGCCTCCCCGATATCGCGTATGTAGCGGAGATTTTTCTGCTCGCGAATCGCTTCTTCCGAAATTCCCAGCACGTTTTCGAGCAAACACTTGTGCAGCTGCACCACGTCGAGGGCCTGCTGGCGCAGCGACCATCCTGCGAAAACCTCGCCGGTAACCGGCTTCGGCCGGTCGAGCAGAAAAACCCGGTCACCAGTGACCGCCAGCAGGGCCGTTCCCATACGTCCGGCTTCGCGCAGGATGCCTGCGGCGCGAAAGGCGTCCACCGATGTATCCACCTCATCCACGCAGAAGTAGGCGCTGGCTCCCTGCCGGAGAGCATCCGCCGAGAATGCAGGCAAACCATGCACGACGCGGTGAGTGGGCAGGATGACCATGCCGGGACTGTCCATGTTGACCAGCGTCATCATGACCAGTTCGTAAGGCGCAGCCTCCGGGTGGGGAAGCCGGTTCGGATCGTCACTCGAAGCCCGTTCCCGGGGCAGCCCCCCGGATGGTCCGGCAGCCGCCCGCCGCTCGTTGCGATAGTTGAGGGCAGTCTCGTAGCGGTGGTGGCCGTCGGCGATCACCAGCTTTTTCTCCCGCATCTTGCCCCGCACCAGATTCACCAGACCGGGATCGGAGATCCTCCACATCCGGTGCGACACTCCGTATTCATCCTGCATTTCGAGATCGGGTTTGCCGCCGGGCGCCAGCAAATTCTCGATTTCGGCTGCCGGATCGCTATACAACATGAAAAGTTGCCCGAAATGAGCCCGGGTGGCCCGCAGCAGTTCCAGACGGTCGGCCTTGGGTTTGGCCAGCGTCTGCTCGTGGCGGAAGACGACGCCGGACGCGTAATCCTCGATCCTTCCCAGGGCGATAATGCCCCGCCGCTCCAGTTCAGCCTTGCCTCCCGGGGCCGTGAAGCGCTGGACATAGAGGTAGAGAGAAGGCTGGGCGTCCTGCAGGAAAATTCCTTGCCGCCGCCAGTCCAGGAACGACTCTGCCGCACGGGTGTACCGGTTTTCTCCGGTGTGGTCGCCTACGTGCTCTTTCCCTAAAATCACGCGCACCAGGTTGTGTGGGCTGGCCGTGTAGTATCCCTCCTGCATCTCAGGAGTGATCTTGTCGTAGGGCTGGGTGACGACTTGTGAAATCGAGACCCGGGTGGGGTCGTAGCGAAGCGCGCGAAAAGGCTCAATATGGGCCATAGCTTAGAAGGGTTGAGTCTGAAATTGTACAAGACCTTGCCGGGGCGCGAGCGGTCGAGGCGTAGAGTCAACCGGCCGATGCGAAAAATGGGCTCGATCCAGGTAGGCAAACCTTTGCAGTGCGTGGGTCGGGGTAGCATCGCTACGTCATCCTTGCAAACGCGCGAGAAAACGTGACAGAACGGTGACAACTCGATCTGGAAGCTATGATAGTATCGGGAGCAATGAGGTAATTATGGCCCGCCTTCATGGGCGCGGGTCATCCCACCCATCGACCCAAGCCCGCTCGTCACGCTTGGCCCTACCCTGGACCCTGAGACTCCTTATGTCGCCCAAAGTGCAGGCCCGTACCGCTTTTTCATTATTTTTCCTGCTGCTGGCCGTGATTCTGGTTCCCCATGCCGTTTGGGCCCAGAGCGCCGTGGACGATGTTCACGTCAGCCCCAGAGTCCAGCCTCCTCCTCCCAATGTCGAGAAACAGATCGTGGACCCGGCCCTGAGGACTCACACCAAGCCCCTCAAAGTAGATGTTGATCTGGTTCTCGTCCCGGTTACCATTACCGACCCCATGAACCGCCTCGTGACCGGACTCGACAAGGAAAATTTCACTCTCTTTGAAGGCAAAGACCGGCAGGATATTCGCCATTTTTCGAGCGAGGATGCCCCCGTCTCCCTGGGGGTGATCTTCGACATGAGCGGCAGCATGAGCAGCAAGATTGAACGGGCCCGGGAAGCGGTCATCGAATTCTTCAAGACGGCGAATCCGCAGGACGAATTCTTCATGATTACCTTCGCCGATAAGCCGGAAGAAATTTCCGACTTCACCCAGTCCATTGAAGATATCCAGGGCAAACTGGTGTACACCGTTCCCAACGGGCGTACCGCCCTGCTCGATGCCATTTATCTCGGAGTCAGCAAGATGAGGCAGGCCAAATATCCCAAAAAGGCCCTTCTCATCATCTCCGACGGCGGCGACAACCATAGCCGTTACACGGAGAGCGAGATCAGGTCGGTGGTCAAAGAAGCGGACATGCTGATCTATGCCATTGGCATTTATGACCGCTATATGTCCACCCCGGAAGAGCAGTTAGGCCCTGCCTTGCTGAGCGATCTCACCGAACTCACTGGGGGACGGGCTTTTACCATCGATAATCCCAATGACTTGGCTGACGTAGCTACAAAAATAGGGATCGAGCTACGCAACCAATATGTGCTTGGATACCGTCCAAAGAATCCAGCGCATGATGGCAAGTGGCGTAAGATAAAAGTGAAGCTGCTTCCGCCTAAAGGCTTGCCGCCGCTGCGCGTGTATGCCAAGACGGGTTACTATGCACCTACGGAATAGCCGCATTGCACTCCGAGTTATCCCACTGTTTTTGTTGACTTTAGCCGTCGGGGCCCAGAATACCGAACCACCCCAGTCGCCGCCCCGCAGTTCTCAACCCGCGGCTGCGCCCCCGGCTGAGGCGCCTGCGCCCTCAACCAAGGGTCAGGAACCTGGGGTTGAGCCCGGGGGCTTCGTTTTCCATGCCGAGGTCCAGGAGGTCGTGCTGCACGCCACTGTCATCGACGACAAACAGCGCATCATCACCGACCTCGGCCGCAACGCTTTCACCGTGTTTGAAGACGGCAAGCCCCAGGTCATCAAGTCTTTCCGCCACGAGGACATCCCTATCTCGCTGGGCATCGTGATCGATAACTCAGGTTCAATGCGGGAAAAGCGCGCCAAAGTGAACAAGGCCGCGCTGAATCTGGTGCGCGCCAGCAACCCTCAGGATGAAGTATTTGTCGTCAACTTCAGTGACGAGTTTTTTCTAGATCAGCCCTTCACCAGCAAGATCACCCTTCTTCAAACCGCCCTGGAAAAATACGAAACTCGCGGTGGAACGGCTTTGTACGACGCCATTGTGGCTTCGGCCGACGAATTGAAAAAGCATGGCAAGCTGCAGAAGAAGATCCTGTTCGTCGTGACCGACGGCGAGGACGACGCCAGCCGGGAATCGCTGGAACAGGCGGTGCACACCCTGCAGGAAGAGAATGGGCCGACCGTGTACGCAATTGGACTGTTGGGTGAAGAGCGGCAAAGGCGCGCCAAGCGCGCGCTGCAAACCATTTCCGAGCGCACCGGCGGGATCGCATTCTTCCCCTCCACCCTGGACGAAGTCGATTCCATCAGCAGCGCGGTTGCTCGTGATATCCGCAACCAGTACACCATCGGCTACACCCCCACCACCCCCAAAAGCGTGGGTGGATACCGCACCATCCGGGTGGAAGCGCGCGCCGCCGGGCACGGCAAGCTGACAGTGAGAACCCGCAGCGGCTACTATGCCGGCCAGGAGCAAGCCGCCGACGGCGCACACTGAGAACCGGGAACGGAAAACTGCAAACTGGTTTTCAGCTCCCCAAAAGGGGTCCGATTGATCGCCACCTCATCACCCGTCCATTGACGGTCCGCTCCCGCTTTCGTACCCTGTAGAGTGCAGACCAAAAGCATCGAGGGCAAACGCCTGCGCGTCACCGACGACATTTCCCAGTTGGTCGGCGATACTCCCATCCTGCAATTGAAAAAATTGATTCCCGGCGCTGCCGCCGGTGTGTATGCCAAGCTGGAGTACCTCAATCCCGGCGGCAGTGTAAAAGACCGGGCGGCCAACGGAATTATTCTGCGCGCCGAAGCCGATGGAAAACTGCGGGCCGGAGGCACAATTGTCGAGGCCACCGCCGGCAATACCGGTATCGGACTGGCCCTGATCGGTGTCCAGCGCGGTTATAAGGTCGCCCTGTTCGTCCCCGAACGTTTTTCGGAAGAAAAAGTTGCGATCATGCGCGCTTTGGGCGCGCAGGTGATCCGCACTCCGGACGCTGAAGGCATGCTGGGCGCAATCCGCCGCGCCAATGAATTTCAGGCCTCCACCCCAGGCGCATTCATGACCGCCCAGTTCGAAAATCCCGCCAACCCGGCCTACCACTACGAAACGACTGCGCCCGAAGTTTTCGAGCAAATGGAAGGTCGCATCGACGCGCTGGTCATCGGCGCTGGAACCGCCGGCACCTTTACCGGGATGGCCCGTTTTATGAAAGAGCGCCTCCCCAATGTGCTCGCCTATGCCGTAGAGACCCAGGGCTCGATTCTCGGCGGCGGCAAGCCCGGCCCCCACAAAGTGGAGGGCATCGGGGCCAGCTTTATCCCGGGAAATTTCGATCGTTCGGTGTGCGACGAAGTGCTGATGGTCAGCGACGCTGACGCCTTCAACATGGTGAAAGAACTGGCCCTCCGCGAGGGTGTGCTGTCGGGTTCGAGCGGCGGAGCCAATGTGGTAGCCGCGCTTCGCGTAGCCGGCTGGCTGGGCGCCGGAAAACGCGTGGTCACCATGATTCCAGACTCGGCCGAACGCTATCTGTCCAAAAAGATTTTCGAAGGCGGAATCTAAGTCGACTGGCAACTGAGAACCAAGAACTGAAATCTGATTGTTAAAAACACACGACCGTGTTGCAACCGCCAAGCAGTCGAAGGTGAAGACTAGAATCGATTATGCCAAGGAACAAGCAACCCGGCTTCGCCACCCGCGCCATTCATGCCGGACAGGAACCCGACCCTGAAACCGGCGCGGTTACCGTTCCCATCTATCCCACCTCGACCTATGTACAGCAGGAACTGGGCAAGAATAAGGGCTACGAATACGCGCGTGTTTCGAACCCAACCCGCAGCCGCCTGGAAGAGAATCTGGCAACACTCGAGGGCGGAAGCGCCGCTCGCGTATTCGCCAGTGGGATGGCCGCGATCAATGCCATTTGCACCATGTACAAGTCCGGAGACCACGTCGTCTGCGGCGACGATCTTTATGGCGGCGTGCCCCGTCTCTTCAACCAGGTCCTGGCAAATTTCGGGATGGAATTCACTTACGTCGACACTTCGGACCCCGGGAATGTCGACCGGGCCATTCGCAAAAATACCCGCATGGTGTATATCGAGACCCCTACGAATCCCCTCATGGCGCTCAGCGACATCGCCGCCATCAGCCAGATTTGCCGGCGCAAAAAAGCTGAACTGGTGGTGGACAACACTTTCATGTCGCCGTACTTCCAGCAACCGATCGCACTAGGCGCCGACATGGTGGTTCACTCCACCACAAAATTTCTGAACGGACACAGCGATGGCTTGGGCGGCGTGGTCGTGTGCACCACCAAAAATCAGGCCGAGAAACTGGCTTTCGTGCAGAAAGCCGCGGGAGCGATCCTCTCTCCCTTCGAGTGCTGGCTCGTCCTTCGGGGAGTAAAAACTCTCGCCGTACGGATGGAGCAGCACGACCGCAGCGGCAGACTCGTCGCTGAGTTCCTGGCGCGCAATCAAAAGGTAAAAAAAGTTTTCTACCCGGGCCTCGAAGAACATCCCCAACACCGCCTGGCGCAGCGACAGATGAGCGGTTTTGGCGCCATGATCACCTTCGAAACCGGATCGCTCTCTAACGCCAAAAAAATGTTGAAGCGAGTGCGGGTCTGCTCCCTGGCCGAATCGCTTGGCGGGGTAGAAACCCTGATCTCCCATCCCGCGACCATGACTCACGCCGCGCTGGGCAAAGAGGGAAGGCGAAGAATCGGAATTACGGACGGCCTGGTGCGTATCTCGGTGGGAATTGAAAACGTGGAAGACATCATGGACGATCTCGACCAGGCCCTGGCCACAATCTAAAGAGCGTTCGCGCTTTGGAACCCGGCTCGAAGTGCTCAATTACCCATGGCCCAGTCTTCATCCCTATCCCGCGAGTGGAACTCTTCCGAATACCATCGCTTGTCCGCGCCGCAAGTCAGCTGGGGAAAAAAGGTCCTCGCCCGCTTACATTTGCGGGGCGACGAATTGCTGCTCGACGCCGGTTGCGGCACTGGCCGGCTCACCGCCGAACTGCTTCAGTCTCTGCCCGCCGGCCATTGCGTCGCGCTCGACGTGTCGCTGAATATGCTGCGATCGGCCCGCCAACACCTCCAGCCTGAATTCGGTGCGCGCGCTTTCCTTGTAGCTGCCGACCTTCAGGATATTCCCTTCGAAAACGCTTTCGACGGCGTCGTCAGCACCGCGGCCTTTCACTGGCTCCTCGATCACGACCGCCTGTTCCGCGGTTTGTATCGGACGCTCCGTTCCGGAGGCTGGCTCCAGGCGCAATGTGGTGGCGGCCAAAATATAGCCCGCGTGCGCGAACGGATGACCAAGCTTGCCGCCTCCCCAACCTTTGCTCCGTTCCTGCAAAAGTTTCCGTCACCATGGCTTTTTCAGAATGCCGAAGGTGCTGCAGACGGGCTGCGCCGTGCCGGCTTTGCCGAGGTCCAGACCAGCCTGGAAGCGGCCCCCGTAGTCATGGAAAATCGTCGGCAATACATCGAATTCATGCGAACCGTTATTGTGCGCGCTCACCTTGACCGCCTGCCCGGCCCCGACCTGCAAGACCAATACGTCGCGCAACTCGCCGATCAGGCGGCTGGCGACGATCCGCCTTTCCTTTTGGACTATTGGCGGCTTAATCTAAGCGCCCGCAAGCCTTAGGGAACAGCTCTAGGAAATAAAGAAGATGAAAACGGGAGAAAGCTACGCTCGCCACAATGCGCGTGAAGCCCTGGAGTTTCGCGGAACGGCCCCTCCAGCCCCGGCGATGGCCGGGACGGCGGGATTGGACTGAAGAGCAAGAACCGACCGGACGGGCCAATATTGGCTCTTGGGCCGCCCCCGCAGGTAAGCCACCGCGTACAGCATTGCGAGCGAGACCATTACGATGGCGGCCTGATATGGTACAGAAGCTCTTGCGCCGTCGCCGACCAGGGACAACGCCGCAAAGCAGATCAGCAGGGAAGTGCAGAACACTTCGAGCGAGGATTTGCCCAGCAGCACCAGGGGAGCCCACTCGATTTTTCGTCCCAGGTACGGCCGCAGGGCGGTAAACAAAACGCCCAGGGCGGCAAAGTCCAGCAATCGCAAAACTCCCAGTTGCCACTTGTCGAAAAGCACCCACCCGCCTCCCTGATCGACCGGGTGAGCGACGAAATACGGTATCAACTGATAGCGCATGACCAGGAACACTGCGGCGAGAAGGACGGAGAAACCGATCGTCCACCGCGAGCTGAACCACCTCATCAGTTGCGTTGATCCTCCCGCTCCCAGCCACAACCCGAACACCCATAGAAGTTGCCAGGCGTACAGGTCAAACGCGCCCAGGTTTTGGAACGGAATCCGCAACCCCGCGTGCTGCACCAGAAAATCGTATACCAGTCCTCGCGCCCCGAACTGGGCCGCCAGCCAGATCAATGCTGACGGGGCAAGGACAAACTTCCATCCCCAGCGACGCCCTATGCCGAGAATAAACGGCGTCACAAACAGGAAAACAATGTACATGGGCAGAATATCCAGCAGCGGCGGACAGTAGAGAAGCAGCGCTGAACTGATAATCGCCAGGACGCGATGCGCGAGATAAAAATCCAGAAGCCCCTGCAGCGCCGGTTCCTGGGTGTGTACCGCAACCGCGGCCACGAGTGTAAAAGCCACGGCCAGCAGCACAAGATGATAGCCGTACAGCTTGGCGCCGCGACGCCACAGCCGCTTGAACACCGCACCCCAGGACCGCTGCCTTAAGAGGGCTCCATAAACCCGCCCGGAGAGTAACGCCGAAAGCAGCACAAATCCCTCGGCCCAGGAGACAAAGCCAAAGAGCTGATTGGCATAGTGGCTTGCGCCTGTCGGCAGATGCGTGAGCGTCATACCCACCAGCATCACCCCGCGCAAGGCATCAAGTTCCGGCAACCGGCCCGTGTTCGGCCCCTTCTGCTGGCGCGACAGAGCTCCCATGCTCAGGATGGCCGACGATGTCGCCAAAGGCCCGGGGCTCGCAATCGGCCGCGCAATTTGCTTCGTGCCCATTCTCAGTTGATTGGATGCCTGCCGAGTTGAGTCGGTTAGTGGATTGACACAATTTTACTCTGGGCGGCTTTGGCCCCTACCGATGTGCGAAAACGGAAATTCGCATCCGCAACAAAAACCAGCCCAGGCAGATGCGATAATACCCGTCCTCGAGAGATTCGCACGATTTTTTGAGTCTTATAATAGCCGCCATGACTGAGCCGCCGCCCGATCGCGAAAACTCCTATCTTGGCGTTTACGCGGTCAACATTTTCGTTCGCGATCAGGATCGAAGCCTGCGGTTCTTCGTGGATCAGCTCGGATTCAACCTGGCCTTCGATGTGCGCCTCCAATCGGGCCAGCGCTGGGTAGGCGTCGCGCCGCCGGACGGCACCGCGGTGCTCACCCTGATTGCCCCCGAGGCCGATTCCGATGAGTATAAACTCATCGGCCAACCCACCCCGGTGGCTTTTGTGGCTGAAGATGTCGTCGCGACCTACAGCCAGTGGCGGCGGCGCGGCGTCCGCTTTCGCCACGTTCCGAAGCTGCGGCGGGTCAAGTATCAGCAGACGCAGGACGCGCCTGAGGGTACCGGCGCCCTGCGGCTGGGCAAGCAGGCGCCGGTTTGGGGCGGAGTCTTTACCCGCTTCGAGGACATCGACAGAAATTCCTTCGCACTGGTCAGCTTCGACGAAATGACCCAGGCGGTGGAGGCGCAACGACGCGCCGCCGCGGCCAAGCTCGAAACGGAGCGCCGCGCCGCTCACGAGCTGGAGATTGCCCGGCAGGTGCAGGCAAGACTCTTTCCCCAGACTTTCCCGTCCCTCAGAACGCTCGATTATGCTGGCGTCTGCATTCAGGCTCGCCAGGTGGGTGGCGACTACTACGATTTTCTCGGCCTGGGCCCGGATCGCATGGGGCTGGTGCTGGGCGACATTTCCGGAAAAGGAATTGCCGGAGCCCTGCTGATGGCGAATCTGCAGGCGAATTTGCGCAGCCAGCGCGTCATCGCTTTGGATAATCCGCAGCAGCTCTTGCGCTCGGTCAACCAGCTGTTTTACGACAACACCGCCGAAAATTCTTATGCCACGCTCTTCTTCGCTGAATATGACGACCAGGCGCAACGCCTGCGCTACATCAACTGCGGACATCTTTCAGGTCTTTTACTCCGCGCCAATGACACGCTGGAGCGCTTGGATTCCAATTGCACCGTTCTGGGGCTTTTCAAGGAATGGGATTGCTGCCTGGGCGAATGCCAACTGTGCTGCGGAGACTCGGTCGCCCTCTACACCGACGGCGTCACCGAATCTTTCAATCCGGCCGGCGAAGAATTTGGCGAGCAGCGCTTGACCGAAGCCTTGCGCCGGCATCGTGAATTGTCTGCCCCAGACTTGCTGGCCGCGGTCGTGGATGAGGTTCGCCAGTTCAGCCCCGGCGAACAGTACGACGACATCACTCTCATCGTTGCCCGGTGCAAAACAGCGCAAAGCACAAATTCCATCTCAGCCTGAATAACCTGAATAACGCAATGGTGCTGACGAGACTATGTGTCTTACTTTACCGATTCCCCCAGCCAGTTCAGGTAGGCTGCACTCCCGCTCTCGATCGTCACACTGAGGCACTCCGGCACATCATAGGAATGAAATTCCTGGATCGCGTCCCGCACCCGTTCGAAGGCGCCGTTTGTCGTCTTGATAATCAGCAACCACTCTTCAGCCTCCTCAATCTCCCCCTCCCAGCGGTAAATTGAACCCACCTGGGGGACGATATTCACGCAGGCCGCCAGCAGGCGTTCCACCAGCGCGCGCCCGATCTTGCGAGCCTCATCTTTCGAAGCTGCGGTTGTGAGGACGAGTATCTTGTCTGTCATATAGAATCACCCTTCAGTCTACGGCTGACAGGGTAGCACCCGGTCGCCATCCGGAGATTATGATGGCCACAGAAATTCACTTTGGAACCTCAGGCTGGCGTGCCGTCATGGCTGACGAATTTACCTTCGCCAACGTGCGCCGCGCCGTGACTGGAATCGCCCGCTACGTAGCCGCGCAGAAAGTCTCTGGCGCCCGCGTGATCGTAGGGCGTGACCCTCGCTTTCTGGGCGAAGCCTTCTGCGCCATGGCCGAGGAAATTCTCGCCGCCCACGGTATCACCCCTCTGCTGATCGCTGAACCTGCTCCCACCCCAGCCATTTCCTACGCTGTGACTCAGGAAAAGGCCGATGGCGCCATCAACTTCACCGCCTCCCACAATCCTCCGGAATACAACGGCATCAAGTTCTCCACGCCCGACGGCGCGCCCGCACTGCCCGAAGTCACGAAACGGATTGAAGCCGAGATCAAAGCCGCCGACGCGGTAAATGGAGCCGGAAGGGAGAAGCCTCCGGCAAAGCCGGTGATCGCCCATTCCCTCGAACCCCGCGCCTCGTACCTGGCTCGCCTGCGGGAGATCGTCGATTTCAAGGCCATCAAAAAGGCCAACCTTCGCGTGGTCTTCGATCCCTTCTGGGGCGCCGCGCGTGGGTACCCGGACGCATTGCTGCGCGATGCTGGTGTCGACGTGACCACCGTCCACGATTGTCGCGACGTGCTCTTCGGCGGCCACGCTCCCGAGCCCGACGACCATCTGCTCGCAGGCTGTCGCGAGCAGATGAAAGCCACCAGGGCGCACATCGGAATCGCCACCGACGGCGACGCTGACCGCTTCGGCATCGTGGACTCCGACGGCACTTTCTTCACTCCCAATTACATCGTGGCCCTGCTGTTCGACTACCTGGTCGACAGTCGAGGCTGGAAAAATGGCGTCGCGAAATCGGTGGCCACGACCAACCTGATCAATGCCGTCGCCAAACATCATGGCATCGAGCTGCATGAGACTCCCGTGGGCTTCAAATACATCGGCGAACTGATCAAGCAGGACAAGATCGTGATCGGAGGCGAGGAGAGCGCGGGACTCTCCATCCGCCACCACGTCCCCGAAAAAGACGGTGTCCTGGCTGGCCTGCTGTGCTGCGAGATGGTGGCCCAAAGAGGTAAGTCCCTGAGCCAGCAGTTGCAGGAACTATTTGCCGAAGTTGGTTCCTTTTACAACTTGCGCGAGAACTTCCACTTGACGCAGGAGGCGAAAGAGAAGTTCACTGGAAAGTTACACAAAGAGCCCAGCGATCTCATGGGCCGAAAGGTCACTGAGGTCGTACGCACCGACGGTTTGAAACTGCTGTTCGCCGACGGCTCCTGGGTTTGCTATCGATTATCGGGTACAGAACCGGTCGTGCGAGTTTATTCTGAAGCCCGCAGCCAGGAAGACCTGGAGAAACTGAGCGCGGCCGCCAAACAATGGATCTTCGAATAGAGCCGCGACCAATCGAGCCGCGACCGGCAATCCGGGGTTTCCCCCGTGCCCGGCGTGGACTGAACGCCCTGGTGGATCGCGCCCCCCAGGCCGAAGTCCTGGGCCAGCGCCTGAAGGAGAAGCTGCGCCCGGCTTCCACCTGGCTGTACCACTCCCGCCGGCGTCTGGCTACGGTAGGCGTAGCGGTAGCCACAGTTTGGCTCTTTCTTCACGTGATGTTCGGGGCCAATGGCATGGTGGTGTATCGCCAAAAGAGCGCCGAGTATCAGGCCCTGCGTCACGAAATTGACCTCTTGCAGAAGGAAAACGACCACTACACCGCCCAGATCAACGCCCTCCAGACCGATCCCAAGACCATCGAAAAAGAAGCTCGCGAGCAGTTGCACTATGCCCGCCCGGGTGAGGTGGTGTATGTCTCTCCCGCGCCCCCACCCATCCAGATCCCTTCGACCAACGCCGCCCAGAAGTAGCCCACTGCATCCCGGCGTCATCCTGAGGAACTCCCCCCTAAGACGGCGTCATCCTGAGGACTTCAGTCCCGAAGGATCTGGCGAGCATCTGATCAACGTTGTCCCGGCGCATATCCGCTCTCACGCCAGATGCTTCGCCAGCTCAGCATGACGCCTCCATGAGCGGGAGACAGTCAAATTGACACACCCGCGCTCCATGGCCGCGTTTCCCCTGCTGTGATATAGTTTTCCAAATTCCAGTTGGCCAAAAAATAATGAGTAACCAACTGTTATCTCGCCACGTCAATCCAGATAGCACAGAAACGCTCGCAGCGGGGCGTTGCTGCAATCCGCGGCTACCGGCCGCCAAGAACTCGAGGAATTCAGCCATGAAGAAACTGCTCGTAATCTGTATCGCTCTCTCCGTATTGTTTTTGCTGGTCGTCGCCCTAGCAGCCCAGGACATGGGCAAATCTGAAACCGTGAAGGGCTGGGTCAGCGACTCCAAGTGCGGCGTCAAGGGCGCCAACGCCGGCGCCGAGGCCTGCACCAAGAAATGCATCGCGGGCGGCGCTTCTGCCGTCGTGGTTACCGATGGCGACAACAAAGTACTGACCGTCGACAACCAGGACGCGCTCAAGGGCCACGAAGGCCATCACGTAGCCGTCACCGGAGAGGTCAAAGGCGACTCCATCCACGTGGACAGCGTCAAAATGCTCTGAAGTCAAGCTAGCTCAATGTAGGCGCGAGCGCCCACGCTCGTGCAGCAGCGCCGGGAACGACTCGATAAGAGAGAGACGTTCCCGCCTGCATCGCACTCTTTCTTTTGGGCGAAGTCACGCTGAAATCCGCCGAGCCAACAATCACGACCTCGGACCGTTTGATGGAAAATCACGTTCAGGAATAGAAACATCTGATGCGCCCCAGCCGCAATGCCCACTAGAAATTATCCACCATCCAGACATTGCTGCCCACCGTGGGCGCTGGAAGCGCCACATATTTCCCGTTGTGAGAAGGAATAGCCCAGGTGGCCTGGAAGTTCTTCACTTGCCAGAGAGCGTGCGCGTTTCCCTGCAAGTCCACGTAGAGCAGAGTGGACTGGCGGCCGGTAGGATTGCTGGAAAGAAAAAAGCCCTTTCCATCGCCCGCCCAGTCCAGGGAAGTAAAACTGTTCCAGCCTTTTACTGTGATCTCGCGAGTGGGGCCGCCTGACAGCGAAATCAACTTGATGCGGCTGTCGGTCGCACCGAATTCGACCGCGGCAATCGAGCTGCCCTCGGGAGAGAGGCCCCAGTTCCATCCCCCCGACGTTTCCAGCTTTGCCACTTCGTGCGGATCGCCCTTCACCGCATTAAACTCCAAAAAAACGAATCGGTTCGCTTCGGCTTCGCTTAGCACGCATACGTCGGCCGGCAGGCGCGAACACTGGTAATTGACAACGTTCGGAGCTTCAATCACGGTCTGGGACGGCCCACCTTTCACGGGCGCTCGCATCAGGCGCACAAGCTGTGATCCTCTGGCGACTTCTGCTCGACGCTGTCCCCCATTATCACCGGGCCTTGAGGGCACCAGGTACAGGATCTGAGAACCATCGGGGCTCAGACGCGAAATTGTTTTTTGCTCTGGACCGGAAACCAGCATTTCGGCGAAAGTCTGATCGATTCGTTGCCGGAAAATGTTAAAGATGTTGCTCGTGCCGGTTCGGTTGGAGACGAACAACACCGCCGTGTCGTCCAAAGTCCAATCGAAAGGCAGGTCATCGGCGTCGTCGAGGGTAAGCCGGCGGGGCGTGCTCAGTCGCGGCCCTTTGGCAAAGAATTCCGCCAGGTAAACATCCAGTTGCGGATTGAGCCGGTTAAAAACAAGATGCTTGCCGTCCGCGGTAACGCTCGGTTGGTCTACAAAGTCGTCGCCGGATGTGACTCTGGAAGGAGCGCTGCTGAAATGGCCGGTGTTCAAGTCCAGATTGGCCACCCAGAAATTTGAAGTGTTCTGGGTCGGCGGCGGCTCATCTACGGCATAAAGCAGGCGTCCATCGGCTAGCCATTTGAGGGCCCAATCCACCCGTGCGTTCGCCAGAATCACGCTGCTGGTTCGCCGCTCCAGGTTGAAAAGTTCGATCCAGGTTTCATTGCTGTACGCTCCGTAGCGAATCTTCTCGTACGCGATCCAGCGCCCGTCAGGAGACCAGACCGGCGAAGCATACACAGCTCCATCCTGGGATCGCGAAATCACCTGGTGCTGATCGCTTCCGTCCGCCTGCATCAGCCAGATTTCCTGACCGGTTTCACCGAAGGCTGCGGCCTTGAGAAACACAATTCGCGAGCCATCGGGAGAGACCGACGCTGACCAGCCCTCGTCACTGATCTGCCGCGGGTTTCCGCCCAGGATGGACAACACCCAAAGCCCCATCTTGGCGCTCGCCGAGGATGACCAGGCGGCCAGCAATTGGTTGCCGTCCGGGTACCAGGCCAGGAATTGAACATCGGTATTGCTCGACAATAAAGTGTGCACTTCTCCCGTGGACATCACGCGCAGATAAGCGCCAGTCTTATCGGAGTAAGCCAGGTATTTTCCGTCGGGAGAGATCGCGGACGCCGAGATTGGATTCTCCGTGGGATTGGTGGTTAAGCGTTGTGCAGTGGCCGGCGATTGCGACATCCTGGATCGCGACCCCTGACGCCATATCAACCATCCTGCGGCCAAACCAACCAGCACCAGGCCCGCCAGCGCGACTCCCGCTGCCCGCCACTTCCTCCTGGAAGCGCCGGCGCCGGCGCTCAATGGCACCTGGGTTGAGATTCGTCCGGTTTCTGTGTCCCGCTTCAGGCGTTTGAGGTCGGCCCTCAGCTCCGCTGCGGACTGGCAGCGCACCTCGCGATCTTTCTCCAGCGCCTTGTCGATTATTTCCTCGAGCCGGGCTGGAACTCCCGGATTCAAGCGAACCGGAGGCACCGGCGGCCGGTTCAGAATCGCATCGAAGATCACTCCCGACGTATCGCCTCGAAACGGCACCATCCCCGTGCACATTTCATACAGAACCGCGCCGAAGGAAAACAGGTCCGTCCGGGGATCGAGCTCTTTTCCCCGGACCTGCTCCGGGCTCATGTAAGCCACCGTCCCAATTGCCACGCCCGCGCTGGTCAGGTTCTCATCGAGAGTTGCAGTGGGGGCTGCGGTCGCTGTACCCGTCTCCGGTTTGAGCGTGAGTTTGGCCAGCCCGAAGTCCAGCACCTTCGCCTGACCCCGCTCGGTAACAAAGATGTTGGCCGGCTTGATGTCGCGGTGAACGATGCCTTTGCTGTGCGCCGCATCCAGAGCGTCGGCAATCTGGATGCCCAGATCCAGCACCACTTCGATTTCCAGCGGCTTCCCCGAAATCAGGTGCTTGAGAGTGTTTCCCTCCAGCAACTCCATCGCGATAAAAGTCCGGTTTTCGCTCTCGTCGATTTCATAGATGGTGCAGATATTCGGATGGTTTAGCGCGGAGGCTGCGCGAGCCTCACGTCGAAAACGCTCGAGAGTCGGCAAATCGTGAGCGACTTCTTCCGGCAGGAACTTCAACGCCACGAATCGGCCCAGACGCGTGTCCTCGGCCTTATACACCACCCCCATGCCACCGCCGCCGAGCTTGTCCGTGATGCGGTAGTGCGAGATAGTCTGTCCGATCATGCGCAAGCATGCTATGGCGGATGAGCAGGCAAGTCAATGAAAGGCAAGGAGCGGTGACGTATCTCAGAAAAACGTTGTCATGCTGAGGGACTTTAGTCCCGAAGAGCCGGAAGGCGAAGGGACCTTGCGTGCGGCTGCGGAACGGCTGGCTTTCTTCCAATCCGCTACACCCCGGATGCGTCGCAAGCTCAGCATGACGTGCCCGCTCAACGGCAACGGTCGCAAATTCAGCTACTAGACGAGGAGCGGCACTATCTCTGGACGGTTCGTCAAGAAAATCATGATCAGAGTCGTTGAACGGCATCATCGCCGTAACCTCTGTTTTCTACGAGCGTCCCGTTCCCACGTCCCAAATCCGTCTACTGCACGGTCATGTTAGTTGACGCGGTCACCCCTTTGGAATTCGCTCCGATTGCGGTTGTCCCTACTCCGTGGGTCGTGGCCAACGCTGCCACGCTCGGCGCGTTCGCGATCGTCGCCACACTGGCTGGGAGTGAACTCCAGTGAGTGGTGAGGGTTATGTCCTGAGTGGTTGCGTCGCTGAACGTGCCCGTCGCCGTAAACTGTTGAGTACTTCCCAGGGTCACCGACGAATTTGCGGGCGTGATCGCGACCGACGTGAGTGTGCCCGTTCCCACTGTCAAAGTGGTCGTGCCCTTGATTCCACCTGAGCTGGCCGTGACCGTCGCCGATCCGCTCTTCTTGCCATGGCCCAGACCGGAGCCGCGAACCTGCGCAATACTTGGCTTTGAGGACTTCCATGACAGGCCTGTCAGGCTGCTGGAAGTGCTTCCATCGCTGAATGTGCCCACCGCTGTAAATCTCAGCGATGTGCCCTTCTCGATCCGAGGATTGCCCGGGATGATGCTGATCGATACCAGCGTGGAGGTCGAAACCGTCAAGCCGGTCGAACCGCTGATTGCTCCCCGTGCGGCCGAAATGGTGGTTGTGCCTGTAGCCAGACTGCCGGCTATGCCTTGATTATTTACGGTTGCAGTCGCCGGGTTCGAAGAGTCCCACAGGACTGACAAGGTAAGGTCCTGCGTGCTGCTGTCGCTGAACGTGCCGGTGGCCGTGAACTGTTTTAAAGTCCCGACGGCCATGCTGGAATTTGCCGGGGCGACTGCGATCGACACCAACGTCGCGCTGTTAACACTCAGCGAGGCTGTTCCGGTCACCGAACCGGAGATCGCACTGATCGTCGCCGATCCGCTTCCCACCGAAGTAGCCACGCCAGAGGCGTTGATCGACGCCGTTCCCGGAACAGATGACGTCCAGGTCACCGATGGCAAAAGCTGCGTGCTGCCGTCGTCAAAGCTTCCTACCGCGCTGAACTGCTGGGTTGTGCCCAGCGCAATCGAAGCGGTTTGAGGCTCAACATCAATCGAGATCAGGTGCGCCGCCACGACGGTCAGGGTCGTAGTATCGCTCTGGGATCCAACGGTTGCTGTGAGCGTCGTCTGCCCTGCGCCCGCGGTCGCAGCCAGCCCCGCACCATTAATGCTAGCGACCGATGGAGAAGATGAAGTCCAGGTTACTCCACTCGCCAGGTCCTGCGAGGACCCGTCCGAGTAAGTTGCGGTGGCCGTGAACTGCTGGTTGATGCCGATGGCAAGCGTCAGGTCCACTGGAGTTATGGAAATCGAAGAAATCGTCGGAGCATTCACCGTCAAGGTCGTCGATCCGGTGACGCCACCGATGCTTGCCGATATGGTACTCGTACCCGGCGCGACGCCGGTGGCCAAGCCGTTGGCATCCACGGTGACGACCGCCGTGGTGATGGAAGTCCACGTGACCAGGGATGTAAGGTCGCTGCTGCTGCCATCAGCGTAAGTGCCGGTGGCTGAGAATTGCTGCGTGGTGTTAACCGGAATCGAACTGGCCGCAGGCGCTATGCTGATGGACGCCAGGTTTGTGCCAGCGCTGGTCACATCAAGAGTGGCTGTGCCGGTTATCGTTCCTGACTGGGCTGTGACCAGCACGACTCCGGGCACCAGCGCGTTCGCCAGTCCCGCATTCCCGATCGTGGCCACGCTTGTATCCGAACTCGACCAGGTCAGCGCGTTGGTCACCACCTGGCTGCTTCCGTCGGAGTATTGGCCTGTAGCGGTAAACTGCTCGCTCAACCCCGGGGCAACAGAAGCGACTCCTGGCGACAAGACCAGCGAAACCAGGGATGGAGTCGTGGTTGGTGGAGGGGTGCTGCCGCCGCCTCCTGTTCCTGCTCCGCCTCCTGCTCCTCCCGACGAGAAGGTGGCGGTGCCGCCTTTACCGCAAGCCATGCATACTGCAAGACAACATACAGCCAGAATCAGGGTTGCAGTTTTCACACTCGTCTCCCTCGCGCACCAATGCGCGCTTTCCTCTGATTTTTGATAATTAGCGTTTTCTAATCTGGATTCTAACTGCGAAGTGCCCTTTTTTAGGCCGTGTTCCGGTTACGCCGGTAACCAGTCGAAGCGCCGACGGAAACTCCCAACATCGGCCTTGGAGCCACCAATTCGATCCGAGCGGGGTAATGGTCGACAGAATCGTTGGTGAAACATCGCGTTCCACGCACGACCGGAAGCTGACCGAAAATGCTCAGCACATTACACTCGTACGGCGCAGGCCTGGTGATCGCCGCGGCCATCATTACAGGTTGTGTCTTGCGCGTTATTCGCTGGCAGGCGGGCCTGGCTCGGAGGACGGTATGGCCGAGCCGGGCCTGACGAAAGCAAGGATTTGCCCGCGCAGAGCGGAGTAACGGTCTTCGTGCCCGCTGTAGGCGTAAGCCATCGGGATTATGCCTTGCGGGGTAATGATGGTGAGGCGATAGATTGGGACGTCCCGGTTCCCAGGGGGCGCCGAGGCGCGCTTCGTTTCCGTGCCGATGTCGGTGATGTCGTCGAAGGGGATTTCCCCCGATTCAGCCTTGATGACTCTGCGGCCATTCCAGCGCACGATGCGCCGCGTCCCGTCAAAGATAAAGGTTTTGCGGAGGTCCATGATCACGGCGAATAGCAGAAAGAAGCCAACTAAGAAGAGATAGCCTTTCGGTTCATGGCGGGTGATCACGAAGTACAGGGTAAAGAGTGCGGCGGCTGCGCAGATTGCAGAAATCCAACGGGTGCCGGCTACCACCACAAGTTCCTGCGGTGTCTGTCGTGCGATGTGCATGCAGGCCTCTTGCGAAAAAGTATGACATGAACGTGCAGCAACTAAATAGCAGATTGTGCGTCCGATGATTTTTGACGAACAGACAGCGCAAGCTTGTACCAACGGACGATTACGTAGTTGAAGGACGGGTGGCCGGGGTGGCCCGCTCAAGCCCGGTTTTGGCTTGAGTGGGGGATGTTCAGATCCCCCGATTCCGTCATTCCGGCCGGAACAGGTCACCCCGAAAAATTCCCCGTGGAAGAAGAACTACTCTCGCGCTCTCGGTGTGGAAACCAACGAAAACAGGAAAAATATCACACCACAGAAAATCAGCAGGCCCCCTACCGCCACGAAAATCACAAAGGAGATAGGTCTTGCCCACAACAGACACACTCCTTCGATCAAGAGTCCAATCATCGCCAAAATCCCGGAAATCTGGAGGCGTTTTTGCAGAAGGCTTGTGCTCAGCATCAATTGCTCTCCTTCCAGAACTTGGCTTCCTTCAGATGAGGAATGTCATGCACGAGTTCGTGGCATCCGCTCGACATGCACGACAGTTTGTTGGTTTTTATCGCTCGGAGTGTGGCTGGGTCGGCGTTATGCACCACGCCCTCTTCAAACGAGCGGGCGCCCAGATGGCAATGCAGGCACTCGCGATTATTGAAAGGCTGGTAGAGCTTGATGTTCGCGGGCGCGGGCGGAGTACCCAAATAATAGATGTACACGTGTCGCAGGCCATCCAGTTTCACTTTCAGGCTGCCGAACATCGCATAGTCCGTATGGCAGGTATAGCAGGCTTCTCCGGCCGGGACGCGGTGATTTTGGAAATGGGCCGCGGGAATGTGGTTGGGGTCGTCTATATAGAGACTTTTCCCGAACGGCTCCATGGTATGACAAGACAAGCAGAACGCCGTCGTCTTGGCTCGTTCCATTTCGCTGGAAACACCCATTACACCGCAGAAGACGGGCAGAAAAAACAGCACCAGGAAGGCAAGAATCTTTCCCCCACGGGTTGCCGTGATCCCCGGACGCGCCACCAGAACGCCGATCAACACGGCGCTGAATAACACCAGAACCACAATCAAGATTGTCGGCGTAGGCATCGACTGCTTTCAAACAGGCACTAACCGGCCTGCGGTTCAAATCTTATTTCTTCGCGAGCGACCGGATATAGCTGACTAATCCCGTCACCTGGTCCGGTTTCAGGCTTTTCCCGTAGGCAGGCATTTTGCCTTTGCCGTTGGTGATAATGCCCGTCAACTCCGCGTCGCTTTGTTTCTGAACGTCGGCAGCGCTCAAATCTTGAACCTTGTACATCTTCCCAATATTCGTGTCGCCCTTGCCATCGGCGCCGTGGCAAACTGCGCATTTCGTTTTGTAAAGCGCGCCGGCATCGTCCGCCGCAGCCGGAACCGAAGCCAATCCCAGCGCCAGGACGCCCAACAGACCAAGGACTACTTTGCTTACGATTCGAGTTTCGTTCCGCTCCATCTTTCCTTCTCCCTTGGTGCGAGAGTATCGTTATATTTCACCGGCCTCTAAAAAGCATATCGTAACGAAAGCGTAACCAAATTTGCTCTGAAATTGCGTGGCGCAAAAACATCTTGCACGACGTTGCTTTCGTCCTCATGAACCGTAATACCCCAATAAGCCTTCCCCGTCCAGCCCTTGGCAAAGCGATAGTCGAACCCGGCGAATTCATGGCGCTGTCGGCACTCACCCTTGCGCGCGGGATGTTCAGATCTCTCCGGGTCTTACAAAATCCACGGGGCTTTCGAGCCCGCGCAATCCAAAGTCACACAGAATCAGCTTCTGTTAAGCTGAAGCGAAGCCGCCGTTAGAAGCCTGAGGAGAGAACTTGCAAGTCGTGGCCGGAGTCGATCTGGGCGGAACCTCCATCAACTATACGTTGCTCGATCAGCACGAGAAATTCCTTATCGAGGGACTGTGTGAGCATCCGGCTCTAGCGAGGCAGGGGCCGGAAATCTGTCTGCAGCAGATCGCAGACGGCCTGAAGATCGTCACTGAAAAGGCCGGCGTTCTGCTTGCGGATGTGGTTGCCCTCGGCCTCGATACTCCTGGTCCGGCCAGCGCCGCCGGCCAGCTCAGCGCCCGAGGCTCCACAAATTTCGTCCATGCCAGGTGGGCCGGATTCGATATTCGCGAGGGTCTGGCACACAAGCTGGGCAAACCGGTGTCCTATTTGAACGATGCCAATGCGGCGGCGCTCTGGGGCCACTATGCCATCTTCGGCTCCAACAGCCGCGAGACTTCTATCTCCAGCATCATTGGTACCGGCAACGGCGGCGGCGTCATCCTCGATGGCAATGTCGTCAAAGGCAAGAACGGATTCGGCGGAGAACTGGGCCACGTTCTGATTCCATATCAGAGCATCGCCGGCACCAGCGGAATCAGGCCGGAATGCAATTGCGGACGCACCGGCGACCTGGAGTCGCTGTGCTCGCTGACCGCCATCGAAAAGAATATCCTGCCCTATTTTCTGCCGCGCTATCCCAATCACGAGCTGGCCAAAGTGGATCTGCATCAGGCGGCCAAACTGGTGCGCGGCCTGGCGGAGAAGGGCGATCCGCTAAGCCGGGAAGTCTTCCGCGTGCAGGCCCACGCTTTGGGACTTTTCTTCGACGAAATGGTGAACACCTTCGATCCCGACGCCTTCATCGTCGGCGGAGGCGCCCTCGAAACCGGCAGGGAGTTTCAGACCTGGTTCATAGAACAGATCCGCGTCGCCCTGCCCGCCCAGCGCGAGGAGCAGGCCGGCATCCCAATCTACGTGATGCCGAATGGCGATACCGCCGGAGCGCGAGGCGCTGCCATCGAAGCCCTGAAGCTCGCCCGCGAAGGCGGCCTGGCGTAGCGGATGCGTTGTCCCTTTTTCAGAACGCGAGAAGTGACTCCCGGATTATTTGCGGGGGAATGAAGCGATAGTCCAGGCGTTGGCGGTTGTGATGACAGGCCCAAAAGCCAGATAGCGGCCATCGGGCGATGGCGCCAGCGAGAAAATATCCCAGCTGGGTTGCTTAAACAAAAATTTCGGTCCGCCCGTCAACGGCATACGCACAATCGACGTCCCGCGTGAAGAGGAGCTGGCCAGAAACAGGCCCTTGCCATCTGCTGCCCACGCCACCGCAACCAGTTCCGCCCAGGGCTGCACGTTCAATTTCTGCGGCGTCCCTCCCGCCAGCGGAACGATCTGAACCTCTCCCGCCTTGTAGTCAAAGTTGGAAAATGCCACGCGGCTGCCGTCGGGAGAAAGGTCCCAGCTGCTGGTGTCCGGGTCGCCCGGGAGTTTGAGCAGCTCTGCCTTTCGCCCTTGCACAGGATCGAAGCCGGTAAAGACGACCTGATTCTCACCTCGTTCCGCGAGCACGCAACCGGCGCCCGCATGCAAGGGACAACGAAAGCTGGGATAACTTCCTACTGTGTTGGTCGGATCGCCGCCGGCAAAGATTCCGGGATGCCCTTTGATGTCCATTACCGCCTCCGCGGGACCGCCCGCAAGCGGACTTCGCATCAACTTTCCCGAAGCAATCGCCGCGCCCTGGGCCGTTTTAGGCCATTGCATGTAGAGCACCCACTTGCCGTCCGGACTGATCTGCGGCGCCCATTTGTCCTCCGATCCGCTGACCAGCGGTTCGGCACTGCGTTCGGTCACGCCCTGCCTGTAAATATCGAAATTGCCGTTGCGATCGGAATAGAAAAACAATGTCTTGCTGTCGGCAGACCATCCGCCCGGCCAGTCGACACGGTCATCGAGCGTCATCCGTTGCGGAGCTTTCAACTCGGCCCCACCATTGGTCAACTCGCCGAGATAAACATCGCTTTGCGCTCTTCCGTTAAGAAAGACGAAACGATTTCCGTCGGCGGTCAACTCCGGATAGGCAAAGAAGAAGCCGGTCCAGTCGGTAAGCCGCCGTGGAGTCCCTTTCGGCTTGCCGGTATCTTCGTCGAACTTCAGTTCCCAGAGGTTGGAGTCGTACTGGTTGGGCGGCCGCTCACGCACCGAGTAGATAAGCCTTCCTTCCCGGCCCCAGCAGAAATCGATCAATTGCAGGTTGGAAAGAAGTGTGACCGGGTCGCCGCCTTTGAGGTCCCGGCTTTCCAATCCCAGGCTGGCTTCGCCATTGGCGATGCGATACTTCCCGTACAAAATGCGTTTGCCGTTAGGAAACCAGGTTGGCGAAAAAAAATGATAACCCTCTTCCGGCTTGATGAAGAGTCGGGCCTGCCCGCCGTCGGCATTCATCAGCCAGATGTCCCGCGTCACCGAATCACGAAAGACAATCTGCGACCCGTCGCTGGAGAGCGATGCGTCAAAAGCGTCGTCACGCATCTTCTTCAGTGTGGCGCCGATCACCGAGATGACCCAGATGCCCTGCTTTTCCTGCGCTACCGGCCCGCTCACCAGCAATTTGGTCCCATCCTGGGACCATTGAATGCGCGCTCAACGGAAACAGAAAGAATCGGGAATAGGCAGCGACTGGATTTCTCCGGAAGCGATGAGCCGGAGGTGCAGGCCCTCCAGATCGGCATAAAGAAGATATTTTCCATCGGGCGAAATCGAAGAGACCGCCACTGGGTCTTCGGAGGAGTTGGCGGTCAGCTGCTGCGGCTTCAGTTCGGCCTGAGAATAGGGCTGTGCGGAGGTGAACCAGCCCGCGAAATAACCGGCGACCAGCACGGCCCCGATTGCCATCGCCGACAGCGCAGCCGCAAACAACGGCCACCGGCGCGACCTGGTAGTTGCAGACCCTGTTGCAGCCGTTCCCGAAACCGCTGCGATCTTGGAGGACTGCGTGTCGCGCCTCAAGCGCTGCAGATCCGCCCGCAGATCGGAAGCGGTCTGGTAGCGGAGGGTACGATCTTTCTCCAGGCACTTACTGATCACGCCCTCCAGCTGGGCCGGTAGGTCGGGATTGATGCGAACCGGCGAAGTCGGAGGCTTGTTCAGGATGGCATCGAAAATGATCGCCGACGTATTGCCGGTGAACCGCTGCCGTCCGGTCGCCATCTCATAAAGCACGGCGCCGAAGGAAAACAGGTCGGTGCGCGCGTCCAGTTCTTCGCCCCGGGCTTGTTCCGGCGACATGTAGGCCACCGTCCCCAGCGTGCTTCCCGGGCTGGTGAGATGGTCCTGGTCGACCGCCATCGTCGGCGACGATCCGGCGGCGGTTTGCGAGGGCAGCGCCGGCCCCAGCGCAACTTTGGCCAAACCAAAATCCAGGATCTTGGCTTGCCCGCGTTTGGTCAGAAACAGGTTCGCCGGCTTCAGGTCGCGATGGACAATGCCGGCTGCGTGCGCCACTTCGAGCGCGTCTGCCACCTGCACCCCGAAGTCCAGAAGCTGTTCGAGCGAGATGGGTTTCCCCTCGATCCGGTTTTTGAGCGTGGCGCCGTCCAGGCATTCCATGACGATGAACATCCGATCCTGGTGTTCACCGATGTCGTAGATGGTGCAGATGTTGGGATGATTCAGCGCAGATGCCGCGCGCGCCTCCCGCTGAAATCGTTCCCGCGCCTGGGGATCCTGGGCCAGTTCCTCGGGAAGGAACTTCAAGGCCACGCGCCGGCCGAGGCGCTGGTCCTCCGCCTCATACACGACACCCATTCCGCCGCCGCCCAGCTTTCCCACCACGCGGTAATGGGAGATGATCTGCTCTAACACGTGACCGCCATGTTAGGCCGGAGGCCAGCGCAAGTCAATTTGATGACCGGAACGGTAGTGGGTCAGTTTGAACTGTCTTCCGCTCATGAAGCCGTCATGCTGAGCTCGCGAAGCATCTAGCGTGGAGCGGACATGCAGCAGCGTCAGCAATTGGCAGGCACGCGCCAGATCCCTTCGACCTCGCTCAGGGTAGGCTCTTCGGGACTGAAGTCCCTCAGGATGACGCCGGGCTACTGAGATTCGAACCCAGCAGGACGAAATGTGAAGCGCTGTCAACCTTCGCCACTCTCGGCGGGAGCATCATCGCAAACGCGGGAGCGGATTGCTGAAAGAAGGCGCCTTAAACGCGCCACGAGTCGGGTGCCACCCTTACGCTCCAATCGGGCAGCAAGCTCTGCCCTCGCCCTTAGCGTTATAATGCCGCGGTCACATCAGGGATGGCCAACTCACCGGGGAGAGACAAAAAATGGCATCGGTACTCATCACTGGAACCAGCAAGGGAATCGGTTTGGAGGCCGCTCTGGCTTTCGGACGGGCCGGCCACAACGTGCACGCCACTATGCGCAACCCGTCGCAAGCTCCCGAACTGGCGGCCGCGGCATCACGGGAAAAACTGCCGATTGCAGTCTCCGCCATGGACGTCGACTCCGACCAGTCCGTCAGCCACGCCATCGCGGCCATTCAAAAGCAGGGCCCGATTGACGTGCTCGTCAACAACGCCGGCATCGAGCGGTCAGGCTCGGTGGAGGAACTTCCCCTGGCCGATTTCCGGGCGGTCATGGAGACCAACTATTTCGGCGCGATCCGTTGCATTCAGGCCTTGGTGCCGCACATGCGTCAGCGCCGCAGCGGATGCATCATCAATGTGAGCTCAGTGGCTGGCCGCATTTCCAGCGCGCCCCTGGCGCCCTACACCTCTTCCAAGTGGGCCCTCGAGGCTTTGAGCGAGGCGCTGGCGGGCGAGATGAAGACATTTAATGTGCGCGTGGCCATTGTCGAGCCGGGCATCATCGATACTGCGATGGCGCGGCGCATTGGAGACCAGCCGGACCATTCGGAGTACAGGCAGCGCGCCCGCTTTGCTTCTCTTTTCGAAGCTTCGCTAAAAAAACCGGCGCCGCCTTCTCTCGTCGGGCAAAAGATCCTGGAAGTCGCCGAGAGCGGAACCTGGCAACTCCGCCACCCGGTCGGACCCGATGCCGTCCCCTTCCTGCAATGGCGCGGCCAGATGACAGATGAGCAGTGGGTGGAGTTGAGCGCAAGTGACGACGAAACCTGGTATCGCCGCGTCGAGCACGATTTCGGGATGGATACGCGCCCCAGCAAATAGCCGGAGCGTTCTACCCGGCGCCCTGCGAACCCGGTCGCCTCGCACAGACCGGCGCACAACGAAGCTACTGGACACGAGCGGCGGGAGATTTCTGCTGCATGATTTCAGCGGCGCGAGCGGCGCCTTGCAGGGCCCCGCGCCGGCCTGGAGCGTTGGCCAGCGCCTTCCGGAATTCTACAACTGCCAGGTCCGGCCGATCTTGTTCCAGTAGCAGGGAACCAAGCTGCTCCCGAGCCGGAAGAATGGGTCCCGGCGTTACCGGAAGTTTTTCAACGGCGTCCTCTTCATCGGCTGCCTTACGCAGCAGACTCGCAGCCTGGTCGGGCAAGCCTTCCTGCTGGTCGCACCAAGCAGTCACTTCCCGCGCGAGAATAGTTGCCTGGGTGGCCCAAAAGTCTGCGTCTGAAGTGCGAAGCTGACCCGCAATCTGCGTCAGCCGGACAACTTCTGCCCGAGCCTGATCGGCGCGGCCGCTCCGGGCCAGCCCCAGCCCCCGGGCCCAGACCGCTATGGCAACGACATGGGGAGGGCTGCCGGCGGGAGGTGTAATGCTCGCTGCCTCGTTCCATTGACCACGCTCCACCGCGTAGCGGATCGGCATGGCCGTGGCTGCGTATGCGACCTTGAAATCTCCCATCTCAAGGCGCGGCATCGCTTTCAACTGCTCAATGACCTGCGCTGCTTTTTCGTCCTGCCCGCTCTGAAGGTAGGCATAGACCAGGTAATCCATGGAGTGCAGCTCTTCCCCGCTATCCCCTTGTTGATGAGCCGCGTCCCATGCGGCGAGATTGCTCGCAATGGAGTCATCCCACAGCCCCAGACGGGTGAAGATGTGCGAAGGCATATGTAAAGCGTGCGGCGCGGAAGGCGCAATCCTGCTGTAGTCCCTTGCCGCAGACAGGCCCTTGGCCGCCAGCTCGCTATTGTCGGTGGCATGAATAAGATAATGAGGAATTCCGGGATGCCGCGGATGAGCCCGATAGAGGGGTTCAAGCAGCTCCACTGCCTGCTTCTGTTTGGCGTGGGTCGCGTCCATCGGAGATGCAGTCGCCAGCAGCGCCAGCGCGTAGAACACCTGCGCTTCCAAATCCCCGCGATTCGCGGCGGCCAGCCTGCTCATCGCATCGGCGTACTTCATCGCCCGGGTGCGGTACGGAACCGTATCCGCGCTCTCGAAGATCAATCCCAACGCGCTTATGAACTCGCGTTCCCGTCTGGACGCGCCCGGAAGGTGGCGGGCCCGCTCAATCTCTTTTTGGCCAATCGCAATCTCCGAAGGCGGCAGAGGCGGGTCCCACAGCTGGTGAAAATGCGTCATGGCGATACCCCAATGGACGATGGCACACCCAGGGTCTTGCTGCGCCACGCCGCGGAACGCCTCTTCCGCGGCGGCATAAGCAAAGGAATGCAGCAGCGCGATCCCCCGATTGAACTGCTCTTGCACCCCGGGCCGACAGGAAATCGGGAACGACACCTCGCCCAGTTTCTCCGGGACAAGATGAGAGTGGTCTTCCTGTGCCATCAGGCCGGAAGCATAGACCACCAGCGGTATTAAGAATCCTCGCCACATATCAGAGGTTCAACACTACAGGCGCCAGGACATTCCGTGCGCGAAATTGTTTGGGGGGGAACGATCAGCCATGGGATCGTGTGCGGGTGGCTGGGAAAAATTATCAATACGCTCGCCACGAGTCCAGTCGAACGATCGCGAGCTATCTCTCCAGCTTCACCGCACCACGCCTTCGAGCGGTGAACTCGCCGTGGCATAGAGCTTCCGCGGCATGCGCCCCGCCAGATACGCCTCGCGTCCCGCCAGCACCGCGTGCTTCATGGCCTCCGCCATCAGCACCGGATCCTGGGCATTCGCAATGCCGGTGTTCATCAGCACCGCATCGGCTCCCAGTTCCATCGCCAGGGCAGCATCGGAAGCCGTGCCCACGCCCGCATCCAGAACCAGCGGCACGCCGGTAATCATCTCCCGCAGAATGCGAATATTGGCCGCATTCTGTATCCCCAAGCCGCTGCCAATGGGCGCCCCCAGGGGCATGACGGTGGCCGCTCCGGCATCGAGCAGCCGCTTGGCAAACACAATGTCATCGGAAGTATAGGGAAGGACCGTGAAGCCTTCCTTCACCAGAACCCGAGTCGCTTCGAGCGTCGCCTGCACGTCGGGATAAAGAGTAGCTTGATCCCCAATGACTTCCAGCTTGACCCAGTCGGAGAGCCCGACTTCTCGCCCCAGCCTCGCCGCCCGAATGGCCTCATCCGCGGTGTAGCAACCAGCCGTATTGGGCAGCAGAAAATATTTCTTCGGATCCAGATAGTCGAGCAGCGATTCCTTGCTGCGGTCCAGATTCACCCGCCGCACCGCCACGGTGACCATATCCGCGCCGCTGGCTTCAAGCGCGCGCGCCGTCTCCTGAAAGGACTTGTATTTCCCCGTGCCCACGATGAGCCGGGAACGAAACTCGCGTCCGGCGATGACCAGTGGATCACTCATGTCCATATTGTAATGAAAATTCAGCATGCGCGGAGTCCGACCATGGGGCGCAGTCGCCCCCGCCCGCAAGACGCAAATCCCCACACTCCCAATGTCCTGAAATTTGCGGGGCAAGATTTTCTTCGCGAACTTTGCGATGCCTTCGCGTCCTTTGCGGTTAGAAGTTGACTTGCCACGAGGCTGTCTAAGGGGCAGTCATCCTAAGGGACTTTAGTCCCGAAGAGCCTGCCCGCAAGGTCGAAGGGATCTTGCGTGCAGTTGCACAATTGCTGGCCTTCTCCCTGTCCACGCCAGATGCTTCGCCAGCTCAGCATGACGCCCCCCGAACGGCAACGGTCGCAAATTCAGCCACCGCCAGGTCCGGCTTTGCGTTGACTTGCCCTCGCTCTCCGCCTAAGATTGAGCGCCAGTCCGGCTACGCATCAGAATGATGATCGCCCGCAGATGATCGGCCAAACTATCTCGCACTACCGCATTGTTGAAAAACTGGGCGGCGGTGGCATGGGTGTCGTGTACAAAGCCGAAGACACCCGGCTTGATCGCTTCGTCGCCCTGAAATTCCTTCCGGAAGATGTTGCCCAGGACCGCCAGGCGTTGGAGCGGTTCCGGCGCGAAGCCAAAGCGGCCTCTGCCCTCAACCATCCCAACATCTGCACCATCTACGACATTGGCGAAGAAAACGGCCAGGCTTTCATCGCCATGGAATACCTGGACGGACTGACCCTCAAGCACCGCATCGCCGGTCGTCCCCTGGAAATCGATATCCTGCTCGGCCTGGCCATTGAAATCGCCGACGCGCTCGATGCCGCCCACAGCGAAAACATTGTCCATCGCGACATCAAGCCCGCCAACATTTTCGTGACCAAGCGCGGACACGCCAAGATTCTCGACTTCGGCCTGGCAAAAGTTAAAGCGCGCTCCGCCGACCCTTTAGCGCCTGCAGGTCAGACCCAGGCCACGGCAGCCGCACCCCTGGAATATCTGACCAGTCCAGGGACAGCCATCGGCACCGTCGCCTATATGTCTCCGGAGCAGGCCAAGGGCAGGGAACTGGACGCCCGCAGCGACCTGTTCTCCTTCGGAGCCGTCCTCTATGAGATGGCGACCGGCGTCGTCCCCTTCCGCGGCGACACTTCCGCCATCATCTTCGATGCCATCCTGAACCGCGAGCCGACTCCTGCCGTTCGCGTCAACGCCGATCTCTCCCCCAAACTGGAAGAGGTCATCAACAAAGCGTTGGAGAAGGATCGCGATCTGCGCTACCAGAGTGCAGCCGAAATAGGCGCCGATTTGAAGCGCCTGAAGCGCGACACCACCTCAGGACGCACGCCTGCTGCCCATGAATCCGCAGCGAGCGCAGCCGCAACTGAAGCAGCGGGCGTCTCATCTTCGAAGTCGGTTCCTCTGCCTGCTCCGGTCGCTTCCGAAAAGAAAGGTCGGTCCAAAGTCGCAGTCGCAGTCGCCGCCGCCCTGGTCGTACTTGCCGCAGTCGGGTTCGGCGCCTACAAACTGCTGAACCGCTCCCACAGCTTCAATCTGCAAAACATGCAGATCACCAAGCTGACGGAAAATGGAAAAGCCAGCCAGGTCGCGATTGCGCCTGACGGACGCTACATCGTCTACGTCCTGCGCGATGCCGAGAAGCAGAGTCTATGGGTGCGCAACGTCGCCACCAAAAGCGACGTCCAGGTGCTCGCCCCCGATGTCGTGGAGATCCCGGGACTGAGTTTCTCTCCCGACGGCAACTACATCTATTTCGTCCGGTCCGACAAAAGCACGGAGAACTTCCGCTATCTTTATCAGATGCCGGTGCTCGGAGGAGCGCCGCGGCAACTGGTTCGCGACATCGATTCCCCCGTCGACTTCTCTCCCGACGGCAAGCAGTTGGTTTTCGAGCGTGGAGTTCCCGACCGCAGTGTGATCGAAGTCTGGATCGCCCAGGCGGACGGCAGCGGGACACGGTTGGTGGCCACGCTTCCGGCTTCTGCGGCATTCATATTCGGTGCGACCTGGTCCCCCGACGGCAAGACTCTCGCCGCTCCAATCCTGGGAGTGGGCTCCGACGCCAGCTGGATATTGAATGCCATCAATGTCCCGGATGGCCGGGTTCGTACACTGTTCTCCGCCGGCGGAAGAGGCATCGGACGTGCCGTTTGGATGCCCGACGGAAACTCTCTCATCGCCGCCGTCGGGGAATCGACGCTTGGCCGGGGGCAACTGCAGAGCATCGACTATCCCAGGGGCGAGCCGCATCGTTTCACCAACGATCTTTCGGATTACACGGCGGCTCTCGATGTGACCCGTGATGGCAAAACCCTGGCTGCCATTCAGCGTACCCGTATCTTCAATATATGGAGTGCACCCGCAGCCGATTCATCGCAAGCTCGCCAGTTGACCTCGGGCGAGCAACCTTACACTCTGATTGCGCCTGGCCCCTCCGGCAAAGTTCTGGCAACCAGTACAAATGGTGACGTGTGGCTCATGAATTCGGATGGCAGCCAACCGGCCGTTCTCGTGCCCGACGCCCATAACACCGGTTCCATCTCATCCTGTGGCGACCGCTACGTACTGTATGACTCTTATCGCAACGGAAAGTTGGAGCTTTGGCGCGTCGATGCCGACGGTTCGAATGGCAAGAAGGTCGCCGATGAAGACCCCGAAGCCGGGGATTCCCAATGCTCGCCCGATGGCAAGTGGATCTTCTACGCCGGCAAAGAAAAAATCTTTCGCATGCCGGTCGAAGGTGGCGAGCCGGTCGCACTCGTGAGCGTGCCCGGGGCGGGCAACTCCCTGAGAGTCTCCCCCGACGGCAGTGAGCTTGCTTTTGCCTACCAGGACGGCAGTCCCGTCCCCGCTCCTAAAATTGCAATGGTTGCGACGGCCGGCGGTCCCCGACAGGTCATTAGCCAGGTCCCCCTCGGCACCCACGGCCTTGCCTGGTCGCCTTCAGGGAAGGCTCTTCAATACGGACTGCTCAGAAACGGCGCTTCCAACATCTGGGAGCAACCTGTGTCCGGTGGACAACCCCGCCAGATTACAAACTTCACCTCCGACCGTATTCCCAGCTTTGCCGTGTCGCGCGACGGAAAACAGCTGCTCCTGATCAGGGGCAACATAACCAGCGACGTAATCCTGATCAGCAACTTCCAATAAAACTCTGTGTAGCGCGGGTGCCCCCGCCCGCGAACGCTGCCGCCCGATCATTTCTCAGGAGACAATTTGTCCGCGTGCAACTCGATGTAATCGAATGCGGCATGTTCTCCCCCATCCGGTATTCCCTCGATCCGGATCTCATCTCCAGGACGAAGCTCCAGCCCGCGAATCCTGCGCCGGGAAGAAGAATCGCCGCCCGGCCTGGTCGCAGGCAGATGATCGTTGGCCACCCATTCATCCACCTTCCGATCGCCTACCAGCACCCGAAACTTTGACGCGCCGTTGTTCTGATCGAAATACTGCACATCCATTTCATACCGCCCCGCGGCGCGCTCGAAACGAAACGTCGCCACGCAGCCTGATTCCTCTCTGCACTCGATCGCCTTCCCCCCGGAAGCGTTCTCCCAGGGATCGACATCAATCGGCGCGAAGCCCTGAAGCCGCATCGCCTCCGCCTCGATGCGGTCAGGATGATTCCCCACCCGACCTTTGTCATCGGCAATTCCGGACGTCCGGAAAAACCAGTTGCAGATCGCGTCCCTCCAGACGATGGCGTGCCCAGCCTGATACTCCAGCCGCGCCAGCACTGCGGCATACCGCTCCTCGTCGATGGAGTGCTTCAACGTCTGCCATTGCCGCACGAAATCCGCTGCCTGCTCCGCGCCCTCGTAATGCGAGTCATAGATATGTTGTATGACAGTCTTGCCCGAGTGCAGCACGTAGGTGTAGGGAACATGATGAAAAAATAAAAGCAGATTGTCCGGTGTAGTTTTTTCAGACTCATACAGACCTTGGACAGCGGCAGGGTATTGCCCAACGAAACCAGTGCCGGTCGCCACACTCCGATCCATGCCGATTCCTTCGTGGTCGGCGCGATGCCACTGCCCCCAACCATTGCGCTCGGAGGATTCAATCCCCGGTCCGTAGTGGCTGCCCAGAATGTCGGTCAGCGTCTGCGCTCCCAGTGGTCCGGTATAGCTCTCGTAGACGTGCCAGGATGCCAGTTGCAGGCGAGTGATGGTCTTCACTACTGCCGTTTCATTCCCAAATGTCAGCCGGGTCCACTCCTCTGCGATGGTCTCCGCGCTAAGATCGGGATCCCATGCCAGCCGTCCGAATCCATAGAGATTGGCCATGGCCAGCGGGTGGCCCAGCCAGTTCGCATCCATGCCGACATTCGCCACCCCTACGAATGCGCCCGCTGGACGATGAAAAATCTTGCCCGCAACCAGATCTTTCACCGGAGTCGTTCCGCCGTTCACCCGCAAATCGAAATCGAGGATCTCTTTCCACATGGGCGGAAGAAAACATAAATGCCGCTGCTGCCCGGTGTACTCCTGCGTGATCTGCAATTCGATGCCTTGGTTGGTCTTCTCCAGCCCGCCAAAAAGCGGCGACACCGGTTCGCGCGCCTGGAAATCAATCGGACCATACTTGATCTGAACGATGACGTTGTCGTCGAATTTTCCGTCCAGCGGATGGAAGATATCGTAGGCGGCCCGGGCACGATCGTTTTTGAGATTGCGCCAATCCAGGTGATGGTCATAGACGAATGCACGATAAAAAAGTATCCCTCCATGCGGCTGCAGCGCGCGCGCAATCACATTGGCCGCATCGGCCGGCGTCCGGCCATACGATGACGGACCTGAACGCCCTTCCGAATCCGCCTTGACCACGAACCCGCCGAAGTCCGGAATCTGCCGGTAAATCTGGTCGACCTTCGTCTTCCACCATTCCCCAACCCGCGCATCCAGCGGATCGAAAGTGTTCAGACCTCCAGCCGCTTTCGGGCTGCTCAGATCGACTGACACCGCCAGCCGCACTCCCCAGGGACGAAAAACATCCGCGATGCGCGCCAGTTGCGGAAGAAAATTATCGTCCAGCATCCGCAAATCGGCATTCACATTGTTGATGGTGCACCCGTTGATGCCGACCGAGGCCAGCAGGCGCGCGTATTGCCCGGCACGCGTCAAATCGGCGCGGACCCCACCGCCCTCGAAAAATATGGAAGGGCCGGCATACCCGCGCTCGATCGTGCCATTCAGATTGTCCCATTCATCGACCCAGCGAATCGGAACAGACGGTTGCCCGACCTCGTTAAGAGCCGAAACATTTTCCGCGCGCGCGACCTTGCTCAGCAACGCGAACACGCCATACAAAACCCCGCGCTCGGTAGGCGAAGTGATCACCAGGCAATCGAACCCGCGAATGCGCCGGGAGGCGAGCAGGAAACCATTGCCTGCGAGATGGCTGGGGATATCGAATCCAGGCACTGTTTTCCGAATCGCAGAGACCGTTCCAAGAATGACCGCCTTCTCGCGGACATCCTTCTCGGGGCGCAGGCTTCTACCAGTCATCCCCAAAACCCCGCGGACCATCTCGTTGCGTGCCGCCACGATTACGGCAGAATCTCCCAGAACAACCACCGCGCCGGGAAGCGCTTCGTATCCTGCGCGCGCCGCCGCTGGCAACGGCGCATAACGCAACCACGCATCCTGCCCGGTTTCAGCCCGCAAGGCCGGCAGGGTCCCGCCGCCAAACACCAGCGCTCCCAGAATGCCTGCGAGCAGGCAGCGATTCATCGGTGCAGTAAGAAGGTCGAGCATGTCGATCTGGCAAATTGCCGGGCTTCGGCCAGCATTATAGCTGCGTACCTTCTGCGAGGTGGGAGGGTGGCCCATTCAAGCCCGGTGTTGGCTTGAGTGGGGCAGTTCGACAGCAAGACAAAGTGTTCCCGCCGCTCGTTCGCGTTTTCGTGCCGTAGATTCCAACTCGATCTCTACGCATCCTTCAGCGTCGGGTGGCATAGTGGAGAAAACTGCTCCACGGCCAGTCTTCAGGGCGTTCACACAACCCTGCCTTCACCGGATTGCGGTGAACGTAACGCAGCTTCTCCACAAATTGCGGATCATCTCGCGATCCTGAAGCTCTCGAACCAGCAGATCGAAATCCACCCCGCCCAGCCGCGAAGCGGCCCAAGAATGCAGCCCCGGGCGCAAGCCCGGGGTAAAGGCGGCCAATGACCGTCAGCCCTGAAAGGGCAAAAGAAAAATTGCGCCACAGATTCCATGGCGGGTGGCTGGCTTGAAGCTCTCCCGAACCAGCAGATCGAAATCCACCACGCCCAGCCGCGAAGCGGCCCAAGAATGCAGCCCCGGGCGCAAGCCCGGGGTAAACGTGACAAATGACCCCAGCCCTGAAAGGGCGAAAGAAGGGTACCGCCCCCGTCTCTCCATCCTTTGCAAGGGCGGAGAACTTCAAGCGAAGACCGCCAACACCAGTCTGGGGCGGAGGACACTCCTGTCCGCCGGAATGTATCCGCCACAACCCACGTAGGGACAGCTGCCCTCGGCTGTCCAGGCCGAGCGCAACTCGGCACCTCGAAATCGCGCAAGAGCACGCTTTCACCCCGCGAACCCGAAGCTCTCCCGAACCAGCAGATCCGGCATGGATGCGAACTGGCTGGGCCACCCCCTGGCCATGGCGAATCCCACGCCCAGCCGCGAAGCGGCCCAAGAATGCAGCCCCGGGCGCAAGCCCGGGGTAAACGTGACAACTGACCCCAGCCCTGAAAGGGCGAAAGAAAAACAGGTGGCCCACTCAAGCCTGGTTTTGGCTTGAGTGGGAG
>JBOGLC010000169.1:0-38765 GCA_050746005.1 Terriglobales bacterium
TTCCCGGCCCTCCTCGGATTAGGCTGCCATTGGTAGTTCAGCAGTTGATTGTTTTCCGCACTTCTAATCGCATGCTGATAATCGCCAGTGGCCAACAGACGGACAGTCGGTGCAGAACTTCAGGCGGAGATTTTCGGCTCGGGCGCAGTCTTGAGCGTGAGTTTATACCGGTGCGAAAACGCCGGAGCGAAGGCTTTCATCTTGCCGCGCCAGGTGTCTTCGATTTCGAGGACCTGGGTGTCGGTCACGCGGACGGATTTGTTTTTCTTCCACGCGCCGACAAGCTTCTTCAGCGTGGCGTCTTTCTGGTCGTAGAGCGCCTTGGCCTGCTCCGCGAGGGCTTCGTGGGCGGCGTAGAGTTCCGGGACGGTGCGGGGTTTGCGGGTGCGGGGCATCAGACGCGGCTCTGAATTTCCTTCGCGAGCGAGTGCGCCTGCACGCCGGTGAGATGGATCTCGCCGAGAATTCCGCCCCACTTCGTTTCCTGCGTGACACGCACGGTCTTCAGCTCGCCCCAAGGTGTGAGGACGGGCTTACCGATGGCGAGCGTGATTTTCCCGATCACCGGCGCTTCAGCGTCAGAGGTGTAGCCTTTTTCGAAAGTCTCAGCGGGAGAGAAACTGAAGTAGCCGCCTTCGTATTGCACGAAGTACATCCCAGGTTCAGGGACGGGTTTGTGTTCGAGTTGCGAAGTTGTGAATGCGCGGAGGGCGAAGTGATTGCCTTCAAATTGGAGCGCGATGCCCTGCCCGTCTTCGTCCGCGTGAACCTTCTCGATCTTCAGCGCCCACACTCGCTTGTGCGAGACGTAAGACGGCATCGGTGTCTGCGGCGCGATTCCCTCTTGCTCCTGAAGTTCGGCAATCTTCATGCGTTCCACCCTACGCCCAGCTTTTGTTGACTAGCTAGATTCCCGAAGTAACCCCCGTGCTACGCTGGATTCCGCGTTTCCAAAACCATTTCCAAAACGCGAAACCGGAGGGTTCCAACATGCCCGCACGCCAAGCTGCTCCCTGCCTGAAGTGCTCCCAAATCGTCGAAGCCAGTCAAGTCGCCTTCGTCGCCGACTTCCGATTACGCGCCGTCGGAATGGATGAAAACGCCCGCTCCCCGCAGGCTTCGGTCTCGATCTGCATCCCGTGCGCCGATCAAATGGCCAACGGCAACGAGCCGCCCCAGCACACTCGCCCGCTGGACAATCTGGTATACCAACTCCTCCGCGACATGCTGGCCAATGACTTCACCTACCAGCTTCATAAGTGGATCGCGCTGCGGAAACAGGTCGGTCTGCCCCTGCCGCAATTGGCGGAGCCGCGACTGTTGAAGGCGGTGAAGGAGCTTCAGCGCACGATGTCGCTTCCGGCGAACACGCAGACGATTGAGAGCGACGGCGGGGAAGGGAAGGGGTTAGTGAAAGTCGCCAGTTAAGCGGGAACGATCGCGCCCTTCAAGAACTGCACCGCCAGCTCGATCAGCATCGACACCACGGACTCCGACACCTGAAGCCCCTGCGTCTTGAAGTCGTCGAGAATTTTGGCGAAGGCCTGCGCTCGCTTGCTGGCCCCGTCCGCTGCGGGATTCAGCGTCTCTACCGCTTCGACCGCATCCAGGACAATCTTGCCTTCGGCGGATTTCAGCAGCGAGAGCGCGCCCTGGGCGAACTTCTCAGCGGCGTCTTTGCCGAACAGTTTTACGAAGGCGTCCGAAACTTTGACGGCGGCGGTGTGGAAGAAATTTGCGATTTTACCGAAGAGGCTCATGACTATTTTTTCTCCTGTGATTCAGTTTGAAATTTGCTGAGGTTGTTGGGATCGAGCAGATCGGCGGGCACGGTGAGCGTCAGAAAGTTCTTGCTTTCCAGGTTCGACAACGACAGGTACATCGCCGTCGCCGCGTCCTTCATGCCTTGCCCTTCGCCCGTCCACACCGCCCACTTCGCCGAGCCCGAGCGCCACAAAAACGAAATGACCGCGCTGTAAGCCGCGCTGACTAAGGCATTGATCTCTTTGCGCTCAAGTCCGGCATTTTTCGCCGACTCAAACATGGAGACCGGATCAGGAAGGTCAATCAACCCCATCGAGCAGCTCCACGATGCGTTTACAGGCTCTCCGCGCGCTGGCCGGATCGAGAATCAGCACGAAGTCGAGGAAGCCATCGACCGCGATCCGCAGCTCGCCGCCCTGTGTCCACACGTCCGCCTGGATCACGCTGCCTTGCGGAGTGCGAAGCTGAATCCTGCCCGGCTTTTTGGTGGGACGGCTCATCGTCGCTGCTATTTCGTGGGGATGTAGGGAGCCTGTGCCGGCGTTCCGTCCGGGTTGAAGTAGTGCGCGCGCCACGCGGCCAGGGCTTGCGCGCATCCGATGGCCAGCGCAACATAGGGCTGAACTTTCGGCGGCACAATGTCGAGCGCCTGGTTGCCATACTGCGCCATCAGCGCCGCGGCCTGGAAGATGAGATTGCTGCTGAGTTTTTTCATTGCCACACTCCTGTTTCAATTTGCGCCGCCAAACGTCCGATCCGTTGCGGCTCCTGATGGTCCGCGGCGGAGCTGAGAAGTTCGTCTTTCGCGGTCATCCAGTCGCCGCGCTGCATCGCTGCCAGAAAATTCTTGAATCCCGAAAGCGCGTGCGCGCCCATGTTGAAAACCAGATTCAGCATCGCGCCTTTTCGCGTATCGTCCAGATCGAGCGCCCACGGCCAGTTTTCGGCCAGCGCGGCTTCCGCCTCCGCCATGTCTTCGTGCAGGATCAGGTCGCGAATATTTTTCGACAGCGGCTTTGCCGAGAGATTGTGGCCGACGCCGATGGTTAAATTTCCCAGCAGCGTCTGTTCTTTGAGCAGGGTCTTTCCAGTCGCGTCGTCATAAGCGAAACCGCGGTCGTCTTCGTCGCGGCGGAGCTGGTCTTCCAGGTTGGTGATCGGCATGGTGGTGTTTGCGAAAAATAAAGAGGGAAGGGAAGCGCTATTCGCAGAGTTGCGGCATGATCCCCACCGCGACATTGTTCCCTGTGATCGTCACCGGAGCATTGCCGCCGATGTCGTAACAGTGGGTGGAAGTGATGGTCTGGGTGTGCGTGGGGCAGCTTCCGAGCTGTCCGTTGGTGCCGGTGCAAAGTTCCGCATTGTCCCAAACGATGGTTCCGCTGGTCAGTCCCGGCCCAGGGAAGGGGCTCTCGACGGAGCACTTATAGAGCGAATTCGTGGCAACGCCATTGGAGATCGCGCACCCGCTTATGGTCGCGCCGGTGATCCAGTTGAACACCGTCGTCATCGCGGTGTTGGCGCAGTAATTTCCGTTCGGCCCCGATCCGCTGCACGCCGCTCCCAGTCCTCCGTGCGCGGGGTTCCAGTTATAGAGCACGTTCTCGGGAATGTTCCCCAGACTCCAGGTGTAGGTGAAGTAATCCCCCATGAAGGCGGCTTGCATCTGGATCACGCCCCACGGCGATGACTGATCGCACGCGGTCGTGACTGTCGGCCAGCCGCAGGAAGCATAGGCCGCTTCGGGAAGGAAGATCGGTTTGGCCGCTTCATTGGCGGTCAGGATCGCTTCCACTTGCCCGATCGCGGTCACCATGGCCTGCTCAAACGGTGGGGAAGTGTTGGCCGGGCCGGGCTTGTAGTGCTCGTCGATGACTTCGGTGGTCAGGAACGCTCCCGGCGTGTGGCAGGAAGTGTAATTCGATCCGCTCGCCTGACACTGGTTGGTATGTCCAGTCCCGCCGCAGACGGCTTTGCTCGCGGTTCCGCCGGGGACCGCGCAATATAAATAGGCTTGCGCCTGTTTCGCCGAAGCATCCGGCGGGTGATAGGAACCCATCGACATGATCGCGGTGGTGTCCAGCGGCAGCGTGGGGAAACTAGAAAAGATAGTGGTATTGACAACCGCCGATCCCGCTCCGTGCGTGACCGCAGTGCGGACCTGCAAACAGGTTTCCCCGGTGGCGCGCACCGTCATCTGCGTTGGCGCAATTGTCGGCGTATAGACGGCACCGCTCGTCCCTCCCGTCCAGGTGTGGGAAGAATCCGGCGAACCAGACGGAGCGGCGGTGAAGTTCAGCAGGTCGGAGGAAAAATTCGGCGCACCCACCAGCGTTGCGGTCGATCCCGTGGAAGCCTGCGTCACCGATTCCCCGGTCACGAATCTTCCGCTGGTCACTCCGCCGTTGACGTAGTATGCGCCGCCTTTCAGGATGCAGTAGCGGTCCTGGCTCCAGCGCGCCTGAATGTCATAGGAGCCGAAGGCGCAACTGAAAAACTGGCAGGTATCGGGTTCGTCGATGTCTTCCCAGACCGCGATGTGCGCATGATTCGCGCGCCAGCTTGGGGCATTGGTATGCGCGGCCGCAGCCCCGATCCAGTCGCGCCAGATCTGATTGCTTCCGCTTCCATCCGGATTGACGTCGGTGGGCGGATCGCATTGCGCCGGCGAATTCAGGCGCAGGTTCGCGGGGACGCTGATGGTTGCGCCGGTAAGCACCGGAGTTCCCGCGAGGGTGCTGAATGCGGTGTAAGTCAGTTGTGTTGAAGTAGAGGTGAGAACGGTGTAGATGCCGTCATAGTCGTTATCGCCGCCGGTGCCCGAGATGTCCTGCACCACGATGATGGCGCCGGCGCCGGGATTGAAGTTCGCATCGGCGCGGTAGGTCACGGTCACCGTCATGCCGGATTTGCTGATGGAGAGAATCTGGTCCGGGTTCGCCGTGCCCACGTTGGTGATCGATGCCCCGGCCTTGTAGTAGTTGCAGTCGCCGGCGTCGGTGTACTGGACGCTGCCCTCGCCGGTCGCGAACCAGGGCGTGCGGTTCATGGTCCAGTGAATGTCAGCGCCGTTCTGGAAAGCGGCGCAAGCCAGCGCATCCACAAAGGTCCAGTCGTAGACATCGGTGGCCGTGTTGATATAGGCCCATTGCACGTTGCCGGTGTCCCACCAGCGATCGCGGCCGTGATGGATGGCCGAAGGATAGGTGGTGGTGCAGCCGCCTACATTGTTGAAGGAATTCAGGCCGATGCCGGTATAGGTGCCGGGGATGGCGCTGTTGGCGGGCGTGGTGAAGGTCACACTCAGCGAGGAAGGATTCACAATGGAGAAGGTGCAGCTCAGCAACGTGGAGCTGGAGCCGCTGCAGGCGATCGCCGATCCTGCGCCGTTGGAAAACGCAACCGTCGTATTGCTGCCGGGCGTGGCAATCAACTGGATCGAAGGCGCGCCGGAATAGGTGTGGGCGCAAGTCCCGCTGATGACGCCGGCCGTATCGATGCAGTTGATGAAACCGTCAAGCGTGGCGACGGTTCCCGTGCCGTTGCCCAGAGCGTTGATGGTGAGGGCGGAGCCGGAGCCGCCGCCGCCGCCGGTTTGCTTGTCGCCGACAAAAATCTGCGCGTGGGCGCAAGTGAGTGCGAGAAGAATGAAAATCAGTTTTTTCATGGAGAAATGTGCGGAGAGGGAAAAGTTTTCAGAAGCTGCAATAACTGCCGCGCTTGATGGTCACCGCATCCGCGCCGGTCGCGGTCGAAACCATGATCTCGAAGGTGTTGGCGTGCGCGGAATCTTCGATGGTGCCGTCCAGCGTCGCGCGAAAGACAGTGGCGGTCGCGCCCGGAGTTGCGCTGACAATCGCGGTGGCCGTCGTGGTGGTCAGTCCGTTCAGCACGCCCGAAGTTTTTGCGCTCGTCGAAGTGGCCATGTCCCCGGAGGCATTGATACTGGTGGGCGCGGCGACCGCCGCCTGAATACCGAAAGCCACCGCGGCGTTGGCCGTCGCCTGGGAGTACATCAGCGAGCAATGAAACGTGGACGCCGCGGCCTTGGCTTGTTTGGAGAATCCGAGCGCGACGCCACCGGAAGTGATGTTTTGAAAGGCTGTGCTGTTCGCGGTGGTGAAGTCTCCCGATAGATACGGGCCTTGCGTGAGCACCGGCGCCCGCGGCGCGTCATCGTTCGAGAGTTGGAACTTTCCATCCGAGCCGAAGCAGCCGTAATCGTGGTCGGCCGTCGGCAGGTATTGGCAGTAGGGAATCGCGGGCACGGCTGTCGGCGTGAACACCGCCCCCGAATTGTTTCCCACCCAGGTGTGGGAATTGTCCGGCGAGCCCAGGACTGCGCTGGTGATAAGCATGGCGCCCGAGGGTTCGATCAGCACGAAAGTCGCTTGCGCTCCCGTTGTGGTCTGGGTGATGCCTTCTCCGCCGACGTTATTGACCGGGCTCTGAAAAGTCCCGCTGGTCACTGAGCCGGCGATGAGGTTGCCGAATCCCGGCTGCACATCGAAAAAATCGCCATCGAACGCATTGATGGTGATGTTGTTGGTGACCGGGTTCCACAGGTTGGGGCTGAAGAGAAGTGCCTGCGTCTGTCGGGCTTCCGGCCCGGTGCCGGTGCAGCCGTCTGCCATGTCGCAGGCCGAGTCCGATTGCAGCATGGAAAGGAAGAAAAGTCCGTTCACCGAAATCCCGATGTGCGGCAGGGCGCTGCTGAGCGCGGGCGGGGAGAGTCCCATCGTGCCATCGGTCTGGCTGCAACACGGCGCGAAAGAATAGGAGCCGAGAACGAAGGTGCAGAAAAACTGGTCGCAAGGGAAGACCTGGATAGCGTCGTTGTGCCCGTTGGTGCCCAGGTTGACCTGGTAGGAGCCGGGAAGGCCGTACTGCACGCCGCTTGCGCCTCCAGAAGCCCCGCCCTGCGCGTAATAGGCCGTGCCGTCGCTGTAGAGATCGACGCCTTGCCCTGAGAGCAGGGTGATCGTTCCGAAGCTGCTGCCTTTGACGAAGATCGTGCAGCCGCAAGTGACAGTCACCGTTCCGGTCGAACCGTTCAGCATCGAAAAAAGATTGCCCGCACCGAAACCGAAAGGCGAAGGCGAAGAAATTGTCGCCGTCACCGAGCCGGGGTTGGTGAAGTCGGTGAGCCGCGTGGCATCGAGCGCGGTGAAGACGTAGGCTGGGCCGGCCTGCACGTTGACGCCGGAGAGCATGCGGGCGTTGTTCTGCGCGAAAAGGTTCTGCGCACAGGCCAGCGACACGAACAGAAAAATCGGTGCGATCAGGCGTTTCATGGGATTAGTTGAGCTGCTCGACGATGAGCGGATTCTGGGTGCAGGAGTTCGAGGTCGAGCCGCTGGCAAAAGTGCAGGCTCCGCCGATGAACACATTGCCGGTCAGGTTCACCGTCGAGGTGAAGGCTTGCAAGTTCGCGCTGGGGCTGCCGCCATTATTTCCGACTGTCACGATGGGCGTGCAGGTGACCTGGCCCGAGCTGCCGGTAGTTCCCACCGTACAGGTGAGCGTCATATTCGCGGCCCACGGATTTGCGTTGGAAACCTGCGTTGCGATCAGACTGTTGGTACTGATCGACGAAGTAGTTCCGATCCCGAAAAATACGCTGGATGTGATCCCGCTACCAGGAGCGACGACGATTGAGGTCGTAAACCGGAAGGACTTGTTCAGCGTATTGAGAGCGCCCGAAGGAAACTGGCAAGTCGAGATCGGCTGCGAGGCGGTGGTGTTCGCATTCACTGTCACCGCTGTCGCGCTGCTGCACAACACCCTTGCGCCGGGCTGAATTTCCGGGCCGAACAGGTCGATCGGGTGATTGCCAGCCCCGGCAATGTTAACCAGAGCGCGCCCCAGGACCTGGCCGCCGCTGGAAGGAAAAGTAGCTCCCGCATCATGGCAGTCCTCATCGGTTGTGGGGCTGATCTGTACATAGTCTCCGGCGTTGGTGCCTCCGTCGAAATTGCAATTGGAGCTGCCGGACTGCTGAATCGTCGCGCTGCCTGTCGTTCCCGCATTGTTCACCACGACGCCGACGACGCCGCTGGTGGTACCCGCTGGCGCAATTGTCGCCGCTCCGCTGCTAAGCACGGCTAGACCGCCACCTATCGTCCCTACAGGGGATGCGTTGGCGATGTTGATATAAGTTCCTGGCCCGTTCAGCACCGGAACATTGTTGACATTCGGGTCGGTGAGATTTGCGAAGTTTAGCGTCTTGTTGGTCAGCGTGTCTGTCGTGTCACGTCCCACCATCGTGTCGGTCGTATTGGGAAAGTGCAGCGTGTAGCCGCTGGCGTTCGGCGGAAAATCCAGTGTGCCCAGCGAGCCGGAGAGCACAATCTGGTCGTCCACCTGCGACAGCACGAGCGCTGGCATGGTCTGAATCTGCGACCAGATGTTGCCCAGGTTCAGCAGGTTCAGATAGCCGGTGAGGTTATCGACGCACCACTGCTGCACGTTGTTCACATCGAATGCGCAGATTTTGTAGCTCCCATTGATGAGCCAGATTTGCGTAGGCATTCCACCGCCGTTGCTGGCTGCGCCGCTGGCGTCGAGTGGGATGGGATTCGGGTTGGCGGTGTTCCCGGTGGAGTCGGCGTAAGTGTTCTGCGGTGAGGACGTGCCGGCGATGAAGGTGTAAAGAAACCCGCCCTCGAGCGCATTGCCGTTCGAGTCGTAAAAGATCGGATGCAGGGGCGGAGCGGGCGAAACTGGAACCTGCGAATGCGCGAACACCGCGCACAGTAGCAACACCGCGGCGAAGAGGTAGCAGGAAGATTTGTTGGTCATGAGAATTTTAAAAGTGAGTAAAAAGTGAGTTACTGCGTCGCCAGCTTCCGCGCCTTGAAGCGCGCCAGATTTTCCGGTTCGAGCGACTTCTTGAGTTGGGCCATTAAATCGTCTTCGAGCGTAGGCTCTGTCGTTGGTTCAGCCGCGGCACCCTTCGCCTTGATGTTTGCGCTGATCTCGCGCAAGCGATCGAGAATTGGATCGCCGGAACTTTTCGCGGCCGCTGGGATCGGACGGCCCGCAGATTTCTTCACCGTCGATTCCGGGATCGCGCTGGCTTGCGGCGCGTCGGCGGCTTGCGGACGCACAGACGGCGGGCGCATCGGCGCGGGAACCGGAGTTTCAGTTTTCGCGGCCGCTGTTTTGGCGACTGCCTTTTCGCGCGCTTCATCCACTCCGCCGGCGAAAGGTTTGTTCTCTCCGGTGGCGTCGTGTGCGTTCCACGGGGCGGGCTTTCGTTTCTCTCCCGCGAAATCGACGTTCTCGGCCGTCGCATCCGGAGGGGCGCTGGGCGCGGCGGTTTTGGCAGCCGCAACCGATTTCCCTTCGCTGATTGCTTCGGGCGGTATCGCCAGCGCCTTGGTGAGGCGAGTCGAAAAAGCGCGGCCGGCCAGATCGCTGGCGACCATCGACGCGGGCACCGCCGCGGCATGGCCCATCACGCCGCCCTGGTCGCCTTCTGCCGCCGATTTCTCCATGCCGGCGACGTTGACGCCCAGCATCTCATTGGCCGGCGCGGAGATTTCGGAGTAGAGCGCGCCATAGCCTTGTGCTTTGCGTTGCGCGATCTTTCGCGCGGCATCCACTTCCTGTTTTGCGACCAGCGCATTCTTGACCGAATCCGGCACATCGGGATCGGCCATCGGATCGGGATCGGTGACCGCGTGGTAAGCGCTGGTCGCCATGCCTTTGGCGTCATCAAGGAGCGTGGCCCAGAAGCCGGGATGCTTTACGTCCTGCTCAGCGAACGGCTGAACCGTTCCACCGGCTTTGTATGCGTCCTGCATGCGATTGGCAGGGACGAAGCGAGTCGTTTTGTCCGGCGCGAGGAATTTCACAGCGGGCATGCCGCCGGCTTTCACCGCCGCGGGCAGTTGCTCGTAAGGCACGTCGCGCAAGATGCCTTGCGGATCGAACACGGGAATGGGCTGGGTACTCACTGTGGTTGCTGATATTGAGGCATGTTGTCCCAGCTAAATGCGCCGGTCGTCGCGGGCGGAGTTTTCGCGGGAGCGGACGATGCGGCCTCGCTTTCGATTTGTTCCGGCGACTTGATGCCGGGAATTTTCGGAAGTCCTTGACCGACGATGCCGAGATTTTCGCGGAACTGTTTCAGCGCCTCGCCCGCATAGGCTTTGTCGCTGGTTCCGGGGTTAGGCAGCGCGTCCAGGTTGAGTTCCATCGCCTTCTCATTGGCGCGGCCAGTTCCGGAGAGCACGCGCTGATAGCCCTGCATCGACTCGCGCGCGTTGTAGTAAGAGACCAGCAGCTTCTTCGCATCGTCGGACAGATTCGAGATGTTTTCTTTTTGCAGCAGCGCGTTGACGCGGCTCATAGGCAATTCGGTGCCGAACGCTCCCCCTTTCAGGTCCACTTTCAGGCTGTCTTTTCCGATGAGCGCCGCGAGGTTGCTCTGATCGACGGAGTTGACCGACGTGCCGATGTTGGAGAGCGACTGTTCGTAGCGCGCAAGTTTCTGACGCACGTCGCCGAGCCGGTTGACGAGTTGAATATCGTCGCCCACGTTCTTCTCGGTGACCGGCACCATCGTCAGACCTTTTTTCAGAGCGTCGGTCTGACTCATCAATTCGCGCGAGCCATCCGGGTTGAATGCGTAGACGGATTTGCCCATGCCTTCGACCAGTTGCCGCGCCTGGCCTTCGGCTTGCGCGGTCTGAATTTTGTAGGGCTGCGTGGCCGCTGCTTCCTTCGCGGCTTTGTAGGCAGGCCACTGGGCGGGAGTCGCGCCTTTCACGGTCCGCAGGTAATTCATCATCGACTGTTCGTCGGCGGGCACTCCGGGCACTAGCCCAAGGTCAGCGTAGGCTTTTGTTTGCGCCTGCTTTTGCTGGGCCGTCGCACTCGCTTCACTCGCCTGGGCTGTATCTTTGCTGGTTTCCGATTCCGTCTTGTGCTGCTCGGCGATCGCTTTCGCGCCCATCGAAGTTTTTGCGATCGCGTCGATCGCCGATCGAAGCTGCGTGGGGTCTTGCGTGGTCTGGATGACTTGCGCGGCTTGCTGCGCTTCGTCGTCGCCGATGATCTTCGCGTTGTGAAGCTGCGTGACCGTCTCCATCGCTTTTTGATGGAGATCGGCATCGGGAACTACCTTGGGGTCGACCAGCGGCTCCAGCGCATCGCCGACGGCTCTGTGCGTGCCGATGAAGGTCTCAAGATTCTTCGATCCGGTGGTCGCGTCCTGGGCGGCGATGTCGGAGATTTGCTTCTTGATATTCAGTCCGTGAAGCTGCACGTTCTGCGCGGCCGTCGCCGAGCCGCCATTGTCGAGAATCGATTTCGAGAGATCGTCGTAGCTTTTGCCGTCCCAGTTCTTCATCGCCGCGGTCGTGGCCTGCTGGTCCGTGATCTGCTGCGCGCGAATCTGCTGTTCTTGCTGTTGCGTCTGCTGCTGCTGCTGCATGGAGCGCAGCGCATAGAGCTTCTGAATGCCCGAGAGGACGTCGGGCTGCTCAGGAGGCTTTATCGCCAGCGCGGGAAGAGGAATTGTGGACATGGGGTTTTTACTGGATCGCCATCGAACGCAGCGCCATCAGGTTCTGCAATCCCGCCGGGAAGCCGGGAGTCGGCATCAGCGGCTGCCCGCCGAAGTAGCCGGGTTGCTGCCCGCCGAAAAATCCGGGCGCGGGCTGGGCGGGAGTCGGCACCGGCGCACCTGGAGTTCCGGGCGCACCCATAATCGGGGAAGGAAATCCCGGCGTGGGTGAAACCGGTGTTGGCAGTGGTGCGCCGCCGGGTGCAGAGAACACCGGCGAAGGTGAAAACGGCAAGTGCACCGGTGGATTGCTGCCAAAGCCGCCACCACCGCCGGGAAAGCCGGGGGAAGTAATCGGCAAGCGCATCGGCGGGTTCGAGCCAAAGGTTGGAGACGTGCCCAGGTTGCGCAACGCGGCCAGGTTCGTCAGGTTCGACAGTCCGGGATTGATGAGTGATGGAGGAAACATAAAGTTAGGCCGAGATTCCGGTTCCAGAGAGCAGCGACTGATCGGGCACGTCGAGCCAACTGTTGTCGAGGTTCAGCGTGCTGCTGCTGTTGTTGTTTAGCAGTTGATTCATCATGGCGAGCTGCATCAGATTGTTGGTCGATCCGCCCAGCGCGCCGGACCAGGCATTGGCCGAACCGACGTACCCAGAGGCCATCGCCGCCGCCGCATTGTTCAGGTCCTGGCCCTGCTGCGCGCCGCTGGTGAGATCGATGTTGCCGACGTTGGACGCGGCCTGCTGTCCTTCAGTGCCGAGCTGGCTGTTGGCGGTCTGCCCCATGCCCGCAAGCGCAAGTAGCCGGTTGATGGAATTGGTGTTCCCAGTGTTCCAGACGTTGTAATTGGTGTCGTAGGTGCTCTGGGCGCGGTTGTAGACGTTGGAGTAATCCTGCTCGCCGAATTTCTGCGCGTAATTGTTGAGTGCTTCCAGGGTGTTGCCCGAGAGCAGTCCACCCTTCGCGGCCGCAGAGTTCTGCAAAGCGCCTTCGCCCTGCTGCTCGGCGAACTGGTAGCCGGGTTCGTTCTTCGCCTGGTCCAGCGTGGGCGCGGTGAAGGCGCCACCCGGATATTTTTCCAGTAACCCGCCTGGTCCCGAGTTGAGCAGGGAAAGAAGGTTCGAGATCCCGGCATTCCCGGCGTTCAGCCAAGGCTGCTCGTTCTGCTGCTGGGTGCTCCACTCTTGCTTCTGGAAATCAAGAGCGTTATCCGCTTCCTGCTTTTGAAGCTGTGCGGCCTGCTCTGCTGCGCTGACCTGTTTGTCCGCGGCTTCGCCCGCCGCGTGCGACGAAATCGCAGCTCCGCCGATCGCGCCAGCCGCGCTGACTCCAGCTCCGATCGCAATCGCGGTTGTGGTAGCTACGCTCAATTGCTTTCTCCTTGCACGTCGTAGAAGCAGATCCAGATCAGACGGCCGTCGTCGGGTCCGGAGCCGAATCCTTCAAATGGGAAGCGGCTGTGAAACAGGCAAGTGGGATAAGTGATGAAGCGGTTGAATTCCATGGGCACGAAGTTCACGCGCTCCCAGCGGTTCAATTCCTTCCACTCGCGGTCCATGGTGCGGTAGAACTCGTCGGCGTCGATGTCTTTGGCGCGCAACGATTCTTTCGAGGGCAGCCGATCGATCCCGCGCGTCTTGTGCCGCCAGAAAGCGGTCCCGCCGGCGCATTGCTCCGAAGGATTCAGGTAGAGCACGCTGGCAAACTTGGCGCAGATATCGTCGGAGTGGACCCAGCTATGCGGCAACTCGCCCGCGAAGTTGATGCGAAAGCACGAAAGTTTCGGCGAGATCCTCTTTCCCACCAGCTCCGCGATCCGCTCAAACCAGTGCGGGACGGGGTAGAGCGAGATCCCGGTGTAGAGCGCGCCGTCCGGACCGCGCTCGGTCGTGAAGCCGCCCCTGGTCACGGCCGCGCGTACTTCAGCGGCATCGGCCGCGAAACCGTCGCATTGCAAGATCGGAGTAGAAAAGTCTGGAGTCATAAGCTGATCTGGTAGGTCGCTTCCACCCACTCGTAGCCGAGAATCTTGTAGAGCCGCGAGACTCTTTCGCTGGGCGCAATCATGTGCAGGCACTTCGCTCCGGCCGCTTTCGCACGCCGTTTCGTTTCATCGAGCAACTTCAGCCCATCGCCTCTGTGTTCCGGTTCCACCCACCAGAACACTTCTCCTGCGACTTTCTCGCCAGAGATAAAGTGATCGTGCAGGATGAAACCCAGCATGCCGATGATTTCGCCGTCGCGCTCCATCGCCAGCAAGCCATCGCATGCGAGAAGTTGCCGGCCGAGATGGGCCATGCGCTCGGGATTGTCGGCGAGAAATTTCGCGTAGCGTGACTCCGCGCGAAAACGCTGTCCCATCTCGACCAGGCGGGGAATGTCCGCATCGATCGCGAGACGAATGGTTGTCGCTAGAACGCGGTCAGGGCTACACGTTTCCATTGATTGGGTCCCACTGCGATGTAGAGAAAAGTTCCATCGGTCCGCATCAGTCCGAAGGTCGCGACGTCCGTCGAAGATGCGGGCGGATTGCCGAATGCCGGCAGGTTGCTGAGCGCGGGAGCCAGCTTGTCGAGCCATTTGCGATAAACCGGCGTCGGCGTCCCGTCATCCTCGACCAGCTTGTTACCCGCGACCGGTTGTGGCTGAAAACTTCCCGGCATCGCTATAATTCGCGCATGAGAAAGTGTGCGCTAGTCCTGACCCTGCTGGCTGCGTCGTCTAGCCGCCATCCCGAACCGACCGTAATCGGCTACGTGGCCACCGACGGGAGCGTCGTGCTTGCCTCCGGGGATAAAAGCACTTGCATTTCCGACAACGCGTTGCGTCCCGGTGATGAGGTGTCCCTCAGCACGACAATTCCCGGCAGATGTCATGACACTGGGGCGAAGCACAAAATCAGGCTCTCTTGGCGTACTCGCGGACCAGGCGCGATTGCGGCTGCGCGTCTTCATCGGTAAACAGATAGGCGTCGATGATGCGCCAGGGAATCGGATCGGAAACCGAGATCTCATATACGCGATCGCGCGCCTGTCCCAGCCGGTCCCATTTCACGCGCGCCAGAAATTGTCCGGTCTGGCCGCAATCGCGATCGTAAGGATTGGAAAAAGTCTTCGAGCCGTCGTTGGACCAGCGCAAGGTCATAATCGGGCCGCGTCCCACCATGCCCATGGGAACCGTTTGCAGCACAGCGATTCCGCCGCCCAGGTTCTCGATCGCCAGGCCCCACTTTTCTTTGCCCAGCGCAGTGACAAACGGAATCGAGAGGGAAAGGGAATCGTCGTAGTCGGCGAGCTGCGTCGGAGTGAGCTGACCCACGGCGGAAATCGTTACCTGCCAGGACGTTGTGTTCTTGCTGTCATTCAGGAACAAAGTCCGCGCGTCAGTGACGTCGCCGGCGGGATAGAGAGGTGCTTCGAGAATCCCGCCCTCGCCCATCTTCACCTGGCGGAACGCGCCGGCCGCATCGACCATCGGAATGATCGTAGGCGCGGCCTGCCCCTGAAACGTGCCCAGTCCGACTTCGACATCGACCTGCAAGCGATTGTGAATGATGCGCCGCTGCTCGCTCGAAATGTGCGGCGCCCGCCGCCGGCGCACGATCGCATTGCCGAAATCGGTGTAAACCGAAAGCGATTGCTGATACACCGCGCCCGTGGTGGGATCTCCGACCAGGTGCATGCCGAAACCAAACATGTGAAAGCCGGCGCGCGATTGATCGAATGTTCCGGTCTGCCCATTCCAGAAGCCGCGCTGATGCCAGACGGGTTGTCCTGACTGTGCGGAGGCGACTGCGTCATAGACCCAGGTCTTTTTTGCCGAAGGGAAGCGCACGACAACAAATTCATGTCCCGCTTCCTGGTAGGAGTACATCACGCAATCGGAAACCGTCGCGTAGTTCGCGATCTCAAATTCCAGCGCGTGCGTGGAGACTCGTACTGGGGTGTAGCCGTTGGCGCGGCGGACGGTATAGCCGCCGGTTTCCGACTGCGCCAGCCAGAAGATGGAATTGTCTGCTTTGCAGACTGCTTTCGCGGCCGCAAGTCCCTGCTCGATCAGCGCGCCGTCTTCGACTTCGAGCGCGAAAGGAAAATCGCCGGCGTCGAAGTAGGGCTGCGTCTTCTTCGGCCCGAACACCCAGAGCCGGAGATGATCTTCAAAGATCGCGACCACGTTGTCGGAGAAAACTTCCACGCCGGTTTGCGCGACCGCCGGCCACAGCGAGCCATCGAGCAGCGCGGACTGTTGAATCTGTGTATTGCCGAGCGAGTTGAGCACCAGCAGATAGAACGCGCCCAGCAGGTACTGAATCTGGAGCGGCGTGCCCAGCAGCTCATTGGTGCCATCGGAAGGCGCGATTTCAAAAAGTGTGTTCGCTGCCTGCGTCGCGCTGGCGATGAGCTGATAGCAGTAGAGATGCCCGGCGCTGGCGATCAGGATTTGCGTCGGCCCGCCTGCCATCGTCACCGGCGCGCCATCGGAAACGATCTGGCCGCGGTTAATGAAGTTTGGTGCCTGGTTCGGCGGAAGCAGTTCAAAGAAGTTGATGCCGGAAACGCAGAACGCGCGGCCTTGGGTCTCGATCTCGCCGCGCGTGGGAACCGCCCCGAGGTTGTAAAGCAAATTCAGTCCGGGCGTGTTCGCCAGAATCGCCGCCGACTTGCCTTGCCCGCTCTCGACATTTTCCAGATAGAAGTTCATGCAGGTCTGGCAATCGGCAATGACCGACTGGGACTTGTAGGCGGGGCCGACGAAGGCGATGCGGGGCATGAGAGGGAAAGCGAAGGACTAAGAAATCGAAATCGTTAGTTGTGCAGCGCCAGCGCGGGGATCGGCGCCTGCGCGTAAGAATCCGACGGGATCGTGTTCAGCGGATCGGGGATAGTTCCGCTGGCGCTCGATCCGCAGGTGTTCCCGTTCTGAAACGAAGGCGTCAGGTTGCCGCCAAGTTTTGCGGCTGGGCTGGCTGCCGAACTCGTGGCCGTCACCAGATATTTTGTGTTCGGCGCAAGAGTGCAGGAGGCAGCCCAGTTCGCGCTGCGGATTCCGGTGGCGGGAAACAGCGTCGTGCCTGCGGTTGGCCCGATATGGCAGAGGCGAGCGCCCGTAGTTGCATCCGCAAGTCCAAGGTCGTACACGTTGGCTGTATTGTCGGCGGTTTGCACGTCGTAGCTGACCGCCGAATACGTGCCGCCGTACGGCCCGGAGACGAAACCGATGCACAGTACAGTGTTTTGCGCCATGGCTCCGGAGGCGTTGCCGGTTCCGAACCCCGTCCAAAATACCGGGGCGCTAGGGGACAGGCTGCCTGCGCTCCCGCTGGTGGCCGAAAGGGCAAAGGCATTCATCTTCACGACTGCGGTCCCGGTAACAGTGTTCCCGCACAGTTGGAAGAGATTTTTACCCGCGACCGAAACGCTTTGATAGCCGCCGTTGGCCGTGATTGTGGAAGCGGCGGTTCCTCCGCCATCCGGAGTCACTTTGGTGTTGACAGCGGCATCCCCACCCACCGCAACTTCCGGCTGAATGGTTCCTGACCAGGTGCCGGTGACGGAGATGCCGACGATGCCTTTGCCGGAAACATCGATCGCCGGGGAACATCCCGTTCCTGTGATGCTGCCGCTGACCTGCGCCTGCTGCCCCACAGCCAGTGAAGCCGCGAGCAGGACCGAAAAGAAAAATAGTGTTCGAAGTTTCATGGTTGCTCCCTGAATTCGTTTACTCCCTGAGCCCGGTAAGAAAATTGAAGTCGGGTCGTCCGCCGCGTCCCGATTCCGGCAAGCCGCCGCAGTTGGTGTCGATCCTCGGTGGCGCGTTATTGTTGGCCTGCACGATGCGCATGGCGCGGTTCCACTGCTCGCGCAGATCGGGTGAGACGGGCTGTCCATACGATGGAGCCAGCCGCACCGCTAAATCGGTCACCACGGCGTCCCAGTAGCCCTGCACGAAGCCGAGCTTGGTCTGAAGGCTGACGGCCTGGGCGAGTGAGTTCCACATCTCCAGGCGTACAGGATTGGCGATATTGCAGATCGGGTAGAAGTTGAGGTTGCCGCGCGGCCCAGCGGGATCGTAGTAGAGATCGGTGACGATTTCGCTCGCGAGGTTCTTCAGCGGAACCGCCGCCCACCAGGCCGCGTCCTTGATCTTGATCGGCGCGTCCACGGGGTTGGCCGTCCCCGGATTCAGGATGAAGCTGGCCGAAATGATCTCGACCGGACGGATCGGCAACTGGAAATCGCCGCCGGGGCCGATGGTGTGCGGGGCGTGGTTGGCCTGGAGCGTGAATTCCAGGAAGCTTTCAGAGAAGATCATCTCCCGCCGCGCGTTGAACTGGTCGATCTCGCGTTGCAGCTTCTGTAGTCCCCACGCCCCGTCCTGGGCTTCGAGGGGTTCGCCCTGGGCCTGCACGCCCAGCTCGTAGAGCGCTGCCAGAATGACATCCTGGACGCTCGCCGAGACCGCCTGGTTTCCGCCGCTGAAAGTCGGGGGCATAAAACGAATGACCTAGGCGCTTTTCCGCGAGGCGCGTTTCTTGGCCGCATCGTATAGGGCTGCACGCGGGTTGGGCGGAGCTTCCGGAATGTAGGGCTCGCGCACCCAGCCATCAGAAAGTGCCGCATCGAGTTCTTCGGCGCTGTTGACCGCTTTCGCTTCATGCTCGGTCGGTTGCAGTTCCTCCTCGACCAGTTCGTGCTTGGTGTTGCGGTGCTCGACCATGAAGAACGGTTCGTTGGGGTGGCGATAGACCACCAGCGGATATTCCGCATGGGGGATGAATTTGACCGGCGGCTTGGCCGGATCGAGTTTCAAAAGCGGCGGCAGATTCTGGCCGTCGCGCATGACGTGCTTTCCACTCATGCGCTCGTCGTCAATTGCGTGTGGCATTTGTGTCTCCTGTTAAAATCCGGCCATGCAGACGGATCGCCGGGGATTTCTCAAATTCTTGGGGCTGGGCGTAGCTGGCATTGCGCTCGAAGAGGCGATCCCGTTCAATCGCGTGTGGAGCTTTCCGAAACAGATCGTTGTCGCGCCGGAGTCCTGCGACTGGGTGAGGGTGACCGAAACCTGGATGCGTTTCCGCTGCCCTGAGCGATACGTAGTCACCAGACAAATCGGCGACTTCCTCTACGAAGTGGAGCCCGCCACGAAACCCATCGCCGCGCCTTTCCGGGTGATCGACTCTTACGTCGCGACCGGAGAACAGCTAGGAATAGACCTTCCTAAGCCGACCGCTGGGCGAGCAGAGCCGCTTCTTCTTTATCGTTTGCCGCGATTTTCGTGATCGCGTTGCCGTCCGCGTCTTCGCCGACTTTCACGTGCTTCGGGAATTCGTTGTGGACGTGCAGCGTGAGCTTGATGCTGATCTCGCGCGGAGCATGCGGGTCTTTATCCAGAGCCGTGAGTGCCGCTTCAACGCGTTGCGCTTCCTGCTCAGAAATATCGACGCCCTCGGGAAATCGAATGTTATTCATAGAAAATCTCCTGATCTTTTTAAAAGTGGGAAAAACCGGCGCGGCTTCCGATGCGCTGAAAGCCGCGCCGTGCATTGTGGAACAACTCAGTAAAACTCCCAATAGCCGCCCAGCGCCGTGGTGAACGAAGCTGGAGGAGTGATTGGGTTGACGATGGTGCCGAACGTGCCACCGGTGATTTTGCCGGCAAACAAACCTTCATTCGCAGCCGTGTTGACGCGGCGATAGGTGTCGGTCACGCCGTTGGCTTGCAAACACCCGAAGTAGATCGCCGGCCCCACCGCGTAATACGGAGTGGTGAAGGCGACCTGCTGGTAAGTGGATGCACCCGCGGTGAGCGTGCCGGCGACTGCCGTGTTGGCAAGCACGATGCCGCTGGAATCCCGCAAGATATACAGCCACTTGTTGGTTCCAACGGTCGTTCCGTTGAGCACTGCCAATCCGGTCAAGAGCTTCGAGTAGGGAAGATTGATCTGGGTGCAGTACTCTTCCGTGCTCGCACCGGCGGCGTTTCCGGCGGTGTCGATCGCGGTTTGCAGCGTGGCCCCGATTGCCGGCGACAAATATGGAACCGATGGCCGCTGCGTGCTAAGCGCATCGCCCGTGACCCATTGCCCGCCGATGCAGTCTGAAGTCAGACCGCTGATGAACTGGATGCGCGGAAGATACACTTCGTTCGATCGCGTGCAGGAGCCCGCCGGAACTGCCGGGGGATAGCCATATGCGCCATCGGAAAACGTCACCAGGTAGTTCGGGATCACAAAGACAAGTGCGCCCGAAGCGTGCGCGCGGCCCGCGGTATGCGAAGCCGCCCGGTTCACTCGAATCGTGGTGCCGCTCACCGAGACGACATCCATCAGCTCGCGGTCCACGTAGATCGAAGTTGCCTTCGTGGGATCGCTGGCGCTGGGGGCGGTCATGCCGGTGGCGCTGGTCACGTTGACATATTGGCCGTCACTCGAGGAAAGCGCCGAAGACAGCGTGGTGTTGGTGAGAACGACCTGGCCGAACGCGGGAAGCGAAAGAGCCAGGGCCGCAAAGAGTGAGAGAACAGCAATTTTCGATTTGGTCATGGTTTTGGTTTCGGGTGCGGGGCGATATAACAAAATTGATATACCGCCCTCCGCCGAATCTCCTTCTTAGGCTCCCGCCACAGCGCAAGAGCTGTAGTCGGCGCGCAAAACTCCGAAGCCGTAGCACATGTCCCAACGGTTCGTCATCTTGCGGTTGAATTGGTCCCACGCCTCGACCCAGGCGACCGATGCTCCGGTGTCCGGATCTTCGGCCAGTTCGGCGTGCTCGACCGCTTTCGGGGTTTCGAACTTGCCGAACGCTTTGGCGAAGGCATACTTCGAGAGTCCCAGCGAAATCGTGCCGGAAAGTCCCGAGGGAGTGGTGGTGCCGGGGAAGAAGGTCAAGGCAGCCGCGTTGGCGGGGAGCGCATCGACGTTCTGGTACTGCGATCCCGGTCCGTAGATGGCGGGGTAGATGGGAATGGTGTCGTTGTCGCCGGTCAGGGTGAAGTCCGGTCCGTTCATCACGAACTGCTTCAGGCCCAGCCCGTTCGGTTCACGGGTGGCCGGGTTGCAAGCGTTCACCAGGGCGAGGTTGAACTTGTCGCCCGACTTGATGGTGTCGGCAGCCGTCCCGATCACGACCAGCGATCCGCCCGATTGTCCCGCACCTACGACGGTCACGCCATGGGTCGGCGCGGTGCCGCAGGTGTGCTTCTTCAGCGAGTTCGAACGGACCCACTTCCAGCCCGCCGCATCGCCGATCACTCCCTTGCGGTACATGTCGGAGATGGCTTTCTGCGGGTTGAACTGGGTGACGTTGGGTCCTACATAAGCTCGCATGAGTTGCGGGCTCAGGCAGAGATAGCGCTCCGCTTCTTCCGGGCAGGCATACGAAAAGAGCACTTGCTCGGCCGCGAGCGCGAAGTCGAGGGTGGTCGAGTTCGTGCCCAGCGTGCCTACGACGTTCGGGGAGTTGATGCGGGCAAAATCGGCCGCGTCGGAATCGACTTTTTGCGCCAGAGCCTGCCCCGCAGGGTAGTAGTAGCTCTCGTCGAGTTCCTTCTCGCTGCGTTCCATTTTGACCAGCTTCTCGTAAGAGTCGCGGCCCCAGTGAACGCCCTTGATGCGGTCCAGGTTAACGTTGGTGGCGATGCGCGAGATGCCCTGTTCCTGATAGGCCAGGCCATCGGTGACAAGCCACTGTTGCGGGAATTTGATCTCGGCCGATGAGCCGATGGGGAACGATTTCCCGAACTCCGATTCCCATTCGCTGTTGAACTGAGCGGCTACTTCGTAGCTGTTCTTGAAGAACCACAGGATCTTCATCGAGACCCAGTTGCTCGTCAGAAAATTGTTAGGCACTTAGAACCTTTTTCCTTTTCTCGCCTCAGCGTGCGTGCTGGGCGCGCAGCCGGCGGTTCGACTCAGCCTCGAAAGACTTGAAGTCGCCCGCCTTCGCGGCCGATGCCAGCGTGTCCTCGCTCGCGGTCCCTCGACCGCCAACTTCGGAGACTGGTTTCGGCGCGCGCGGTTTGGTTTCAGAAGCCGCGTCCTTGGTGCCATCGGAAGACTTTGTTTTGTCAGAGGAGACGAACGTGCCGTCGGCGTTGCGCTGCTTACCCTTGTCCTCGCCGGCGGCCGCTTTTCCGGTCTTGCCCTTCGTCAATTGCTCCTTCACCAGCGATTCGGTGACCGCAATCTGGCGCATGGCTTCGAGCGGATCGGTTTTTGCGAGCGTGACCAGGTCGGCGAACTTGGGATCGGTGGACAGGACGTACATCAGGTCGCCGTACACCTTCGATCCGCCGAGCATATGTTTCACGACCAGCGGAACTTCCTTCGCCATCAACTGCCCGGCCGCTTCGTCGAGCTTAGCTACGTCGAAATCGGGGTAGCGGGTCTTCATCTCCTCGATCTGGCGTAACAGGCTCTCCGCAACGACTTTGGCTGCGCTCTGCTGGCGTTCACCTTGCAGCGCCTGCGCGATCTTTTTGGTGGTTTCCTGATCGCGGAAGGCTGCTTGCGCGGTGTCCCATGCCTCGACGCCCTCTTCATATTCCTTGCCTTTGTTTTTTGCGTCGGCAAAGAACTGCTCCAGAAATTTCCGGAGCGGGAGAGGCGGCTTCAATTCTTCCTTCGCCGCAGGTTGCGATTCCTGCTTGGTGTCTCGCGTGTCGGTGGAAGATTTGCCGCGCTCTAGTGCCTCTAATCGGGCTTCGAGCTTTTTCTTGTCGTCGAGCAGCTCACGAAAGCGTTTCTCGGTTTCCTCTTTGTCTCTCAGATGGGGCTTCTGCTTCTTTTTGTCGGTGGCCGAGTCCGACGCGCTATCGGCGGATTTCGATTTGTTTTTATTCGCGGTGGCCGAGTCCGCATTGTCGGCATCATCTTCGGCGTCTTCTTCGGTGGCAGTGGCCGAGTCTGCCTTGGTCGGCTGTTCTCCGGTTGCGCTCCAGTGCTCGCGCTGCGGCTTCGACCAGGTATTGGCGTTGGCGGCGTCGAACTCTGGAGCTGCCGGAGTTTGCTGCTGAACGTCTTCGGTCTGCGTGGTGGCCGAATCCACAGTTGTCTCGGCGGATGCCGCGGTGGTCATAAAGTCATTTCCTCAGTTGGAGAGAAGTAAAATCGTAGGCGTGATCCCGATTGAGATTTTTGAGCAAAAGTCATCGTCGTGGCCATGCACTTGTATTTGCGGCTGGCGAGATTGCGTAGATGGAGTGCGGCTTTCGATCCGCTGCGATTGCTGCGACGATCACGTTTGTCCTATGCACTACCCTGATCGGAATCAGGTTGCGGATTCGTCGCAGCCTGCGCAGCCGCCGCTGACTGAGCGATGACGGCGTTCTTGTCCGCCATCGCCTGCTGGTGCGCCTGATCGTCTTTCTGGAGCGCGATGTCGTGCGCGGCGTGGTGATTCTCGATCTGCGTTTCCTGAAACAACTGATTGCGCTGGGCGGCGTCCTGCGCCTTGGTCTGAATTTCCGCAATCAGCACTTTTATGTCGGCGTTGAGCTGCGCAATTTTGGCGTCGAACGAGCCTTCCATTTCTTTCAGCTTCAGCTTGTATTCGTTGTCGAGGACCTTGCCCGCTTTTTCCAGCTTCAGTTGATCCAGTTCCTGTTTCATTAGCGCGAGCTGCTGCTGCGCCATGGCGAGGCCTTGCTGGGCCTGCTGGAGCTGCTGAGCCGACTGGTCATCGGGCGCGAGCAACTTCTGCATCTCGTCGCCGATCGCGCCAATGTTCTTCAGCTTGATCGCCAGCGCCAGGAAGCGGCCCACGGTGCCCGGTGGCAGCACGCCTGCGATCGCTTCCACTGCCTTGAAGATCGTGTCCGCGAACTCTGCCTGTTCTTCGCGCTGGGAGAGATAGCTGGGGCCATCGGAAATCGTGAGTTCAAATTTGCCGCGATGGGCGAAGAAGAAATCGGACTCCTTCAAGTGCTCGGAGTCGGGAGCGAGGCCCTGGTTGTGCGTCGCGATCAAGTCCTGCACGCCTTGCTGCGGCGCGACCCGCAACTGCATGTCGTCTTCTTTGTCGTCTTTGCCGAGCAACTGCTTGGGCAGGGAATCGAGTTCGGCGAGCTTGGTCACCAGTTCGTTCAACTGCATGCCCGAGTGGGAAAGCGCGCGCACAAAGTTATCGGTGAAGTGGTACGTCCCGATGGATTCCTGCGTCTGAATCTTTTCGAGCGCGATGCCGGACTTTTCGTTTTGCCGCTGTGCGGCCGTTGGCAGCGGCGTCAGTCCCATCGCCGCCTGAATCGCTCTGCGCCAGGCTTCCCGCGACATCTCATAGGCCTGCGGGTTGGGCTGGAACTGGCTGCGCACCGGCGGTGGGAAGTTGCCCATCGTCTGGGCGTTCCAGTCTGGCGGAATTTTGTATTCGAGGTAGGCGGTCGGAACCTTGTGCGCGAATTTCCACTGCTCAGGATCGACCGAGCCTTCGACCACCATCATTGGCGCGCGCGGAGCCATGGAGAACTCTTCGGCTTCCTGCGATGCGACGTAGGCCAGCATCTGCTGCGGTGCGCGGGCTCGTCGTACCAGCGACAGGATCATCCTCTTCGCGTTGCCGCCGTTGCGCACATACATTTCCTCGCCGATGACGGCGTTGAGCGGAATCCAGCTCCCGATCCAGTCGTTCGTTTCTAAAATCTCTACGCCGTTGGTGATCCGCTGCGTCACTTTGAAGTGCTTCTCCCCGTCAGTGGCCGTCTGCTCTTCGCGTGTCCAGTATTCGGCGACGATGATGTCTTCGCCGTGGAACCAGTCCGGGGCCTTCTCGACGTCGGAGCCGGTGAAGCTGCGCTTCTTTGCGTCCGGATATTTGCGCGCGAAGACGTTCTTGCGCAGCCGGTCGAGCACGAAGGCAATGCAGCCGTCGGAAAAATCAGCCTCACGCGCGTCGGGATCGAGGTAGACCGTGAACTGGTTCGGAATGCGCCGCAGGCGCGGCTCCTGCTCGCCGTTCGGCCCTGTGACCACCGTCGTAACGCGCCAGAAGCCAAAGCCGCACTCAATGGCGGCTTCGCAGGCTGTCGCGTAAATCGATTGCGCTTTCGAGGCATATTCGATGCCACGGATGTAAGCCTGCCGGTGCTCGGCGTCCTGGTCGGTGGCGTCTTCGGATCGCGGAGAAATCTTGACCGAGCGTTTGTTCTGCCGCAGGTTGTTGTTGGCCTGCTTGACGTACTGGCTGATTTCATCGGGCCAGATGGTGGGACGGCCCTTGCGGTCGTCCACGAACTCGGTGGGCGGCTTGCAGGCGACGAAGTCCATGTCTTTCTCGGCCTCGTCGTAGTTGTCGCGCCAGTACTCGCGCACATAGCGGAAGTCTTCGCGGATTTGTTTGAGCAGCGCCTCATCGGCATCGCTTGTGGCGAGGTCTTCCCCTTGCTTTTGTGTTTCGTCGGCCATTGCGGGGCAGGGAAGAGAGTTATTTGGTGCGGCGCGTCACCACTTTGCGAACCGGGCGGCGGTGATCGTAGCTGGAGCTGGAGCCGCGGAACTTGGAGATGTCGGCGCTCATTTTCTTCTGTGCGTCATGCTTCCGCTGCATCGCTTCGCCTTTCGCCGTTTCCTGATTGCCGCGCATGGCTCCCATGTTGTTCATCGCTCCGTAAACGTAGTGGTCCGCGCGCTTGCCCTTCAGGCCCTTCTTGGCGGCTGCGGCCTTCAGTTGCTTTTCGAGGAACTTAGGCATCAGCGGGAGAACCAGTTCACAATTTGCAACCCGAAGAGATAGAGCGCGAAGTGCTTCTCGGAAAATGCGCAGCACACGATGCGCGACCAGAGGTTCACGCCGGGGAATTCCTTGCCATGCCACAAGACGATGTGGTGACCAATCTTAGGCATCCAGCTTCACTCGCCGGTCGGTGATGTACAGATTCTCTTTGTGCGAGAGCGCAACGACTTCCGCCGCCTGCTCTTCGGCGCACTTGGGGCAGGTCTCTTTGTTCATGCCCTTGTCACGCACCCAGCCGGCTTTCCGCGCTTCGATCATGGCGGCAACGGGGGTTGGGGCATCGAACTTCGCTTCAGCGGCGCAGAGATAGCAGTGGACGCGCGCGATCGCGTACAGCATCTTCGGCGTGCGCGGCACTTTGATCTTGTGGCCCGCGATCCCGATCTCAATCGGCGGCGGCGCATTGCCCTCGACCCGCATGCGTCCTTGCGAAACCAGTTCTCCCGCGCGCAGAGCGATCATGGCGATGTAGCTTTCGAGAGGCTTGGCTTTGAACGACAGATGCGGCTTCAGCGCGTGATAGGCCTCATAGCGTTCCTGGGGATCGCATTCGTTGAGCAGATCGCGCAGGTACTCGTGCTTATCGCCGGGCCAGTTGGAGACCAGATTGGCGAGCTGCTGCACCAGCTCCGGCGTGCCCAGTGCGGACAGCCCTTCGACGATCAGTTGGTTCTCGACTTTGCGCTTTTCGTCCTGGTTCATCGGAGCAAGCCCACGGTTAGTCTTCTTCGCCTTCGCCGTCTTTGGTGCTGATGCCGAGGTGCTCTTTGAGGTGTGCCATCAGCTTCGCGCCTTCGCTCTTGCCGAAGACATGCGACTCCGGTTCCCGGTAGGGGCCGTCGCCGGAGTGAAAGCGGTGGCTCACGGTGTGGCCACCGTTCTCCGCCTTCTCGATCTCAATCGAGCGCAGCACCTTCGGTGCCATCTTCCGTGACTTGGGGCGGGAACTGAGTGCTTCTGCGTAGTCAGCCATGAGAGTTACCTTCCTAAAATCGAGTTTGCCTTGGCGCGGATTTTCGCGGCCTGGCTGGCGCTGATGCGGCCCTTCTTCTGCTGCTGCGTGGCGCGAGCTTTCGCGTTGGCCGCGTGAGAGCGATCCGGCATCGGGTATTTGCGTTGCTTGGGCATCCCGAATTCGGCTGCGGGAATGCGACGGCGCGCGGCTGCGTTGAGTTTTGTCATCAGCTCCACACTCCGACCTTGGGCGGCGGTCCGGATGTTCCAGTCGAGCGCCGCGGCGCCATCACGGGCATGGCAAACGTCAACGCCAGCGCATCGCCGTCATCCGGCGAACTGTACTGCAGGCCCATCCGCGCGAAACGCCGGCGCATGTCTTCCTTGGACTCCAGCTTCACGCGCTGCAACCGGTCATAGACCAGAATGGGCTTCTGGAGATCGGCCGCGAGATCTCGGTCCTTGTCGATCGCGCCGCCCTCTTGCAGCCAGGTCTTCATCTTTCCCCACATCTCATCGCGGCGGTAGGCGAACTTTGGATCCGTCGAATCCTGGCCGAAGTTCACTTCCATCACGTTCTTGTGGCCCAGTTCGCGCAGCCTGGCGACCACCGGACCGGCGATGCCGGCGGAGTCGCAGAACAGCATGGCCACCTTGTCCCCGTTGTGCGGCCGCGAGAGTGCATCGGCGATCTTGTTAATCATCACGGTGGGGTTGCGGGTGAATTCGCCTTTGACTTTGATCGGCGGGATCGAGCGGGCGTCGTTGCCTTTGCGGAAGCGGATGACATTGTCGTCAGTTCCGCCCCACGCAAAGTCGGCGCCGGCGACTAGCGGAGCATCCGGTAGGGAGAAAAGTGTGCGCTCCTGTGCGGCCCGAACTGTTTCGAGATCGATGTACTTGCCGCCGCCGGCGACCGGGAATAGACCACGGTAGCGCACGCGCACGGTGTCCGACTCTTCGCCGTAGACTGCGATCGTCTCGTTGATTTCTTCAATGTTAGTGCCTTCGACTTCGCGGCTGTCGATCACTTCGGCGTGCCAGCGGCCGCGCTGCTCGCCGTGCACCGCTTCGTAGAACGCGCCGTCCGGCCGCGTGGACTGGCTCATCAGCAGCCAGATGATTTCCGTGTTCGCGTCGGTGAGCGCGCCTTCGACGGTGGTGTAGATCGAATCGGAGATCTCGCTGGCTTCGTCGAAGATGATGACCAGGCGCTTGCCTTTATTGTGCGCGCCGGCGAAGGCCTGCGGATTGTCTTCGGACCAGGTCGCAAAATCCGTGCGCCAGGTGGTCTCGTGCTCCGCGTCGTTGACTTTGATCGACGTCACATGCACGTCGAACCAGCCTTTGTTGATCGCGTTGCGAAACCACTTCGAGATCTCGGGCTGGGTTTTGGTCTTGAGCTGGTCGCCGGTGTTGGCCGTGACCAGGACTTTGCAATCGAGGCAGGTCGATTTCGCCCAATGCACGATCATGCCAATCAGCGAGGATTTGCCGATGCCGTGGCCGCTGGAGATGGCTTTGCGGTAGGGCTTGAAGCGCGTCGCAGGATTCTGAAGGTGCGCGCTGAGTTCCTTCAGCACTTTCACCTGGAAGCGCCGCGGCTGGTCGTGTTCGAGATCCGTGCCCGGTTCGCCCCAGGGGAACGAAAACAGGGCGCAGCCGAGCGGGTCCCAGCGGAAGCCGAGCATCTTCTCGACGAGTTGCTGCTCGTAGTCGACTTCAGCGCAGGCTGCGGACACGTTGGTCGCCTTTCTCCATGGCCAGACGGAAGCGCTCGCTCAGATTCAGGTTCACGTTGTGCTCGATCGGCTTGTCGTGCAGGTGGTTCACGGTGTCCGTCGGGCGACCGTAAGCTCTGTCTTCGAGATAGCGAAGCACAGTGGTTAGCGGGATGATCGAAAACTTGCCCTGATAGTCAGGCCCGTCGATCGCGCCCTTCTCGGCCTGGCTGAGCGTCCCGTCTTTGTTGATCCCCAGCCGCCGGCGTTCAAGTTCGATGATCGTGAGCCAGAGCTGCTCCGCCTTTGCCTGGGCGAGTACCTTCGTCGCGACGTTGGCATTGGTGGGCCGTTCTTTCTTCGGCCTGCCCATCTTGGGGCAGTTCCCACACTTACAATCGGCCGGGTGTTTCTGTGATCCGCCTCGGGGCATCTGGTACTAAAGCGAAAAAAGCAAACGGAAGCAATCCCTATTCGGAGGCGCTGGCTGTCAACGCGCGCCGGTATTTCTCGCGCGAAACAGCGGGATTGCTTTTCAGATAGTGCTCCAATGATCGCAAACTCTTGTGCCCGGAGATGTCCATTATCTGCCGCGTGCTCATGCCGTTAGCGTCCAGGTGCGTGAGGATCGAGGCCTTCAAGGTGTGCGGATGCGAGAGAATTTCCGAGAGCCCTGCAAGCTCACCATAGAGATGAACACGGCGCTGGAAGGTCCTCGTAGTGATCGGAAACAGCCTTTGCTTTCGCGGTGTGGAACGGCATAAAGCGAACATCGCCGGGCGCTCATTTAAGAGCGGATTTTCGCTGACTTCGAGCTGTGCGCGCTCTGGCTTCGATCGCTTTCCGCGCTGCACAATCAGGTAGTCTCCAACCACGTTATCTGCTGTCAATCCAACAACTTCATGCGCCCGCAGCGCGTGCAAAAAGGTCACACACAACAGCAACCAGTCCCGCCGATCGCGATCATAGGCACACTGGAGAAGCCGAAGAATTTCGTCAAAAGAAAAGCAATCCATAAAGCGAAAAATGTCCGAGTTTAACCAAACTCAGACACGCGCGCGGCTAGTGGCTCCGCACTTCATAGCGAAACGTGCAGCCCTTCTTGAAGGTCACCACGGCCTGGACCAGGTGCGAGTGCTTGCGGTCGGGCTCGCCGTCCACGATGGGCGCCTCGACGTGGGCTTTCTCGCCGGCATCGATCTTGTCGATGCAGCTCCGGTCCCACACGGCTACGGTGTATTGCTTGGGCTCGCAGGCGAAGAGGGCTTTGGCCGGATCCCAGACTTTGCAGAATCCGTCGCCGCAGTCGGAGGAGTAGGAGCAGGAATCTTGGGGAACGGGCGGATCGGCGAGGGCCGTGCCGATGGAGCGGGCGGAGAAAAACCCGAGCAGAAGTACAGCTAAGAATTTCAGGCGAAGACTCATCGGTCTTCCGCTCCGCAAATTTTGCAGACGTAGGCGCGCAAGACGCGGCTCCGCTTCAGCCATCGCTTACAGGAATGTTCTTCTGATCCGTGACTCATGCGGCTTTGGGTATCTCGCGATTTTCGCGGCGGCGGCGGGATGGGGCGGGGAACTTGATGGGCGTTTTCGCGCGCTCCCACACTTGCTCGATGTAGTTGCGCCAATCGCAGAAGCGCTCGTAGCGGTCGAAATCGAGCTTCAGTTTCAGGTGGGGTTTCATGCGCCGAAGTAGACCGGTACTGGTTCTTCCTTGAAATTGTCGATGAGGGTATACAGGCGCCGGCGCTCGGCGGGGGCCAAGGTGTCCTGGATTGCCAGCTTGCGCAGAACCAGGCGGCGCAGGATCTCGGCCGCGGCGTCCCGAACGTAGCGCGGATTGGCCTGGGCGCGAACTGAAGCCAGCATCGCCAGCTCGCGGGAGCGGGCCAGCCTCAACTTCTCGCGTTCGTACTGCGATTTTGTCATCTACCGAATTGCCTGAAACAAAACTTCCAGACCCTTGAAAGCCAAAGCCGTGATGATGGCGGTCAGCGCGGTGTTCACGTACTTGTATTTTCGCAACTTCTCCCGGAGATCCGCCATCGCCGCGTCTTTTTTGATGCCCGCCGATTCCAGCAGCCGGATCTTTGACCAGGCTTCGTTCAGCGAGCGCAGTTGGTCGATCTGCCGCGAGTCTTCGTACTGCTTCGAGCGGTCGAGCAAATTCAGCGTGCCGCATTGCCGGGCTTTATCGATGGGGTTGGTCATGCGCAGGGAAAATTTCGTAGCCATCGAAAGCTATCAGCGCTAAGAGCATCGTCATCTCCGCAGACGCCCTCCCACCCGTCGAAGCTCTTATGCTCGCGAGGTCGGAGATCGCGAGAATTCTTTCGATTTCGCTCACGCATGGCTCAGGCCGGGATCGGCTCGTTGGCCCAGTCCCATCCGGCGCGGATCGTCGAGAATGACGGACGCGGATCGGACGCGGGACGGAGGAACCTACAGCCACCAACTTCGGCGGGCGGCAGCTTCGTGGGAATAAACCGAATGTCCGGCAGCACCAATTTGACCGCCGAGAGAAATACGGAATCCGGCGGCATCATGCGGATGACTTTGGCTGAAATCTTCTCAGCCGCCATGCGCTGCACGAGCTGCTCGGCCACGGCAGGCGGTAGAAACGTGCCTGTCCGCGCCCCAACGGGCTGGTGGTGGGATAAAACGGCTATGTTGCGATGATTGGACACACGAAGGCTAAAGACTGTTAATCACCGCATGGCGCGGCGCGTGCCTTAGGAAACTCGGAAGGGCGGAGACTGGCGATTTAGGATCGGGCGTCAGAGACGCGGCGATTTAGGGTCACTGTCCGCCGCCCGTTGCAGTCCGAGGATGGAGGCAGGGCAGGGAGGAGCGCAAGTTACCGAGGTGTGGTGAACGGGCGGGGCGCGGGATGGCTAAACCGCCGAAAACCCGCTACTGGATCGCACTCGGATCAGGAAGAGCAAAGAGTTGAGCGCCTTTTGGCGGACTTCCCACGACTCCATCTCTTCGCCGTTCACCAGAAAAACGCAGTGCCTCTTTTTGTTGAGGGTCACCGTAAATTCAAACATCGACTCGTCGCGTTCGTTGCTGACGCGGACGGCGGTTTTCTCGTCGTTCAGGGCAAACCCGACGCTCCGCATTTCTCCGGAGAAGTGTTCTTCCGTGACAGTCAGGGAGTAGGCGTCCTGGGTGAGCGTATATTTCCGGTTCCCCTTGAAAAGCTCGTTGGCTTTGGCGGCATCTTTTTCCAAATCCCGCTTCAGTTGGACAAATGCCTTGACCAGCGAGCACTCGTGCCGCGCCGTGACCCAATCGAAATCGCCCATGGAGAGATTGTCGGTCATGCGGTTTTTCGCTGACAAGTGACGCGGGTCACTTCGATCCCTTCCGCCACAAGACCCGACAAATCAGGAAGAACGGCACGCCGACGAACACGATAACCGCAAGACCGATGCCTAGATGTATTGGCCCTGACCCGACGCTCCCCATCCCGCCTCCTTCATTTCACCGAGCATCGCTTTGATGAACTCTCGCAATTTGCCCCGGCGGGCATTCCAGCCGAACCGCCCCGAATTTGTTGCCCCAGGCGTCAGGAACTAGATTCCCAGCCTCGTCGTAGCAGTCAACCGCTACGCCGCGAACCGTCCGATGTTCCCAGTCTTCGTTTGCAACCTGCTTTCCCCGCGAGTAGCCAAGTGCGAAACCCGCGACCAATCCCAATACGCACAGACCGAGTCCAACTTTCATCGGGAGTTCTCCTCGCAAAAGGTAGTTGGGGGGAAGCTAGGGCCGAGACTTCGACTGTTTTTTCTTCTTGGTGCCCCAACGGGCCTGAGCGCCGCGACGTGCAATTTCTTTCCGTTCTTCTGCACTCATTTTCACCAGGCGCGCCTTGCCGCCCTTCTTGCCGATTTTCGCCAGGTAATCGCGGACGCTTTCCACGCGGAGAGTCTAGCGCAGGCTTTTTAAGGAAATGCTAAGCGGATTGGCAACTCATTGAAAATGGGTCAAATATAGTGCTTGACACTAATATGCTAAGCGGCTTACGATGGGGTTGTCTAACGGACTGACCCGGTGCGCAAACACCGAATCAGCCCTAAGCAAAGTCGGCCCCATGGAGGAGCCAACAATGTCTAGCCACACTCTACCAGTTCTCGCCCACCCTGAATTCCCCCACGTCTTTCAATCTGCGATCGACCGCTACGTCGAGCGCATCTCGCTCGCCCAGGATCTCGGCACCTGCTGGTTCGAGGACGAACACTGCGACTGCCACCAGCTCGCCACCGTCCACCTGCTCGGCTCCGATTTCAACTATTGCGCCCGTCACTTCGCGGAGGTGACTCGTGGCTAACCCCACCCGGCAAGAGCTGATCGAAGTTCTGCTCGACGAACTGGCGCAAGCCTTCGACGAAGGTGAAGCGCTCGACGCAGATGACGCCCTTTCCACCCGCGATCCGCGCGACGGCAAAGTGTGGAGCGCTGGCGAATTGCTTGAGCTGATCCGGCTCGGCAAGGACGCCAAGGGGTCGATCCGATGACCATGACCGACATCGCCGCCAAGTACGAACGCCTGGTCATCCAGAACTTAATCCTGGAAAACGCCGTCGAGATGGCTATGGCCTACATGAATCTCGGGGAAGTCGCCAAAGCGCAGAACATGCTGCAAGGCGCCCTGCTCGATTCCCAACTCTCACTCTCAACCGCTTTGAAAGGAGCCGCCCATGGCAACGCAGCCGCTTAATTCCGCCGTTCCACGCATTCCGCCGCAGTCGAGCGAAGGCGTGATCCTCTCGCCGCCGCCGATGATGCTTGCCATCCAGCGCTCGCCCGAAGACGTTCTCCGCGAAGCGGCCGTGGCAGCGAAGGCGCTTCGCGACCTGGTCGAAGCAAAGCCGAAAAAAGTCGTACTCAACGGCAAGACGTTTTTGCAGTTTGAAGACTGGCTCACCGTCGCTCGCTTCTACGGTGTCACAGTCGCCGCTCGCTCGACCGAATACATCACACGCGGCCGCGTCCAGGGTTACGAGTGCCACGCGGAAGCGATCCTGGTCTCGACCGGGCAAGTCATCGGCGCAGCCCAGGCCGAATGCCTCGACGATGAGCCGAACTGGAATACGCGCCCGGTGTACGACTGGCAGAATGGGCGGCGTGTGAAAGTTGGCGAAGAAAAAGTTCCTCTTTTCCAGCTCCGCTCGATGGCGCAAACGCGGGCCCAGGCGAAGGCGCTGCGCAACCTGCTTTCCTGGGTGGTTGTGCTCGCCGGATACGCGCCGACGCCGGCGGAAGAAATGGATGCCGCCACAACCACCGCGGCCGCGAATTCCATCGTGCCTCAGCGCGAGTACCAACCCATGCACCCGGACCGCGTGCGCAAACTTTGCTTCTCCATTGCCAACGCAGCCAACCGCGCCGAGCTGCTGAAGCACTGGCTGGTCGCGGCGAAGGAAGCCAAGGACGCCAACGACCGCGAGGCGCTCGACGGCTTCACCAAGGCGAAGGACGCGAGAAAGAAGGAACTGCAATGACGCCGGGGATCGTTCTCGATATGGAGCAGGGAAGCCCGGAGTGGTTCCAGGTCCGCTGTGGCATCGTCACCGCCTCGCGCTGTGGCGATGCCTGTGCCATGCGACAGAACGGCGACGAAAAATCCGAACGCCGCGACTACCGGGCGGAGATCATCTCGGAAATTCTGACCGGACGGCCGTATCCCCAATACGTGACCCGCGAGATGCAGTGGGGCCTCGACCAGGAGCCGAATGCGCGGCTGGAATATGAATTGCGGCAAGGCGTGATGGTGGACACCGTGGGCTTCGTGCAGCACGGCGAGATCGAGCGCTTCGGCTGTTCGCCGGACGGCTTCGTGGGCGACGTCGGCATGGTGCAATTCAAATGCCCGACGACCGCAACCCACCTGGGCTGGATTCTTGGCGGGATCGTGCCGCTGGAGTACATGCCGCAGCTCCTCGGGGAACTCTCCTGCAACCCCGAGCGCGAGTGGATCGATTTTGTGAGTTTCGATCCGCGCATGCCCGCGCACCTGCAATTGTTCGTGAAACGCTACCATCGGGACAACAAAATGGTTCACGCGCTGGAGCGCAACGTCCGGCACTTCAATGCGGAGGTGGACCAGGTGCTCGCCGCATTGCCCCAGGCCGCGCAAGCTGTGGTGTTGAGCATGGACCAGGTCGCGGAAGATGAATTGGAGTTTTAGAACTTTGCGTAAAAACCCGGCCGCGTTCTTCGTAGAGTGGGGACGCGGCCGGGAAATTCAACGAAAGACTCAGACGGCTTCACCATAACGGACAATTTCCGCCAAAAAGTTAACCATGATCCGCCGCCGCCCCATCCCGCGCACCGCCTACCACTGGACTCCGGAGCCGAAACCAGCCAGCCTGCGCTTCGAGCTTCTCTGCAATGGAGCCTTGCGCCGCTACCCGGATGGAAGGGAAGTGTGTCAGGACAATGCCGCCGGATGGCGCGAGTACAAACGCCGCATCGAAGTGATGGTGCAGCGCCAGAACTACCGCTGCTGCCTCTGTGGGAAGCGCCTGAGCGCGTCCGAGGCCACGTTTGAACATCAGCGGCGGAGAGGCATGCACGCCGCCTTCAGAGACGACCGAATCGAGAAAGACGGGCAGGAGTGGAACGGAGCGGCGCACTGGGTGTGCAATGTGGAGAAGGGCTAGAGGTTCACGAGGTCTGCATTGCAATGCGGACAGCGCTTAAACAGAAGCAGGGGCGGGCCGGGACAGGTCGCCATGTGGTCCTCCAGCGCCCTGCGGTACGGATCGTGCGCCATCAGATGACGCGCAATTTCATGAAGCCGAGCAAGGTCAGGCTTGGGCAGCATCGCAGCTTCTTCCTGAAAAGGAAGTTGCAGCGCGAAGTCGGCCAGAATTTCGCGGATATCAAAAACGCCGCCTCCTTCAACCATCTGACACTGAAAGCTCCAGCGATTTACCGACCCATGTCCGACGCGAAACCACCACTCCGCCGCGCGTTCGTGAAGTTCCTTCAGCTTTTGTGCGTCGCTCACTTCTTCGCCTCCACCTGGTACGGGGGGTAGTTGGGGTTGCCGGAGTTCAGTCGGGTCAAAAATGGCAGCGAGCGGTCGAACGGGACGGCTATCGAGCCCGCGCCCAACATGCGCGTGAGCAGTTCATAGTCTTCTTTGCTCATGGTGAGGATCACTTGGCCGTTCGATTCGGAGTAGCTCATCAGCTCCTCCACTCTCCCACTTTTTTCACCAGCCACCATTTGCCCTTTGTCACCGTGACTGTGCATCGCCAGCGAGACGTCCGGCCCGAAACGTGAAGCATCGCCCGGAGCCGATTGGCAAAAAGTTGATCGCCTTCCGCCAGCATGACGTGCCCGATTTCAAGTTTCGCGGCGCATTCCAGAAGCGGCGTCCATTTCCCCGGCTTCCTCATGCGCGTTTCTCCTCCAGCTTAAACGGCGTGCTCAGCCCGCAGTGCTTGCACTCGACCACAACGTACTCGCCGAAACGCTCGACCGGACTTCCGTTCGGGAAGACTTCTCCGCAGTGCATGCAGCGCGGCGGATTTGCGGTGGGGAAGTCGGCGATGGTGGCGGAAGGGGCGCTCACGCAACATCCTCCATGTTTTTCACCAGCCGCTGAAATTTGACGATCCCCTCTTCGATCTTGCGTCCGTAGAGATGATTGACGCAATAGCGATACCACGCCAACACTCTCCCGCTCCTGCGTTCGCGCTTTCGGAAAAATCCGGCGACTGCCGTGTTGTTGCAACGGGGCATGCTGCACTTGTCGCCGCTCTCATCCAGCATCCAACTATCGTCGGCGATCCATTCCCAGTGGGAGCCTTCAGGAGTTTCGTCGCTCACGTCGTCTCATTCCAGTTCCGCGGCTGCTCTTGCCGCAAGGTCTTCGATCCGCGCCCGCTCAGGCGCAGATGATCCCGCGCCGGAAGGTTGGAATTAAACTCCGCTTCCACAATCGGCGGATTCAGCGCTTCCGCCAGTTCTTCCAGCAGCTTGCGGAAGTCCGAAGCGTCTCGCACTCCGGTGCCGTCCGAAAGTTTTAAGACAGGGATCGCTTCGGCGGTCAGAACCAAGGCTGCCGAGATGTCGCGCCGGGAGTCGTGCTGGATGACGAGGGCCAGTTCGGAAACGGTCATACGGTCGCCTTTCTTTTTCTCAATTCTGCGCACAACAGGGAGCAATGGGAGCCTTCAAGCAGCCGAGAGTCGTCATGTATTCTTCGAGACTCATACCCCACTCGTTTCCGAGATCAATATCTTCGCCCTTGTCCAGTTTTTCGAGCTTCGTGTTGATCGCAGTCAGCCGCGATCGCGTAGAGCAGAAGGGAGAAGTTGAGCAGGGAAGTCATGCCGGCAGCTTGCCTCGACTCGAAAAGGTGATCGGCTGTGAGGGAAGTTCGCCGGCGAAAAACTTCTTCGATTTCTCTTCGCGCCCAGTGACTTCGATGTACTTCACTTCCACGCGCGCTGAGTCGATGATGGTCTGCGCCGTCGAGCAGATTGCTTTTGCGCGCTCGATCTCCATCGGCTTCTCCGTGTCAGAGAGCGACTCGAGCGTCGCGAACAGATGATCTCTGAGGTCCTGCAATGTGTTCTTCGCCATTTGCTTTCTTCTCCCGATTGCGAATTTTGCGTTTGAGCGCGCCCGCTAGCTGGATGACTTGTACGAGCGGTGCCGGCAGATTGTGAATCGTCGTGCGAGCGACATGATCACTGCCTTTGATCAACTCAAGATTTGAGAGGGAATTGTTCGCGTGATCTCCGTCTTTCCACCAGATCCGCGCCTCTCGCCAATCCGGAACCGGCCCGTTTGCTTGTTCCCAGACCAGCCTGTGGACGTACTCCCACCCGTCATTTGGCGGCGCATGATGCCTTCCGGTTTTCAGCATCATGTAACCGTCGACCCATCGAAAACTCCACATCGGCATCGTGTTGCGCGAAACCTGGCCTTTCTTGAATTGCGTCTCGCGCATTCGACCGACAGCCCAACCGGGACGACGCACGCCCTTGTTCATCGGGACATTGCCCTTCGGATAGCAGCCATTTGTCGGCTTACGAAGCCCCAGAACTTTCGCGCGGGCTGAAACTGCTTTTTCACTACGACCGAAGAGATCCGCGAGTTCCGCCGCTGTGCACAAGGGGTAAAGCACGCGGAGATCGCGGTTCTCCCACCAGAGCCATTTCTTCATCGGAGCTTTGGGCCCGCGTTTCACGCCGCCTCCCCATTCGTCCTGGTCCACGCCACAAACTTCTCTTCCTCACATCCCACGCAGTACCCGACTCGTCCGGCTTCGCAGACAAACACGAAGATGAACAACGTTGCGCCTGCGCAGTTCGCACACCAGCGCGACTCCTGGTACAGAAACGGTTCGAGAGCAGCGACCCGGACGTCTCCCCCGTCCCGGCCCAGGCCAAGACGAACGTCCGAGTCGCTCTCTGACACGCCGGCGGAAGGGAGAACGTTGCGGATGCTCGGTTCTGCCGGCGAACTGGAAATGCGGAGAATGCGGGTCATGCGACTTGCACTTCTTTCACGTTGACCTTCATGCCGGGAACCGCCTGATACGTTCCGGCTCCCACCACGAGCACGAAGCCATATTCGGCGAGCTTGCCCATGTCGAGATTTTTCGGCGACGGCCGTCCGGTTCCCGCCGCCCAGCCGCGCACAATGAACTCGCGGTTGATGTGCTCGATCTTTTTGGGCGAATCGAAGAATCCTTCCGAGAGCAAAAGCGCGATGCGGCCAAACTGGGCATCGTCGCTGGCTTCGATTACGTAGACGCGCTTCGTCAGATCGATCACCGGCCGCTTCACTGCGAGAGCCATCGCGACTTCACCATCGACATCGACGGGCGAAGGCTTGACCGCTGAAGGCTGATGTGGCAGGGAATTACTTTTTGCCGCCGAACCCCGCTCCAGTTGCTCAATTCGAGTGGTCAGTGTGCGAATGGTTTGCTGCGCTTCTTCATATGCGGCCTTGAAGTCCACGTTTACGTCCTCCACTTTCCGCGGCTTCGTTTTCTCTCCGCGCAAGATTGTTCCGAACCGTTCGACAAACTCATGCACGTTTGACAGCTTGACCTGCTTCACCGCTTGCCCCACGCTGCGCGTCTCGCCGGGGTGATAACTCTTGCGCCGGCGGACACGAATCTGCTCAAACGATCCGAGCCACTGCGGAGACCAGAACCAGCCGACGCCGCTTTCGAGGTTCGCGAGTGATTGAACAAATTTGCTCGCGTTCGTGGGCGAAGGTTCCTCGACCAGCTCCGCGATCCAGCTCTGCATCGCATCGCGATCGGGTTTGCCGATCGAGCGGCCGGCCAGCAGACTCTCGCATTGCGTGAGCACGTCTTTCTGGATCGTCGCTGTACGTTGCGAGATCAGCGTCGCGCCATAACCGCGGTTTCTTCCGAGGCGAATCAGGCGATCGACGGCCGCAAGCGATCGCTTCTGCTCGCCCATCGGTTTTTGCGGAACCAACTCCGGAGCTTCTTCGATGAAGATGTGCCGTGGAGTTTGCGGACGTAGGTCCATCAGGCGATCGCAAAATTCCGCAACGAAGTGACGGACCGTGGTCTTCGACTCCGAAGACATGTCGATCACACAGGACACGTCTTCTTGAAGAATCGCTTCCGCAACTTTTGCGCCGGCCGATTTTTCGAGCGGCAGATCGCCGCGCTCTCCGCCGAGGATCACAATCGGATATCCGCCGGCCGAGCCATCGGGATTCGCACGCAATCCCCACCAGACGCCAACGGGATCGATCGCGACCCAGGGCAATCCCGCTTCGCACATCTCTTCCGCGATCACCGTTGCGGCCACTGTCTTGCCCCAGCCACGGATCGCGATAATCGCCAGCGTGCGGGTGACCAGGTCAAGCGGCAGGGTGAATTTCCCGCCGCTCAACCGCTGGCCGATTTCGAGTGTGTTCTTCATGCTTTCTTCACCAGGCCCGATAGCGCACCACGTTGGGAAACTTCCAATTCAGCCTCGCGAGTTGTCGAAGTTCTCAACATTTCCCCGGCTCCCAGGTATCCAGATGTACAACCAAGGTGCTCAAGGCGCTCAAGGTGACCAC
>JBOGLC010000170.1:0-10524 GCA_050746005.1 Terriglobales bacterium
ACGTCCCACAGTTCCGCCACGGCCGTGAAACAGACGCAGCTTAACATTGCTGTCCCGGGCGGCGCGGTGCAGATCGCGATGAGCCTTATACAACTCCCAAATACTGGTCAGCATGCCGCCGTCTTTATTGGAATCGGAATAGCCCAGCATGACTTCCTGCCAGCGTCCCCAGGAATCGAGCATGGGCTGGTAATCGGGGGCACGCCAGATGCGCTCCATGACCGAAGCGGCGGCACGCAGCGCGTCGATCGACTCAAACAGCGGCACCGGCATGAGGCCGGGATCCTCTCCCGAAGCGGCGACTTGCACGCCACAGGTGGCAGCCAATTTCGTGACTGCGAAGACGTCATCTTCCGACTCGGCTCCACTAATGATGTAACTGCGAATTGCCAAGGCCGGATAGGCCTTCTTCAAATCGGCGATCTCGCGAAAGGTGTCGAGAACGTCCTGGGTCGGAGCTGAAATTCCGCCTACATTTGCGTCAATCTCGGCCAGCGCTTGTGCATGCAGCCGCGCGTGCTGGCGGATATCCAGGGTCGAAAGATGAAATCCAAATGTGCGCACCTGGCGCAGCAGGGGATCAATCACCAACTCGACCAACTGGCCGCCGCGGTTCGACGCCAGGCTTTCGCGGATCAACGAGAGATCGCCTGCGAATTCCGTGGCGGATGGATAGGCCTTGCCGCCTTCCAGCCCTTCGCGGCTGTGGCGCAGGCGGACAATCATGAGGTTCAGCAAACGACGATAAAGTTCGGAACTCGAAATCCGCGATTGCCTCGCGTATTCCTCGCCCATCCGGGTGCTGTAGTCCGCCAGCCGCGTACGCAGGGCGTCCGAGACTCCTGCCTGCCGAATCGAAGCGCTGAGCTTGTCGGTGGCTCGCTCCAGTTCCGCGATGTAATGGCCGACGATCACATTCCGGGCCCGCTGCAGCGCTTCACGAGTGGAGCCCGGAGTCACAAACGGGTTGCCGTCGCGGTCTCCGCCGATCCAGGAACCGAAAAAGAGCAGGTCGGGCACGTCGCAGTCTTTCAGGTTGATTTCGTAAACCGTACGGAGGGAATCGACCAGTTCGTCATAAAGACGTGGCACGGCGGCAAACAGCGAAAAAGGATAGTGGTCGAGGCCCATGCGGATCTCATCTGTCACCAGGGGCTTTTCCAGGCGAACTTCATCGGTCTGCCATAGCGAGGTGACTTCCGCGAAAATCAGCGCCTCGAACCGGCCGGCGTCGGCTTCCGTGAGGGGAAGGCGGTCCAGCCGCTCCAGTTGTTTACCGATGCGGCGGCGTTTGAGCAGCACGGTGCGGCGAGCCACTTCAGTGGGATGAGCGGTAAAAACGGGCACGACTTTTATCCTGCGCAAAACCTCGAGCGCCTGTCCGGCGTCGATCCCGGCGTCCCGCATGCGGCGAAAAGTGCCGCGGAACGAGCCTTCGAGCGCAGGCTGCTCAGGGTGCAGCTTGGCGGCACGACGTCGCCGCTTCCGGTGATTGGTTTCGGCAAGGTTGGTGAGCTCGAAATAAATGGCGAACGCTTTGGTGACGCGGTGGGCCTCATCAATGGTGAGGCCGGAGATAATTTCGCGCGCCTGATTGAGCAGCGGGTCCTCGAAATCGGGCGCAGCAGTTTGAGAACGGGGTTGCTCCCGATGCTGGATGAAGATACGCCGCAACTCCTCGACTACGACGAGCAGCGACTCGCCCGACTGCTCGACCAGAACGCGGCCCAGCAGGACGCCAAGCGACCGGACATCACGGCGAAGGGGGCGGTCCTTGGCGCCATCGCTGGTGCTGGCGGTCAGCTCGTCGAGCCGGCTGCGCTGGTCATCAGCGTTCCACAGCGAGCGTTCACTCATATGCAATCATAGTTGAAACAGGCAGGATTGCGCTCACCCGCCAAAGCTCAGTTGCCGCAGAATTTCCCGTGGTTCCGGCCGCTGGGTATAGTCTTCATCGGCGGAAGCGTAAAGAATCGCGCCGTAGCGGTCCAGGACAAACGTGGCCGGGATTGGCAACTCCCAACTTTCGCTGCCATTGGCAAAGGGCAGATTGACGAAAGAGCGCCGGTAAATGTTGCGCTGTTCATCGGGCACGCGATAGACGAGCCCGAATTGTCGCGCTACCAGGTTTCCGGCATCGCTGAGCAGGGGAAAGCGCAGCTTGTGCTGGTCCGCCATGAAGAACGACTGTTGAACGGTCTGCGGTGAGATCCCGACCAGCGACGCCCCAGCATCCTCGATCTGGGGGAGAAGCAAGTTCATGGCTTCCAGTTGTCCGACGCAAAACGGACACCAGCGTCCGCGGAAAAAGCAGATCACCAGGCGGCCTTTGGCCAGCAAACTCGCCGAAGAGATCTGAGTTCCGCTGTGATCTGCGAGCTCGAAGGATGGCGCTTTGGAACCCGCAGATAAGACGTTTTCCGCCAGGCGCCTTTCTTTAAGTTCAGCGATCGCGCGGGCGTGAACCGCCTGCTTCTCCTGCGAGACGTACCTGGCAATAAGCTTTTTGCGCTCGGCGAAAACGTCGCTCAGGGAGCGAATGTCCGTGCCCGGCGTGGATTCTTCAAGCGATCGCCACTTCATAGGTAGCCGTTAAGCGGATAGGGGTCCTTCGACTTCGCTGAGCCATTCGCTCGCGAACGACTCGGGCGCGCTTAGGATGACCAACTGGAAACTGAGATCTGGAAACTGGAGACCCCTACATTCCCGGCATCTTCATCCCCGCCATCCTGCGGGCGAAGCTGGGTTTTCCGATCTGTTTGAACATCTTTCGCATCTGCGCGTACTGGCGCAACAGGTTATTGACTTCCTGCACGGTGGTGCCAGAGCCCCGGGCGATGCGTTTGCGGCGGCTGCCGTTCATGACTTCATGGTGCAGGCGTTCGTGCTGGGTCATCGAATTGATGATCGCCTCCACCCGGCTGAGCTGTTTTTCGTCCACTTTGTCAGCATGTTTCTGTATGCCCGCGAAAGGGCCGACGCTGGGCAACATTCCCATCAGGTTCTGGATTGAACCCATCTTTTTTAATTGACGTAACTGGTCGCGGAAGTCTTCCAGCGAAAAGCCGTCGCCGGTGAGGGCCCGGCTGGCCATCTCCTGGGCCTTTTTCTTGTCGACATTTTGCTCCGCCTTTTCGATCAGGGAAAGAATGTCGCCCATACCCATAATGCGGGAGACGATGCGGTCGGGGTGAAAGGGCTCAAGCGCGTCGTATTTTTCTCCGACGCCGATGAACTTGATGGGCTGGCCGGTGACCTGGCGGATGGAAAGCGCGGCGCCGCCGCGAGCGTCGCCGTCCATTTTTGTCAGCACGACGCCAGTGAGCGCCAGCTTTTTGTGGAACTCATCGGCGGAATTGACCGCGTCCTGTCCGGTCATGGCGTCGGCCACGAACAGGATTTCCTGCGGGTTCAGCAGCCGCTTGAGCGACTGCATCTCGTCCATCAACTGATCGTCAATGTGCAGGCGGCCCGCGGTATCCACGATCAGGACGTCCGAGCCGGTGTTGATAGCCTCGCGGCGGGCCTCCTTGGCCAGACGCTCGACAGTGGCCGTATTGGCTTCGCCGACTTCGCCTTCGTAGATATTGGCCTTGATGGCCTGGGCCACCACTTTGAGCTGTTCGCGAGCCGCGGGACGGTACACGTCTACCGAAACCAGCAGCGGCCGATGTCCGCCATTCTTCAGCCAGTTCGCCAGCTTGCCGGAGGTAGTGGTCTTGCCCGAACCCTGCAGGCCGGCCATGAGTACGACCGTCGGAGGTTGCGATGCGAACTTGACCTTGGCCGTATCGCGGCCCAGGATCTCGATCAGTTCATCGCGGAGAATCTTGATGACCTGGTCGCCGGGTGAGAGCGCGGTCGCTACCTGTTGTCCAACCGCCTTCTCCTGGATGTGATCAATAAGCTGCTTTACGACCTTGAAGTTGACGTCGGCCTCGAGCAGCGCGAGGCGAATCGCACGCATCGCCTCCTGAATGTTTTCTTCATTGAGGGTGGCCTCGCCCCGCAGAGTCTTGAAGGCGCGCTGCAGCTTTTCTGAGAGATTCTCAAACATAGATGATCACTATTCTATCAGCCACTCTAGGGTGTTCCGTCCTCGTCGTTCGCCACTTTGGAATATAGGCAAGCATGGGGCACCCTTTACTCACGAAGCGAAGACATCCCGAGCAGCAATGACCGTATTGCAGTGAATCGTGACCGTGTCCTCCACTCGCCGCGCATAACCTCCCGCGTAGGTCACCATCACGGGAATATTCCGCGCTTTGGCCACGCGAAATACCAACTCATCCCGCTTCTTTAGCCCTTCGAGTGTCAGTGCCAGTCCCCCTAGTTGATCTTCGCGATACGGATCGGCGCCCGCGACGTAGCAGATCAATTCAGGCTGGAACTGGCGCAGGCCGGAACTCAGCGCGTTGTCGAGCCAAGCCAGATAATCATCGTCGCCGATCCCGTCGGGCAGGTCGACATCAATGGACGAATGCGGCTTCCACGCCGGATAGTTGTTCTGCTGATGAAGCGAAATCGTAAACACATCACCGGCGTGGGCATGGCGGGTCTGTCCTTCCAGTACCGTTCTCTGTAATGCCGCTGAGGTTGAAGGCAAGGGCTCGCTCGGAGTGCGTGTGCCGGCGAAGATGGCGGCAGTGCCATTGCCGTGGTGGACGTCGCAATCGACAGTCATGGCGGTACGGATGCGGTGGTCGCGCTGCATGCGGCGGATCGCCACCGCCACATCGTGGATCATGCAAAAACCTTCTCCGTGGTCGGGAAAGGCATGGTGAAAGCCGCCGCCGATATTAAAGGCCACGTGATCGCTCAGAGCGTGGTCGGCTGCCAGAATCGAACCGCCTGCCGCCAGCCAGAAGGCCCGCACCAACTCCGGCGAGTAAGGAATCTCCATCTCCTGCTCTTCGCGTGGCGAAAGCGTTCCAGTCTTGAGCTTCTGAACATATTGCGGCGTGTGCACCAGCAGGATGTCCCGGTCCGAGGCCGGCTGCGGAGCGATGAAATCGGACGGCTCGGCCACCTTGCTTGCCAGCAGTTGCTCGTGAATGCGGCGATATTTTTCAGCGGGGAAGACGTGACTGCCAATGGGCAGGAAGTAGTCGTCGCTGTAGATGAGCTTAAACGGAAGCATGGAAACAGTTGCCGGTTCTTGGTTGTCAGTTCTTCGTGGGCGCCGGACAATTATCGCTTTCGGGGGGCAGGAGGCGTCGGACCGACCAGATGTCTCCGCACCGGCACGATGGCACCCTTTGCCGGATCGGCGGCCGCACTGGCCCGCGATAACACTTCCTCTTGAATATATTTCACGAAGTCATGAATCTGCACCTGCATCTCCTCCATGCGCTCGCGCATCTGGAGAATGATGGCAATGCCGCTGATGTTCACTCCCAGGTCGCGGGCGAGCGAGAGAATAAACTCCAGGCGCTGCAGGTCTTCGTCGGTATAGAGGCGGGTATTGCCCTCGGTGCGCGAAGGCTTGAGCAGACCCTCGCGTTCGTACAGGCGCAGAGTCTGGGGATGGATGCCATACATCTCAGCCACCGACGAGATCATGTAGGCGCCCTTGGATTTGCGCTTGGTCATAGGTCAGAACTTTCGGGGCGCGCCCGCCACCTGCAAACTCTTTCCCTGGCGTCATCCTGAGAGACTTTAGTCTCGAAGGATCTGGCGCGTACTCTCACAATTGCGGGAGGACACTATATATCCGCTCCACGCCAGATTCTTAGCAGGCTCAGCATAACGCCTCAGGCAATGCCTCAGTTCGAACAGACCTCTTCACCACTACTTTACCCCAAAAGACAGAAGCCACGGATCGGCACCGATCCCACGAATAAAATCCGTGAAAATCCGTGTCAATCCGTGGCTGAGTTGTTTTACGCTGCCGGCTCGGGCTTCTCCGACGCTGCGCCCCAACCTGCCGGCTTGAGCGTGACATTGATGAAATAGGCAACCACTCCGGCGGCGATCAGCAGCATGCCAAAGGTGAAGGCGCTCATTCCCAGCACATGCGCGTTTTCGCTCCTGACGACCGAGAAGCCGAGTAGCAGCATAGGCGCTATTCCCACTGCGACCGCACCGGACAGACCTCCCGGAACCCGGAAGGGACGCGGCAGTTCGGGCTCGCGGATGCGCAACACGATCAGCGCCAAAAACTCCAGGCTCAGGCTGACGCCGTACAGCAGAATATCGATGATGATAAGACGCTCGAAGCCCAGGCCCAGGCACATGGCCCATCCGGTAGCACAAACCAGAATGGTGACCCAGGGAGCGCGCGAGCGGGGATGCAGCTTGCCGAAGACTCGCGGCAGCATGCCGTCCTGCGCCATGGCCAGGGGCAGGCGGGAATAGCTCATGACCAGGGCGCTGAACATGCCAAAACCGCTGATCATGCCTCCCAGGGCAAGGCCGGCGCGCAGCAACGGCCCGCCCAGCATGCCGGCAATGTCCGCCCAGGATCCGGTCTCCCATGCGCTTGCCGAAAGCCCGGTCAACCACATGGCGGCCACCGGAACGATGTAGCTCAGGGCCACGATCAACACCGCTGCCAGCATGGCTCGAGGATAAGTCCGCTGCGGACGCTCCACCTCAGTTGCGATGGTGGAGGCGTTGTCCCATCCCATGTAGTTCCACATGCAGATAATCAGGCCGCCGAGAATATCGACGGTGGAGGTGGTTGGCCTGGTCACGGCGTGGGCGAGAGCCCCGAACTTAAAAGGAGCAATGGCCACAATGATGATGAACGGCGCCGAGAGCGCAAAAAACAGCCACAGCGAAGTCATGGAAACCACACGAACTCCGGCGATGTTCAGGAGCGCACAGACAATAACCACCGCCAAAGCCACCATCGTGCCACGGTGCCCCTCGGCGAACCAGGGGAACAGGCGATCGAGATAAAGCACAAACAGAGTGGGATAAATCGCCATGTCGAAAATCGAAGCTACCAGCGAGAGCCAGGCTTCCTGGAATCCCCAGAAGTTCCCCATGGCGCGGCGAACCCAGGCATAGTAACCGCCCTCAAAGGGCAACGCGCTGGAAAGCTCGCCAATCATGAACGCTGTGGGCAGGCTCCAGAGAATCGGAGTCAGCAGCAGGATAAGGATGCCCTTGCCGTACCCGGCGCCGTGCACGATGTCTTCCGTGCCATAGGTCCCGCCCGACACCATAAAGAAGGTGGCGGCCACCAGGGGCCAGAGAGTCAGGCGAACCGATTTGTTCCGGCTGGGGACGGCAGAGGGAGGCTGGGAGTTCTGACGCGGGGCGCTAGCTGTTGCCAATTTCGACGGCTTCCTCCCGGGGCGATCCTTGCGCTTTCAGAATTCGGCTGGAAGCAAGTTCGCAGCCGTGAGCATACTGGAAATTAGATGCAGTGCGAAAATATTGTTTGAATTATTTTTTATGCCGCGGCAGGGGAGGAACTGGCGACTGATAACTGATAACTAGTAGCTGGCAACTGATCCTAGACGTCCTTCCAAAGTTCAGCGCGGGGATCTTCGGGATTCAATTTGGCCAGTTCGCGCAGGATTTCCTTGGAGCGCTCGTCCCGGGGCATGGGAACGGTAACCTTCACTTCGACGATCTCATCGCCGCGAGCCCCCTCTTTAGTCGCCGAGGGCACGCCTTTCTCTCGTAAGCGGAGCTTCTGTCCCGACTGAGTGCCCGGCGGAATCTTGAGCAGGGTGCGTCCGTCGATGGTCGGGACCTCAATCTTGGCCCCTAAAGCCGCCTCCGTGGCGCTTACGGGAACGGTGATGCGAATATCATCACCCTCACGATGGAAGATGGGATGGTCCGCAGTCCGGATGATCACATAGAGATCGCCCGCCGCTCCCCCATGGGTTCCGGCGTTGCCCTTGCCGGCGAGGCGGATGCGCTGGCCATCGCGGGTGCCCGCCTTGATCCTGACTTCGAGCGGCTCGGTCCGTTCGACCGTGCCTGCGCCATGGCAATTGGGGCAGGTCGAAATATTCTTTCCCGTCCCGTGGCATCTGGGACAGGGCACGTTGAACTTCATGCGACCCCCGGTCTGCGTGACTTGTCCCTTACCGCCGCATTCCGGGCAGGTACCGCCGGCATCGATAAAGCCCTGGCCATGACAGTGGGGACAGGTATCTCGCCGGGTAATATTCAGACGCATCACACCGCCGCGGATGGCGGTCCAGAAGGGCACATTGACCTGATATTCGAGGTCCGACCCGGGCTCCGGACCCTCCTGCGCGGCACCACCCCGGCCGCCGAAGATTCCGGAAAAAATATCGCGGAAGCTGCCTGAGCCCGAACTGCTGGCTTTCCTGCCTCGGGCATTCTCGAACATATCCGTGAAATCGAAGCCGCCGAAATCGAAGTTGGTGCCTTGCGGGCCGGCCCCACCTTGGCCGCCCGGAAAGCCGCCCCCCGGGCCGGGCGCACCGCCTCCCGCCCGCGCATAGGCGTCAGCCGTAGCCGCATCGATGTTGTCGGAGTAAAAGCCGACCTGGTCGTAGATTTTCCGCTTCTTGGGATCGCTCAGTACTTCGTTGGCTTCAGACAGGGCCTTGAACTTCTCTTCCGCGGTCTTGTCGCCGGGGTTGACATCGGGATGGTACTTCCGCGCAAGTTTGCGGAACGCCTTGCGGACATCATCCGCCGACGCGGATTTCTTTACGCCCAGGATCTCGTAATAGTCTTTTTTCGGGGTGGTGGCCATGCTTGGTCAAAGTACGAACCGACTTATGGCACGCTTCAATTCTGAATATTATGACGGTTCTTACCCAGAATACCGAAGCGCTCATAGGCCGGCGAATCCACGTAGACAGGAATGCGCTGCACTCCCGTCAGAGTTGGCGCCAGGACGTACCAGTAGGCTTCGTCTTGCGCGAAATTCAAAAAGTAATCCTGACCATTCACTTCAAATTGCAATTTTCCTTCTCCCTGGGCTCAAACAAAAGGGGATGTAACCCCAGCGCTCGCCCTCCAAATTCATAGCGCCGAAGTTCCGCCGGCGGGATGTTCCCCACGGCAGTCGCCCGAAACAGCAGCGCCACGAAAACGCGGGCGGGTCAAGAGACCCGCCCCACACCGTCTTTGCTGATAGCTGAGAGCTGATAGCTGACAGCTTTCTTACTTCTTGTCTTCTACGTCCACGTACTCGGCGTCGATTACGCCTTCGTCTTTCTTGTTGGGTCCACCGTTGGCGCCAGGCTCCGGTCCCGCACTTGCGTCCGGCGTCGGACCTGCGTCTGGAGTCTGGGCCTGGGCCGCCTTGTACATCTGTTCGGCCAGCTTGTGCGAAGCTTGCGTTAACGTCTCGCGCGCCTTGTCCATGGCCGCCTTTTCGGTCGATTCCAGCGCCTTCTTGGCGTCGGCAATCGCGTTTTCCACGTCGCCCCGCTCCGAGCCGGAGATCTTGTCCCCCTGTTCTCGCAGCATCTTTTCCACGCTGTAAACCATGGAGTCGAGCTGGTTCTTGGAGTCGATCTCCTCGCGCTTGGCTTTGTCCTCGGCCGAATGCGAATCGGCTTCCTTGGCCATGCGCTCGACTTCGTCCTTGCTCAGACCGGAGGACGACGTAATCGTGATCTTCTGGTCCTTGCCCGTGGCCGTGTCCTTCGCGGTCACGTTGAGGATGCCGTTGGCGTCGATGTCAAACGTTACCTCGATCTGCGGCACTCCACGTGGTGCCGGTGGAATGCCGGTCAGGTGGAACTTGCCCAGAGTGCGGTTCTGCGCCGCCAGTGGCCGCTCGCCCTGCAGCACATGGACTTCGACCGAAGTCTGACTGTCGGCCGCGGTAGAGAACGTTTCCGTCTTCTTGGTCGGAATCGTCGTGTTGCGCGGAATCATCGGCGTAGCCACGCCGCCCAGCGTCTCGATCGCCAGCGACAGCGGAGTCACGTCCAGCAACAGCAGGTCTTTGACTTCGCCTTTGAGCACGCCACCCTGGATGGCCGCGCCGATCGCGACAACTTCATCCGGGTTAACGCCCTTGTGGCCTTCCTTGCCAAACAGGTCTTTCACCAGCTGCTGAATGCGCGGCATGCGAGTCTGCCCGCCGACCAGCACCACTTCGTTGATCTTGCTGGCGTCCACCCCCGCGTCTTTCATGCACAACCGGCACGGCTCCACCGAGCGCTTGACGATGTCATCCACCATCGCCTCCAGCTTCGAACGGCTCAGCTTCTTCACCAGATGCTTCGGGCCGCTGGCATCGGCGGTGACAAACGGCAGGTTAATCTCCGTCTCCATCGTCGTGGAAAGCTCGATCTTGGCGCGCTCCGCCGCGTCGCGCAGGCGCTGCAATGCGATCTCGTTGCCCTTGCCGCGCAAATCGAGGCCTTCGTCCTTTTTGAACTCCTCGACCAGCCACTCGACGATCCGCTGGTCAAGGTTGTCGCCGCCCAGATGCGTGTCGCCGTTGGTCGACTTCACCTCAACGACGCCTTCTCCCACTTCTAAAATCGAGACGTCAAAGGTTCCGCCACCAAAGTCGTAGATGGCGATGATCTCTTCCTTTTTCTTATCCAACCCATAGGCCAACGC